>CAZKBF010000009.1:25809-74909 GCA_964551225.1 uncultured Ruminococcus sp.
TGCGCTTGCACAAAATGTTTTTGGATTTATGAAAACATCGCGCGGGTAAAGCACCGGCGCGGATTTTTGTTGTATATCGAAAACGTGAGCCCTCCCGCTAATTTTCCCGAGCAAAATGCGGTTAAAGTCAACCGGCTCGGCTTCGCGTTTCACCCCGAGCTCACCGAGGATTTGCGCTTGCACAAAATGTTCTTGGATTTATAAAAACACCACGCGGGTAAAGCACCTGCGCGGATTTGTTTATTTCCCGAACACGCCAAGTCCCTCGAGCAGAATTTTAATGCCGAGGAGAATTAGAATAACGCCGCCGACAAATTCAGCTTTTGACTTGTATTTTGTACCGAAAAGGCTGCCGATTTTGATGCCTGCCGCCGAGAACACGAACGTGACAACGCCGATAAAAAGTATCGCGGGAACGATTGCCACATCGAGAAACGCGAAGGTCACGCCGACAGCAAGCGCGTCAATGCTTGTTGCAATCGCGAGAAGGAGCATTGCCTTGAATTTCATCGAAGCACCGCCGCCATCGTCCTCGTCATCGTCCTTGCCGAGCGCCTCTTTAATCATATTTCCGCCGATGATTAACAGCAGCGCAAACGCAATCCAGTGCGAAAAATTCGACACAAAATCGGAGAAGCCTCTGCCCAAAAAGTAGCCGATAAGCGGCATAAGCGCCTGAAAACCGCCGAACCACGCGCCCGCGATAAGCATGTGTTTCCACTTGATTTTGCCGAGGGAAAGTCCCTTGCAGATTGACACGGCGAATGCGTCCATCGACAGTCCGACTGCCAGAATAAAAAGTTCGATAATGCTCATATTTATCCGTCCTTTCGTTGTCTGCGGATAAAAAAAGACCCGCAGACAGTTTTACACCGTCTGTGAGTCTTGTCGTTAAAGCAAAATTGCTCGTAAGCATTACCGGGCGTTACGCCATTATGTCGATAAGTGCCGCGGATATCCCGCCGACTACTCCCCCATAGAGATTGCTTATATTTTACCACAAAGCTCGGGTTTTGTCAAGCGGTTTTGCAAATTTTGTCGAAATTGCCGAAAATTAACGTGCGACAATCCGGTAGTTGCTCTTTGAGGTGAGGATATAAGCGAGAATGTAAACCGCGGAGTAGAGCACGAAGCAGATTACCGCGACGAGTATCAGAAAACCGACGTCCATCTGCCCGAACATCATCAGCAGCTTTACAATCAGCGGGAACGCAAACGCGATGTGAACACCGGCGACGAGAAGCGGCGTAAAGAATAGCGTGAGCACCTGCGAGTTGATAGAGGAGCGGATTTCGGCTTTTGTCATACCGACCTTTTGGAGAATTTCAAACCGCGACTTGTCCTCGAAGCCCTCGGTGACCTGCTTGTAGTACATAATCAGCACCGCCGCCAGCACAAACACGATACAGAACAGCACGCCGAGGAAGAACAGCCCGCCGAACATCGCGAAGAAATGGCTTCGGGTATCGCTAACCGAACCGTAAATCATACGGGTATCTTCGAGATAGAGCTTCCCGTCAATTTCGTCAACGTCGTGTTCATCGAAAAAACCATGTGCCTTGCGAAAAGTGCTTCTTGATATATCGAACAAAGTTTGGTCGTTACAGTCAAGGTCCGTGCCGAAATAATAGAACATAGTCGGCTCGTGCGCGTAGAACACTTTTTCGTCAGGCTCCAAGCTATTCATATCAATCTCATCGAGATTGTGGAAAATTCGCGAACCAACTCTGTAATATGTGTATTTGTTCTCCAACTTCCGCTGATACTGCGTTTCAAAGTCCTCGTCGTTGATAAACGCATAGCGGTAATGGTAATTGTTAACGTCGGTATAAACAAGCTCGTTCAGGTGGTCGCCGTCCATAACAACAAAATCGTCAACCGTCCCAACGCACTTGAATAAATCGGTATAATGATTTTGCTCATAAATTATTTTGCCGTTTTCACCTATGGTTTGGATTTTTTCATACCATCTAACAGGAATAACATCATAGGTTTCGTTCTTCGGCTCGCTTTGCAGCTTCAAAATCAGCGCCTCGCCCTTGTTTACCGTGAGATTTGTCCCCATAATCGAGTTATATTCGGAAATCGGAATGAGATAAAATTCTATTGTCGGGCAAGTATTGTAAAGTTTATCCAAATCATCTTGCGTCAATCCTTTGTAATCTTCATCGGTCAGCATTTTTTTGTTGCGATATTTTTCCGCATCACTGTGAAGATAGCGATATGTCACGAAATTACGCGGGTTAACATTATTTTCAAGCGCGGTTTCGTTTATAATCTTTTCAACCCCGTCCACAATTTCCTGCTTGTCGGTAACCAGCTGAAATGTCAAATCCCTCGGATACATCTTCCGCAAAATCTGCGCCGAGCCGAAATAAAGCCCCGAGGTTGAGATAATGGTAAACAGCGCCATACACGCGAGAACGCAGATTGAAGCAAGTCCCGCGCCGTTTCGTTTCATACGGAAAGCCATCTGCGAGGTGGAAACGAAGTGGTTTGTTTTGTAGTAATACTTTTTGTTCTTCTTCAGCAGCTTGCACACGACAACGCTTCCCGAGATGAACAGCAGAAAAGTTGCCGCGATAACCAGCACAACCGCGCCGAAAAACGCGAGAATTGCGTAAATGGGATTTTTGACGATATTCGCGAGAACATATCCCGCAATCAGCAAAACCGCGCCGATAATTGCCACGGCGATGTTCGCTTTGGGCGGTCTCTCGCCGGATTTCGCGGAGGTGAAGAGTTTAATCGGGCTTGTGTAGCTGACCTGATGAACGCCCTTCAGCAAAATCAGCGCGAACAGCATCGCGTAAATCACGATTTCCTGCCCGATTACAGTCCAATCAACATAAAACTCCAGCGAGTTTTTCCCGCCGAGCATATTTATGAGCAGAATTTCGACAAATTTTGATAAAAACACACCGAGCGAAATGCCGACAACAAGCGTGATTATAAGGATAAAAAGGTTCTCGAACACGAGGACAAGCGAAACGTTTGTTTTGCTCATTCCGAGAATGTTGTAGAGTCCGAACTCGTTTTTGCGGCGTTTTAAGAGGAACGAGTTGGTGTAGAACAGGAAAATCGCGGAGAACGCAGCGAGGATTATCCAGCCAAGCCGCAGCACAACGCTTGTCATCGCGCCGCCGGGCTGTTGTGCAACAAAATTGCTGTTTGCGAGGAACGCGGTTATGTAGAAAACCATCATCATACCAACGCACGCGAACAAAAACGGCAGATAGAATCGGAAATTCTTTTTAATTCCCGAGAGGGCAAGCCGCGGGTAGATGAATTTGTTCATAGCCCACCTCCGCTTGCGATAACGGTGAGCGTGTCGGTGATTTTCTTGTACAATTCTTCATCGGTGCTGTCACCACGATAAAGCTGGTGATAAATCTCGCCGTCCTTGATGAACAGCACGCGTTTGGCACGGCTAGCAGCTTTAACGGAGTGCGTGACCATAAGGATAGTCTGCCCGTCCGAGTTGAACTTCGCGAAAAGCGACAGAAGTTCATCGGAGGACTTGCTGTCGAGAGCGCCCGTCGGCTCATCCGCGAGCAGAATTTTCGGCTCGGTTATCATCGCGCGAGCCGCGGCGGTACGCTGTTTCTGACCGCCCGAGATTTCGTAAGGGTACTTGTCGAGAAGCTCGGTTATTCCGAGATTTTCGGCGGTCGGCGTGAGCTTTTTCATCATCGTGTCGTGCGGCATTCCCATTAAAACGAGCGGGAGGAGAACGTTATCGCAGACGGTGAAATTATCGAGCAAGTTGAACTCCTGAAAAACGAAACCGAGGTTGTCGCGGCGGAATTTCGCGATATTTTTCTCCTTGATTGCGGTGATGTCGGTACCGTCGAGCAGGACGTTTCCGGCAGTCGGCTTGTCAAGCGCCGCGAGGATATTGAGAAGCGTGGTTTTTCCCGAGCCGCTCTCGCCCATAATCGCGATATATTCGCCCTTTTCCACGGTAAACGAAACATTTGAAAGCGCGGTGACGTGGTTGTTGCCGAGGCGCTGCGAGTACACCTTTTTCACATTCCGAACTTCGAGTATAGCCATAAAATTACCTCCTTTTTTTACAATTATACCCGAAACCGCGATTTTGCGCCATCGATTTGGCTTACATTTGCCTTACAAAAATGTAAGGTTACTCAAAATTTAGATTCTCTTGCGTAAGGAAAATCCTGATAACCGTCCCGTTTTTATCGCTCTCGGCGGTGATTTTGTGACCGAGCTTCCGGCAAATTTTATCGCAGAGATACAGCCCGATACCGCTTGCTTTTTCGTCAATTCTGCCGTTGAGCCCCGTGTAACCCTTCTCGAAAATCCGCGGCAAATCCTCGGGAGAAATACCGATTCCCGTGTCCTTAACGCAAAGGGTTTGCGGCTCTTCAAAATAGATTTCGACACCGCCGGAATTCGTGTATTTCACGGCGTTTGAGATGATCTGCCCGACAACAAACCCGAGCCATTTCTCATCGGAAACGACGGTTTTTCCCGCCGGCTTGAAATCAAGCGAGAGCTTTTTCCTGATAAACTGCGCGGAAAATTTCCTGATTTCACCGCGCACAAGCTCGTCCGCCGAGATTTCCCGAATAACAAAATCCGTGCTCTCCGAGGTAAGGCGCGCGTAGCACATTGCCATTTGCGTGTACTCCTCAATTCTGCGGATTTGCTCGGAAAGCTCGTTTACATCGCACTCGCTCTGCAAAATCAGCCGCGCGGCGGCGATAGGCGTTTTAATCTGATGCGCCCAAATCGTGTAGTAATCGGACAAATCCGCGAGTTTTTGCTCGGTGCTTTTCTTGATAACGGTTTTTTCATCGAACAGAATTTCGAGCATTTGGGCATATTCTTTTTCGATAAAATTAGCGGCGGCGGGGAGATTTTCGGTTGTGAGGGTAATTTCACGAGTGCATTGACGGAGCTTTTTCACCTTTCTTGCAAACAGGATAAAATCAACGATAAACGCGGCAAAAAAGATAGAAAAGCAGATTGCGCCCGCGTACAAAACGGCGGCTGTCGGGAGCGAATAACCCGAGAAAATTGCCGCAAAAACTCCGCAGCAAACCGCAAACAGCACGAGAAAAACCGCGCGCGACTTGAGATAATTAAGTACCATAACTTACTCCAAAATGTAACCCATTCCCGCTTTTGTGGAAATGAAATTTGCCAGCCCGTGATTTTCGATTTTCTTGCGAAGCCGCGAAACATTGACGGTGAGCGTGTTGTCGTCAACGTAGCAGTCGGTTTCCCAGAGCTTTCGCATCAGCTCCTCGCGGCTTACGATTTTGCCGCGGTTTTGCATAAGCGTGAGCAAAATGCGAAACTCGTTTTTGGTGAGCTCGATTTTTTCACCCGCGACAACCAGCGAAGCCTCTGCGATATTAAGCGCTGCGCCGTTATACTCGATAATTTCATTTGGAGCGGAAAAGTCGTAGCACCGCCGCAAAATCGCGTTGATTTTCGCCATAAGCACGGACAAATCAAACGGCTTTGCGATAAAATCATCGCCGCCCATATTCATCGCGAGCACGATGTTCATATTGTCCGACGCGGACGAGAGAAAAACGACGGGCGCTTTGGAGATTTTGCGGATTTGCTCGCACCAGTAAAAGCCGTTGTGAAAGGGAAGCCCGATGTCGAGAAGCGTGAGGTGCGGCGAAAAGCGCTCGTATTCCTCGGCAATTTCGCGGAAATCCTCGGCAATTCTGACGAGAAATCCCCACCCGTCAAGGTGCTTTTTGACAGCCTGAGCGATAGCGCTGTCGTCCTCGACGATAAAAATTTTGTACATAAATTCACCAGCCTTTGAGTTTCTGTAAATCATTCTAGCACATTTTTGCAAGAATTGCAAGAGTTGACAAAATTTTCGGTTTGTGATAAAATGAGAAAAAACGCGAGGTAATTATGAACATAAATTATATCCACGAGCCAACCGACTTGCAGTGCGGGCAAGCGGTTTTGGCAATGCTTTTGAACACCACGCCCGAGCAAATCTGCGAGCTTCTCCACAACGAGCGTGAAACAAATCTGCGCGAAATGCAAAGCGTTCTCACCGAGTACGGCATAAAATTCTCCCGCGAACGCAAACAGGCTTTTTCCAAAGCTGACCTGCCGAAAGTCGCGCTGTTGAGCCTTGAAACGCCGCGCTGCTGGCACTGGTCGCTGTACGCGGACGGCGTTTTTTACGACCCCGAGCACGGCGTTCTCGATGACTTTCCGCAGTCCAATAGAAAATATTTTTGGGAAATATTTATAGAATAAGTCGGTTTAAAGCAAAAATGTGCTAAAATTTACTTGACAGACGGCGCGAAATGTTTTATAATAAAAATGCACGACTATCGCGCAAATTGTTGAAAGGAAAAACAAAAATGAACGAGAAAATTCCGTATAAAACTTATCTTGAGGAATCCGAGCTGCCGAAGCAGTGGTACAACGTGCGTGCCGATATGAAGAACAAGCCCGCGCCGCTGCTCAATCCCGCGACGCTGAAGCCGATGACTGCCGAGGAGCTTTCGGCGGTGTTCTGCGACGAGCTGGTTAAACAGGAGCTTGACGACACCACGCCTTATTTCGATATCCCCGATGAAATCCGCGAGTTTTACAAGATGTACCGTCCGTCGCCGCTTGTCCGCGCGTATTGCTTGGAAAAAGCGCTCGACACACCCGCGCACATTTACTACAAATTCGAGGGCAACAACACCTCGGGAAGCCACAAGCTGAACAGCGCGATTGCACAGGCTTACTACGCGAAAAAGCAGGGCTTGAAGGGCGTGACAACCGAAACCGGTGCGGGACAGTGGGGAACTGCGCTTTCAATGGCTTGCGCTTATCTCGGGCTGGACTGCCGTGTTTATATGGTAAAGTGCTCGTATGAGCAGAAGCCGTTCCGCAGAGAGGTTATGAGAACCTACGGCGCGTCGGTTACTCCGTCTCCGTCCGATACAACCAACGTCGGAAGAAAAATTCTCGCCGAGCACCCCGGCACAACGGGAAGTCTTGGCTGCGCGATTTCCGAGGCAGTTGAGGCTGCGGTTTCAACCGAGGGCTACAGATATGTGCTCGGTTCGGTTTTGTCACAGGTTTTGCTGCACCAGACGGTTATCGGTCTCGAGTCCAAGACCGCGTTTGAGAAAATCGGTGTTAAGCCCGATGTTATCATAGGCTGCGCGGGCGGCGGCTCGAACCTCGGCGGCTTGGTTTCGCCGTTTGTCGGCGAAATGCTGCGCGGTGAGAATGATTACAGAATAATTGCGGTTGAACCCGCGTCCTGCCCGAGCCTTACGCGCGGCAGATACGTTTACGACTACTGCGACACGGGAATGGTTTGTCCGCTTGCGAAGATGTATACGCTGGGCAGCGGCTTTATCCCGTCGCCTAATCACGCAGGCGGTCTGCGTTACCACGGAATGAGCTCGATTTTGTCGCAGCTTTACGATGACAAGCTCATCGAAGCGGTATCGGTTGAGCAGACAGCGGTGTTCGCGGCAGCGGAGAAATTCGCGAGAGTTGAGGGAATTCTCCCCGCGCCCGAGAGCAGCCACGCAATCAAGGTTGCTATCGACGAGGCGCTCAAGTGCAAGGAAACGGGCGAGGCGAAGAATATTTTCTTCGGACTTACTGGAACGGGTTATTTCGATATGTACGCTTATCAGGCGTTCAACGACGGCAAGATGAGCGACTATATCCCCACGGACGAGGACCTTGCAGTAGGCTTTGCGGGACTGCCGAAGGTTGACCTTTAAGGAAATCGAGCGAAGATGTCAGTAAAGTATAATTTAACCGCCGATGAAGCGCTGAACCTGTTTCTCGGCGGTTCTGAATGTGGTTTGCCCGAAAGTTTGCTCTCGGGTATGGAAAAAGAAATGGGTGCAAAAATTCACCCGATAGTCCGCGAGTTTGCGGCAAAATATTTCTATATGCCGGTAAATGCGGGCAAATCTCGCGTGGGGGATTTCCACATTGCACACGTTGGCGATGAAATGCGCGTTGATGATTATCTAGTTATCGGATATGACCAAGGAACGCAGTTTGCTGTGTTAAGCCCCGACAGCCGCGAAAATCCTCCTATTACAATCGGAAGAATTGACGGCAGCACTGTTCACTGGAGCTTGAGCGGGTTTATGCTGCAAGATTTTCTCTGCAAGATAATTGTAGAGGGACTTGCGCCTTACTGCGAAGCGGCTTTCAGTTACAAACCCTTCGGTGACAAACCCGAGGAAATCGCACGCATTGCGGAGATTTTCGGCGCTGATTTAAAAAAGCTGGAATTCAGCGGCGAGTGGGGCTTTTCGCTTTGCTACAATGATGAACGTCAGGAGTTAGCGGCATTTTTGTACGGTGAGGGAGAGCTGAAAAACGCGGCGGTGTACGCGAGAACGCAAAATGAAATTGAGCGAACCCCGTTTGGCAGCAGCACCAATGAAGAGCTAAAACAGTTATTTGAGGACGAATTCTACGGAAATTCTATAAACTGCAACTACGAATACGCTTTGATGATAAACTCCGAGCGCGTGAAACGGGCAAAGGAGAGCGGTGCTCCCAAAACGCAATCAGCCGAGCTGGAGCGGCTTTCTGCGCGTTGTTTGTGGGCTTTGGGGAGATTTGATGAAGCGGAAAAGCTGTTTAATTCCGCTGCGGCGGCATTTACCGACAGCCTCATTCACACCTATACAGCTTTGTCGAATATGTTTGGTGAAATCGGCAGCAGCGAAAAATCCGAGAAAGCCTTTGAAGCGGTTGCGCTGTTGAGTGAGCTTTCGGGTGATTTTGACGCACTCGGGCTGTTGTATCAAGCGCGCGGAATGAAGCTGGATAAGGACGCGGATACGATTGACCGCGCGATTGAGCTTTATGACAAGGCGATTGAAATGTTCCAAAAGATGCCGCGTCCCAACAAGCACGACATCGCAAGAACCCAGCAGCTTCGCGGAGAAGCTCGCCGCAGGAAAAAGGAAATGCTGAAAGCTTCCGAACAATAAAACAAGCGCGGTTTATCGAGAGATACTCCGCGCTTTTTATTCAGTTGAGAAGAGCCGTTGTCACATTCAGATAAGCCGCGAAAAGCAGCCAAAGCAGATACGGCACGCTTACGAGAGCGGCTGCGGGACGGATTTTGGCGAATTTAACGAGCATTGTGATGACGAGAATGAGCAGAATTATAAGCACGACAAACGCTGCCCAAAACGCTTGAAACCTGAAGAAAATGATGCTCCACGAGAAGTTGACGAGGAGCTGGAGCCAGTAAATTCGCAGCGCGGATTTGACGCGCACGGGTTCACCGTCCGAGCGGTAAACGAGGTACGCGGAAATTCCCATCAGCGCGTAAAGTATTATCCACACAACCGAGAAAACCCAAGAAGGCGGCGAGAGCGGCGGCTTTTCGAGCGTTTGGTAAACGGCGCTGATGTTGCCCGCGAAAAGGCTTGATAGAACGCCCGCGAGCTCTGCGGAGAGCGTGAAAATCAGCAAATCGTACAAATTATTCTTTTTCATTTTTGCTCCTTTGTCCGAGGGCAACACATAACAAAACAAAGCATAAGCCGCTGGTTTCGCGGTGTTGCCCTCCGAGGTTGTTTTTGTAAAATATATGGACAAAGTGCGGAAAATATGACAAGAAAAACCGACGGCGCGTGTCCGTCGGAATTTTTTATTTATTGATGAAATTTTCGTCGGTGACAAAGAGAAATCTCGACAGCTCGCCGCTGCTGAAATCCGCGATAACGAAGGTCTGTTTCTCCTCGTTGAAGCAAAACAGAAATTTCCCCGAGCGCTCTGCGGATTTTTCGATTTCGTCAAGGTCAACGTCAAATTCATGGAGCAGCCTGACCGCTTGTTTCGGCTCTTCGGCAACCACGGCTCTGCGCATTTTCGCGAAAACGGAGAACAGATTTCCCTTGATGAGCTCGAAAACGGAGGTGTTGGAGAGCGTGATTTCGACAGGCCCGCCCGCTGTTTTTATCAGGAAAACCGCGGGGTCGGGGACATTCCCCTCGCACACCGCCGCCTTAAATTCGCCCGTTCTGCCGATGCAGACAAGCGGGAGCTTCGTCCCATCGAAATCCGTGAATATGTACGGCGTCATAATATTCGGGTGAATGAGCTTGATGTAGCTTTGCTGGTTCACGGAAAGATACGCGTAGTTCTCGAGAAACCGCTTGATATTCTGCGGCACATCAATCCCGCGCTCGCGCTTATTTAGCTCAAAATCCTCCTCGGGAATACCGTCGGTGCGGCTGCCGTAGAGAATTTTCAGCACCTCGAACGGCTCCATATTGTACAAAACAGCCAAAAGCTCACCCTCTTTTAAAGTCTTGATTTAAAGTCATCGTAGCCGAATTTCTTCAGCAGTTCAACCTCGCCGTTTTCCTTCAGCAAGTAAATCGCCGGCAGCGGGATTCCGTTAAACGTGTTGTTTTTGCACATCGAGTAAATCGCCATATCCTCGAAAACGAGCCGCGCGCCCTCGGAAAGCGGTTCGTCAAACGAATAGTCGCCGATGATATCACCCGCAAGGCAGGTGTTTCCGCCAAGCCGATAGGTGAACGGTTTTTTCTCGGGGAAATCCGCGCCGATGATATTCGGTCGGTACGGCATCTCGAGAACATCGGGCATATGACACGCAGCCGAAGCGTCTGTTATCGCGACATTTATGCCGTTTTTGCCCGTTTCGAGAACTGTTGTCACAAGGTAACCCGCATTCAGCGCAACCGCCTCGCCGGGTTCAAGATACACGTCCAGCCCGTACTTTTCGCGGAATTTTTTTATCGTATCAATCAGCAGCTCAACGTCATAATCACGCCGCGTGATGTGGTGACCGCCGCCGAAATTCACCCACTTTATCTTGTCAAACATAAACCCGAATTTTTCCTCGAACACGGGAACAGTCCGCGCGAGAACATCGGAGTTTTGCTCGCACATTGTGTGAAAATGCAGCCCGTCGATACCGTCAACGAGCGCCAAATCCTCCTTGAATTGCGCAAGGGTTGTGCCGAGCCGCGAGCCGGTGAAACAGGGGTTGTAGATATCGGTTTCAATCTCGCTGTATTCGGGGTTAACGCGAATACCCGCCTGAATATAACGCGGTGATGAGCGGACTTTCTCGCGGAATTTCGCCCATTGCTTCGGTGAATTGAACACAATATGGTCGCAGATTTTTACAATTTCATCGAAATCCTTTTCGGGATAAGCGGGCGAGAAAATGTGATTTTCCTTGCCAAACGGATTTGCCATTTCCTCAAAACCGAGACGTGCCTCGAAGATACCGCTTGCCGTGCAGCCGTCAAGGTACTGCGCGATAAGCGGGTAGGTCGCATACGCCGAGAACGCTTTCTGCGCGAGGAGAATTTTGCAGCCCGCCTTCTCGCGGACGTATTTGAGCAACTCCAGATTTTTGCGAAGCTGTTTTTCATCGATAACGTAGCACGGTGTTTCAACCTTTTGTGTCCAATCCATAGCGTTCCTTTCAGCCAAACTAATTTTTGTTAGCCTGTACAGCGTTTTTATAGCTTATCAGAATATGACACGGTGCAAAAATAACCGCGGCGGCGATAAGCAGAAAATACCTGCTCATAATGCCGCTGAACAGGAATAAAACGGACGGGATAATTGAAAGCGCGAGCGCTCGGAAAACGCTGTTTTTTCGGAAACAGATTACCCAAATCAGGCAGTACGCGAGCACCAGAACGCAGTTCACTGCCAAGTAAACCGCAAACGCCTCGTCCGACCAAAAGCCGAAGTAAACTCCCGGGATATTGAAAATCATCAGCCCGAAGCAGCCGAATCTTCCGATTTGCTCAAGAATTTCGACAGCCTTGTTCTGCCAAAGATTGTCAAATCCGTCCTTGCATTTCACCGCAAAAACTATATTCGGAACAAGGATTACCGCTACAAATGCCAGCCCGAACAGATTTAACCATTCCATGTTTTTTCCCTTTAATACAGCGCCGGCGAGCAAAAGCCTGCCGGGCTGAAATGTTGTTGTTCGTGAAAATCAGTCCACGATCACGGGATTTCTGTCCTCTTCCCAAGGGAGCCCCCACTTGTTGAGCGCGTCCATAAAGGGGTCGGGGTTCATCTCTTCAACGTTGAACACACCGGGCTTTTTCCACTCACCCTTGAGTACCATCATCGCGCCAATCATCGCGGGCACGCCTGTGGTGTAGGAAATCGCCTGCGAGCCGACTTCCTTGTAGCACTCCTGATGGTCGCAGATATTGTAGAGGTAGTAGTTCTTGTCCTTGCCGTCCTTTTTGCCGCGGAAAATGCAGCCGATATTCGTCTTGCCGACAGTGCGCGGACCGAGCGAAGCGGGGTCGGGGAGAACAGCTTTCAGGAACTGAAGCGGGATAATTTCTTTGCCCTCATACATAATTGGCTCAATGCTGGTCATACCAACGTTTTCGAGGCACTTGAGGTGCGTGAGATAACTCTGCCCGAAGGTCATAAAGAAGCGGATACGCTTGATACCCTTGATGTTGAGGGCAAGCGACTCCAGCTCCTCGTGGTGGAGGAGGTACATATCTTTTTCGCCGACGCCTTTGAAGTTGTAGACGCGCTTAATCTCCATCGGCTCGGTTTCAACCCACTTTCCGTCCTCGATGTAAGAACCCTTCGCGGACACCTCGCGGATATTGATTTCGGGGTTAAAGTTGGTTGCAAAGGGGTAGCCGTGGTCGCCGCCGTTGCAGTCGAGGATATCGATATAGTTAATCTCATCAAATTCGTGCTTTTGCGCGTAAGCCGAGAAAACTCCCGTAACTCCCGGGTCAAAGCCGCAGCCGAGAATTGCAGTAATTCCCGCTTTCTCAAAGCGCTCGCGGTAAGCCCACTGCCAGGAATACTCAAATTTCGCGGTATCCTCGGGCTCGTAGTTTGCGGTATCGAGATAGTCAACCTTGCATTCAAGGCAAGCGTCCATAATGTGCAAATCCTGATAAGGCAGCGCGATGTTCATCACGATATCGGGCTTGTACTCCTTGATAAGCGCAACCAGCTCGGGAACATTGTCCGCGTTAACGGAAGCGGTTGAGATAACGGTTTTGGTCTTGTCCTGCCACTTTTCCTTGAGCGCGTCGCACTTTGCTTTGGTTCTCGAAGCAATCATAATTTCCGAAAAAACCTCGCTGTTCTGGCAGCACTTTGCCACAACAACCGAAGCCACGCCGCCCGCGCCTATAATCAATGCTCTGCTCATCTTTTTTACCTCACTTTTTTATAATCAAACTTGTTTTCAACGAACAGCTTTCTGCTCGTTTTCACTTATTGTTGCACAAAAATTCGTTTTCACTCTTTTTTGGTTTCGCGAAGAACATCGCGAACATTCTGCGGGAGCGCAAAACAGCCGCTGTGAACGAAACGGTTGTAATAATGCGTTTTCAGCCCTTGTTCAACCCACCACTCTGCGTTTTGGTCAAGAACGGGGTGATATTTTTTCGAGGCAAACCCGAACAGCCAGTGTCCCGACGGATAAGTGGGGATATGCGCCTGATAAACGAGCGCGATAGGGAAGAAGTTTTTAATTCTGCTGTGAGCGCGTTTCATCGCCTCTGCGTATTCATCGTAGAAGGTGCTTTCGTGCTGATTGACGAGGATTCCGTCCTCGGTGAGCGCCTTGTAGCAGTTCCCGTAAAACTCCTTTGTAAACAAGCCTTCTCCCGGTCCAAACGGGTCTGTTGAGTCAACGATAATCAAATCGTACTCATTCTCGGCTCTGCGGACAAACTTCAGCCCGTCCTCGTAGTAGATGTGAACGCGCGGGTCATCGAGCGAGCAGGCTGTCTGCGGTAGAAACTCGCGGCAGAGCTCGACAACGCGCCTGTCGATTTCAACCATATCGATATGCTCGACGCTCTTGAATCGGCAAAGCTCGCGGATTGTGCCGCCGTCGCCCGCGCCGATAACGAGGATTTTTTTGATATTCGGGTTCACGCTCATGGGAACGTGCGTAATCATCTCGTGGTAGATATACTCGTCCTTTTCGGTTAGCATAAGAAAGCCGTCCAGAACGAGAATTCGCCCGAGCTCCTCGCTTTCGAGGATATCGATTTTCTGAAACTCGCTTTGTTCGCTTGCGAGGTGGCGTTTAATTTTAATGGAAAATTTCACGCTTTGAGTGTGATTTTCTGTAAACCAAAGCTCCATTGCGTTACTCCTTTGTAATAATCGGCTGTTTGTTCAGCTTATCGCGGTAGAATTCAAGCGCAGTTTTTGCCATTATTTCACCCTCGGTTTCCCAAAAGGCGCTGTCGGTTTCGCCGAGGATTTGCTCGTCCTCGGGAGTGAAAAACTGCGGGATATCCCAGTATTTGGCAATTCTCTCGTCATTTTTAAACTTATCGAAAACCTTCATATAGGTATTGTGCAGAATCTCCAAAAGTGAGTTATCGCCGATTCGCTTCAAACCTCTCATCGCGAGCAGGTAGCAGTCGTAGCCCCAGTTGCAGAAAAACTGCGCGAAACCGCCGTTGTACATATCGACAATGAGCTTCCACAGCGCGGCAATTTCCTGCTCGTCGCTGTCGAGCTTTGTCCAGTCGCCGTGGCAGTTGTACTCAAGCTTTTTGGCGAATTCTATTGAATATTCATCAAACTTATCGGAAAAATCTTCGTCCATAGTTTCACATTCCTCATTCAGCCGGCAAGCCCGTTAACCTCGATATTGCCCTTGCTGTCCATAAATGTTTCAATGCAGTGATATGCGAAATAATCGGGTTTGCACACGAAATAAACGCTTGCCGAGATATCGTCCTCATCTTCATCGTAATAAACCGAAATTCCGTCAAAATGGAGCGCCTTTGCGAAATCCTCTTTCGTTATCGGGAAATACACCCGCGAGCCGTCCTCCATAATGTAGCACTCGTGTTCTTCGGTGCTGTCCTCGGCTTCCTCGGCACCGCAAGCCCAGTCCTCCGCAAGGTCAATAATTCCCGCTTTCGCCATAGCCTCAACCACGGCAGCCTTGTTATTTTTGAGGAACTCCACAAGCTTGTTTATCATCGGGAGCATTTGTTCAAGCGAACTGTTTTCGCACTCAACGCCAACATTGACTTCTTCTCCCCAAATTGCAGCTTCGCCCTCAAAACTGAAAACCTCTGACGGCTTGAAATCCGTTAATTCCATAATTCCTCCGCTTATTTCACAACTTCAAGATACTCGACATTCATATCGCGGCAGCCCGTGAGGTTGCAGCCCTTTTCCTTGGCAAATCTGATGTAATCGAGGATATCCTCGGTGATACGTTCACCGGGCGCTAAAATCGGGATTCCGGGCGGGTAGCACATAACAAATTCCGCGCAGATTTTGCCGGCAGCTTGGTCGAGCGGCGTTGATTTTTGCTCGGAGTAGAATGCCTGCTGCGGGGGCATTTCGACGATAGGGTTGATGTACTCGTGGTCGTACAACCCGACGGGAGATTTCCCGTAAAGCCGCTTTATTTCTGACAGCGCGGACATCAGCCGCTCGATTTCGAGAGCGCGGTCGGCACCCGTGATAATCGCGAGAATGTTGCCGATATCGCCGAACTCGATTTGAATTCCGTACTCATCACGGAGCAGGTCGTACACCTCAATTCCCGCAAGTCCCATAGCGCGCGTGTGCACCGAGAGCTTTGTGCGGTCAAACGCATAGAAATCCGCGCCGTTGCAAAGCTCCTCGCCGAATGCGTAGTAGCCGCCTGTTGCGTTGATTTCGCGGCGCGCGTAGTCGGTGAATTCAACGGTTTTCGCGTAAAACTGCTTTCCGTTGAGCGCGAGATTTTGCCGCGCCAAATCCAGCGAAACCATCAAAAGATAGCTCGCCGAGGTAGTCTGCGTGAGGTTTATCACCTGTCGAACATAGTTCGCGTTTACGGTTTTTGCGGTGAGGAGAATTGCGCTCTGCGTGAGTGAACCGCCCGTTTTGTGGACGGAAACGGCAGCCATATCCGCACCGCACGACATACCGCTCGGCGGGAGATTTTCACCAAAGTAAAAATGCGTGCCGTGCGCCTCGTCGCAAAGCGCAAGAAGACCGTGCTTGTGCGCGGTTTCGACAATTCTTTTCAAGTCCGAGCAAATGCCGTAGTAGGTCGGGTTGTTGACGAGAACAGCCTTTGCGTCGGGATTTTCTTTGATAGCCTGTTCAACCGCTTCAACGGTCATTCCGAGCGGGATACCGAGGTCTTTGTTCACGCCGGGGTTGACGTAAACGGGAATTGCCCCGCAGACGACAAGCGCGTTGATAGCGCTTCGGTGGACGTTTCGCGGGAGGATAATCTTGTCGCCCGCCTTACAGGTGGACATAATCATCGCCTGAACAGCGCCCGTTGCGCCGTTTACGATAAAGAACGAGTTGTCCGCGCCGAAAGCGTCCGCGGCGAGCTCTTGAGCCTCTTTGATGACGGAAATCGGGTGACAAAGGTTGTCGAGCGGCTTCATCGAGTTGACGTCGTTTTTGAGGCAATCCTTCCCGAGAAATTCGGTAAGCGTGGCGTTTCCGCGACCACCCTTGTGACCGGGGACGTCAAACGGAACAACGCGGTTCAGTCTATGCTCGCGCATTGCCTCATAGAGCGGCGCGCGGCTTTGGTCAAGGTTCATTTTACACTGCCTTTCAACCGCAGTTTCGGCAAATCACCGAGCGCGGTGCTGCGTTAATAAATGTTCATTCCGCTGAAAATCTCAATCATTTCGCGCCGCAAATCGTTGGTGATTTGCAGACGTTCCTGCGGGTGAATTTCGTAAACGTCGGTGTTGAAAAGGTAGTTCTGAAGCTCGATTTCTTTGATAAGCATTTTGGTGTGGAAGATGTTGGATTGATAGACGTTCACGTCCATAGCGTCGTATTTTGTGAGGGTATCGGGGTTTATGAAGTCCTGAATTGAGGTCATATTGCTGTCCATAAAGAACTTTTTGCCCGAAACGTCGCGGGTAAAGCCACGCACGCGGTAGTCGATGATAATGATATCCGAGTCGAACGAGCCGATGAGGTAGTCGAGAGTCTGGAGCGGGGAAATCTCGCCGCAGGTTGCCACATCGATATCAACTCGGAAGGTTGAAATCGCCTTATCGGGGTGATATTCGGGGAAGGTGTGGACGGTGATATGGCTCTTGTCGAGGTGCGCGTGAACGGTCTCGCCGGTCATATTTGAGAAGAAGCCAAGCCCGCGGTTGCAGCTCTCGTCAATATGCGAGGGGTCGATATTGCCCTCCGCGAACAGAACGTTTACGGACGCGCCCTGCGGCTCGTAGTCCTGTTTGGATATGTTCAGCACTGTAGCACCGATTTTCTCGGTTACGTCGCACAAAATTTTGGTGAGACGCTCCGAGTTATACTGTTCGTCAATGTAAGCTATATAATCGCGCTGTTCTCTCTCGCTCTTCGCGTAACAAACATCGTAAATGTTAAAGCTAAGTGTTTTTGTGAGATTGTTGAACCCATACAACGCCAGCTTTTTCTCCAACCCTAACATCAATCCTTTCGGTAAATTTTGCATTTATACAGTTATAGTGATTATACCATATTATTGTCCAAAATGCAACAATTTTTTAAAAATATTTTACAAAAAAGAAAAAAGCCGAGCAAATCGCTCAACTTTAGACTTTTCAAATGCTGTCGTTTGACCAGCTCTTTTTGCCGTCGAGACTGTACTGCAAATCGTCCCAAATCCAACGGTCACCGCTTTGCTTCATCGTGAACCGGTGATACATATCGAGCGTGCCGTTTGCGAACTCGGTTTCGATGACAGCTTTCTTGGCGGTTTTCATCGTGAAAGAAATCCTGCACTTTTCGTTTATGTAGGCGAATTTCGCGTGGCTTCCGCAGTGCCCGCCGAAACCTCTCTTTAGCAGCTTTTCCGAGCAAGCCGGTTCGAGCAGCGGTGCAAGCGTCTCGCGGTAACCGCTCCAGAACTCGAGAAATTTGGGGTGTGCCTCGTGCGGCTGAAGACCGAGCGCGGGCTTTTCCGCTTCCATTGCGGCGAAATCCTCGTGCGCCTTTTTCTCGGCGTCGGCAAGCGCTGAAAGCAAATTCAGCAAAACGGGCGCAACCACCTCGCACATTCCCGCGAATTTTTCGGGCGTGTCCGTTATCTCGACAGGGTTTGAGTGAAACTCCATTTCGTTCACCTTTCTTTGGCAATTTTTACTGAAACAATTACTGTAATTATACCATAGTATTGTCAAAAATGCAATAACAATTTAGAAATTTTACTCAAATTTTATTTTTCGAGTGTGGTTGACAAAATGCGCGTTTTATGATATAATTATATTGGTATATTTTTATTTGCGGCAACAACGGGCAAATTCCCCGAAATCAGCGCGCTTTGCGGTGTTTTGGCTTAACGGAGCGGAAAAACCGGTTGTAATAATAGCTAAATTTTTCTCATAAAAAATATTGCAGACAACCTTGTTGTTTGTTAAAACGAAAACTGAATTGGAGGGGCTTATGAAGGCTGACCTGCACTGTCACACCACAATTTCCGACGGCTCGCTCGGGATATCTGACGTCATAATGCAAGCGGGACGCGACGGAGTTGGCTGTCTTGCAATCACCGACCACGACAGCTTGGCATCGCTGTCGCGCTCATCGATTTTGGGAGCGCGCTACAAGGTGAAAGTGATACCCGCGGTTGAATTCTCCGCATTTGACGGCGCGCGGAAGAAAAAGGTGCACATTTTGTGTTATATGCCGAAAAAGCCCGACCGTCTCGAGGGGCTTTGCTTGAGGACAAGCGAGGGCAGAATGAAGCTCGGAAAGAGCCTCGCGATGAAGGTGCTCGAGAAGTACCCGATAACGCTCGAGAGCATTCTGCGCTATTCCGCGGGAAGCAAGGCGATTTACAAGTGCCACATAATGCACGCGCTTATGGATTACGGCTACACGACCGAGCTTTACGGGAACATCTACGACGAGATTTTTGACGTGAACGAGGGACTTTGCGCGGAGCAGGTTCGCGCGGAGGCTGATTTTTATCCGGACGTGCGGTTTGTACTTACGCTGATAAAGGCTTCGGGCGGGATTTCGGTTATGGCGCACCCGAAGGTTTTCGACAGTATGGACTTGCTTGAAGAACTAGCGAAAGACGGACTTATCGACGGCGCGGAGGTTTATCACTCAAGCGCGGACGAGAAGTACAGAAACGAGCTTTCGCAGCTTTGCGAGCAGTACAATCTGATACAGACGGGCGGCTCGGATTTCCACGGCTTCTACAATCACTACCCGATACAAATCGGCTCTGCGACAACCGCCGAGGACCAGCTTGAAAAAATACTTAATTTCAATTCGTGAGCGAACGCTTGCGTAAAATAAACAAAAGAAGGTTAAAGAAATGGACATCAAACAGAAATCGCTTGAAATGCACGAAAAGTGGCAGGGAAAAATCGAGGTAATTTCGCGCGCGCCGATAAACACGCGCGAGGATTTATCGACCGCGTACACTCCGGGAGTTGCGCAGCCGTGCCTTGAAATCGCGGAAAATCCCGAGCTTGCCTACAAATACACGCGCAGGGGAAATCTTGTCGCGGTAATCACCGACGGCACTGCGGTGCTCGGACTCGGCGATATCGGCGGACTTGCGGGAATGCCGGTTATGGAGGGAAAGTGCTGTTTGTTCAAGGAATTCGGCGGCGTGGACGCGTTTCCTCTTTGCGTTAAATCGAAGGACCCCGATGAAATCGTGCGTACAATCGAGCTTATTTCGGACAGCTTCGGCGGTATAAATCTTGAGGATATCTCGGCGCCGCGCTGCTTTGAAATCGAGGCAAAGCTCAAAGAAAAGCTGGATATACCGGTGTTCCACGATGACCAGCACGGCACGGCAATCGTAGTCGGCGCGGCGCTGATGAACGCGGCAAAGCTCGCGGGGAAGAAGCTTGAGGATATCACGGTTGTGATAAACGGAGCGGGTTCTGCGGGAATTGCGATAGGAAAGTTCCTGCTGAAGCTCGGCGTGGGAAATCTTGTTATGGTTGACCTTTGCGGTATCATCAACCGTGACGATAAGTACGAAAACCCCGCGCACGCTGAAATCGCGCAGATTTCCAATAAAAACAACATCAAGGGCACTCTCGCCGACGCTATGAAGGGCGCAGACGCGTTTGTCGGTGTATCGAAGCCGAATTTGGTTACACCCGAGATGGTTAAAAGTATGGCGGAGAAGCCGATTTTGTTCCCGATGGCGAACCCGAACCCCGAGATAACCTACGAGCTGGCAAAGGAAAGCGGCGCGTTTATCGTCGGAACGGGACGCTCGGACTACCCGAATCAGATAAACAACGTGCTGGTGTTCCCGGGCGTATTCAAGGGAGCGCTTGCCGTTCGTGCAAAGGCAATAACCGAGGAAATGAAGCTCGCTGCGGCAAAGGCTATCGCGGCGCATGTTCCCGAGAACGAGCTTTCGGTTGACAATATCATTCCGAGCGCGCTTGACAGAACGGTTGCAGATGCGGTTGCGAAAGCGGTTGCGGACTGCTGGGAAGCCGCGAATAAATAATTTAGTATGCTTCGGGTGAAAACTTGCCTATCGATGAAATTTGGGGCGGAATACGCTGCCGGTCGCACCGGCAAAGGAGAATTAAAATGAATTTTGAATATTATCCGCGCGGGGTTTGCTCGCGCAAAATGACTTTTGACGTTGAAAACGGCATTGTGAAAGAGCTGAAGGTTGAGGGCGGATGCAGCGGCAATTTACAGGGAATTTCGTCGCTGGTGAAAGGGCTTCCCGTTGACGAGGTTATAAACAGATTGTCGGGGATACGCTGCGGCGCAAAATCGACATCTTGTCCCGCGCAGATTGCCGAGGCGCTGAAGCAGTTTAAGGAGAAAAACGTATGAAAATAGCCGAGCTTTTCAAGCCGGGTAAAACGGTATTTTCCTTTGAGATTTTCCCGCCGAAGAAGGACGGCTCGATTGACACGATTTACAGCACGCTTGACGGCTTGTCCGACCTGCACCCCGATTTCATAAGCGTGACCTACGGCGCTGGCGGAAGCGAGGCAAACGTTATAACAAGCGAGATTGCGGGGCTTATCAAGCGGAAATACAACACCGAGAGTATCGCCCACCTCACTTGTGTAAATTCATCGAAAGAGGACATAGATTTTCAGCTCGCGCAGTTCAAAAAGCAGGGTATTGAAAACGTGCTGGCACTGCGCGGCGACATAAATCCCGACATTCCTCCGAAAAAGGATTTCGAGCACGCGTCCGATTTGATTTCGTATATGAAAGAGCGCTCGGATTTGGGATTTTCGGGAGCATGTTATCCCGAGGGACACGTTGAGTGCGAGTCGCTTGACAAGGACATCGAGAACCTGAAAATCAAGGTTGACGCGGGTGCAACTCACCTCATTTCGCAGCTGTTTTTCGATAACTCATCGTTCTACAAATTCATCGAAAAAGCGCGTGCTGCGGGGATAAACGTGCCGATTGAGGCGGGGATAATGCCTTGCGTGAATGCGAAGCAAATTCAGCGAATGGTGGGAATGTGCGGCGCGTCCTTGCCGACAAAATTCACGAAGATGATTGCGCGCTACGAGAACAATCCCGAAGCTATGCACAGCGCGGGGATTGCGTACGCGGTTGACCAGATAATCGACCTTTGCGCGAACGGCGTTGACGGAATACACCTCTACACGATGAACAACCCTGTGATTGCGCGGAAAATCGCCGAAAGCGTTTCCTCGGTAATCAGGATATGAGCGAAATAAATCGTGCCGACGCGTTGCGGTATATGGGTTTTCGCGGCTTGGAAAACGTGGACGAGCGGACGAGTACGCTGGTTGACGAGTGTGAAAAAAAGCTGCTTGAGGCGGCGAAACCGCGTTTTGTGTCGCGTGTTTTCGACATCGTTCGCGAAGGTGAGCGGCTTTTTCTCGGTGAAAACGGCATCGAGCTTTTGGGTGAGGACATCAAAAATCACCTGAAAAGCTGCGAAAAAGCGGCGGTTGTGTGTTCGACATTGTCCGCGGACACCGATAAATTTCTGAAAAAACAAGAGCTTTCGGACGCGCTTTTGGGGCTGATAAGCGACGCTTTGGCGAGCGCTTACGCCGAAACCGTGAGCGAGAACGCGCTCTCGGAGCTGCTCGGGCAGATTACGGAGTACAACGCGACGTGGATTTTCGCGGCGGGCTATGGGGATTTCCCGCTTTCGCAGGTTTCGGATTTGCTCGCGCTTGTTGACGCGGGGCGAAAAATCGGAGTTTCGTGCCTTGACTCGGGAATGCTAGCGCCGTGCAAAACGATTGTGGGCGTTGCGGGATTGTCCGAGAAACCGCTTAACATCGCCGAAAAATCCTGCGCGAGCTGTCAGATGCGCGGAAAGTGCGAGTTTAGAAAGAGCGGAAAAAAGTGCGGATAAACAGCAAAAAGTCGGCTTTGCGCCGGCTTTTTTCAATGCTTGGAGTTCGCGATAAACGGCTTCGCAGCGGGCTTTACGCGCTGTCGGAGTTTACGCCGGAAACGCCGCCGACCATTCCGAAAATGATACACAGCACTGCCTTGACTACCAACAAAACGCCGCCCGTTAACCCGAAAATCAGCGAAATTACAATCAGCGGCACGACGAACATAATCCCGCACAGCGCGCCGGTTTTCAGCCCGCCTTTTCGCCGCAGCTTGCCGGCAACCCGCCCGCAGACAAAGCTCCCCGCCGATATCGCGACAACAGCTGCCGCGCCCGATGCCGTCGCCGCGGTGTCGGTTATGGTAAGAGCGCCCGCGGCGAGCGCTGCCAAAATCAAAGCCGCGCCGTAGCCCGCCGCAATTCCCGCCGCAAAAGGCGCGAACGGCGAGCGGCGCTTTTTTTTGCGCATAAAATCACCCCGCACAGAATTTCTTGTTACATTCTATGCGGGGTTTGTACAAAATATTTTCGCAAAATTTCGAGCAAAATCACGGTGATTTCAGCGCGGTTTTTCGGCAGCTATTGTTGACAACAAACGCCGCAACCCCGCTATTTTACTTCATTCACGAGCTCTCTCCCGTTGAGATAATCGTCAAAGTTTTTGAGAGTAACCTCGGCGATATTCGCGAGCGCTTCTTCGGTTAAAAAGGCTTGGTGCGAGGTAACGATAACGTTCGGTCGCGAAACGAGCAGCGAGATTATCTCATCGGTGACAATTTTGTCGGAGTTGTCCTCGAAAAACAGCCCGCTTTCCTCCTCGTAAACGTCGAGCGCTGCGCCGCCTATGCGCTTTTCGTTCAGCGCGTTGAGAAGCGCTTCGCTGTCGATAAGGTGACCGCGCGAGGTGTTGACGATAAGCGCGCTCTTTTTCATCAGCCGCAGCGCCGCTTCATCTATGATATAGCGCGTCTGTTCGGTGAGCGGGCAGTGCAGGGAAATGATGTCCGAGTTTCTGAAAAGCTCCTCTTTTGAAACGTAGGTGATGCCGCTGTTTTCGGCGGGGTAGAGGTCGTAGGCGATAACGTTCATTCCAAAGCCGCGGCAGATGTCGATGAAAACGCGACCGATTTTTCCCGTGCCGATAACGCCTGCGGTTTTCCCGTGCAAATCAAAGCCGGTGAGCCCGTTGAGGCTGAAATTAAAGTCGCGCGTTCTGATATAGGCACGCGGGATTTTTCTGTTCAGCGCGAGGATAAGCCCCATTGTGTGCTCGGCGACAGCATACGGCGAGTACGCGGGCACGCGCAGAATTTTCAGCTTGCCTTTTGCGGCGGCAAGGTCAACGTTGTTGTAACCCGCGCAGCGCATCAGAATAACCTCAACGCCTTCCTTTGCAAGAATTTCAATAGTTTTCTCGTTCACCACGTCGTTGACAAACGCGCAGACCGCCTTGCAGCCCTCGGCAAGCTTTGCGTTTTCGGGGCGAAGCCGTCCCACATAGTAATCTATCTCGTAATTTTTGTTGTACTTGTCGAACCATTCCTTGTCGTAAGGTTTTGCGTCAAAAAAAGCGATTTTTTCCATAATAATTCTCCTTAAATCGGTTTGCAATCTGTATCTTTTGCCGATTTAGGTCAAATTATGCTTGGGCAGCGCCACAAAATTAGCGGCTTACGCCTTTGCCGACGATTGCTTGCATATTTTCCGTCATCTTGTACAAATTCTCCTTGACGGGCGACAGCCCGCCTGCGTCGAATTTGTATAATCTGACGAAAAATCTGACGGCGCAATCGAACGACAATAATTTTGAGGCGTTGCCCTTGACAAAACCGAAAAATGTCATTATAATAGATGTGGAGTGATTTTATGGAAGAAAAGTCAACGCGGCTGAAAAAAGCCGTTTTATTTATTGTCCTGTCGGCGCTTGCGTTTGCGTTTATGAACCTGTTTGTGCGAATGTCGGGGGACGTACCGATTATACAGAAAACGTTTTTCCGCAACCTTTTCGCGGTGTTTGTCGCGTCAATCACGATGATTAAGCACAAGCACCCGATTTTGCCGAAAAAATCCGAGGCGTTTGACCTGCTGATGAGAGCGGGATTTGGGTACTTGGGAGTTTGCTGCAACTTTTTCGCATTAACCAACCTGAACGCTGCGGACGCGTCGATGCTGAACAAAATTTCGCCGTTTTTCGCGATAGTTTTCTCGGGGATAATCCTCAAAGAGCGCGCGAACAAAATTCAGTGGCTGATTGTACTTATCGCGTTTGCGGGAGCAATTTTCGTGCTGAAACCGACGCTCTCAAACGTCCAGCTTTTGCCGTCTGTCGCGGGATTTGTCGGCGGAGCGTGCGCGGGACTTGCGTATGCGTTTGTGCGAAGAGCCTCGTCAAAGGGCGTGCCGGGGTATTACATTGTGTTTTTCTTCTCGGCATTTTCAACGCTTTGTGCGCTGCCGTTTGTGGTTTTCGATTATCACCCGATGGAGCTTTGGCAGCTTTTGTGCCTGCTCGGAGCGGGCTGCGCGGCGGCTTGCGGACAGTTCGCGATAACCGCAGCCTACTCTCACGCACCCGCGAAAGAGGTCTCGATATACGACTACTCCTCGATAATTTTCACGGCAATTCTCGGCTATTTCTTTATGGGCGAAATCCCCGATGTGTACAGCTTCATCGGCTTTTTCATCATAATCGCGGCGGCGGTTGCGATGTTTTTGTACAACAACCGAAAGGTGCCCGAAAAAGAGGATAAATAAACAAAAAACCGGAGCGAGAAACTCCGGTTTTTATGTATTGTAATCGACGAAAAATTACTTGTCCTCAACCTCAACAATCTTCGCGTCAACAACATTTTTCTTGATGCTCTCGATGCCGTTTTTGCAGCCTGCCTTTGCCTTATAGCCCTCGCCGGTTGCGATAATCTGACCGTTCTTTGCCTTGAGGCGGAAACGGAACTCGCCCTTTTTGTCCTCGTAAAGCTCGAACTTGGGGTTCTTTTCGGTCGCGTAGCCCTCAACGGTCTGGTCCTCGACAGGAGCCTCGGGAGCGTTTGTGATAACGCTGTTTATGCCGTTTTTGCAAGCGTCGAGAGAGTTGTAGGTTTCGCTTGTCGCGATAACTTCACCGTTGCCTGCCTTGAGGTTGAACATAAACCCATCGTTCTTGGTCTTCTTAATTTCAAACTTGCCCATAATTTTCCGTCCTTTCAAAAGTCGAATTTTAGGATAAACCTATATTTTTATTTTAGCATTATTTCTCTTTCTTGTCAAGCATTTTACGAAAAATTTTTCACATTTTACAATTCGTTTTGTGCTTTTTGGACAATTATTTGTAGTGAATAAAAAATGTAAGTATCGCGCGCTTTCCTCGGCAATTCACCGTGAAAAAATGCTTGACAAAAGCGGCGAATTGTGGTATAATATACTTTGTTATAAAGCGCTGATGTGGCGAAATCGGCAGACGCAAGGGACTTAAAATCCCTCGGTGGCAACACCGTACCGGTTCAAGTCCGGTCATCAGCACCAGTGAGGACGGGCTGTAAGCCCGTCCTCCTCTGCGTTTTTTTCATTTTCGCACGAGCACGAAAATGAAAAAAGCCGCGGGTTGTGCGTGAAGATAACTTTGATATCGCCCGTTTTCGCCCGAAACCGCAGAGATGTTATAATTTGGTCTATTCATAAATCAAGCCGCCGCAGATGTTGATTCTGCGGCGCTTGTTTCACTTGTTTGGCTTGTTGAACTCGATTCACTCGATGAACCGGTTTCGCTCGATGAACTTGATTCACTTGGTTGAACGGGCTCAATTTCTTGCGTGATATCAACCTGTTCAAAAAAGGCGTGGAGCATTTTGTAGTAAGCGAGTTCGTTGAGGTGAACGCCGTCGCCCGATGAAAAGTACCATTGAAGCTCGCCTTTTTCGTTTTGCAGGGCGTCGTGGATATTAACAAACTGCACGCGCTCGGGATAGGTTTTGCTTATGTAATCGGAGAGCGCGCTGTTGAACTCGACAATGCGTGAATGCGGCGTAAAATCCGAGCAAATCGGCGAAATGCTCAACACCAAAACGTCCGTTTCAGGCAGCTCGAGCACCTTGTCGATAACCTTTCGGTAATTCTCGCAGTAGGTCTGCGCGTCGGTCATATTGACGTCGTTCATTCCCATCCAAAAGATAACGTGCTTCGGCTTTGCTGCTTTGATTGCGGACATAAAATCGATATCCTTGCCCTTGCGGTAAAACGTCATTTCAAAAATGTTTCTCGCGGCAGCGTTTCCCACTCCGAGCACATTTTCCGCGCTCAATACATTAAATGCTTCGAGACCTCGGCAAATGCTGTCGCCGATGAACAGCGACTGCTCGGTGAATTTCCTTTGCTCATCGGTTATGCTCAATTCGATGTAAGGAATTTGGCTGTAATCGGGCGTTGACGAGGAAAATTCAAGGTAAGCGGTTGAGGAGCTTGACGAACTCGAGGAACTGCTCGAGGAACTTGTTGAGCTCGTTGACGAGGAGCTTTCGGTCACCTCGGGAACTGTTGTCGAGGAACTCTCCGACGGTGATGAAATCAGGCTGTTCGAGCCGTAAACGGAGGTTGACAGCGATGGGTTATAGCCGCATCCGCAAAGCAAAAACGCAGCCGCCAAAGCTATTCCAAAAAGTCTTTTTTTCATACAAATTTCGCCGTTTGGCATAAATCAATACCGCACAATTTTTTCACCGGAACGCTCGTTTTCACGCTCAATTCTCGAAAAAAATTGCGCGGTTTTCTCACTAAAACTAACCCGCCGACTGCTCGGCGGGTGTAAGTTGAATTAAGAGCCTGATTACTTTTTCTTGCTGTTCTTTGCGGGCTTGGTTGCCTTTGCGGGAGCCTTTGCAGCGGGCTTTGCGGGAGCCTTAACCTCGGGCTTTGCCTCAACCTTTGCAGCAGGCTTTGCTTCAGCTTTTGCGGGAGCCTTAACCTCGGGCTTTGCTTCAACCTTCGCAGCAGCCTTCGCAGCGGGCTTTGCTTCAGCCTTCTTTGCGGGAGCCTTTGCAGCCTTCTTTGCGGGAACAAGAACCTCAAGAGCCTTGAACTTCGCAACATCGCCCGACTTAACCTTAACAAATCCCTTGTCGAGAGCATCTGCAAAAGAGAGCGCGCCGCTGAAAACCTTGTCGATAATCTCGGGAGCAGCCTCGATAGCGCAGCCGTTGTCGTTATAAGGGTAAGGAGCAACGAGGATTTTTCCTTCTCTTACAGCAACGTACAAATCTTCGTTTGCTTCTGAAATCAGCGAGATGGAAACTGCAACTGTATCCTCAAATTTCTTCGCTTTTGCAGCGGCGGGTTTAAGATAACCCATTACCTTTTCGGAAAGCTCTGCATTGTTCATAATAAAATCCTCCTATAAATTTGGAATATCAAACTTTTTGCAAACCTAAATTTCGCACTTCTGCAAAATTTCATAATCCTAGTATATCATACATTCTGTATAATTTCAATAGGCAAAATTTATAAATTTATACCAATTTTCAAAAAAATTATATATAAATGCTATAATACAGCCCGATTTTTTGTTATTTTTTAAGAAAACTTTCGATTAAAAAAATAAACTATTGAAAAAGAAAAATCAATGTGTTATAATGAAAAAGGAAAATATTTTGGAAATAAATCCGATTAAGGAGGAAATTATTATGGCAGATATTCAGAAGGCGTATGAGCTTTGGCTCGAAAAGGCAACGGAGGACCCTGACCTCAAAACCGAGCTTGTCGGTATCGAGGGCAAAACCGATGAGATTAACGACCGTTTTTACCGCGAGCTTGAGTTCGGCACGGCGGGACTGCGCGGCGTTATCGGCGCGGGTACAAACCGTATGAATGTGTACACCGTTAAAAAGGCTACGCAGGGACTTGCGGAGTACATCATCGAGGGCGGGCTCACGAAGAGCGTTGCCATCGGTTACGACAGCCGTATCAAGTCAACCTATTTTGCAGAAAGCGCAGCAGAGGTTCTCGCGGCAAACGGCATCAAGGTACATATTTATAAAGAGCTTATGCCGACTCCTATGCTCTCGTGGGCGGTTCGTGCGCTCAAATGCGGCGCGGGTATTGTTGTCACCGCTTCTCACAACCCCGCTAAATACAACGGCTACAAGGTGTACGGTGCGGACGGCTGCCAGATGACCTCCGAGGCGGCAAACGCGGTTCTCGGCAAAATCAACAACATCGATATTTTCTCCGGCGTAAAGTCAACCGATTTCAAAAAAGCGGTTGCCGACGGAATGATTGAATACATCGGCGACGACGTTATCGACGGTTACATCGCAAAGGTTCGCGAGCAGGGACTTCACACCGACCTTGTTGAGAAGAGTGGACTGAAGGTTGTTTACACCCCGCTCAACGGTACGGGCAACAAGCCTGTCCGCAGAATTCTGAACGAAATCGGCGTGAAGGACGTTGTTGTCGTTCCCGAGCAGGAGAACCCCGACGGAAACTTCCCGACCTGCCCGTTCCCGAACCCCGAAATCCGCGAGGCACTTGCTGTCGGACTGAAGCTCTGCGATGTTGAAAAGCCCGATTTGCTTTTGGCAACCGACCCCGACGCGGACAGAGTGGGAATTGCCGTTCCCGACGGACAGGGCGGCTATGCGCTGTTTTCGGGCAACGAAACGGGCGCGCTGCTCCTCGATTACGTTTGCAAGGAGAGAATTGCTCTCGGCAAAATGCCCAAAAATCCTGTTGCCGTAAAGACGATTGTTACAAGCGACATCACAAAGGCTATCAGCAAAAAGTACGGCGTGGAGCTTCGCGAGGTGCTCACGGGCTTCAAGTACATCGGCGAGCAGGTTGGTTTGCTCGAGGCGGCAGGCGAGGAAGAGCGCTACATTTTCGGCTTCGAGGAGAGCTACGGCTATCTCGCGGGCGGCTATGTTCGCGACAAGGACGCGGTTGTGGCTTCGATGTTGATTTGCGAAATGGCGGCGTATTACCGCACGAAGGGAATTTCGCTCTACGAAGCGAGAAAGAACCTCTACGAGGAGTACGGCGTTTATTATAATAAGGTTGACAACTTTGTCTGCGAGGGCGCTTCGGGTATGGAGCGCATGAAGGAGATTATGGCGGGACTTCGCGCAAATTCTCCCAAGTCAATCGGCGGGCTCGCTGTTCTCGCGACAACCGACTATGCGGCAAGCGTGAGAAAAGAAGCAAACGGCGCGGAGAGCGCGGTTACTCTGCCGAAGTCCGATGTCATCACGTTTAACCTCGAAAACGACGCGAGCGTTATCATCAGACCGTCCGGAACCGAGCCGAAAATCAAGGCTTATTACACCACCGTGGGCAAAACCGCAGACGAAGCGACTGCCCTTCAGCAGAAGCTTTCGGCTGATTTCACAAAAATTCTCGGATTTTAAGACACGGTTTTGTTAAAAATGCCATATCGAAAATTTCAAAAAACTATTGATTTTTTGAAAAAAGTGTGGTATAATTTTATAGTATTTTGTGAATAAGAATATTCCGTTAAACGAGGTGATAATAATGAAAGAGGGAATTCATCCCGCATACGAGGCAACCACGATTAAGTGCGCTTGCGGAAACGTAATCGAAACACGTTCCACCAAGTCCGATATCAAGGTTGAAATCTGCTCCAAGTGCCACCCCTTCTACACCGGTAAGCAGAAGCTGGTTGACAGCGGCGGACGCGTTGACAGATTTAAGAAGCGCTACAATCTCGGCAAGTAATTGTCGCGGTGCGGAATTTTGGCAAGAAATGTCAAAGCCGTATTGTCGGTGCGCAGAAATCTCAAAAACGAAACTCACGCATATTTTGTGCGTGAGTTTTTGCTGTATAAGTTAGGAGAAAAGTTTGGAGTACAAAACGATTGCGGGGCGCTGCGAGGCGCGTTTTATTGAGAAAAAATCGGAGTTCATCGGCTATCTCGCGCCTGTTTCGACGGAGGAAGAGGCGGTGAAATTCGTCGCGGAAATTCGCGCGATGCACCCGAAAGCGCGGCACAACTGCTACGCCTACATACTGCGCGAGAACAACACGGCGCGCCACTCCGACGACGGCGAGCCGCAAGGTACTGCGGGCGCGCCGATTTTCGAGGTTTTGCGCAAGGAGGGCTTGACGGACGTCGCGTGCGTGGTAACGAGGTATTTCGGCGGGATTTTGCTCGGCGCAGGCGGACTTACCCGCGCGTACGCTAAAGCCGCTAAAGACGCGGTTTCGGCGGCACAAATCAAGCTCCCAGCCGAGGCGATTTTGCTGGAAATTTCGCTTGACTACTCGCTTTACGGGCGGCTTGCGGGAATTTTTGCCGAGTTTGGCGCAAAGGTTGATTCCGAGGACTTTTCCGAGCAGGTGAAAACCGCCGTTCATGTCCGCACGGAGCTTTGCGAGGAGCTGAAAAACCGCTTAACGGACGCGTGCAATGGGAAAGTTGCCTTTGAGGAAAAAGGAAAAAATTGGTTTGATTTTGCGTGAAATTTTGGGATTTGAACATTATTTGTTGTTAAATTGAATAAAAACTGCGCCGTAATTTATGCAAAACGCTGAAATTTCGGCGCAAAAAAAGGTTTTCAAAGGTCGAAAATTGTATAAATAAACAGAAGAATTTTTTTGAGGGGAGTGGGGAAAATGCTGCCGCGCGAGCAAATTATGGAGAACGAACGCCTGATTTTAAGCGAGTTCGCGTGCCGTGCCGATATGAGCCGAGGGCGCGCCGTGTACGAAAAGCCGTGCGATTTCCGGACGGATTTTATGCGCGACCGCGACAGGATTATTCACTGCAACTCCTTTCGCCGCCTCAAACACAAAACGCAGGTTTTTCTCATTCCGCTCGGCGACCACTATCGCACCCGCCTCACGCACACGCTTGAGGTGAGCCAGATTTCCCGCACCGTTTCAAAAGCGCTCGGGCTGAACGAGGATTTGACGGAGGCAATCGCGCTCGGTCACGACCTCGGTCACACGCCTTTCGGTCACGACGGTGAACGCGCGCTGAACAGCATTTTGGACGGCGGTTTCGCGCATAATGTTCAGAGCAAGCGCGTGGTTGAGGTTATCGAAAAGGAAGGCAAGGGGCTAAACCTCACGCATGAAGTTATCGACGGAATTTTAACCCACACGGGCGCTGCTGTTCCGGCAACGCGAGAGGGTATGGTTGTGCGGTTTTGCGACAAAATTGCCTATATAAATCACGATATCGAGGACGCTATCCGAGGCAGCGTTATCACCCAAAATATGCTCCCCGAACGACCGCTTCGGGTGCTCGGGAAAACCAAAACCGAGCGCATCACAAGCCTTGTGCGCAGCCTTATCGAGAACAGCGGCGAGGAAATCAAGATGGACGCGGAAACACAAAGCGCGCACGATGAGCTTCGCGCGTTTATGTTCGAGAAGGTGTACAGGGCAGCGCCGACGGTTGCCGAAAAGGACAAGGCGGCGTTTATTATCGAGTACCTCTACGGCTATTTTTTGAACAATAAGGACAAGCTCCCGCGGCTTTATCTCGAGCTTTCCGAGCGGGACGGGCTGCCGCGAGCTGTCGGCGATTTCATAAGCGGTATGACCGATGAATATGCAATCGATTATTTCAGAACTCTCTGCATACCGCGAGGCTGGAATTCGGGTTATATTATGGGAATTTAAGGGGCGGAAAATGGCTTTACCCGAGGGATTTTTGCAGGAGCTGCGCGACAACAACGACATTATTTCGGTTGCGCAGAGTTATGTTGAATTAAAGCATTCGGGCAGCACCTATTCCTGTCGCTGCCCGTTTCACACGGAAAAAACTCCGTCCTGCCACTTTTATCCGCAAACGCAGAGCTTTTATTGCTTTGGCTGCGGCGCGGGCGGCGACGTGGTGAATTTTATACGATTGATTGAGAGCCTTGATTATATCGAGGCAGTGCGGTTTCTGGCGCAGCGCGCGGGTATGCCGATGCCCGAGGACGCCAACGACCAAAGCGCGCAAAAACGCAGGCGGCTCTACGAGATGAACCGCGCGGCGGGCAAGTACTTTTACAAAAAGCTGTTTTCACCCGAGGGCAAGGCGGGGCTTGATTATCTCCTAAACCGCGGGTTGTCGATTGAAACGATAAAGCGCTTCGGGCTGGGTTTTGCCGAGGACGATTACCACAAGCTGCATTTATATATGAGAGGGCTTGGCTACTCGGATTTCGAGCTTGCGGACGGAGCTTTGCTTGCTCAAAACAACAACAAAGTGTACGATAAATTCCGCAATCGCGTGATGTTTCCGATTGTGGATTTGCGCGGAAATATTGTGGGCTTCGGCGGGAGAACGCTTTCCGAGGACAAGAAAACGCCGAAATATTTGAACTCCGATGAAACAATGGTTTTCAAGAAGCGCGGAATGTTGTTTGCGTTGAATTACGCGAAAAACTCCAAAGCGGATTATTTCATACTCTGCGAGGGGTATATGGACGTGATTTCAATGCACCAAGCGGGCTTTGACAGCGCGGTTGCGTCGCTCGGAACGTCCTTTACCTCGGAGCAGGCAAACCTGATTTCGCGAATGGGCAAAAAAGAAGTGATTTTGTCCTACGACAGCGACGAGGCGGGACAGAAAGCTGCTTCGCGCGGGATAAACCTTTTCGCGGAAGCGGGAGTGAACGCGCGCGTGCTCAAAATGGAAGGTGCGAAGGACCCCGATGAGTATATCAAGAAATTCGGCGGGGACGCGTTTCGCTCGCTTATCGAGAACTCGGGCAGCGCGATTGCCTACGAAATGGACAAGCTGGCGATTGGTCTTGACCTGCACACCGACGACGGAAAGAGCGCGTTTATCAAGAAAGCCGTGGTCTTCCTCGCGGGAATAAACAACCCGCTTGACCGCGAGGTGTACATATCAAGAGCGGCGCGGATAAGCGACATTCCCGCGGATACCGTGCGGAAAGCTGTTGACGCGCAGATACGCAAGAACGGTTTTTACGCGAAAAAGCGCGAAACCGGCGAGCTTATTCACCCGAATAAAAAGGATACCGTCAATCCCGACGCGCTTAAAACGCCGCGTGAGGAGAAGGCAGAGCGCGGTATTATCAGCTTTTTGTTTCACAATCCCGACAAGCTGGAAAGCGTTGAGAAACGGCTTTCGGGCGGATTTGTCACGGAATTTAATAAAAGTGTTTACAATTTTTTGGCAAAAAAGCTAAAAATGGGCTTATCACCTGATATTTCTGCGTTTAACGAGGAATTTGACAGCGCGCAAATGGGCAGAATAACGGGTATAGTAAACGATGCCGCCTTTGCCTTTGACGAAGCGGCTTTGAATGATTATATAGAGGTTCTGAACAGGTTCAACGAGAAAAAAGAACAAAAGCAGGTTTCAGAAATGACAAACGACGAGCTGCTGCAATTCGCGGCAAGTCAGAAGGAGAAGAAAAAGTAATGGAACACACACGAGCGTCTGACTCTTTGGAAGAGCTGTTTAAACAGGGTAAGAAGAAGGGCAGCCTTACCGCGAAGGAAATCACCGACGTGCTTGAGGAGCTTAACTTTGACGCAGACAAAATCAACAATATTTTTGACCGAATAACCGGAATGGATATCAAAATCGTCGATAACTTTGACGCGGATTTTGATATCGACAGCATTCTCGATTATTCCGATAGGGACGACGACAACCCCGATTCCGACGCGATTTTGGCGGACGATTCCGTTAAACTTTACCTCAAGGAAATCGGCAGAATTCCGCTGCTTTCAACCGAGGAGGAAATCGACCTTGCCGCGCGTATGGCAACAGGCGACGAGTACGCGAAAAAGCGTCTTTCCGAGGCGAATTTGCGACTTGTTGTAAGCATCGCCAAAAAGTACGTCCGCAGAGGTATGCAGTTCCTCGACTTAATTCAGGAGGGCAATGTCGGACTGATTAAGGCTGTGGAAAAATTCGACTACACCAAGGGATTTAAGTTCTCAACCTACGCGACTTGGTGGATTAGACAGGCAATAACCCGCGCAATCGCCGACCAGGCGAGAACCATTCGCATACCCGTGCATATGGTGGAAACAATTTCCAGAGTTAAAAAGGCGGAGACATTCCTTCTCCACGAGAACGGAAGTGAGCCGACCGAGGAGGAAATAGCGCAGTATCTCGGAATGTCCACGGACAAGGTTCGCGAGATTATTCGGCTTGCGCAGGACCCTGTTTCGCTGGAAACACCTATCGGTGAGGAGGAGGACAGCCATCTCGGTGATTTTATCCCCGACGATGACGCGCCCGCACCCGCCGATGAGGCTTGCAACAGTATGCTCAAGCAGATGTTAAGTGATGTTCTCGACACGCTCTCCGACAGAGAGCGCAGGGTTATTATACTCCGTTTTGGACTTATCGACGGCAGACAGAGAACCCTCGAGGAGGTTGGACAGGAGTTTCAGGTTACCCGCGAGAGAATTCGTCAGATTGAAACCAAAGCACTCCGCAAGCTCCGTCACCCGTCGCGCAGCCGCAAGCTCCGTGATTTTTTGGAATAATCGTTACATATAATGTAATATTGCTGAAAGGATATGCTGATGAACAATAACGAAAAAAACATCTTCAACGAACTTCTCGAAAAAAGCAAGCAGACAGGCACAATGAGCGCAAGCGAGATATACAGCGTTATCGATGAAGCCGATATTGATATCGACAAGCTCAACGAGTTTCTCGACCAAAACAACATCAAGATTGAAGACGATTTAGCTGTTGAAGAGGAGGATTTGAACAACGCGCTTGAGTACACGGACGATACCGACGGCGATTATCAGAACGGCACGAGTATCGATGACCCTGTTAAAATTCACCTTCGTGAAATCGGCAGAATTCCGCTTCTCAAACCCGAGGAGGAGGTTGAACTCGCGCAGAGAATTGCCGAGGGTGATGACGAAGCGCGTGAGCGGCTTATTGTCGCGAATATGAGGCTGGTTGTGAGCATCGCAAAGCATTACATCGGGCGCGGAATGCCGCTTCTCGACTTAATTCAGGAGGGCTACAGCGGTCTTATCAAGGCGGTTGAGAAATTCGACCACACCAAAGGCTACAAATTTTCGACCTACGCGACTTGGTGGATTAGACAGGCGATAACCCGCGCGATTGCCGACCAAGCGAGAACAATTCGTATTCCCGTGCATATGGTTGAAACAATTTCCAAAGTGAAGAAGGCGCAGAATTACCTTTTCCACAAAAACGGTCACGAGCCGACTGTGGACGAGATTTCGCGCGAGCTTAATATGAGCACGGACAGGGTGCGCGAGATTATCAGAATTGCGCAGGACCCCGTTTCGCTTGAAGCACCCGTCGGTGAGGAAGAGGACAGCTATCTGGGCGATTTTATTCCCGATGAGGACGTGCCCGCACCGATTGATTCGGCGATGAAGGCGGTGTTCAAGGACGAGCTGAACAAGGCGCTGAACACGCTTCCCGAAAGAGAACGCGAGGTGCTGAAATTCAGATACGGCGTCGGCTACGACCGCTCGCACACGCTCGAGGAGGTTGGACGGCAGTTCAAAGTTACTCGGGAGAGAATTCGTCAGATTGAAGCGAAAGCGCTCCGCAAGCTCCGCACGCAGGGCAAGAGCAAGGCGCTCAAAGTTTTCTTGGACTGATTTCTGTTGGCAAATTGATAAAACTAACGGGCTGTTGATTTTGCAACAGCCCGATTTTTGTGCAGAAAAATGCTGCCACAAACCGCAGCAGCATTTTTTACGCATATTTTACATTAAATTCTTGTTAAACCTTGAGTTTGTCCACCATATCAAGCATAATCTTCGACTGCGAAGAAAGCTCCTCGCAAGACGCTGCGGACTGTTGAGCCGTGGAGGAATTGTTTTGGATAACCTCGCTGATGTCGTTGATACCCTGTGTTGCTTGCTCGAGGTCACCTGCTTGAGTTGTCGAGTCGAGCGCGATTTCCTTGACCAAATCGGAAGCCTGTTTGGATTTCGCGGTAACGTTGTCGATAGCACCGGCAGCGTCGCGCGCGATTACAATGGACTTTCCGACAGCCTCAAGCGTGCTGTCGATGATTGCTCTCGTGGAGTTCGCGGACTCGGCGGATTTTGCCGCAAGAGTTCCGACCTCGGTTGCGACAACAGCAAAGCCCTTGCCCGCTTCGCCCGCGCGAGCAGCTTCAATAGACGCATTGAGCGCGAGAATGTTGGTTTGGAACGCGATGTCCTCGATTGCCTTGATAACTTTGGCGATATCCTCGGACCTCTTCTCGACAATGTCCATAGCGTCGATGAGATTTTGCATCTGAACCGTCTGCTCCTGCATAATGTTCGCGCAGTCGAGGCTGATTTCGGAAGCAGCGCGCGCGTTTTCGGCAGTTTTGTTGACGTTCTCGGAGATGCCGGTAACCGTCGAAGAAAGCTGGTCGATTGTTGCAGACTGGCGCTGTGTGCCCTCGGCAAGAGCCTGCGTGCCGCTTGCCATCTGCTCGGCACCGAGCGAAACGTTGTACGAGGACTGCGAAACGTTCGCGATAATTTCGCCGAGATTATCGTGGATTTGCTCAAACGCCTTCTCGATTGACGTGAAATCGCCCATATACGCAACCGACGGCTGCTTTGTGAAATCTCCGTCTGCCATTGTTCCGAGCACGCCGACAATGTCCTGAACGTAGGAATTCAGCGTTTGCTTGGACTCGATAAGCTCGCTTGCAAGCTGTCCGATTTCATCGTTGGCGAAATTGAACTTCTCGTTTTGTTTGTTCAGCTCGATATTCTTGATATCCTCGCACTCGGTGATAAGCGCGGAGATAGGGCGCTTGATTGCGTGCCTTAAATAGAAAATCAGAATTACCACGGCAACTCCCGCAAGAACAAGGCAAACCGCGACGGTAATCAGAATTGTTCTTGTAAGCGCGGAGTTGTAAGAGTCGGCGGAGTAGCCTGCGAAGTATGAGCCGATAATATTTCCGTTCACGTCCTTCATCGGCTCATAGTGAACGAAATACTGCTTGCCGTTAATATTCGTGCGGTCCTGATAAACCTTGCCGCTTTGAATGGTGCTCCAAACGGCAGCGCTCATTTTCTGTCCGGTGATACGCTTTCCCGAGTCATCGGTAATTGTTGTGTTAAAGCGAACGTCATTTAGGAAAAGCGAAATCTCGCAGTCGGATTGCTCCTTCAGACTATCGACAAAGCTTGTCTTTTCAAGGCAAGTTCCGACGAGGAAGCGGTAGTTGCCCAAATCCTCGGTTAAATAGGTGAGAATAAGGTCTTCGTCGTCCAGTGCGTACAAACCGGTGCCCGTCTTGTAATCCGCGGGAATCTCGGCGTTGTCGGTTTTCCAGACAATCTCGTCTTTTACGATAAGCGCGAGAAAATCGTACTCATCGCGGCGGTCGTTTTCCCACCACTTCGCCATTTGTTCGGTATCCTGCGTCATACCGTGCGCGATGACAGTCTTGCTTAAAAATTCCAGCGCCTGAATTTCGGATTTAACCTCGCTTGCGATGGTATCCGTGCCGCTTTTTACCAACGTAAAAGTTGTATCACGCAAATTCACCGTGTACATAAACGCGGTAACCGTGACGGCAATCGCCACCGTTAAAACAGTAAGTATAGAGCTGATAAATGAAATCTTTACGCCGAGGCTTTGCTGTTTTTTTGACATAGCACATTTCCTCCGTTTGGTTAGTTATTACACACATTTTACCATATAATTCTCAAAAGTGCAATATCTAATTGTGCATTTTGTTTAAAAGGACGTTTTTTTGACCGAAAAATCGTCGTTTTGACTAAATAATTTGGCTAACGAGTTTTAGCCTATTCAACCGATAAGTGAATGGAAAATCTCAAAATTATCCAAAAATTCCATTTATTGTCTCGAGGAATTGTGCTGGAGTTGACTTGAAAAAGTGTACAAAATTCCCTATGAAAAATTGTTAAAATCGTATATTTGCCTTTATTTATCGGGGTTTGTTGAAATTTTTTTGTGCTAAAAAACAAAAATGCTCTTGAAATCGACAGGAAAATATGGTATTATTATAAAGATGTAATAAAATCATACCGAAAAAGTATGGGAATGGAGAAAATAATGCCAAAAAGACAGGATATCAACAAAATTCTTATCATCGGTTCCGGTCCTATTATTATAGGACAGGCTTGCGAGTTTGACTATTCGGGAACTCAAGCGTGCAAGGCGCTCAAGAAGCTCGGCTACGAAATCGTTCTCGTAAACTCAAACCCCGCAACCATTATGACCGACCCCGATGTCGCGGACATCACCTATATCGAGCCGCTGAACGTTGACCGACTCACGCAAATCATCGAAAAAGAGCGTCCCGACGCGCTTTTGCCGAACCTCGGCGGTCAATCGGGACTTAACCTCTGCTCGGAGCTTGCCGAGGCGGGTGTTCTCGAAAAGTACGGCGTGAAGGTAATCGGCGTGCAGATTGACGCAATCAAGCGCGGCGAGGACAGAATTGAATTCAAGCACACAATGGAAAAGCTCGGCATCGAAATGGCGCGTAGCGAGGTTGCTTACTCGGTTGAAGAAGCCGTGGCAATCGCCGACAAGCTGAAATACCCCGTTGTTCTCCGTCCCGCTTACACAATGGGCGGCGCAGGCGGCGGTATGGTTTATAATGTCGAGGAGCTGAAGGTTGTCTGCGCGAGAGGACTTCAGGCAAGTCTTGTCGGACAGGTGCTCGTTGAGGAGTGCATAAGCGGCTGGGAAGAGCTGGAGCTTGAGGTTGTCCGCGACGCGAAAAACAACATCATCACGGTCTGCTTTATCGAAAATATCGACCCCGTTGGTGTTCACACGGGCGACTCGTTCTGCTCTGCGCCTATGCTCACGATACCCGAGGACGTTCAGAAGGAACTCGAGAGAATGTCCTACAGCATTGTTGAGGCAATCGAGGTTATCGGCGGGTGCAACTGTCAGTTTGCCCGCAACACCGAAACAGGTCGCGTTGTCGTAATCGAAATCAACCCGAGAACCTCGCGTTCCTCGGCGCTTGCTTCAAAGGCAACCGGCTTCCCGATTGCGCTTGTTTCGGCGATGTTGGCGTGCGGACTTACGCTGGACGAAATTCCCTGCGGAAAGTACGGCACACTCGATAAATACAAGCCCGACGGCGATTATGTTGTTATCAAGTACGCGCGCTGGGCGTTTGAGAAGTTCAAGGGCTCGGAGGACAAGCTCGGCACGCAGATGAAGGCTGTCGGCGAGGTTATGAGCATTGGCAAGACCTACAAGGAAGCGTTCCAGAAGGCTATTCGTTCTCTTGAAACGGGCAGATACGGCTTGGGCTTTGCAAAGGATTTCAACAAGCTCACAAAGGACGAGCTGCTCGCAAAGCTCCGTTTCCCCACAAGTGAACGCCAGTTCATCATATACGAGGCGCTGCGCAAGGGCGCGACTGTGGAGGAGATTTATCAGCTCACCAAAGTTAAACACTGGTTCTTGGAGCAGATGAAGGAGCTTGTTGAGGAAGAAAACGCGCTGCTCGAGAAGAAGGGCGCTGTTCCCGAGGAAACTGTTCTGCGCAAGGCAAAGCAGGACGGCTTCTCCGACCGCTATTTGAGCCAGCTTCTCGATGTCACCGAGGAGGATATCAGAAACACTCGTCTCGGCTACGGTATCCGCGAGGCTTGGGAGGGCGTTCATGTAAGCGGTACCGAAAACTCGGCTTATTATTACTCGACCTACAATCTCCCCGAGGACAAGAGCCCGTCCAACACCGACAAGCCGAAAATTATGATTTTGGGCGGCGGTCCGAACAGAATCGGTCAGGGTATCGAGTTCGACTACTGCTGCGTTCACGCGGCGCTTGCGCTCAAAAAGCTCGGCTTTGAGTCGATTATCGTAAACTGCAACCCCGAAACCGTTTCCACCGACTATGATACCTCCGATAAACTTTACTTCGAGCCGCTTACGCTTGAGGACGTGCTTTCCATTCACGAGAAGGAAAAGCCCGTCGGCGTTATCGCGCAGTTCGGCGGTCAGACGCCGCTTAACCTTGCGGGTGACCTCAAGAAATACGGCGTGAACATTCTCGGTACAACTCCCGAGACAATCGACGAGGCAGAGGACAGAGATTTGTTCCGCGAGATGATGGAGAAGCTCGGTATTCCGATGCCCGAGAGCGGAATGGCGGTTAATGTTGACGAGGCGCTTGAAATCGCGAACAGAATCGGTTATCCGGTAATGGTTCGTCCGTCTTACGTTCTTGGCGGTCGCGGAATGGAAGTTGTTCACGATGACGAGATGATGCGCGTTTATATGTCGGCGGCGGTTGGCGTAACTCCCGACAGACCTATCCTCATCGACCGCTTCCTCAACCACGCAACCGAGTGCGAAGCTGACGCGATTTCCGACGGCGAGAACTGCTTTGTGCCCGCGGTTATGGAGCACATCGAGCTTGCGGGTATCCATTCCGGCGACTCGGCTTGCATTCTCCCCGCGAAGAACCTCACCAAAAAGCAGGTTGACACAATCCGCGATTACACCAAGCGAATTGCCGTTGAAATGGGCGTTCGCGGTTTGATGAATATGCAGTACGCTATCGAGGGCGACACGGTTTATGTTCTCGAGGCAAACCCGCGCGCTTCGAGAACCGTTCCGCTGGTATCGAAGGTTTGCGGTATAAATATGGTACAGATTGCCACGGATATAATCACGCTCCCGCTCACCGGCAGAACTTCTCCCGTACCCGAGCTGCACGAGAGAGCTGTTAACCACTACGGCGTGAAAGAAGCGGTTGTTCCGTTCAATATGTTCCCCGAGGTTGACCCCGTGCTGGGACCGGAAATGCGTTCTACGGGCGAGGTTTTGGGCATTTCACCGAGCTTCGGCGAGGCTTATTACAAGGCGCAGGAGGCAACGCAGATTTCGCTCCCGTCCGAGGGCACGGTTTTGCTCTCCGTCTGCGACCGCGACAAGCCCGAGCTTCTCGAAACGGCAAAGGCGTTCAACTCGCTCGGATTTAAGATACTCGCAACGGGCAAGAGCTACGAGATGATTAAGGACGCGGGTATTCCGTGCGAGCGGATTTTCAAGATTTACGAGGGCAGACCGAACATCGCCGACCAGATTGCAAACGGCGAAATTCAGCTCATCATCAACACTCCCGCGGGCAAAACCAGCGCGCACGACGACAGCTACATCAGAAAGGCTGCCATCAAGCACCGCGTGCCGTATATCACGACAATGGCTGCGGCAAAGGCGAGCGCCGAGGGTATCCGCGCGATTAAGGAGAACACGCATTTCGGCGTGAAGTCGCTTCAGGCGCACCACGCGGATATTTCGGATATCTGATAAATAAACCAATCCCCGTTCATCGAAAGGTGAGCGGGGAATTTTTTGTGAAATGCTTGACAATTCTTGGGGAGTGTGCTATAATTAAACTGCGACACAATAGAATAAAGTCATTGAAAAAAGTATACACTTTTACTCGGTAAAAGTGCATGCTCTTTTTTCGTATACTTTTTTTGGTGACGGATTATTGTGTCGCAGCAATCGGAGCTTTGCATTTTTCGGTGCGTGGCTTCGGCTGCGCACTTTTTTATTTTGGGAGTAAAATTATGAATGATGGCATTTCGATTAAGGTTACAAAACTTTTTTGGGGAATTGAAATAATTGCTTTAATGACTTGCATTGCCGTAAATGTATTTTTATTTCTGTTTTTATTGCAATATTTTAACTACTCTCATATACCAAGCCTAAATGATTATTTAGAAAGCTTTATTGGTGGTTTTGGTTCGGTATTAAATGCAGTTATGATTTGGCGCGTCGGTGCAATTATTTGCTTTTCATCTTCGGTGATGTTTTTAATTATGCTGTATCTGATTGGCTTCGATAAATTCGGTAAGCCCGCGTGCGGAACAGTTTTCACAACAGTTTTATTTATTATGAATTTTTATGCGGCACCGTTTTCATCGGTTGAGAAATTTGAAGAATATGTAGTTAGAAATTTCAACAGCATTGATTACAGCAACATTGATTTCGGTGTGGTTAAATTCTTATTTGAGGGTGTGATGATTACGCCGGTTATTTCGCTGTTTTTGTTTATGTTTTCTTTCTCCGATTTGGATAAAAAGCTCAAGAAAAAAGCGACTTCCGTTAAATAAAATAGCAAACGCGCCGACCTCGTTCCCACGAAATCGGCGCTTCAAATATTCGATTTTTCTAAAAATCAGTAATCAGACGGAGGGCTTAGCCTTGAAAGAGAGGCAGTCCGTGCACTGAACAACGGTCGGATTTGCCTCGTGAGTGCCGACCTCGATTTTGTCGAGAGAGCAGAAGTCCTCGCAGCTGCAGTGGTGCTCGCAGTTGTGAATTGTACAGCCGATGTGCTTGTTTGCGAATTCGGTTCCCATAATAAATTTCTCCTTTAAAGCAAGAATTGCGCGGTTTTCGCCGCGTAACTATTTTGAGTTTCGCAAAACAAATTATTCTCGCCAAAAATTTCCGATAAAAAAGCTCTGCCGTTTATTTGGCAGAGCCGTTTTTTCGGTTAATCCGAGAGATAGGATTTCACAAGCACCTGTAAAAGCTCGTCGCGGTCGATGTGACGAATAAGACCTCTCGCGTTGTTAAACGTGGTGATGTATGTAGGGTCTTCGGAAAGGATATAGCCAACGAGCTGATTTATCGGATTATATCCCTTCTGTTTCAGCGCGTCGTAAACGGTCATAAGGATTTCCTTCATCTCGTTTTCCCTGTCCTCGTGAACCGAAAAGGTCATTGTTTTGTCCAGCATATTATCATTCCCTTCCTGTGTTTGTTTTTCTTTACATCAATATTATACACTTTTTCTGCCAAAAAAACAACCACATTTATTAAAATTAACCAACAACGTGCCTAAAATCTCCGATTATCACAAAATTATTTGCACTTCTTTGGCAATATTAAACAAAAATCATTACACAAAATCTACATATTTATAAAATTTGTTAAAACACTTGTATATCTGAAAAAAATGTGGTATAATAAGAATAAGGTTTTTTGTGCAAAAATATTTTGTACGAAAAAGTAAATTTTTTTCGAGGGGAGAAACTTTTTATGGCAGTCGGCGACGGTGGATTTAAAACAGCTTTCCAAGGTTTTGACAAAAACGAGGTTAATGAGTACATAAGCAATCTCCGCAAAAAGATGAACGAGCTTGAAGCGGAAATGAAGGATAATGACAGCAAGGTTAAGGCAGCTGTTAGAATTGCCGATGAGGCTGAAGGTAAAATTCAGAAGCTCGAAAAGGCTAGCAATGAAAAGATTGCCGAGCTGGAGCTTCAGATAAAAACCGAGCGCAGAAATAACGAGGATTTGCTCAATCAGATTGACGACCTCAAGAGAAAGGTCAAGAACGGCGGCGGTTCGGTTTCAAGCAGCGCGTCCGGTGCGGAGGCACAAAAGCAGGCTGCCGAGATAATCGAAAAGGCAAACAGAACTGCGCAGGAAACTGTGGAAGCGGCTAATAAAACCGCGCGCGAGGTTGTCGAAAAGGCAAAGCAGACCGCAAAGGATATCGTCGCAAACGCTCAAAGTGCGTCGGCGGCGGGCGGAGCTGTCGCTGCGGTTAATCTTGACGGATTTTTGTCCGAGGTTAAAGGCTTCCTCGAGCAAATCAACAGCGGCTACAAGAAAATCTGCGATAAGGCAGAGGAGATTTCTACGGAGAACGTTAGCGCTCCGGCACCCGCTCCCGTTGAAATTCCCGATTTCTCCGAGGTTGCGGCACCCGTGGCAGAAGCTCCAGCAGCAGAGGTTCCGGAATTCAATGAACCCGAGTTCAAGGAACCCGAGCCCGAGCCTATGACCGAGCTTTCCTTCGAGGATATTTCGGGGCTCAACTCCGACGCGGACGATATATCCGATGATGACGATATGATGGCGGGCTTCGGAAACCTTGACGAGCCTGTAACCGAGGTTAAGGAAAACGACACCACCGAGCACAGCAAGGCTGCGTTCGATATGGATTTCGACAAGGAGCTTATCGCGCAGACTGTTCCGAGCAGCAGCCTCAATGCAAACGAGATTGACGAGGATTTGCTGGCGGCGGTTCGCGAGGAGGAGGCAAAGCACGCTGTTCAGCCCACTCCCGAGGAGGACAGAAGAGACTTCGATATGGATATGTCCGCGGACGATGGCGAGGACGCTATGCGCAAAATGCTCGAAGCGGCAGAGGCGGCGTTTGGCGGCGGCAGCGGCGGAAATCTCGACTTTGACACCGACGTTTCGATGGACAACGAGCCCGAGCCCGAGCCGGAGAAGGCGGATAATCCGTGGGAGGATTTGCAAAAGCAGCTTGAGGCAATGGAGCAGAGCGGCAATTTCGGCGAATCGGAACCCGAGCCCGCGCCCGCTCCCGAGGAGCCTGCACCCGAGCCTGTTGTTGAAAACGAGGAAACACAAGTTCCCACAACCGACGACTCTTCGATTTGGGATTTCTCAAGCTCGGATTCTTCGTCCGATGACGACGATATGAGCGGCGATATCTTCGCGAATTTCTGATTGATTATAAAAAGAGCCGAAGCCTGATTTCGGCTCTTTGGTTTGGATTTTGAGAGAATTATGATTGAACTTAACACAAACGAACTCAAAGAAAAAGCAAAAACACTCCGCGCGGGCGACAAGGTTTTGCTGTCGGGGACGGTTTACACCTCGCGCGACGCCGCTCACAAGCGCATAAAACAGCTTATCGAGGAGCACAAGCCGCTGCCTTACGAGCTTTCGGGCGCGGCGATTTACTACGCGGGACCAACGGCAGCGCGTGACGGAATGGTTATCGGTTCGTGCGGTCCGACAACCTCGGGCAGAATGGACGTTTATTCGCCGATGATGCTGGATATGGGCTTGTCCGCGATGATAGGGAAGGGCGAGCGCTCCGAGGCGGTCTGCGAAGCTGTTCAGCGAAACGGCGCGGTGTATTTTTGCGCAATCGGCGGCGCGGGCGCGCTTGCCTGCAAATGTATAACCGAGTGCGAGGTTATCGCGTTCGAGGACCTCGGCTGCGAGAGCGTGAAGCGCCTGAAAATCGAGAATTTCCCGCTGATTGTTGCCGTGGACAGCGTCGGCGGAAATATCTTCAAGACAGGTCGCGAACAATTTAAAAGGTAAATTTTGGCGAAAATCCTTGGAATTTTTGGGCATTTTGTATAGATAAACGGCAAAATATTCATTAAAACGCTGTTTTTTGTCGGGAAAAAGAAAATTCTTGTTGACAAAATATGCAGAATGTGTTAAAATAAGGGGTGTGAAATCCACGCGTTTTGGGAGGAGCTATGGAGGATTATTCCAAGTTGAGCGACAGGGAGCTTTTGCTGGATAATCGTTCAGACAGCGGTAAAATCGCCGAGCTTATCTCGCGTTATATGAAAACCGTGTTCGCTTGCGCGAGAAAATACGCGCAGTTCGCCGATTACGAGGAGCTCGTGTCCGACGGAATGCAAGGCTTGCTCGCGGCGGTGAGCAGCTACGACAGCGAAAAGGGCGAGTTTTCCGCGTTCGCTTCGGTTTGTATCAACAACAGGCTTCGCAATACTGCGAAAAAATCCTCAAATCGCAGGAAAAATCTTGCCGCGGAAGAGGAAATGCTGGAAATTCCCGACAAAAAGCCAACTCCCGAGGAAGCTGTTATCGAGAAGGAAAACAGCGAGGACGTCCGCAAAAGCCTGAAAGCCGAGCTTTCCGAGCTTGAGCTGCACTGCATAGAGTGCGCGGCGATGGGCTTGTCTTACGCGGAAACCGCGAAGAGACTTGGCGTGGATAAAAAGTCTGTTGACAACGCGCTTTCAAGGGCGAGAGCAAAAGTGCGCAGAATAATGGGCGGTAGTTTGTGAAAAAGCCGAGTACAACGGCTTCAATATGTCCCGATAGCTTAAATGTTAAAGCGTTGCGAAAGCAAAGATACGGGTGCAAGTCCTGTCGGGCAAATTTTATTTTTAAGGGGTATACTTATGTACACTGACAAGACACTGAAATGCAAGGACTGCGGAGCGGATTTTGTGTTCACTGCGGGCGAACAGGAATTCTACGCTGAAAAGGGTTTCGAGAACGAGCCTCAAAGATGTAAGGCTTGCCGCGACGCAAAGAAGAACGCAAGCAGAGGTCAAAGACAGTTCTTTGAGACTACTTGCTCGGTTTGCGGCGGAGTCGCAAGAGTTCCCTTCGAGCCGAAGGGCGACAGACCCGTTTTGTGCAGCGAGTGCTTCGCGAAGCAGAAGGGCGAATAATCAAATCAATGCGCGAGTCTTTCGCACCGAAAAAGTACCGAGCATACCTCTTTGGTTATCCCCGGCATCGTTTTGGTTAGGCATTACATTTGGAGCAGCCGTTTTTTAACGGCTGTTTTTTTGGCATTTTTTACCTCGAATTTTCATAAAAACTGCGTTAAAAATACTGATAGCCTTTTTATTCTTTGGGATAAAAAGTAAATTAGTTTTTGAAAGGAAACGCGTTTTATGAAAAAGATTTTTTTATCTGCAATTCTTTGCGGCTCGCTGATGTTAACTCTCGCGGGCTGCGGAAACAGAAACAACTCCGATAATTCGTCGGAAATGACCTCTTCGGGTGAAAGCTCCGAGCAGTCTACTGAAGAGTCCTCGGAACAGTCTTCTGAAAGTTCCTCCGATATAAACGGCGGAGCGGGTGCGGGCGAGGAGGGCGCTGACAACAGTCACCTTCAATTCCCCGACAACCGTGCCGGCAGAATGGCAGCGGCTGCGCTTAACACGGGCGTTTGGCCTGCGATGGACGTTGTAAGCGAGGTTGACGAGATAGGCGCGATGTTCTCAACTGACGAGGGCGAGATTTTCAATCTCGATGACCTTGAGGAATATTGCTTCTGCACCAACGTTATCAGCGCGCAGCTCAACCGTGTTATTGTCGTGAAGCCGGTTAACGGGCGCGAGGGCGCGGTTGAGGAAGCGATTAACACCTACCTCAACTACTCGCAGACCGGTGCTGCGTTCTATCCCGCGCAAGAGGAAAGCGCTGCGGGCGCGGTTTCGGGCAAAACTCCCGACAACTATATCTACCTCATCGTTCACAAAAACGGCGCGTCAATCGCCGACGCAATTCGCGATGTTCAGTAAGCTATAAAATCAAACGCTCTCCTTTTTCGGGAGAGCGTTTTTGTTATTCATCGTTATTCTCGCGCTTTTTCGCTTTTTTGCGCCATTTCACGCACTCGGTCAACAGGTACTCAATCTGCCCGTTCACCGAGCGAAAATCATCTTCAGCCCACCGCATAAGCTCGTTGTAAAGCGTTGCGGAAAGCCGCAGGGGGATTTGCTTTTTTGCGTCCTTTTTTTCTTCGGGCAATCCGCTCACCGCCTTTCGCTGCCTGAACTCAATAAACCGAACCGCTGTTTACAATAGGCTGCGCGTCCTTGTTTCCGCAAAGAACAACCAAAAGGTTGCACACCATCTGCGCCTTGCGCTCGTCGTCGAGCTCGACAACATTGTTCTCGGACAGCTTGTTAAGCGCCATCTCAACCATTCCGACTGCTCCGTCAACAATCTTCTGGCGCGCCTCGATAATCGCGTTTGCCTGCTGTCTCTGAAGCATCGCCGCCGCGATTTCCTGTGCGTAGGCAAGGTGAGTTATTCTCGCCTCAATGATTTCAAGTCCCGCGATTTCAACGCGCTCCTGAAGCAGATTTTTGAGCTGCTCGGAAATTTCTACGGAAGAACCGCGAAGCGTTTTCTCGTCATCATCGGTCGAGTCGTAGGGGTAGCACCGCGCAACGTCACGGAGCGTGGAATCAGCTTGAGTTGAGAGGAAGGTGTTGAAGTTGTCAACGTTGAACACAGCCTTCGCGGTGTTCACAACGCGCCAAGTCACCATAATTCCAATCTCAATCGGGTTGCCCGACTCGTCGTTGATTTTCTGCTTCTCGTTGTTGTGAGTCATTGTTTTAAGCGAGATTTTGCGGTTGATAGTTGTCGTCACCATTCCGTTTGTCGCAATAGTCGCGACAATGTTGCTCGTACCGTTTGCGTTTTTCGGGGTAACCGCGCCGCAGAACGGGTTGATGAAGAAAAATCCTTCTTTTTTGAGCGTGCCGATGTACTTGCCGAAAAGCGTGAGGACAATCGCCTCATTCGGCTTCATTATGCGAAGTCCCATAAAGGGAATCCAGCCGATGCACAAATAAACCAGCGAAATTACAAAGCCAACTACTGCCATATCAGCGTCCTTGCTGTCCATTCCGATTGCAAAGAAAATCACCAGCCCGAGCGATGCGCACAGCAGCAAAACCGTGATAAACAGCACCAGCCAGCCGCTCGCGGGGTGAATTTCCTTTTCCTCATAACAATATTTCTTCTCGTCCTTTTCCATAAATAAACCTTCTTTCAAAATATATTTTGATATCACTTTGATATCTTGATGAAATTATAACACGTTTGCAAATATTTGTCAAGAGGTTTTTGGAAAAAATTTCGGCTGCCGAGAAATTTCATCGGCAGCCGAGTTTTATATTTGATTAAAGTAAGGGTAAGAGTGGGCGTGCTGCGCGAGTTTTATCTTCTGTTCAGATATGAGTTCGCGGGATTTTCGAGCAGCTCGCCGCTCTCGGAGAACCGCGAGCCGTGACACGGGCACTCCCAAGTGTTCTCGTCCTTGTTCTTCTTCAGCGCGCAGCCCATATGCGGGCAGCGCGGCGCGGTTGGTGTCGCGAGATTTTTCACGGCGTTAATCCCGTTCAATAGCTGCTTTGGGAAAACGCGCGAGTTTTATCTTCTGTTAAGATTTGAGTTTGCGGGATTTTCGAGCAGCTCGCCGCTCTCGGAAAACCGCGAGCCGTGACACGGGCACTCCCAAGTGTTCTCGTCCTTGTTCTTCTTCA
>CAZKBF010000009.1:75009-79831 GCA_964551225.1 uncultured Ruminococcus sp.
GCGCGCAGCCCATATGCGGGCAGCGCGGCGCGGTCGGTGTCGCGAGATTTTTCACGGCGTTAATCCCGTTCACGAGCAGTTGTTTTTGCAAAATACTTCGCGAGGGGTTGAAAACGGGCGCGTTCTCGTTGTCCTTGCCGAGAATTTTGTCGCGGATAATCTCGGCGGCAGCCATCGCGTTGGACATACCCCACTTGTTGAAGCCCGTCATAACGTACCAATCGGGGGTGTTCGCGCTGTAATTTCCAACGTAGGGAAGCCCGTCCAGCGTCATACAGTCCTGCGCCGACCACAAATTCACGGGCTTTGCTGCCGGATAATACCGCTCGGCGAACGTGAGCAGCTCCTGAACTCTTGACGGGCAGCCCGTTTTGTGTGCGCCGCCGCCTATCAGCAGCAGATTTTTGTAATCGCGAAACGAAAAGCCGTTTGCGTCCTCGTCCATAAAAATCCCGTCAACAGGCTTTGCGTTCTCGAGCGCAAGAACGTGCGAGCGGCTTTGGTACATTTTGAGGAAATAGCTGCCGTGGCGGTTGACGAACGGGAAATGCGTGGCAAAAACGATTTTCTTCGCCGTGATTTTCCCGTCAACCGAAATCGCGGTGTTTTTGTCTATTTCGATAATGTGCGTATTCTCGTAGATATTCAGACCTTTGGTGAGCGCGGCGAGGAGCTTCAGCGGGTTAAACTGCGCTTGATTTTTCACACAAACCGCGCCGACTGTCGGAAAGGGCAGGGGAACGCTCTCGCAAAACTCCGCGTGTAAGCCAATTTTCGAGAGCGCAGAAAGCTCGTTGTAAAGCGGCTCGCGGTTGGTTTTCGAGTAGATAAAGCTGTCGCGCTTTTCGTAGTCGCAGTCGATGTTCTCAGCAAGCTGTTCAAAATGCGCGGCTGCCTTTTGGTTGGCGGAGAGGTACATTTTCGCGTATTCCGTGCCGTATTTTTCGGTGATTTTCGAGTAAATCAGACCGTGGTGGACGGTAATTTTGGCGGTTGTGTTTTTTGTAATTCCGCCGCAAATTCTTCCCGCCTCGGCGATAACGCACGGCACGCCGCTGTCCGTGAGCAGCCGCGCTGCGAGAATTCCCGAAATTCCGCCGCCGATGATGAGAACATCGGTTGAAATCGCCGCTTTGAGCATCGGGTACTGCCCAAAGCTGCCGTACCAAATTGATGAACGAGTGATATTTTCCAAAACGCTGCTCCTTTGCAACGGGCTGCCGAAAACGCGTTCCCGACAGCCTTTTTTATAAACGATACTTATAGTATCTGCGAAAATTTGAAATAAATTCCTCTTATAAATCAAATTTTTCACCGCAAAATAGGTGCAAAGGAGCTGATTTTCTTTGGTGATAATCGTCGGAAAAGACGCGGAAAAATCGCGCTGCAAAGCCCAAAAGCTGTTCGGGCAAATTTTCCCGAAGCAGGATTTTGTTGTCGCGGAAAAGCGTGCCGTGATAAACGCACCGAGCGCTGTGGTCATCGTGGAGAAAAACGCAGCTTGCGAGATAAAAAACGCGCTCGGAATTATCGCGGACGAGGACGGCTGTTTCGGCGAATTTCCGCGCGGCGTGCAGCTTATAACCTGCGGCGTTAACCCGAAAAACACCGTTTCGTTCACCTCGCGCTCAAACGACAAAATCACGCTCTCCCTCAACCGTGCAATCCGCGCCAAAAACGGCATAGCCGAGCCGCTTGAGCTTCCCGCAGACTTTGTTGACGGGCTCACCGAGTTTGATTATATGGCAGCATTTGCGGCAAGCTTGCTTTTGCGGTATTGATAAAATGTGTGCAATCCGCGCAGAGAGCCGCTTGAGCTCCCAGCAGACTTTGTTGACGGGCTTGATTATATGGCAGCATTTGCGGCGAGCTTGCTTTTACGTTATTGATGAAATGTTGAGCGAAGGTTGCCGACATAAACGAAAATAACCCGAAGAGCCGCAGCCCCTCGGGTTATTCTTATGTTATCTTTTGTTCTACACTATTTTAATTATAAGCTGTCCTGAAGCGCGTCGTAGCCGCTTTCGCCGGTTCTTACCTTAACAACATCGGCAACTTCGTATACGAAAATCTTTCCGTCGCCGACAGCGCCCGTGTAAAGAACCTCTTTCGCCGTGTTGATAACCGTTTCAACGGGTACCTTGCATACGACAATCTCCATCTTAATCTTGGGCAGCAGGTGCGTTTCGATTGCAACGCCACGGTAGTACTCCTTCGAGCCCTTCTGCATACCGCAGCCCATAACGTTGGTAACCGTCATACCTGTGATGCCAATCTTGCTCATTGCGTCCTTCAGTGCGTCGAAGCGGTCGGGACGTGTTACGATAACAACCTTCGTCATATTTACACCGCCCTCGGAAGGAACATACTTCTTGATAACGGGAACAGCGTCCGCATTCTCGGCAACTGTTTCAACCTCTTTCTCCTTACCGGAAGAAGTGGTTTCAACGTGCATAGAGGGAACGAAGTCCGCGTAAGAGGAAACAAGACCGTGCTCTGTTGCGTCCAGACCAACGATTTCCTCGTGACGGGAAACGCGCAGACCGATTGTCTTTTTGATGATGAAGAAGGTGAGGGAGATGATTGCCGCAGTCCAAGCGAGTATGGACAAGATACCGAGAGCCTGAACTCCGAGCTGTCCCCAGCCGCCGCCGTAGAACAAGCCCTTAACGGGTGTTCCGCCAACGCCGACATTCTGTCCGTTGCCTGTTGAGAACAAACCAACTGCCAGAGTACCCCAAACGCCGTTGCACAGGTGAACCGCAACCGCACCGACAGGGTCGTCGATTTTGAGTTTGTAGTCGAGCAGCCAAACGCCGAAGTATACCAAAAATCCCGAAACAAGACCGATGATAACAGAGCCAAGTGCGTCAACATCTGCGCAGGGTGCCGTGATTGCAACCAGACCTGCAAGCGAAGCGTTCAGGCACATCGAAACATCGGGTTTACCGTGCTTCAGCCAAGTGAAAATCATTGTCGTAACCGTTGCAACTGCCGGAGCAATCGTTGTTGTAAGGAAAACGTTTGCGAGGAAGTCAACGTTGGACGCAGCCGCGCCGTTGAAGCCGTACCAGCCGAACCAAAGGATAAAGCAGCCGAGCGCTCCAAGTGTCATCGAGTGACCGAGAATAGCTTTGGGCTTGCCGTCCTTGTCGAACTTGCCAATACGAGGACCAACCATTTTTGCACCGATGAGTGCGCAGATACCACCGACAGAGTGAATTGCCGCAGAGCCTGCGAAATCAACAAAGCCCATCTGTACAAGCCAGCCGCCGCCCCATACCCAGTGCGCTTCGATAGGGTAGATAACCGCGCTGATTATCGCGGAGTAGATGCAGTAGCTTAAGAATTTTGTACGTTCTGCCATAGCGCCCGAAACGATTGTCGCGGCGGTTGCGCAGAAAACGAGGTTGAAAACGAACTCGGCGCAGCGGTCGAAATTCGTGAAGCTGCCAAGAATATCAAGCGTGGGGATACCGACCAAACCGAAGAATGTATCCTCACCGAGCATCAGCCCGAAGCCAAGTAAAACGAACACCACGGTACCTATACAGAAGTCCATAAGGTTCTTCATAATGATGTTGCCGGCGTTCTTTGCGCGTGTCATACCGGTTTCCACCATCGCGAAGCCCGCCTGCATAAAGAACACGAGCGCCGCGCCTATCAAATACCATATACCGTTGCCGTCGCCAACGTTAAACATCGTGGCATTGACGACTTCTTCCGCTCCCGCCACAGCCGAAGCCTCGGAGAGCATTGCCAAACCCTGTAACATAAAATCCGCTCCTTTTTGCTAAATTACCGTAAATTCCTTTCACGGCTTTAAAAAAGCAAAAGAGCCGCTAACCTGCGGTTGATAAATCAAAACAACTGCTTTACGAAGTTCTGCGAAGATATAAACCCCCGCGGTGACGCAGTCACTTTTTAATTTATCAACCGTAAGTTTCACAGCTCCCTTGCTATGTCTTTATTATACTCGGATTAACATCGTTTGTCAAGTGATTTTTGCAACTTTTTATTTTAAAACTTGCATTTTGTATAATTTCACAATTTCAATAAAAAATGGGTATTTTTACTTAACATTTTGCACAAAAATGAGCAAAATCAACGTAAAAATGAGGAAAAACGGGTTGATTTGGCGTATTTTCAAGGCAAATAGCAGAGCTTTTTCCATATAAAAACGAGGATAAAAGCAGCGAATTTGCAGAAAATATGAATGTAAACTTTCAAAAGGAGTGATTTTATGACACGACAAACGTCGAGCGTTATCAAGGGCGCAGCCGCAGGAGTTATCGCGGGAAGCGCGGCTTTTATGGCGGTGAGAATGTTCACCGGCGGCAGTCACCGTGCAAGCAAAACCGCGAAAAAGGCTGTAAAAGTTATCGAAAATCTCGTTGACACGATGATGTAACTGTCAAAATTTGCACAAAACCGCGCCGTTCGCGGACTGAAACGGCGCGGTTTTTCGTTAACATAGCTGCTTTCTTCGGTATTCAAGTCGCGGCGAGGAACGCGGCTCGGTTGAATTGCCGAAAAGTCGCGGCGAGGAGCGCGGCTTGAGTAAATTGCCAAGAAATCGCGGCGATGAGCGCGGTTTGGTTGAGTTGCCGAAAAGTCGCGGCGAGGAGCGTGGCTTGGTTAAATTGCCGAAAAATTGCGGTGAGCGGCACAGCTCGGTTAAATTGCCAAGAAATCGTGGCGAGCGGCACAGCTCGGTTAAATTGCCAAGAAATCGCGGCGAGGAGCGCGGTTCGGTTGAATTTGCGAAGAGTCGGGGCGTGGAGCACGGCGGGGGTAGATTGCCGAAAAAACGCGGCGAGGA
>CAZKBF010000010.1:0-75503 GCA_964551225.1 uncultured Ruminococcus sp.
ACTCATTCTCAAAATATTTAATACATTTTTTGTCTAAACTTTGGGGTTCACTTCAAAAGTGCATTAGATATCGGTTATTTTTTTGAAACTGAATATTAAACTCAAATAATAAATTGAATGCAATGAAAGGTTTATAAAAGCCATTATTCTTAAAGATATTTTGATTTCCCTAATATCTTTGAGCTTTCTGTAAGTTTGGAAACAAGTTTATCAATAAAGTATGGCTTTGTTAAAGAGAAAAACGCAAAAATGTAATGTATAGGCATTCATATAATGAGGTGTTGCTATGAGATTTTTTATGATTTCGGATTTGCATTTGGAAGAACAAAGTGACAGTATTGCTTTAGCCGAGTACAATATCAATTTACTTGCTTCCAAAATACGAAATGAGGTATATCCGAACGAAGAAATTTTGTTTATTGTACTCGGTGACGTTTGCAATAAAGGAAATAAAGAAGGCTATAAGATTGCCAAAGATTTGCTTGACAACTTAATTCAGGATCTTAGTGGTTTTAATGTTCGGTTTGATTTTATACCGGGGAACCACGATCTTGTTGACGGTGATCTCAAATGCTTTGACAACTTCATTCATACAATGGGTGCAGACTACTCATATATGCAGTCTGCCGCTGTATCAAGAGAATATGGCAGAGTAAATTTCATATTTGCGGATTCAACCTTAACAAGAAAACACAACAAGCCCGGCGAGCTGGACTTAGATGCAATTCAGTCGCAAATTAAGGATGGAATGAAAAATATTCTTTTCTGTCATCATTCATTGACTCATTGCTCTGAAGATGAGCATAATTGTGTAGGTGATGGCGAGAATATCAGCATGCAACTTCGTAAAATGGGAATTGAATTCTATTTTCACAGTCATACTCATACCTGTGAAATTACACTTACAAATGACCGTGTATCCGAAATAGGTTGTGGGAGCATATCGAAGAATGTTGATGATTTGTCTGGAATCAACAATCAATTTTCTGTCGGAGGTATTCGTGACGGTATAATTGTCGCGATTGATAGGTGGATAAAAACCAATGACGGAAATGAGGGACTTGCTCTTGAGGAATTGTATCCCGAAAAAAGGAAGTTTACTGACCCGGAAAAAATCGGAAAAAAGAAATATGATGATGTTCCAAAGCCTCATATAGTTAGGGACATTGTGCTTGAGAGCAAAGACAGTAGCTTTCACGAAAACAATCGGGTCGAAGAGCTTGTCAAAAAAGCAATTGAGAGCATCAAAAATGATAATAAACCGAAGTCTTCTCAAAAATTAACTCTTGAAAAAGTAATCGGTGAAAATGGACGCATTTTACTAACAGGGGACGCAGGCGACGGGAAAACGATAGCATTGAAAAAGTTGGCGTGTGATTTATACGATACACTTTATTTCCCGGTGTTTTATTATCTCAAAAATTATACGGGAGAAGAAATAAGTAATATTATTCTGAAAAATTATATCAATCTGAACCCAAATCGTTTGGTGCTGATTTTTGACGGCTATGATGAGATTCAGGAACAATATCGTCATGATTTTGAAGGAAAATTGAATGCTTTTCTTGAGGAAGAGCCTGCCGTAAGAGTGATAATTTCGGCACGCAAAAATTACTGCAAAATGTCCGAAAACGGTAAATCAAGTACTTTACGGAACTTTGATATCTATAACCTAAAGAGGATTCTTGATGAAGATATTATTGAATATCTTCGTGAATCAGAAATTGAACCGGTCGATTTCAGTAAAGCCGTTGAATCGTCACGAGTTAGTGAAATGATTTACACTCCGTTTTATCTTGAAGGATTGACACGGATATTTCTCGACGAAAAAACTCTCCCTTCTAAAAAAGATGTTATGGAGAAAATGATTGAACGGCGTTTTTTGAATGATGACGAGAAATTTTCCAATAATGTTGATCTTTATAGGGTAAAACGTCAGCTTTATTTTGGCCTTGAAAAAATTGCATTTGCTATGCAGCTTTTGCAGAAAAAACAACTTACTTGTGATGAATACCTGGAGATTATGCCTCCGGAACAGCAAGACCGGATTAAGCCCAGCGGACTATTTTCGTTCTCAAATGGTGTCTGGGAATTCGCACATAATAATTTCCGAGAATATCTTGCCGCCAAACATCTTGCCAAAATGCCTGTTGAGGAGGCGTTAAAATACTGCTGCGTTGACAATGAAGTTAAACCCACTTGGGCTAATACATTCGGATACATTTTAGGGTTGTCAGATGACGCTGATTTGAAAAAATGGGCTGTCGAAAACGCGTGTGAAATGCTGATTAAATACAATCCCGATAGCATTGACAAGTCGAATCGATTTGAAATATTTAAGCGTTGGTTTGAGAAATATGAGCAGAATAATATCTATTCAAACGAGTCCTTTTGTTCCGAGAGTGAACTTGCAGACTATGCTTGCGAGATAAGAGGAATAAATTATCTGATTGAGAAAATTAGCCTATCTGCGAACAAATTTTCACTTCACAATGCTCTGCGAATATTACAACATCTTCCCAAAACTTGTGGTAAACAAACATCAATAAGAGAGTGTCTTTTGGATTTTTGCAAGGGTTATCCTAAAAACTCTTCATATAATTGTCGTTGTGCAATTCATACAATCTGCCATCTGAAATTATACAACTCAGATGTTACAAAGCAGCTTATGAATCTCTTTGAGAGAAGCGAAGATGATTTTATCAGAACGGGTATGTATGAGTATCTTGTTTATACAAATGAACAGGATAACTATGTCCAATTCTTCTTGGACGGTATTCGCTTTATAACATACTCTTTTAATTCTCAAGGCAGCCGAATCGGAAACGAATTGTGGACGCTTTTACAAGGATTATTAGCAATGTCATCGGCTAAAAGTATTTCTTCGGTCCTGGAGTGGTTTTGCAAATCGAATACTTATGGTTTTTACAATGATGACCAAGTATTTCGTTCTCTATGTTCAAAATGCTCAAAGCTATACCTTGAGGGCAACCACAAACTGTTTGATATAATGTATGAGTGCTGGATATGGGCGGCAACGAACGCCAGACACAAGGAAGCGTCTGCTGTATCAAAGTTCTTTAAAGATACCAACAGCTATGAAAAAGCCGTGTTGAGATTTGTTAATTCAGAAGGACTCGAAGGCTTTTATAATTGGGCTTATTTGAATTCTTATCCTGAAATTTTTGATATCTTGGAGCATCTTTATAAAGAAAATAAGCTTCCCAACAGAAGCGCTTTTGCCGACTTTATTCGGTGTAACTGTGGCGGTGAGCTATATAATAAGCTCACTCGAACCATTTTCGAGGTTGAAGGGAAGACTCTGCCTGAACTCCCTACGCCTATAGATTATGAGAAAAAAAGGCTTGATGATTCGCTTGAATATTTATCATGCTTGTTTGATATTGTCAAATACAGAGCGCTGATTGATAAACTCATTTCGGAAACCGGAAACGAAAATATTACTGCGGAAGAATTGGGAGGAAAATTGACAAATCGTGATTTTAACAGTGTGACTACTAAAGCTAAATCCGCGGTGATACGACGGTTATTGCCGCAACAGCAAGTCAAAGATTTTTTTAAGATTATCAGCTGGCAGATTTTTTCAATCGATGAGATTTACAACTTGATTAAGAATGAAAATCTGCAACTAAATGACATTCAAAAAAAGGCTGTTATTGAAAGAGTCCAAACTGAATGTATAAATGGGCTTTACGATGGTGCTGTTTCAAGCGACGGCAGTTTTTCAGAGCATATATGTAATGTAACTCGTTTCTTAGTATTGCTCGATATTTCTTTGCCCAAATCGGAACTGTCTAAACTAACAGCTATTCCTTGGTTTGGCTTTTCAAACAAAGATTCCGGTGTCAAGTACAAATATCTTGAAAGCAAGTTTTCAAAAAACGTTTTAATAAAGCAACTAGTTGACGATGTGCAAAACAACTCGGTTGACAGCCATACGATGGAACATCACATTGATTATCTTCGTGAAGCTAAATGTGAGGATATTGCCGACGAGGCTAAAAAAATATGTTTGAATCAAGAGCAATATGAGGGATTGAAATGCTCTGCGGTTAAATATCTTCACGATTTGTTTGGCAGTGATTTTATAGAATGCGAAATTCTTCCGCATTGTGACAGAGATATGGTAATACGCATTGCACAGATGTTTAAGGACATTTCTCGCGAGGATTTGAAATCAGCTATGAAGAGGGAGTATTGTCAGAACCCCAATACTGTTCTGCAGGCATATTTAATTTCATATAACAACGAAGCTGCGCTTAAAGACTATCTGGAAAGTGTGCGTAAAGAGAATTCTGTGCCCAAAGACGATGGAAGTATTATTGGAGGCACAACCGGAGCGATTTCCGGCGTCAATGATTATAAACTAATCCCATTGCTGGAAGAATTAGCCAAGATTGCCCTTGATCCCGATTTTAATGACAGGGAAATCGACAGCTTAAGTAACAGCATTTATAAGGCATATGTGAATTGCACAAAAAATAATCCGAATTGCGTGTTGCAATCGGTTAACCATCTTCTTAACATTTCCAAGACGGAAAGAGATTTTACTTTTTGTAAACGTCTTAGAAAGGATGTTTTGGATGAAGCAATAAAAATTCAAGATGCTCCATTGTCGATTAAGGATGTAAAAGCAATTTTATCAGTCGGCAATTAAGTGTTTTTGGTTGAATGAGTCTCCGTATTCGTGTTGCTTGTGTCAAAAATGATCTTTTTACAACTTGCGCAGGATTTCGACATCTTGCGCAATGAGGGTTGAAAAGTACACATAGACATGCTATACTAATTTAAAGGGACAGATTTATAATATGCTTTCTGGCCTTAACTCATAATTCAAGCGCCCTTTTTCAATGGTGTGCGAAGAAACCATGCTTGATTATGGAAGTTCAAGTCTAGACTAATAAATTTGAAAGGACATTATTATGAAAAGGTTTGAAAATGGATTCGATTCCTATAAAAAAGCAATAGAAGAACTCGGGAACAGAAATGCTGACGAGATTAAACTAAAAGCTGTTGTTATCAATTTTCATCACGCAATCGAAGTTTTGTTTAAACACATTTTATGTGCAAAGTCAAAATGTTTGATACTAAAAGATTTAACTTCCTGGGTAAAATCTGAGTTTTCTCAAAAACTAGAAAATAAAAGAAACAAAAATGAAAACTCGGATCACACGATATGTTTCGATGAAACCATTAAAAGGGTATTTGTCATCTATGACGAAAAAATCGATCAGTATACCTATAATGGATTTTATAATTTAAACCAATTACGAAACGCGCTTACACATGATGAGGTTGAATTGACAATAGAGACGGTAGAGCAGATTGTTGTAACACTTGCACCAATCGTTACTTCATTATTGAACAAGCATCTGGTCGGCGAAGAAAAGAAAGAATTTGAAAGCTTTGTTTTGTCTGAACAATATGAAAAAGTATTACGGGGTCTCATCGGAAATAATCTGGTATGGCGTATCACTACTATATCCGGTTTGCTGGTACTATACTACAACAAGGAATTTGATAAACTATCGGCAGATGAAATCAGACATCTTGAATCAACATTGTCCACACTGAATTGTTTGGCCGTAAGAGAAGAGACTTTTTGCAAGGTGGATGATGAATATTATCTTACATATGTTTCCTATCTAAAACGGCAAATTTGTGATTTACTTGTCTTGAATTGGTCGGATCTTGAAGAAAACGTTCAGGTGCATAATGTTATAAAAAGAACAGGAATTATCAGAGATATTATGCAGGAATATCTGGTTTCCGCTGTCTTATATACAATTAACCTTATGAATAATAGGGAAGGGGTTCCTTTAGAAGAAAAATCAGTTTATCAATTCTTGGAAAATAATTCATTTGCTAACAACAATGATATATTTATGTCACTGCAATGCGTTGAAAAGATTAAGAGAGTGTTTGTTGTTCTCGCGGACACACCCAAAAATAAAAATGTGTTTGACAAAATTCAAGTTGACGGTTTTGAGGAACAATCCCTTGAAACAATTTTGTCGGCATTAAACAGCTGGTTTTCAAAAAATAATTGGATCAGCGTAACAAATAAAAATGCTCTTGACAAAAATATTCAGGAAGAAATAAAGTCAGACAAAGTATTGGATAATATTTTCTCAAGAATTTGGGAAGACAATATTTTGGATGAGCTTATTGGAGAATATGGGGAATATGCAATCATTGACAAAATAGATGGCATTACAGTTGAAGAATGGGAAACAGCTGCGATATCGGGGAACAACATAACATTGGCTTATAATGTTTCATTTGAACAGCAAACCTACTATGATCACGAATTCTTTGATACTGGTACATACCATGGTCTTGTTGAAGTTGATGGACATATGAATGATAACCAACTTGTTATTGATAAAATTAGTTTCATTGGAAGACCGGTTGGATTTGAAAACTTCAGAACCTTTTAGTCTTATACATAAACGGTCCTGTATTGTTGCGGAATACGAATCCCGAATTGTGGTTACTAAAACTATTCGTCAGCCTAAGAATCTCCGGTAAATATGGTTTGGGCAATGATTGTTTGACAGAACCGCGTCGGTCGAAGAGCGAAGAATTATTATTGATTTTTGATGTAGAAGGAGGGGTGTGTCGTGTCAATTATAAATCGATATCCAGATAATACAAATCCTTTAGCAGTTTCCCTTGCATTCACTGATTGTATGACTACAAGCGGGGTGGAGCATAGAACCTTAGAGGAAAATGGTAATAATGATATTCTTCTCAAATATATGGTAGATGCTTTACAAAATCATCATACTAGTCAAGATGCATTACAACGTCATATTGACATAATTGCATCGTTAAGAATAGCGAATCTTCCAATACCTCGTTCACCTTATCCACATAATTCTACAACGCAGAAAGGAAATTTTGCAGAAGTTTTCTTGGCAGAATATTTGAGTTCTACAACAGATGCGCAACTTCCCATATACAGATTAAGGTACAATACTAACCCCGATCAGTCCATGAAAGGCGATGATGTTCTATTATTTGATTTGGATTCTGATCCCGTGAGAATTATTGTCGGTGAATCAAAGTTCAGAAGTGTTCCGAATAAACAATCTGTAGTTGATATTGTGGATGGGCTTGTACGCTCAAATAAGGCCGGGTTACCTGTATCACTGATGTTTGTTGCCGAAAGATTGTTCCAAGAGAATAAATCTGAACTTGGACAAAAGGTTCAAAATTGTGCAGTGCTATTCGCGAAAAACAAGCTACACATAGACTATGTTGGGTTACTTATGAGCAATCATAATGCGAAAAATTGTATAAACAAACATACAGAAAATCAACTTCACAGTTTGTTAATGATTTCATTGGGAATGCAAAACCCTGAAGTAATAGTAGAAAAGGCGTTTGAAGAATTGGAGAATAGATTATGAGTCTTCCTATAGATTATACTTCTGATTTGATTAGAATATTATCTGAAGAGCGTTTGAACAATCTTATTGCTCAAGCCGATGCAAGACGAATTCTTCAAGAAGTGAAGGAGGAGCCGAAAAACTATCCGGATTTTGATCCGTTGCTTACAGAAAAGGTGACACACATCGCATATGCACTGCTTTCCTGTGGGTGTTCATTAATTGAGAACTCCGACAATAGTGTAAATATTGCGGAAGGCGTGGCAACATTAGAGCGAGCCGGAAAAATACTGTCAGACACTTATAAATATAATGAAGACGAAGTTGACGAAAAAAATTACAACTTATTATTTGCTGGTATGTCGCTCTATGCTGCAAAGCAGTATTCACGTGCTTTTATTATATTAAAGAACATAAATCTTGATTTTGATGTAGGTCAAATTATTGTCCAATTTTTAAAAAAAGATTATAGTTCGTTACTGAAAAACACAAGCCAACTATTCTTTAAGTCTCCTAATGAGTTACATGATGTGCAAAGTTTAGATGAATGGGTTATCTCCCATGAAATTGCGCGTGTTTTCTTAATAATTCTCGATTTCGTTCAAACAGGCAATCAATGTAACTTCAAAATAATAGATGATATTTTTAATAAACTTCTATCAATTTCTGCCGAGAGCAACCTAATATCTTACTGGCTGATAGTAAGGTTATTAAGGATTATCCTTTCAACTTTTCACGAATCCTCTCTTTGGACTGTTTTGTCGCCTTTGTTGCCTTCTCAAAAAATAACTGAGAAATATATTCGGCTGCTAAGCGGATTTATGCCTCCGATTACAGAACTATGGCCATCGCAAACAATAGCTATTCCACTTGCAGTTGGAGACAATAGTGGAAGTGTCATCAATCTACGCACAAGTGGAGGAAAAACGAGGGTTGCAGAGATTGCTATTCTTAACACTTTATCTAAGTACATAATGTCGAAGGTTTTATATCTGGCTCCTTTTCGATCGTTAGCTTTTGAAGTCGAACAAAGCTTAAGTAAAGTATTTGGTCCGCTTGGAATCACGGTATCTCAGCTATATGGAGGTTCGACTGCAAATGTAACGGATTTTGAGCTTATCAAGGAATCTCAAGTTATTATTGCAACACCTGAAAAGGCAAAGGCTCTTATCCGGTGTGGTTCCGGGCTTGAGACCGAAATCAAGTTAATCGTTGTTGATGAGGGGCATCTTTTAGGTGCAGAAGATAGATATATAAAAAATGAAATGTTTCTAACACATATAAATGAATTTGCTTCTCGAAATCAAATAAGAATGGTATTATTATCTGCCGTTTTACCCAATGCAAATGAATTAGCCGAATGGGTTGCTGCGGATGCCAACTTAGTAGCAAAATCAGAATGGAAACCCGCATTAGAGCGATTAGGTTTATTGTTGTGGGATGGCAACCGCGTAAGATTAGAATGGAAAAGTGACGGAAATCCGTTTAACCCGAACTTTATTCAAAAGGCTCCTTTGGGTTTTGGACGAAGAAGAAATTTATTTCCAAATAATAAAAAAGAGGCTATTGCTGCAACAGCGGTTCGTCTTGCCAAAACCGGAACAGTTATGATATATTCTGCAAGAGCAAATGCAATAAATGGGCTGGCTGAAAGTGTTCTTTTGGCATTAGGAGAACATCCGGATGACTTCATGTGGGACAGTTCACTCTGGAATGTTTTTGAAAGTGTATGCAAAGAGGAACTTGGTGAGAATGATATTATTTTGAATTCAGCCAAAAAAGGTGTTATTTGTCATAATAATCGCCTGCCAACACTAGTTCGTATTGCAATAGAAAGACTTATGCGTTCTAAACCGCCGTTAATCATTATAGCATCGTCCACACTTGGTCAAGGTGTTAATATTGGTATTTCAACAGTGATAGTTGCATCACCTTATTTCTCTGATGAAACCATTAGTAATAGAGATTTTTGGAATATATGTGGTCGTGCCGGACGTGCTTTTTCTGATGCTGAGGGGAAAATATTGTATGCTATTGAAACAGATGGAGAGCGTTGGCGTGTTGAGAAGGATAAGGAGCTTGCTAAAAAGTACCTTGATAATCAAAATATGGAGAAAGTAGAAAGTGGTCTATTGATAGCGTTGAGAGCAATTTATAGACGTGCTGAAAAAACAGGAATCGACTTTTCCTTGCTTTTTGAAATAATAGCAAATGATATAATTGACACTGAAATTAGTGAGGATTTTGCCAAGTGGTTAAATAGTATTTTCGATTATTTAGATGACGAACTTCTTGCAATGCATGAGAATTTTAGTTCAGATGAAACGGATGTGGATTGGGTTGATGATGTTTTTAGAAAGTCTTTGGCTTTAATCCAAGCTGAATCAGAACGCAAAGAAGATTATATAAATCTTTTACAGGCTAGAACTAGAGCATTATTAAATCGGATTCCAAACAGAGCAATAAGAAAAAAACTAATTGCTTCTGGAATTCCTCTAACTGTATCTCAAGCAATGCTTGATGACATTAATAGATTTAAATCACTTGCCGAATCTTTAACGTTGTCTACTGACACAGAAGATCAGATTGTACGAATAAATAATATTGTTCGCGAGATTGAGATTTGGAGCAATACTAAGGCAGCTGATATGATTGATTCAATTCCTAATCAAAAAATACTTGACAATATTCGTCAAAGCTGGATAAGTGGACTACCGCTTTCTGAAATTGTAAAACTAGAACCCCAAGCAGATAGAATTTCAAAGGATTATTATGGTTTTACATTGCCGTGGATCATTCACGCTATTTCTCAAATGTTCGATACAGAATCAGAAGAAGCATTCGCTCAAACCTATGCTTCGATTGCGATGTTTGTTGAACTAGGATTGCCGAATGTTGTAAGTTCAAACATATATATGGCTGGTGTGCGTTCGCGGAGTTCAGCTTTAGAGCTTTCTGCCTTTGATGTTTTTAAAGATAAAAAAATTTCAGAGATTAAGCAGATTCTATCGGAAATTCAATTTCAAGATTGCGAAATATCAGAGAGTTCAAAAGTTTGGATTGAGTTGTTTTCTGGTTCTGCAAAAGCACAAATTCCCAAGAAAATATCTTTTCCAACTTTCACTTGGGATCACAATAATCCACCCGACAAACTCTATCTTTGTGAAATAAACGGAGAATGCATTTTGTATTCGGGAGATGGATATTATTATGAAAAGATAGAATCAACAGACAAATTTCCGTTCTCGAAAATTGCAAATATTAGGGGAATATATTTTGAAAAACAAAATGGCTTTTGGCGATTGCACTCCTATAATCCTCAAATTATTATAGAATAAATTATGAATACCTGTCGTAATCCGAACTCCCCCACAGTTCGGACAACGGCAGGTGTCTTGCTATAATTTCTTTTACAATGCGGTTTTACGGTTTTACAAGCGACTGTTTAGCAAAGCAACAAAATTATAGTAACAGTAAAATTTTACAAAACATTGCCGCAGATTTTGTAGAAATATGTGGGCACCGGCACGGCAGGATTTATCGTACCGAGCGTGAAAGGACCGGACAAGGATACGCCGCAGCTTGTGACAAATTTCGCTGATTTCAGGCGAAAATACGGCGGTTATTTGTCACAGGAGGAGTTTGGCGATTATCGTTTTCTCGCGTATGCCGTGGAGCACTTTTTCATCAAGCTCGCCTTCATCAAATACATTTTTCAAGTGCCTACTGATTGATGAAATATTTACATCGAATAATTCTGCCATGGCTTTTTGCGTCAGCCAGATTGTTTCATCCTTCAAAACGGCGTTAACCGATACGTCTTCTTCGGGGGTGTTGTATAGTAAAAACTGAAATTCCTGCATTTTATCTCCTTAAAAATCCCGCGATAGCGAGATGTTTTTTAAAACAGAATTTTAGAAAGGCAAAAAAGCCTTGCGGTTTCACAATGAAACGTCTTGTGAATTCCTTCGCCCTATCAATAATATACCACATTTAGCGTTTTTGTCAAGAAGCTATTTATTTAGAGTAAAATCCATATAGTAACTATCCCACATAAAGCAAAAAGAACCGCGTTGTTATGCGGTTCTTTTTTATATCCCCGAATATTCCGGAAGGAATTCGGGGAATAATCGGTAAATGCGCGTTGTGACTCTTAATTCAGCGTTATGTTCACGAAGTTTTCGAGATATTCAATCGTGTTCTCCATCCAATCCTCAATATAAAAATAGTAAGTGGGTTTATCGTGAGTGATTTTGTTCTTGAGAATAATTTGGACTCCACTCGAATAATTATTTTTGCTGTTCCAATAAAGCTCGAAATTCATCTTCTCGCTGTCCTTGCGAATTGCCTCAAGGAAACGGTTTACGTCGAATTCGGAAGGCTTGAGATACACCTCGTTTGAGGTGTTGAATCCGGAATCGCTGATATACTCCATTTCACTCACCACAATTTGTCCAACCTCTACGTCCGGTTCTTTCAAGGCGTTCTCCAGCAGTCCGCATTTTCCTTCGTACCAATTCTCGGGAGTGACAATTTTAGTCATCATCTCGGAATAAAGCTCGGGTGAAATCAAATAGCTTCGCGAGATTACTTCACCGCTTGTGAGAAGATAATCCAGATTGATATAATAGTCCGAGGTATCCATCGTTTTGTATTTCGGAACTTTTTTGTGAAGCTCTATTATTTCGGTGATTTTGTCCTTGTCCGTTGCATCGTAGATACTGAAAGTGGTGTTTTTGTCGGCGTATTTTCTGCTGTCCGCCCAAATTATGGCATCTGCACAAACAACATTCTCGGGTGCGGGCACAAATTCCGCTTTTCCGAAACCGTTCGAGAACACAAGCAGCAGCGTTATTCCCGCGCAGCCGACAACGCTTCCCGCCCATTTTGCCACGGTGAGGTGGAATTTGCGGAACGCTTTTCCGCTGATAAGCTCGAGGATAACATACACGATAAACGTTGAGATAAGCAGTCCCATAACCCAAGCCATTGCATCGGACTGCGGGTTGTATTGTCTGCTCTGTGCAAGCGGCGCGAAAACCATATTCCACATCGGAAGCGACATCGCCAAAACCACAATTCCCGGTATGATAACCGACATTCCCTTGTAAACATAGGGGCTGCCAACGCGCTCGTTTCTGCGGAGCTTTATCAGGAAATACGCGCCCACAAAGAAAATTAACGTGAGCAGGATTGCCCAAATAAGATAATCCACGCGCCAGATTGGTAAAGTGTTGTCAATCTTGGTGACATTGCTGCTGCCGTTATAAAGACCGCCAAACATGTAATTTAAGCAGAAAAGTGCTGAAATTGCCAGCATACCTACGGGTGAAGTCGCCGTGGCGGGGTAATAAATTGTCTCTCCGTAGGTATTTGAGCCGTAGGTGTTGTTTTCTATGATGAAAAGCGCAAGCGCGTGGATTATCGGAATAGCGATATTTATGAGCACGGGGAAGACCGCAGCAACCGCTTTTTTGCCGCTGACAGAAATCATAAGCAGGCTGAAGGCAATCTGCATAAAGCACGCGAAAAGTCCCACAAACATACACTGCAAGACAATCGAAGAAAGCGTTTCGACTATTTCGACATTTATCGCGTTTTGCGCGCCCATAAATACTTTTGCTTTATCGGAAATCACATTCGTGAAAATCACGCCGATTATAACCGAGATAAAATGCGGGATAATGCTTGTCGTGAAAACCGCCGCCAAGTCCGCGAAAAAGCGCGTGTTGTGATTCACGGGGAGCGCGTAGTCCATATCGACAGCGTTTTTGTTGTAAAGATAACGGAACGAGCGAAGCGTTGTCACAAACGTGAAAACGAACATTCCCACAAGGCAGATTGAGCCAATGACAATGCTCATTGTCGCGAGCGATTCCGCGACATTTGACGCGTTCATCGCATTCTGCAATTCAAAAGTTGTATAATTCTGCGACGCGCGCAATTCAGAAACTCTGATATCCGCGTCTGTCCACATATTCACGAAAAATCCAACCAGCGGATAGCTTAACAGCGCGAAAATTCCCGTCATTATCATCTGCGGGCGCAGGAAGCGCAGCTTTGTGAGAAAATACGGCAAAAACTTGTAGAACGGCTTGTTTTGCAGATTAACCGAGCTTTGAGCTGTCATATCCGAGCACCTCCATTTCATAAATAAATATCTCCTCGAGCGAAAGCGGAACTTCATCGTACAGCTTCGGCGAGAGCTTTTCAACCGCCGCGCGAACCTCCTCGCGTTCTCCGCGGACAATCAGGTGAGTTATGCTGCCGATGTTTTCGAGATGCAGAACGTCAATTCCCGCAAAGCTCTCTTTGGTGACGGGCGCGTCAAACGCTGTTTGGATTTTGAACACGCTGCCCTTAACGCTGTCAAGCTCTCGGTCAAAGACAACCTTTCCCGCGTGAAGCAGCCCAACTCTGTCGCAGAATTCGTCGATTTCGCCGAGATTGTGCGAGCTGAAAATCACCGTAAGTCCCGTGTCCATCATCGCGTCAATCAGCATTTGCTTGACGATTATGCGCATTGTCGGGTCAAGACCGTCAAACGCTTCGTCAAGGAACAAATAAGGCGTTTTGCACGCAATTCCGCAGATAACCACAGCCTGCCGCTTCATTCCCTTCGAGAATGTATTCAGGCGCTTTTTGAGCGGCAAATTCAGCGTGGAGTACAGCTTCTGCCACAACTCCTCGGAAAACGTGCTGTAAAACCGCTTGAAGTAGTTTTTCATATCGGTGAGCGTCATATTGTTGAACTGCACTGTTTCATCGTTGATGAAAAACACGCGTTCTTTCATCAAAGCGTTGTCGAAAACCTCGTTTCCGTCAATCCGAACCTCACCGGAAACCGGTCTGTAAATTCCCGACAACAGCCGCAAAAGCGTGGATTTTCCCGCGCCGTTTGAGCCGAGCAGTCCGTAAGCGCAGCCCTCGGGTATCGAAAGAGAAATCCCGTCGAGCGCGTTTTTCCCGTCGAACTGCATAACCGCGTCCTTAACTTCAATCATCTGTACCACCGTTCCCTTCTTCGCATACGATTTTCTCCGCAAGCGATACTATTTCATCAAAACCAACCCCTGCCGAAAACGCCTCGCGCAGCGTTTTTTCCACATTCCGAAGCGCTTCTTCTTTAACCGCGGCAGCCGTTTCCTTCCTGTCGGAAATGTAGCTGCCCTTCGCGGGAATTGAGTAAATCAGCCCCGCTTGTTCAAGCTGCGCGTAGGCTTTCTGCACCGTGTTCGGATTTATCCCGAACTGCTTCGCCACCTCGCGCACCGCCGGCAGCTTTTCATTCGGGGAAAGCTCCCCCGCCGACACAAGCCGCGCTATTCCGCGAAAAAGCTGCTCGTAAATCGGCGTTTTGCCCTCAAGCCGTATATTCAGCACGTTTATCCTCCTCTCCGAATAACTGCATTATTTGTATTAACTGTATTATTCGTCCTAGTACAGTTATTATAGCACGCCAATTTTGATTTGTCAATAGTTTTTGCAAAAAAATTTGTTTAAGGCACAAAAAAACTCCGAATGAAGCTAAACTTCACTCGGAGCTTTATTTTGTTCAAGCAATTAAGGCTTGCTCATGCCCATCTGCTTTGTGGGAGCTTGCGTTTCCTTGGACGGCATAGTCATTTTCTGATTTGTGGTGCCCATAAGCTCGTCTGCGGTAATTCTTGTCTTGGTTTCGGTTTGTGGTATTATCTGAAGCTCATCCGCTTCCTTCATCATTTCATCCAGCGCTTTTTCAAACCGTTTGTCGCGCTCGGTGTCTTTCCATAATTGCTCGGCTTCTTTGAAAGAAATTTTATCTTTCATAGCGTTCTCGATGAACTTTTCTTTCTCTCGCGCGGCTTTATCAACTTCCGTGGGCTTGTCAACCATTTCTTTGGTGTTGGTGTTTTCGGTAGCTTTTGCGGCTTTCTCGGCTTGTGCTTTCTCGGCTTGAGCTTTCTCACGCATCGGCTTTTCGATAATATCATATTGATAAGCCTCCGAAAGCGTTGAGCCGCTTTCTCTCAAGTAGCCAATAGCGGGAATATACTTGTTCAAATTGGTTCTGGTGCTCACGCCTTTGTCCATACGTTCCTGGTAGGCGTCGCTCATATCAAATACCGTGCCTTTTTCGTTGTTTGTGCCAAACTGAAGAAATTGTTTCGAGTTCTCGTCATAAAGAACGGTTTTCATATCGGGGTCGTTCGTGCAGAGAAAGCTTTTGTATGCAGCGTCGGCAAGGCTCTTATCTGCGGAGTTTGTTTTAAAACATAATCCCGTATTATTCGCGGATAATTCTTCATTGTCAATGAAGTTTGCAACATAGTCCATTCCCCTTGTTTTATCGTACAGATATTGCGCGGCGGCTTTTCCTTGTGCGGCGAGATTTATGCCTATAACATTTTTCTCGTCTCTGCTTTCCGCAAAATCGGGGCTTGCAAGAAAACCGAAATAATTGTCCAAATTTGTTGTCTTAAAAGCGCCCGTTTCATTTACAATATATTTCATAAACGCGCTGTATCTGTCGTGCAATGCTGCGTCTTCAGCGCTATTGTCATATGTATTTCTGACGAGGGAAGATGATGTCTGCTCGATATCTTTTACTATTGAGCCTAATAATTGCAGCCTGCTGTATTTTTGCGCAAATTCCGTGTAGTTGTTGGGGTCGGGTATGTCGAGAGGTTCGAGCCTGAGTTTCTCAAAGCCGTCAATATAGAACTTCTCGATTTTTGCTCTTTGCTCGTTAAAATAAGCCTTATACTGATTTTTGGTTTCGGCGGCGTCTTTGTCAAGACCGTTTGACTTTGCGAAATCCTCAAGCGTCTTTGTACCCATATCCTTGATAAATTGCTTGCCTATCGTTTTGCGCAGCTCCGAGTTTTCGGGCGCAGTCAATTCGTCCAGAGAATGCCCCTGCGTCATTCCATAGAGCAAAACCACGGAAATACGCGTGTTTCTTCTGCTTATGGAAGCGTCTATAGATCTTATTCTATCGTTTTTAGCGTTTGAAAGATTGAAAAATTTTTGTATGTTAATTCCGATAGCGTTATCAAGGGATAAACCCGGTCTTCGATTCTCGGGGATAAGGTCCGCGAAAAATTCCTCGTCCATTTTTTTCTTTAAATCCGAGTGCTTGACGCTTTCGGCTCTGCACTGCATAGAAATAGCGTGCCTTTGCGCTTTGGAAAGCATTTCGGACTTTTGGGGCGTTTTGACCTTGATATCATCGAGCTGTTTGTTTGCAAACTTCTCTTTGGCATCGTTCATTTCGTTCTTGAACCTGTCGCGTTCTTCCCGTTCGGGAGCGCTTTCCGCGAAAAACTCGGTGTAATCTCTCGGTTCATTGTTTGCCGCGATAATCTTTTCATCGGGTTTTGGCGACAACAATCCAATCGCTTCCAAAATCCTGCGAAAAAAGTTTGTTGATTTTGCCGAAACTTTAACCTCCGTGTTTACGGGAACAGCCTCTTTTGCCGTTACAGCGCCATTTTCATCGATGCCGTACTTTATCACGTCGAGTTTTTTGCCCTCAAGAGCATTTGCAACTATCTGACATTTGATTGTTCCGCTTTGTGTTGCGTCAAGGGAACCAAAAACATCTGAATATTTGATGCCGATCTGATAAAAGTTAATGGGTTTCCCATCAATCATAATGCCTGTCGCAGGGTCAATTCCCGCCGCTTTGAGCTTATTCAGCTCCTCCTCGGTGTAAATGCTTTTAACCATATCGTCGATGCATTTCGCGCCCCACTCAATTTCCTTATCGGAAAGAGTTTTGTCGTTCACGTTTTTGGTAAACGTATCCGAATACACGTTGGCTTTAATATCATCTTTGAGATTAAGATTTGCCATATCAATACCTCCGAAATATTTCTTTCAACTGTATATACGCCCAAGTCCTGAAAATGTAACATTTTTCCGGAAAAAATCCCATTTATTCAACTTGGAACGAATTGTAGATAACACGGAACGAAATTAACCAGCAAAATGTAAAATCTTTTTAAGATTTTTGCTGAATTTTGTATATATTTACAAAATCTGTAGAAATAATTCGACAACTGTCCGAACGGACAGTAGATTTTGGGAAAGTTTTAATCTATAATATTATATAGATATGTGTATAATTAGGATAAAGACGGGTTTATTCTGATGTGGAAAGCAGTGAGGTTGGAGTATGCAAGGGTATATATCGCCGCATAAAGCGCTGAAAAAGATACGCGCGTGCCGTTCTATCGGGAACGTTGTATATATTTACGGCGCAACAGGCTACGGTAAAACCGAGCTTGTTCGGCAGTTCCTCAAAAACAAGCCGTATTTCTATTCCTCGTGTGCGGAGAATTCGCCGGATTTCGGGGAAGTGAACGTTGACGAAAATCCTAAAAAAGCTCTGCCTGTTGTGATTGACGATTTGCATTTGCTCTTTAACGAGGAAAAGCGCCGCGAGGTTATCGAGCTCACCAAACGCAACGATATCTGGCTGATTTTGATTTCGCGCAGTAACGTGCCCGCTTGGTTACGGGACGCGTACATCGAGCGCAACTTTATCCTCATCTCCGAGGAAGATTTGGGGCTTACCTGCGACGACATCAGCGAGTATCTCCGACACGAACACTTCGAGGTTTCCGAAGGCGAGGTTAAAATTATTGTTGAAAGCAGCGAGGGCAACGGGTATTTGGTGAAATACGCGCTGGTTGAGACGCTGAACGGGCATTCCCTCAACAAGGAGCAGGTTGAAAAAATTCGCGATTCGTATATTTCCTCGCTTACCGAAAAAGTGCTTCTTTGGCTTGAACCCGAGGTGAAGGAGCTTCTGATGAAGCTGTCGCTGGTGGAGAGCTTTGATATCGAGCTTGCAAAGGTGCTGACGGGCGACAAAAATGTCGGCAGGATTATCGAGCGCGCTCTGGAAAGCGGCAATTTTATGCGGAAAAACGGCGAGAGCTATACGTTCCGCAAACCTATGCAGAAAGCGCTTTACGCTGAACTTCAGCGCTGCTATTCGCACGAGCAGATTGACGGTTTTATCAGAAATATCGCGCTGTACTTTGAAATGGACGGCAACGAAATAAAGGCGCTCGAGTTTTACGCGAAGTGCAATGATACCGATAAAATCCGCGATATGCTTGTCAGAAACGCGAAAATGAACCCCGAAATGGGATATTTCTACGAGATGCGCAAGTATTATCTGATGCTCTCGGAACATGATATCGAAAGCGAACCGTGGCTTATGATATCAATGTCGCTGCTTTACTCGGTGTTGATGAACATCGAAAAGAGCGAGTTCTGGTATGGCAGGCTGAAGGAACGGCTTGCGGGCGCAAAGGGCTCGGAGAAGCGCGAAATTCAGGTGGGGCTTGCGTATCTTGACATTGCGCTTCCGCACAGGGGAAGCGTGAACACGCTCGAAACCATCAAAAATCAGTATATTTTGATGAGGGAAAAGTCGTCATCTTTCCCCGAGCTTTCCGTTACGAGCAACATTCCGTCAATGATTAACGGCGGAAAGGATTTCTGCGAGTGGTCGAAAAGGGACAAGGAGATTTTGCGGACAACGGGAAAGGTGCTTTCGGCGTTTCTCGGCTCTCACGGCAAGGGCTTTGTAAGTCTCGGGCTTGCGGAGAGCTTCTACGAAAAGGGCGGCGACTCCTACGAGATTTCGAGCCTTATTTCAAAGTCAAAAAACCAAATCGAAGCAGGCGACGGAAACTACAATATGATGTTTGTCGCAATCGGGCTTCAGGCGAGACTTTTCCTTATAAACGGCGAGATTTCCGAGGCAAGAGAGCTGGTTGAAGGCTTTCGTGAGCGCACGAAAAAAACCAAGCTCATTTACAAGCTCGGAAAAAATATCAACGCCTTGTTGTGCAGAATTTCGCTCTATGAGGGCGATTACGGCGCGATTAACGATTGGCTTTTGAAAGAAGCGCCCGATGAAAACGAGTTTTTCGTGCTGAATCGCTATCAGTACATCACGAAAATCCGCTGCTATATCGCGGTCGAAAGGTACGCGCCTGCGCTTGCGCTGATTGACAGAATGTCGGATTATGCGGAACTTTGCGACAGAAAGTATATTTCGATGGAGCTTGCCGTCTTGAAATCAATCATAAAATTCCGCAAAAAAAGCGCTTGGCAAGAGGAATTTACTGCGGCTCTCCGAAAAATCAAGGAGTACGATTTTATCAGAATTGTTTCCGAGCACGGAGCGGCTGTTTATCCTCTTTTGGACGCGGTTCGCGAGGAATTTTTGTCCGACGCGGACACTGCCGAATGGTTTGGGGAAATGCTCGATGAGGCGCGGAAAATTGCGCTTCGTTATCCCGTTTATCTCAAAACGGAAATCGCAAATCTCCCCGCGCTCTCGGAAACTGCGGTAAAAATTCTCAAGATGCAGGCGGAGGGTATGACGCTCAAGCAAATCGGCGAGCGGCTTGGCATAACCGAGCGCACGGCGAAATTCCACGCGCAGGAAACATACAGAAAGCTTGGCGTGAACAGCCGCACCGAAGCAATTCTTGCGGCAAAAAATCTGAATATAATTTAAGTGGTGTTGGTTTGGTACTCTTTGAACAAAGTCAGGTTAGGAGCAATTTTATGAGCTTTGAAATATCAGCCGAACAGGTGTACAAGGACTACAAGAACAAGGTGTTCGGCTACATATTAAACAGAATACATAATTACGCCGAAGCCGAGGATTTGACGTCCGATGTTTTTGCGAAAATTGTCGGGCACATCGACAGCTACAACCCCGAAAAAGCGTCCCTCTCAACGTGGGTTTTCGTCATCACGCGAAACACGCTTATCGAGCACTTCCGAAAGCAGCGCATAGCCGAGGATATCGACGAGCTTCAGATACCGGTGAGCGACGAGCCTGTCGATAAAATCGTGATGGAGGAACAGCAGGAGCTGCTTGCGAAAGCGCTTGGGGAGTTGCCCGAGAAGCTGCGCGATATTGTTGTTGCGAGGTATTATTACGGCTTCAGGTTTGCCAAAATCGGCGAAATGATGGACATTTCCGAGGCAAACGCGAGAGTTTCCCACGCAAGAGCGCTGGAGAAGCTCAAGGCGATAATCGAAAAGCTGTAAAAACGCGGGAAATTCAAAAAGCCCTGTTACAATTTGAAAATTTCGCCGTATAAACAGGTGAAAACAAAAAACCAAGCGGTTTGGAAAGGACAGTATTATGGCAATACCTACACCTGAATTTTTGAACATTGTGGCTGATGCTATAAGCAGGGCGAGTGGAAAGCATTTCGACGAGATTCAAGTTTTGGACAAGGACGGCAATGAGAAAACGATGGGAGAAGACGATTTTTTCAATTTGTTCACCGACACTTTTTTGGATAGAGGGTTAATGGATAAAGAAGTCAGCATGTCTGACAACCCTCTGATTACAACGCGCTCTATGGCGTTTTCACTCAATGCGATAAACAACATAAATATGGCGGGAAAAGTCAAGTGGCATATTGACGATATCGTAAATCATCTTGACTCAGACACCGTCCGCAAATACGGCGAAACCGTATACGGGCATCCTGTCAGAGACAAAGAGGCGAGGGACAATTTCCGCAGATCGCTTAAAGAGTACGTTGATAAGCAGTATGAGGTTGAGGCGAAAAGCCCTGCCGCTAAAAGTCTTGTGTCAGAGCTTAAGAGGGTCTATGACAGGGACTACGCCGATACCAACGCGACCAGAGAGCCCGACCGCTTTCTCAAAGATGGTCTTGTGTTTATCCACATGATAAACGACGCGACTAACATCAACGAAAAGACAAATGGCGGAGACCTTGCTTTAAAAAGGGTTAATGATAACAAAAATGTTTCAGTCTGGTCTATCGGAAGAACGCTGCTTGACGAGCTTGACTCGGCAGAGGCGAGATATCAGATTGCGAAGGATATGGAGTTGCCTTCCGAGAAGAAGGCTGACGTCAACATCAAATTCGGGGATTTGTCCGGCATAATGCTCTCCGATTTCTACAGTAAAGCTAGTTCAGGCGTGCTTTCAGGCTCGCTTTCACAAGAGCAGCTCGACTGGGCTTCTCGGACGGTGGAAGAGATGTGTGAAAACGTTTTCGGAGATAAGTCGCTTGACGCGCTTGGCAAATTTTTGGTAGACGGCAAGCCGATGTTCATTCGTGATGACTTCAGGGATAATACTCCCGCCGAGCTTTCGAGCATGGTTATAATGAACATGCTTGACGGCAAACTTGTTTCCGTGAAAGACGGCTTAGTCGTGAATTTGTCGCCGAAACTCATTCAAGAGGACAAGGAAAAGAGCTTTTTTGAGAAGGTTTACGAGGCTATTGCAGATTTTTTCAATTTTGACTCCGCGAAGGAAAAGAAGCGTGAACAAAGCAAGATTCAAAATTATCAGAAGGACATAGACAAAACGGAGAGCTTTGTTGACACTCGTAAAAAACTGACTTTTGCCGAGCTTTTGTGCACAAACGATGTCAAGAGAACTGTTCCACCGCCCTCTAGTTCACGCGAAAAATCCAAGGGCAAGGAAATGTAAAATTTGTATCCTGATTTCATTTGCTTTGAAAAAAGCTGTGAGAGCATATGAGCTTGAAGTCTTTAAGGAGGAAATGATATGGCTGCTGACTATGAATTTTTATTGAGAAGAGCGTTTGGCCTTGCACAACACACCGATATTGTTAATATTGATGTTCCGACAGCGAACTCGAAGCCGGGAAATCACAATTTAATGAGTATCGTAAATTTGCAGAGTGAACTCTCGCAAAATATGCTGCATCTCGGTTTGTCCGATACCGCGGCGAAAAACGGCGAATTAAGCGAGCAACAAAAGGCAGATTATAAAGACACTGCGTACGCGCTTACTTTTGCGCTTTTGGCGATTAACAACATCAATATGAAGGGCAAGGTCAAAGCGAAGGCAGAAATGTTTATTGAAAACGAGCTGTGCACCGATGAAGAGAGACGCGAACTTCGTGAGAAGATGATGTCGAGTATCGATGAAAAGTTTAAGATTGAAACGGATAATCCCGTCGCGAAAAAGCTTGTTGAAAATTTTCAGGAGTGCTATGATACACATTACCAAAATGCCCAAGACCCGGACGCGTTCCTCAAGGAAGGACTCGCATATGTTTACTCGGTCAGCAATATTCTGAAAGATGCCAAGCCGAATCAGAATATCGTTTCTGTTCTCAAGGACGTTTCCGACAGATTCAATAAAGCCGGATTGGGAAAAATTTCCACTTTTATTACGGGTGAACTCGCTTCCTCCGAAAGCAGACACGCAATTTCGGGTGAGGTTGAGCCTGTCAAGGAGAGCATAAAAACTCTTGAAATCACCTATGGCACTTATAATAAAATGAAGCTGTCCGATATTATTACCAATGCTACAATTCATCACGATTTGAATGATGAAGAGTTTGACTATGTGTCGCAGCTTTTTGACAACATCAATAGAGAAGTCTGCGGAAGAGAATCTACCGGCTACGAGGATTTCAAGGACATTATGGTAAACGGAGAGCCGATGTTTGGTGAAAATGACGGCTTGCCGCCCCAGGAACGCTATTGCGTCTTTTTCCAGAAAATTTTGGCTGGCGAGGACGTAAGCGTCAAGGGAAAAGATGGGGAAATTGTTCATCTGAAGCCGGAGCTTGTTGAGAAAAACGCCCCCAGAAACATTTTCCAGCGGCTTTTCGATGCTATTGTCGAGCTTTTCACACACGAGCAAGAAAAAGAGCGTACTCTTAACAATGACCTATTTAAGCAAACCAAAAGCGACTGGTCGAATAAAAACACGGAACGCGAGAAGGTTACTTTTAACGAACTTATCGGCAACAACAGATACGGCAGCTTCGATTTAAACAAAGCCGGTAAGAGCAAGGATTTGTCGGCGGGCGAAAATAGCGCCGAACCCAATAATCCAACTCGATAATTGCGCTGTTTTTCGCAGAATGATTTGGAGGAAATATTATGGCAGGTAATGAGTTTGATGAAATTTTGTATAATATCATCAAAAGCGAAGAACAAAAAATGCGCGCCGATTTTACCGCAAGAAATCCGAACAACTATACCGAACGGAGCAAAAATACCCTTGGCGGTTATTTTCGGTCCTTGTACGACGGATACAAAAACGACAACTCTGTATTCGATGAGGTGAATATTCAAAATCACGGTCAAAATAAGTTTCGAGCGTTAAGCTACGGAGACGAGGCTACGGATTTGGCGTTCAGGCGGCTTGAGAGCAAGCTGTCTTACACCTCCATTTTTGGTATGAAGACAATGTACAATCTGTGCGTTGCCAAGGATATCAAGGACGCCATCGACAAGCACTTTGAAAAACAACCAAACGACAAGCTTTGCACGCAGATGAAGGAATATGTTGACGAAAAGCTTGCTGTTGAGGGAAAAACAGACGCCGAGAAAAAGCTGGTCGGTGAGATTAAAAAGCAGTTCAACCAGTTTATTAACGACAACGGCACAACAACGGAATTTCTGGACTCGGGATATAAAATCTTCGGGGAATTGAACGATGTAATGAACGAAATCCCAAGTGTCAAATATTTTTGGGAAACCCCCTTGCTCGAAATCAAAGATAATTTTTCTCTCGAAGACGCGTTGTATGAGGCGCATAGGGCTTATGCAACGGAGCTCAAAAACACCGCAATCTGTCATCTCAATTATCGCGCCAAAAGTGCTATCGAGCCGGAGGATTTCCTCGATTGTCATAAAAAAGGAAAGTATTCCGATGATGCCGAAGAATTTGCCAACAACATGTTCGATGAGCTTGCAGAGTCGGTCGCAGAGCAGTCCTTTGAAATAACAGCGAGCGGCATAGCCCTTAAACCCAATGATTTTCTTATCAACGGGAATGTGGCAGGCAACAAATACGACCTGATTGCCGCGATTGTTTCCGGAAAGAAGGTCGAGGTTAATGTTTTTGACGATGACAAACCTATGACTGTTCAGCCCGAGTTCTACGTTTTGGAAAAAGAAAAGCCGCATGTAAACGAGTGGGAAAGAACCATCGGTATGAGTATTTCCGAGTTTTTTGAGGACCTTTGGGAGTCGATTAAGGACCTGCTCGGCGTGTCGGATAGAGAAAGAGCTCGCAAAATGAACGAGGAAATCAAAGGGTCCGAAAATCGCCTGAAAACGTCCTTTTCCGAAATTATCGACAACAACTTCTCGGATAAGCTGATTTCGCCGGAAAAGCAGGAAAAGATTAAAGCCAATCAGCTTGAAAAGAGCTCTCCGACAAAAAAATAATAAATCGGCAAAAAACTGTTACGAAACCGAATTTACTTCGTATAAACAGATGAAAAGGGTTTCACGGCAAAACGGTGCGCCCTATAGAATACAGAAATTGGGGTGGTGAGAATGCAGATTTCCGAACAGCGCATAGCCGAAATTTTCGACTACTCTCGCTTTGAGCCTTCAAAAACAATGGGAAAAATAGTGTCTGCTTTTGCTGAAAAGTTCAAGATAAATCAGAAAAATTCTCGGGAGAGGGTTTCGCTTGATGAGCTGTCGGACAAAAAAACGGCGAAAACAGCTAAACAGCCAAGTCGGGATATTGCCAAAAACGCTGAAAAGAAAAACGGCAAATCGCTGAAATGAGCTGTTACGAAATTTGGAAAAATTGGTATAAACCAATGAAAAAATAACCGCCTCGGCGGACTATAAAGGAGAAATATTATGAATAACGCATTGATGTTTTTGGCAACTTCTTCGGGAGAAGCAAACCCGTTTGAGAAAATGACCAACCCGATTATCGACCTGCTCGATATGATTTTGGGGCCTGCGCTTGCGATTGTCGGCGCACTTGGTGCAATTTTCTGCATTATCCTCGGCGTGAAGTTTGCGAAGGCTGAAGAGCCGCAGGACAGAGAAAAGGCAAAGCACGGCTTGAGAAACGCAATCATCGGCTTTGTACTTATTTTCGTTCTGCTCGTTGGCTTGAAAATCGGTCTCCCCGCAATGCAGCAGTGGGCAACATCCGCAGCTACTTCTTCGACCTGATAAAAAATGTTACTCTGCCGCTCTCCGTAATCTTCCGGAACAGAGTTGTTCCGGCACACGAGAGCGGCAAAGAGTTGTTTTTGGCTTAATTTAAGGGTGAAATACATTGAAAAAGAAAAAGCAGAGAAAAAATTCCGATTTGGAGAATCTAACCGAGGAAATCGAGGTTGAGGTTGAAGCCGAGGCTGACGACAGCGAGCAAGCGGCTCTTGTCGAAAAGAAAAAACGCGAGAAAAAGCGCCGCCAAATCATCAACCGAAACTCCCGAAAATACATAATCATAACCTCAATTTTATCGGCAGTGGGGCTGTATTTCGGGTTTTATTTCTTCCCGCAGATGTTCTTCATCATCTTCTCAAACGACGCGCTTCAGAACAGCGGCACGCTAAAGCTGCTCTGCTCCATAATGGGATTTTTTGTGTACTTTTTCTACCTGATGAACCACTATATCCGCAAACGAAAAAAGCACCCCGAAACCGAAACCGTCAAGGATATGCTGGAGTTTCACCCGCGCACAATCAGCCGCAAACCCGCTTTGCTGTGCCTTTTGACGGGGATTTGTCTGAACTTGTCCACATCGGCGCTGCTGGCGGTTATACCGCTGCCCGAGAGCTTCCTCAAAAGCTACAGCTCGGGCACGGAAAGCTTGCTCTACACAGACAATATCGCGTTGAGCTTGGTGTACATCGTAATTCTCGCGCCGCTTTGCGAGGAAATGATGTTCCGCGGATTTCTGCTCCACACGCTTAAAAGAGCGTTCCCCGAAAAAGCCGTGGCGGTTGTCGTGACAGTTGCGTTCGCGATTCCGCATATCCAGCCGATTTGGATAATCATAGCGCTTGTGAGCAGTTTCTTTTTCACCATTCTCCGCATAAGATACAACAACCTCACATACCCGCTTTTGATGCACGTCGGATTTAACTTCGCGAGCGTGCCGATGCTTATGTTGATGAACACCGAGGCTTACAAGGTGCTTTTCGACAACATTGTCGCGGAGCTGGTTTACCTGATTTTTGGCGGAATAACGGTCTTTTTCTGCATAAAGACTTTGCTCGGCATCGCAAAAGCCGAAAAAGTTCTCGAATAACAGTCGGGAGGACAAATTATGAATTTGAAAAAAATTTACAGCACGGCAGCTATCGGACTTGTGGCGCTCTTTTTCTGTACATACATTGCCGGAGCGCTTTTCGATAACCTGATGCCCGCGATTGAGGCGAAGGATTTCTCGCTTTTCCTTAATCCCGCGGTGCTGCTCAATCCGATAAACTACCTGTACGGGCTGATTGCGCTTGTGGTTATTATCGTTCTTTACGCGGCAACGCGCCCCGACAGCTTTAAGCGCACAAGACAGAGCTTGCTCGGTGCAAACAAGAAGAACGCCGTGACCGATTCCACGCTGGAAAATTCGCGTTTTATGACCGACAAGGAGCGCGATTTCAACTTCGCTCCGCACGAGTTCGCAAAGCTCGGTGAGTCGAAGAAGGACGGAATTCCCGTGAGAGCGTGGTACGACAAGAAAGGTCTGCACGTCAATCTCGCTTCGCCGATGCACGGACTTATCATCGGTGCAACCGGTTCCGGTAAAACGACAACCTTTATCAACCCGATGATACAAATTCTCGCGAAATCCGGCGCGGGCTCGTCGATGATTTGCACCGACCCGAAGGGCGAGCTGTTCCAAATGCACAGCAAGTTTTTGCAGGAGCGCGGGTATAAGGTAATGGTTCTCGACTTGCGTGACCCGTACTCGTCATTCCGCTGGAACCCGCTCGGAGAGCTGTACGACCGTTATCAGGAATATGCGAAAACGGGAAACGAAATCTACCGCAGAACCGACAGTGCCGAGGAATCGGGGCTGGAGCTGGTAAATCCGCCCGAGCTGTACGAGGACGAATGGTACGAGTACGAGGGCAAAGCGTACGCTGTCCGCAAGGAGCTTATCGGTGTTATCAAGGTGCAGCGCCAGAAGATTTACGACGAGGTTTACGAGGATTTGAACGACCTTGTAAGCGTTATCTGCCCGATTGAAAGTCAGGACGACCCCGTTTGGGAAAAGGGCGCGCGCTCGATTATAATGGCGACAATTCTCGGTATGCTTGAGGACAGCGAAAACCCCGAGCTCGGTATGACGAAGGATAAGTTCAACTTCTTCAACGTCAACAAGGCGCTCGGCAACTCCGACAACAACTTCGAGGCGCTCCGCAACTATTTCTACGGCAGAAACGTGCTCTCGAAGGCGGTTACTTTGAGCAAGCAGGTGCTCTCCGCCGCGGAAAACACCCTCGCGAGCTATATGTCAATCGCGTTCGATAAGCTGTCCATCTTCAACGACGAGGGTATCTGCTCGCTGACGTCAAACACGGATATCGACCCCGCGATTTTTGCCGATGAATCAACCGCGCTGTTCCTCAAAATCCCCGATGAAAAGGACACGCGCCACACGCTTGCGGCAGCGTTTATCCTTTGTATCTATAAAGCGCTTATCAAAAAAGCCTCCACGCGCGAGGATTTGTCGCTCCCGAGAAACGTTTACTTCATTCTCGATGAGTTTGGTAATATGCCGAAAATCGACAAGTTCGACAAGATGATTACCGTCGGACGTTCGAGAAAAATCTGGTTCAATATGGTCGTGCAGTCCTACGCGCAGCTCGACAATGTTTACGGAAAAACCGTCGGCGATATCGTAAAATCAAACTGCGGTATGAAAATGTTTATCGGTTCAAACGATATCGAAACGTGCAAGGAATTCTCGGAGCTCTGCGGAAACTGCACCGTCTCGACAACCAGCGTTTCGCGCTCAATGGGAACGAAAGAGGGCGAGGCAAGCTACAGCACGTCCATTCAGACGCGCCCGCTTATCTACCCGTCCGAGCTTCAAAAAATCAACAACAAAACCGATACGGGTAACGCGATTATCGTTACCTTCGGTAACTACCCGCTGAAAACAAAATTCACGCCGAGCTACAAGTGTGATTTGTACAAATTCGGCACAATGGACTTGTCGGAGGTTCGCAGCAACGCGTTCTTCCCCGACGAGGTTTACTACGACCTTACCGAGAGAAACAACATTGTTCTCGGCGAAAACGAAAACTAATCTCCGAAAGGATAATAGTATGTTTAGAAGATTTCTGGCTGCGGCGCTTGCCTGCGCTGTTTTTGGAACGGTTTCGCTTACATCGTTTGCCGAGTCGGGCGAGAACCCTGTTCAGTCCGAGGAAAGCGCGCCAAAAATTGAATATATCTACTCGGAGATTGTCGAGAACAAAATTCCGTCCTACAGTCTTTACGAGGAAATTATTGCGAAGCAAATCGTGTTTTACAGCAACGTTTCAAACGGCGCGATTATCAATTCTCCCGTTGAGCTTGACCTGCCCGATACCGTAACCGTTACGCTTGAAAAGGACGGCAAAAAGTCCGAATACAAGCGCGGCGAAAAGATTGAAGAGCCGGGAAAATACTCGCTCACTTTAATGGTTGAGGGAAAAGATTTGCTCGGCGGAAACGAAAACGAGGTTTATTACGGACTGTTTCGCTTTTGGATAACGGAAGCGTCCGAAGAAAGCGACCCCGATGACGAAAGCTCCGATGACGAAAGCTCCGATGATGAGGACTCGCAGTTTTCGGATTATTCCGAGGACGAGAGCTCGGACAGCTCGGACAGCTCGGACGTGAGCGGTGAAACCGGTTCAACCGAGAGCTCGGGCAGCTCGGGCGGAGAGGGCGATAAGCCTTCAAATCCCGACGATAAAGAGCCCGAGGAGCAGGGTGTTTTGCTCCCGAAAAACGACAAAGCAAGCCTTCTCTCGCAGTACGCGACAAGTGAAAAAATCCGCGTTGTCACGGACGGTGGCACGGAGTTTTATTGCAATATTCCCGCGGGAACAGTAACCACGAACAATGTTAAATTTGAGTTTACGGACGAAATCGAGTACAAACTGCTGAAAGACGGCGAGGAACAGACGAGTTATGCTTTGGGCAATGCGTTGACCGAAAAGGGCGAATACACGCTCCTTATCAACGATGGCGACGACGAAAATCCCGCGAAATTTGAGTTCGCGATTATCGGCAAATACGCCGGTGCAATCACGAAGTACACCGTTCCCGACGGCTGCAAAATCGAAAAGGCAACATTCGGGAAAAGCGAAATCCGTGCGAACGGAAACTCGGTTGACCTCGGAAAAGAGGGCGAGTACACCTTCGATATTTCCTGCGGACTTTACAAGTGGACGGAGAGCTTCACGCTTGACAACACGCCGCCCGAGTTCAAGGTGAACGGAATTGACGACGAGGGAAAAGCACAGGGTGTGACGGTTTTCATCGAGCTTATTTCGGACGATATCGACACCTACACGATAATCAAGGACGGAGACCCCATCAGAAAAAGTCTCGAGCTGACGGACGCGGGTAAGTATTATGTGACCGTTTACGACAAGGCGGGAAACAGCTTCTCGCAGACCTTTGATATCATTTATCAGATGAACGCAATGGCGATTGTTGCCGTTGCTCTCGGCGGTGCGCTGATTATCGCGGGAGTTGTGTTCTTCATTATTACAAGAAAGAAATTCAACATCAGATAACGCAAGCTTTTTTGAGAATTTGAGAGGAGGTGAACAGAATGACACCGGTGCTTCTGAACAGTCTTGGCTGGGTAACTACGGTTACGGACGCGATTGTCGATTCGTTGAGCTGGGCGTTTGAACTTTTCTCCACGCTGATTACATATCTGTTCAACTTCCTGTTTTCCGTGGCGCTTCAGGGCATTGTTATAGCGTTCGGCGTGGTTTTGCAGTGGATTCTGTTTTACCTTTTGCACATTGTCGATGTTTTTCAGGACTTTTTCGATGTTTTTGCGGGAACGCAAACCGTGAAAAGTAACGGCAATGAAATGTATCTGCTCGACGTATTTATGACCAACGACGGTGTTAAACAGGCACTGATTGCGGTAACGTTTATCGGCGTCGCGATTTGCTTCATCTTCACGATTTACTCGGTTGCAAAATCGATGGGCTCGTACGCGCTTGAGCACAAGCGACCGGTTAGTCACGTTTTGAAAACCGCGATGAAATCGTGCATTGCGTTTATGATTGTGCCGGTTATGATGTTCTTCGGCTCGCAGCTTTCCTCGGCAATTCTGGTTTCGACGGAAAACGCGATTATCGGAGTGACCGGCTCGGACGAAAGCCCGAAGTTATCGACGGTTTTGTTCCTCACGGGTACTTTCGGCGATGACGACGAGCCAAACGCTTCTTTCACCTCGGGAAAACGCGGGGATTATTTCAACGGCACAAAGAGCATCTACAATCCGGCAAATTATCTTGTTGATTTCAATATGTATCCCAGGCTTGACTATGATAATCTTGCGAAGCTTGGCGAAGATACTAAGGGTCTTGACAAAAACGCTAAAAAGGACCTTGACGCCGATATTATTCAGAATATTCTCCAAAGCCAGACGGATGACATGAAAGTTACCGACAAGGCAGTGGATAACATGAAAATTGAACAGGAGAAGAAAAATTCAAAGAATAATACCAGTACAAAACAGAAAACCAGTACCGATTTCTCGCTTGACGACCTTTCCAAAGACGCAAAAACTCTCCCGAACCTGTTTGAGAGCTTGTACAACTACCCGTTGGTTTATCTCGCAAGCATCGGCGTAATTCTGATAATGCTTTGCTCAATGTTCGTGTTTATCCGAAAGATTATCGAGTTAGTCATTCTGTACGTCACATCGCCGCTGTTTGTTGCCACGATGCCGCTTGACGGTGGCTCGACCTTCAAAAGATGGCGCGAGATGTTTATAGGAAAGCTGTTTTCGGGATTTGGAATTGTGATTGCGATGAACCTCGTGATGATTTTTATCCCGATGGTAATGAGCTCGAATTTCTCGTTCTCGGATAACATCGCGCTTGATGTTACTATTAAGATAGTGTTTGTGGTTGGCTGTATGTACGCGGCTTGGAAGTCCAACACGACAATTCTCGAGGTAATAAATCCCGAGGTTGCCGCGGCAGACCGTGCTTCGGCGATGGTTGTTGCGGGAATGGTGAAGATGGCTGCGAACACCGCAAAAGACGCGGCTATGGCTGCGGCAACAGGCGGAGGAAGTCTTGCTGCCAAAGGCGTTGCGAAAGCGGCAGGAAGTGCGGCAAAGAGTGCGGCTTCTGCGGCAGGAAACGCTGCAAAGGGTGCGGCAGGCGGCTCCGGAAATGCGTTCACGGGCGGAGGCGGCGGTCTTGGAAATGTCGCCAAAATAGGTAAAGAAATGGCTTCATCGGGCGGTTCCAACCAAAAGGACGATGAAGAAAAGAAATAGCGAGATTAAGCAGAGAGGAGGTTTTCGATAATGCCGATACAATCGCTCGGAATTTTTGACAGCGTTTTCGATTGGGTTTGCAGCAAGATTTTTAACCCGATTATTGAATGGCTGTCGAGTATACTCAATTCTATCTTTAAGTGGCTTTTGGACAACGTTGTAATCCCTCTGCTGATGCCGGTTTTCGAGTTTTTGTGGAATATAGTCATCGCGAATATCGCGGACCTTTTCTTCGCATTTATTTACAACGGCTTCTGTCATTTCCTATTGCTGTTAGACCAGCTGCAAAGCGGCTTTGACGTGCTTATCGGACTGAAGGACATCACATACTACTCCGAAGCTGCGGGTGAGGACACGCAGACAACGCTTTTGGAGTACTTTATGAACAACGATATTATCCGAAACGCCGTTGTTTCGATAACCTTTATCGCGCTCGGCTTGTCGATAATCTTTGCGATTTACTCGGTTATGCGCTCGACGCTTGACTTTGACTTCGAGGGGAAACGACCTGTCGGAAAAGTGCTGAATGCGGTCGGGAAAACGATGATTGCGTTTTTGCTTGTACCGACGATTTGTATTGTCGGAGTAAGCCTCGTGTCAATCGTCCTCAAGCAGACCTGCACGGCTATCAGCGGCGGCAGTGAAGCTTCGCTCGGACGGTGGGTTTTGGCGATTTCATCGATGGACGCAGGACGCGGAAATCCGCCCACGCCGTTTACCGACCCGAGTACAAATCAGATGAACGAGCCGTGGTATTCGCTTCTCTACGACGGAATGAATTATGTCACATTCGGCTTGAAAATTCACGTTTCGCACGTTGACTATATCCTCGGCTATGCTTCGATAATCTTTATGATGATTGTGATGATAGCCTGCTTGTTTACGTTCATCAAGCGAATTTTCGATGTCATCATTTTGTACATAACCTCGCCGTATTTTGTGTCAACAATCGTCCTAGATGACGGCGAAAAATTCAAGAAATGGCGAGAAAGCTTTATCGCGAGAATACTGATAGGCTTTGGCTCTGTCATAGGACTGCGAATATTCCTGATGATGGTGCCCGTGATAATGAGCGACGAGCTGAAGATTTTCGACTCGGTTGCGGGAAATATAACGGGCGGCTATGTAATCAGGCTGGTGTTCATTTTAGGCGGAATGTTCGCGGTTTACAAGTCCTCGACGCTGCTCACGGGAATTATCAGCTCGAGTGTTGCCGCAGAAGAGAATATGAACAATGCGCTTCTCGGCGGAATGGTTGCCGGCGGTATGATGAAGGGCGCGAAAGCTGTCGCGGGCGCGGGAATAAGCGCGTTCAGCAAGATGAGCTCAAAGTCAAAGAACTCTGTAAGCCAGAGCAAGGGAAAATCGTCGAAGTTTACAGGCGGCAATTCAGACCCCGGAAAGGTCAGATTCCTCAGTAAAAGAGAGAAAAACTACCTCAGCGACGAGGAATACGACGATACGCTTTCAAGTGTTGACGAGCTGTTCAGAACAGGTACTCTCGGAACGGATTATCAGGCTGAAAAGGACTATGAAGATACGCTTTCAAGTGTTGACGAGCTGTTCAGAACGGGTACTCTCGGAACGGATTATCAGGCTGAAATGGACTATGAAGATACGCTTTCAAGTGTTGACGAGCTGTTCAAAACAGGCACTCTCGGAAGCGAGTATCAGGCTGAAGAAAACGCATACGAAGGCGTTCGCAACCTGTTCAACGAAGAAGGCGGCGACAGCACCCTTAATGACGGCAGCAGCACGGATTTTGACGCGCAGGATATCGTCAAGACTGCTGACCCGCTTGAGGCTGCAAAGAATTCAGGCAGCGTTTCTTCCTCTGAAGGCGGAACAAGCGGTTCTGCGGGCAGCTCCGGTCAGTTCACGGGAGATTCTGCCGCGAATATTGTAAAGACAGCTGACCCTCTTGAAAGTGCAAAGAACTTGACCGCTTTCTCGGAAACAAAATCTTCATCGGGCGGTTCAAGTCAGTTCACGGGCGATTCCGCGGCGAATGTTGTAAAGACTGTTGACCCGCTTGAAAGCGCAAAGAACTCGACCGCTTACTCGGAAACAAAATCTTCATCGGGCGGTTCAAGTCAGTTTACGGGCAACTCATACGGCGGCTCGGGAACATCTTCTGCGGGTTCATCATCAAGTAATTCAAGCTCGTCAAGCAGCAAGAATTACGAATCGAACAAGACCTCAAATCTTGATGACCCCCTCTTGAAAAACAGAAACAACAATCATAAAAATGACAGTGGCAAATTTTAACGAAAAGGTGATTAGCAATGCGAATAATTCCAAAGAAAACCAAAGTTGAAACCGAGCTTTTCAAGGGCGTTTCGATTATCGACGTGCTTGTGGGACTTTTCGGCGCGTTTGTTTGCGTTGCGCTGATTACCTCGAATATTCCGTTCAAATGGTGGATTGCAATCGGTGTGTTTGTGGTGTTCGTGTTCCTTATGATGCCGCTTGACGATGAAAAGATTTATATGCTCTTTATCCACTTTTTGCGGCACTTTGCGATACCTCACGTCTTTTTTAGAAAGAAAAAGAGCGGCGCAATCAGCGTTGAGGACATCACTCCTTTCACCGGCATCGATGACCGCTACATAAGCTACAACAAGGAATACTATGCCACGGTTATCGAAATCCCGTCGATTGAGTTTCGCTTTTTGACGGAGTTTCGGCAGGACTCGATTATCGACCACAACATCGGCTCGATTATCCGCACAATCGGTCAGGACCAGACAGGCGCGTTTGTCAAAATCGACCGCCCTGTTATTTACGATGAATATATCCGCACGGAACATAAGAAAATTGACGACCTCAAAAAAGCGTACCTTGACGATATCATCAGCGAAGATGAGCTTACAACGCGCGTTGAGATAATCTACGGCAGAATTGAGGAAATCAAGAAGATAAACTATGACGATAAGGTTTATCGCCCGTTTCACTATCTCGTGCTGTTCGACAAGAAGAAGCCGATTTTGTCCGAGATGACGAGAAACGCTGTCGGGCAGTTCAGAAACGCGGGACTTGACGCTCATCAGCTCAAGGGCAAAGACCTTGCGATTTTCCTGAAATATCAGTACAGCCAAGTTTTCGACGAGCGCGAGGTTGACAAAATCAAGCCCGAGGATTATCTTGATTGGATTATCCCGAAGAAGATTGAGCTTACCGGAAGAACCGTGAAATATGACGGGCTTATCACGCATAATCTGAAAATTCTCGATTATCCGTCCATTGTGGGCAACGCGTGGGGTTATCGTCTGTTCAACGTGCCGAATACGCGCGTTGTGATGAAATTCAAGCCGGTTGACCGCTATCAGTCAATCAAGCGCATCGACCGTTCTCTTGAAGAGCTTCGCGGTCAGGCGGGACAGACAGGCAAGGTTTCCCGCTTGATGGAAATTAACGAGAATATCGAGTCGCTCGCAGAGCTGCTCTCGATGCTCCAGAGCGAAAACGAGTCGCTCTACGATGTCAACACTTACATTACGATTTATGACTACGAGCTCACCGAGCGCACCAAACGCGCTTCGGAGGGCACTTCCACGGCTGCTTCGTCAACCTACGTTTCGCTCAAAAAGAACGTCAAGCGTATTCTCGCGGAAGCGGGCTTTAAGACGCAGGATTTGTTTATGCAGACGTTTGACGTGTACACAAGCTCGCATATTTCGGCTTATGACGCGTTCACGAAAAAGAGCCGCGGAATTCACTCCTCGTCCATCGCGGCGGCTTTCCCGTTTGTTTTCCCGTACTTGCAGGACAAGGACGGAATGTGCTTCGGTACAACGGGCGGCAATCCTGTTTTCGTCAACTTCTTCCAGCGCGACAGCGAACGCGTAAACAGTAATATGGCGATTATCGGTAAGTCAGGTTCCGGTAAATCGTTTGCAACTAAAACTATTTTGTCCAACCTCGCCGCCGACAACAGCAAAATCTTTATCCTCGACCCCGAGAACGAGTACGGCGGGCTTGCGAAAAAGCTCCACGGCAAGATGATTGACGTCGGAAAGGCAACCGAGGGCAACCTCAACCCGTTCCAGATTATCACGGGACTTTCCGATGACGAGGAGGGCGCGTCAAACAGCTTTAACGCGCATTTGCAGTTCCTCGAGGAGTTTTTCAAGCAGATTTTGCCCGAAACCGAAAACGACGCGCTCGAGTATTTGAACAACCTTTTCCCGAGAATTTACGCGGAAAAGGGTATCGACGCGTACACCGACCTCTCGACGCTTTCGCCCGAGGATTACCCGATTTTCGATGACCTTTACGACAAGATTTTGACTGACTTCCAGCGTGCTTCGAGCGATTACAACAAGAACAATCTGCGTATTTTGCTGAACTATGTGTCGAAATTCTCGACGGGCGGCAGAAACGCGCACTTGTGGAACAGCCCGTCCTCGATTTCAACGAAGGAGAACTGCATCGCGTTCAACTTCCAGTCGCTGCTTGCAAACCGTAACAACACGATTGCAAACGCGCAGATGCTTTTGGTGCTGAAGTATCTCGACAACGAGATTATCAAAAACCGCGAATACAACATTTTGCACAAGGCGAACAGAAAAATCATCATTGTAATCGACGAGGCGCACGTTTTCATCGACGAGAAATACCCGATTGCGCTTGACTTTATGTACCAGCTTGCAAAGCGTATCCGTAAGTACAACGGTATGCAGATTATCATCACGCAAAACGTCAAGGACTTTGTCGGCACGGAGGAACTCGCGCGCAAGTCCACGGCGATTATCAACGCGTGCCAGTATTCGTTTATTTTCGCGCTTGCGCCGAACGATATGAACGATTTGTGCAAGCTGTACGAAAAAGCGGGCGAAATCAACGAAACCGAGCAAGACCAGATTATCAACAACCCGAGAGGACGCGCGTTTGTTGTCACGGCGCCGTCTAACCGAACTTGTGTTGATATCGTGGCGTCCGAGGATTTGCAGCAACTGTTCAAAGAATAATTATGAAAAAATTTGCACTGTTAATTATCGCGGCAGTTTTGTTTTTAAGCGGCTGCGGGACACCGAAAGAGCCGATGCTTAAAAGCGGGAAGCTGCGTGCGGCGGTTACCTTTGAGCTGGAAAATTCCGAGAAAATCGCCGAGCACATCGCAAATGAGCTTGGCGTGCCGCTTGAGATAAGCAAAACGGACAGGAGCGCGGCTCTCGAAATGGTTGCGAACGGCAGAGCGGACATTGCTGTCGGCGCTTTCAGCGACTCAAACTCCCCCGGCTTGAACTATCTGATGACAATGCCTGTCGCGGAAAACAGAATTTACATCGTCTTTGGCGGCGACCTTTCGGTAACCGGTTCAACCGACCTTACGGGAAAAATTGTCGGCGCGTCCGCGGAGCTTCCCGAGAGCATTCTGCGCTCGCTCATTTCAATCGTGGCAGACGGAAATTTGATTTGCAACAGCGCGAAAACTGCGGCGGAGCTTCTCAAATCGGGCGATATCGACGCTTATGTTTGCTTTGAGGAAGAGGCGATGGAGCTGCTTTCGGGGAATAACAAGCTGCGGTGCTGTATTCCCGTGGACATTGAGCCGGAGCGTTACGGTGTTGTGGTGTCGAAGAACAAAACCGAATTGTTCGGCGCAGTAAACGGAATTGTCGGAAAAATGATTACAGGAGAAAAGTGATATGGGATATTTTGACGACCCGAAACACAAGGCGCAGTGGGAGAAAGAGCTTTTCGCTCTCCGCAAGCAAAAAGAGCGTATCAAAGCGGGTTTGCCGCCCGTTGAGGAGCAGCGCGCGGCTTCTAAAAATCTCGAAAAATTTGCTCCCGAGAACGATTTTGTTGATGAGGAAAAACTCGATTTTGCTGAAGAGAAACAGCGCGAGGTTTCCGAAGAAACCACGTTTTACCGCGCGTCCGAAAAGGAAGCAAAATCTCCCGCGAAACCGCGTGCAGAGCGCGTTCACGGCGATAGCGAATATCGCGTAAAGATAACTTTTGAGGAACTGCTCCGCGAGGCGAATATGTATGAGCCCCCGAAGCTCACGCAAAAGCCGCGTGAGATGACGCGTCAAAAAGAGGTTTCACATGAGCTTTAAGAAAGCGTTTTCGGCGCTTGTTATTTCGGTTTTGACGGCTGTTTTGATGAGCCTTGAATGCTTTGCGGCTGCCGAAAGCTCGAGCTTTTCGAGCGACCTTTCACTCGTTACGCGCAGCTATGACGAGGAAACGATGATGTACCTGTACACGTTTCCCGACGGCGCGAGCTTTTACGCGTCCGAGAGCCTGACCGACGGCGAAAATTCCACGTCGATTTTGCTTGTCGGCACCGAGGAAGATGACATCTCAATTCTCGTTAACAGCGGAGGTTTTCTTGAGCAGGCGAGCGAGTATTTTCTCACGGAAAACGGCTCTTACGAGGTGACGGTTTCGCACATTCTGCGCAACGGCAGCGGCTCGGTTCAGGCGCGTTTTGCCGTGGAAATCGGCGAGCAATCCGCAGTACCCGAGGAAAAGATGGTTACGGGAAGAGTGGAGCTTGAGAACTTTGACGGCGTGAGCTTCCGGCACACATTCATCAACGGCACGGAGTTTGTCACGAACGTTCTTGACGGGGAAACGGTTGGCTTTATGCCGAAGCTGTCGATACCCGAAAGCGTGATTTGCTCAATGACGCGCGACGGAAATGTTTTCTCGATGCCTACAAGCGGGCTTATCACCGAGGACGGCGCTTATAAAATGGAGCTCTCCTGCCTTGACGACGAGGGTAAAATGGAGAAGCGTTATTTCTCGTTCAACCTGTTTACTGGCTCGACAAATCGGCTTGGAATTTTTCAGCCGCCTTATGGATATGAGTTGACCTCGGTTAAGCTTAACGGCGAAAGCGTTCCTCTTGAGTACAAGAATTTCGCTGTATTAAACGGGGAGGGCGAGTATTCTGTCGAGTACAAAAACGGCACAACGACAAGAAGTGTGATACTTTCGCGCGACACAACGCCGCCCGTGCTCTATTTCAACGGCACAACCGATGTTGTTTTCAGCGAGAAAATTGTTATCACATCGGACACGGAATGTACATTTCGCGTGACGAAAAACGGGCAGGTTTTGGGTAATGTAACCGAGCTTCTCGGCGCGGGAATTTACCGCATAACAGCAACCGACAAGGCGGGAAATACAACCTCTGCGCGCGTTGAAATAAAGGCGATTTCCGCGATAAATCCGCTCGATTTTATCATAATTTTCGGCGTGCTTTTGATTGGCGGAGTGGTTTATTTTTTCGTTCAGAAGAACAGAAAGATGACGGTGAGGTAAATGCGCATTTCGCTTAAAAAACGAATATTTGCGGTTTTGCTTTGCTGCTGTGTTGTTTTTACGAGCGGCTGTTTTCCCATTCACTCGATTTTGGGTAACGAGTACTACGATTATTCCCAGAGCGGAAACATTGACGTAGACTTTACTATGATGGAAAATAAAAGCCAGGCTGTCAGCGGCGAATATCCCGATGGACAGAGAGCGTTTAAGTTCAAGGGCTGCACCTACGAGGCGGATATCTCGGATTTCAAGCTGATTGACGTTGCCGGAGATGTTTGTCTGTACTACTACACGGGCATAAAAGTGCTCAACGAAAGCGGCGAGAACAAAAAAGGCTACTACGACCAGACAAAAGCAAAAGGCAATCTTAAATATTTCTGGACGATTGCCGGATACAACTTTAATACTGAAAATTATTTTGAGGTTCATAGTCAGGAGTATTATCCCGCAAATGGTGACGCGGGCAAAATGAGCGGAAATCCCGTTATTCGTTTTACGAACACTTATTATCGGGATTATGTAATCAATGTCGGATATTTTTTTATTAAATTTTCCGTAAACAGTACATATGATAACCCGTATAATTTTATGTTCGACTCAAAAGAAATCTGGAAGCTGAGCGATGACAACAAAAAAGACATCAGAAATAAACTTGGCATAAAACAAAACAATTTCTGCTGCACAGACCTCGCGGTAAAAAACAGAGATGAAGAAAAATATGCGGCGACGTTTATGACGCTTCCGAGTGATGACAGTTTCAATCAGAAAAACGTTATGTTTGAGGTTGAGCTGAAAAGCGAGGTCAAGGATAACCAAACCGTGAGAGAAATCGTTTTGAGGAAAAAGGAGAATAACGTCAAAACCGTACAAGGCGGAAACATTCTTTCCTCAAACCCTACCTCGGGAAACTGCGTTTACGTTATAACTTCAAACAGTAAAGATAGGGAAAAAATCAAGTTCGGTATCGATAACCGTGACCGCAGAACAAGATTTGAAATTGAGATTGGCAAGACCACCGATGAAAATAATGTTTTGCAGTCGTTCTCGGTCAAGGATTACGTTTACAAAGACGGCGATGGCTATGATGTAGTTTCCGATGAAGAATCAAGGCTGGAGCTTGTGTTCAAGAACAGGATTGAATATTACAAGATTGAGCGATATTCAAATGGATTTACCACAGAATACAGGGCGATTTACCTGAAAACCTACAAACTCAACGAATTCTGCTCAACCTATCTATCATCGGACGATATCCCGTCAGTACGTGATTTTTGGTGGGGAGTCAACATCTCGTCAACCACGGACGGAATGCGAAATATTTATGAATCGGGAAGTACAAAATGGTCGTCCCGAAGCGGCGCGGCATATTGCACTTATGTTTATGGCAGAAAAACGCTGGTTATCGGCTTTGACGGGTTTACCTTTGACAGAACCGTGCAGTTTTTCAATGAAGACGGAAGCAATGCCGGCACACAACAATCAAAAAGTGAATTTACGCTTGCTCAATTACCGTTTGCAACGGTCAGAATTGTATAAAAGGAGAATTGTTATGACATTAAACAAAAATTTGGACGGAACAACACTCACGATTGAGATAATCGGCAGACTTGACACCACGACAGCGCCGCAGCTTGAGGAAGAAATCGCGGCGTCAATCACCGGGATAAACAAGCTCGTGCTGGATTTCGGACAGCTTGAATACATCTCGTCTGCGGGACTTCGCGTGCTTTTGAAATCGCAGAAATCGATGATGAAGCAGGGAAAAATGATTATCGTAAACGCGAGCGAAACCATCAGAGAGGTTTTCGAGCTCACGGGATTTATGGACATTCTGACGCTCGGTTAATCGAAGAGTTCACTTTCGGAGGGTTAAATATGGAAAAAATGAGATTTAACGCCGAAACCATAAATCTCAACGAGGTGCTTGCGTTTATCGACAGCAAGCTTGAAGAGAACGATTGCCCGATGAAAACGCAGATGCAGATTGATGTTGCTGCCGAGGAAATTTTTGTGAATGTAGCGCACTATGCCTATCACCCCGAAATCGGAATTGTTGAGGTTTGCGTTGAATTCGAGGAAAATCCGCGCAGGGTGCACGTCACGTTTATCGACAGCGGCAGACCGTTCAATCCTCTTGAAAAGCCCGACCCCGATATAACTCTTTCCGCAGAGGAACGTGAAATCGGCGGGCTTGGGATTTATATGGTCAAAAACACTATGGACGATGTGATTTACGAGTTTTCGGACGGGAAAAATCATCTCACAATGATTAAAAATCTTTGATTGTTTCGGTGGAGGTCATTATGCGAAGGAAAATCCTCTCGGCTGCGCTTGCGTTTGTGACGTTTGGTGCACTTATTACAGGCTGCACAAATAGCGAAAAAACAAGCTCGCCCGATTTGCAGAAATTTGTCGAAACGATGGAGAAGGAAAACTTTGTTCAAGAGGGCAGCTTGGTTGCTTTGGACACGATTGAGCTTGCAAGTCAAAAGCAGCTTATCTCCTGCTTCGGAAACAACGCGGGTTCGGCTTATGTTGTGCCTTTTCTCCCGCCCGCGCCAAATCAAGCGCCTGCGACCGGTGTTCATAACGCGGTGTATGATTGGGCAGACGAAAAGCCGTCCGTATACTTTGACGAAACCAAAACCGATAATTACCCCGCAAATCCTTATTTCAGTCCGGTCGGCTGGTCGTATAAGCTCGCGGAAAACGAGGCGGTTGTGCTGGTTGGAGAGCTTCCGCCCGAGTGCAAATATTACTCGTTTATCAACTACATTTTTTTCAGCGAGATAAAGAGCGGCAAGGATTACAGCAAGGAAAAGGGCTTCTTCCAAATTGGTACAGAGGAAACCGGCTTTTATCACCCGATTTTCGGCAGCCTCGGCGCACCGATAAATCCTGTTAACATCAAATCGCAGGGCGGCGAGAAGTACGGCTCAAAGTGCGCGATAATAGTTACCGGCGACAAGAACACTTTCACCAAGACAAAGAACGCGCTTATTTCCGCGGGAATTGCCGAGAATATCATAAACGAAAGCCCGCTTCCCGCAGCGACTCTGAATATGGGGCTTGAAAAGGGCAAGGACACCTTCACCACGCTTATGCGAATTTCCCAGCCGACAAATCAGACCGATTATGAGAGCTATATCAATTCGCTCGGCGAGAAATTCAAGGTTTATCGGATTACTCCGAAAGATGAAAATGCCGAAAAATCGCTTTACGGAGCGGAATACGCAAGAGAACGCGGCACGGGAAAAAGCGAGGTTTCGACACTTCCCGACGCGCCGCAGACGCTTGATGAAATCCGCGCAAAGCTGATTGAGGAGTACGGTGACGAGTACACCTACGAGGAGCTTTCGGCGGAAATTGCGGTTCCCGAGGGAATGACGGCGTATGTGAACGACACCAACGCGCAAGGCGATAATCGCGACACAACTTATCTTATGACGAAGGATTTCACGCTTAATTCCGATGAAGATTTTATCGTTGTGTACGGCGTAAACCACACCAAAACCAAAAAGGCGACCTATTCAAACACGGTTTTGTACAGCCGACCGATGCTTAACGGAATTGCAAGCGTTTATGACAGTCTGTACGAGGGTTCTTCGGAAAAATACCTTGACGCGTCGCACGAACACCGCGACAGCTATTACGTCTACAAGTTTGCAAGAAAGCAAATCGACGATTATACAAGAGTTATCGAGTACAGCGAGGGCAACGAAAAAGGCGAGTATTACGGCGCGGATAACGGCGACACGCTGCTGCTTGCATATCGCGCCTACCTAGAGCCGGAAACGGGCGTTGGCGCGTCATATTACGAGATAATCTATGACCGCGCGATTGTTTTTCACAAGAAATAATTTTGTGTGAATACTTTAAGCCCTCTGCTGTAATGGCAGAGGGCGAGTTTTTGCGAAAAAGTGTTACAAAACAAAGAATTGTTCGTATAAAACAGTGAAAGAAAAAATAACAAGTTTTTGGAGGCGCAATTATGGCTAATGATACGGAAAAATTGTTTGATGAAATTCTTTCTGATGCAGCTAAAACTGTTTTGGATAATTTCCCCGAAGAGCTGAAAGTTTCAAATATGATGGGCGGGCAGAGGGTTCGCACGGCTAATTCATTCTATAAAGAGCTGAACGGCTTTTTTGAAACAAACGGCGTTTATACCGAGGAAGAACAAATAGATGAACAAACGAGAAATATGTCCCGCGCAACGCTTTTTACCGTTGATGTTTTGAACAGCTTGTATCTCACGGACAGATTAAACGACTATATTGATAATTACTTTGAAAATCCGGAAAACGAGCATCTCTATGCCAATGAAGAAGAAAAAAATCAACTCAAGAGTGACCTGAAAAAGCGTGTTGAGGACACGTTTGAGGTGAAAACGAACTCGCAGGAAGCAAAGGATTATGCGCAGTCCCTCAAGGACGGTTTTAGTGCGGATTCGTATGAAAAGGGCATGAGCTGGATTTATAACATAAACCAGTCTTTGACGTATCAGGGCGGTATGAATCAGCTTACCTCATCGCAGAATTATTTTCAGGAAGCTCCCGACAGCATTGTGAGAAAAATCGTTGACGGAATAAACGCTCACTCCGCTGAACTAGCGCAGGAAGAGAAGCCGGTTTCAAAGGGTATCCGCGGTTTTTCGGTTGTTTACGGCATCGGAAAAGGAAAAGATGTAAATCCCGCTGATTTTGTCAAGCATTTCAAGAATTCGACTCTTTCCGATGATGAGAAACGCTGGGCAATAAATGTATACAGAGATTCTCTGATTGACGACCTCAACAAAGATAAAGACAAACGCTTTAATATCGGTTTGGGTGATATTAAGGTTGACGGAAAGCCGATGTTTACAAAAGAACAGCTTCGTAACGAATCGAAATCCGATGAGATGATTTGCGAGGTTATCGCAAGGGCGATGTCGGGCGAGAAAGTTACCGCAAATCTTACCGATGACAAAGAGTATTTGTTGTCGCCGAAGATTGAAAATTACGGCAAGGAAAAAGAGAAGCATTGGTATGACTTTATCGTTGATTTTTTCAAATCCCATTTTGGCGGCGGAACAGAAAAGGAAAAGGCTGCCAAGATTGACGATATGAAAACGGAGATTGAGAACACGCAGACAAAATACGCTGATTCGGTTTCCCGCCGCGAGAAGATTACGTTTGATGACCTCTTTGGAAAAAGCGCTCTTGACAAGGTAACTTCCGCTTCTAAACAACAGCCGCAGAAAACGAACACTCTCGGCAAAACAAAATAAAACCAAGCCCGAATGCTTCAAGCATTCGGGATTTTTTTCGGAAATCCTGTTACAAAAAAGAAAGGCTTTCGTATAAACAATCAGAAACTAAATAATTCGTAGGAGGTAATACTATGGATAAAAGGTATAATAATTTAACCAAGGCCATCTTGGACAAAATTTTTGATGGTGCAAAGAAAAGCTTTGATTTTTCTATGGAGTTTAAAAGCGGCAATGATAGCGTAAGCGTCAGCTTTGAGGACTATTTTCAAGATACTTTTGCGAGAATTCAGCTTATGGGCGACAAGTCCGAGAGCAAGGGATTTGCCGGCGCGGAGGCTTTTGCGCTTAATGCGTTTAATGTCGTGGCACATACAAGAGAGCTGCATAAGCAGATTGACGATTACTTTGCAAATGAGGTTAACCAAACTCTGCTTGATGCGTATGGTATGAATGAGGAAGAAAAGACTGCTTATCGCAAGGAGCTCAAGGAAAAGGTTTCCGACTCGATTGGTTTCAAGGGGAACACTCCAGAAGAAACTGCTTTTATCGAAAAGATAAACGCTGCTTTTGATATGAATCAGGGCAACAGCAACTCTGATTACCTGAAAGAGACGCTTAATTATCTCTCGAACGTTAGCAGATATATCGAAAACGGCGCAAGTCAAAAGGACGCGCTCGATGCGGCTTTCAATGATGCGTCTTTTACAGGCGGAAATATCGATATCGCCACTGTGCTTTCAAGTGAGATTTCCACGCTTGCTGACTCGTTGGGCAAAGATGAAAAGAAGAACGACTTGTATATGAAGGATATTTCTGCAAACTATGTGGATGAAATCGATTCTAAAGAGGTTTCTCCCGAATCGTTCAGCTATCATTATCAGACAAATCCCCAAAACCTGACGAAGGATGAAAAGGCCTGGGCACAAAAGGCTTTTGGCAGAATTATTTTCAACACAATGGATATGGAAAGCGGCTGGGACGTTTTCAATATGGATTTGACAAACTTCCGTGCCAACGGCGAGCAGATTATTTCTGATGAAGAATTTCAAAATGCCAAAAACCAGACCGGCGCTCTCAATCCCGAAAAGTTAGAGGAGTTTCAAGAGAAGATTGTCGCAAAAATGGCTGCCGGAGCGGAGATTTCGGTTATTGACAGAATACCCGAGAAAGCCGTCAATATAAATCCCGCGGAAATTAAGGTGAAAACAGCGGCAGAAAAATTCCTTTTTGGTTATCCCGACTCTCTTACAGCCGCCGACAAGCAGTGGGCGCAAGATGTGACCGCAAATCTGATTAACTACAACGGCGGTATGGTTGAAGTGAACCTCTTTTATGCCGACGGCAAGCAGATTATTCCGAACGATGAAAATAGTAAGAATATGTCGTTTGAGGATTGCTCAAGATTGATTGCCCAGAAGATTGCTTCCGGAGCGGAAATAGCTATCAGAGTGTCTGCGCCTAATCAGAAACTCGAATTGATGACGATGGACGCGCAGGATATGGCGGCAATCAATCCCGAAAAGGCACCCGTTACGCTCGAGTCGTTTGCTGCGCATTTCAAAGCTGACCCCAACAATCTTACTCCCGAGGAAAAGGAGTGGGCGCGCGAGGCTTATGACAAGATGTTCTTAAGTTCGATGGATTTGTCGAACGGCTGGGACCCGAGTACTGTAAATATACAGGCTTTCTGCGCGAACGGTCAGCAAATCATCTCGGACGAGGAATTGGCAAAAGCCGGTCCCGAAGATGTTGACAATTTGAAAGCAAAGATTGCTTTTAGTCTTGTTTCCGGGGATAAAATTACCGTTCGTCGTGAAATTCAAGAGAAATCTGTATCGTTTGACTTGTCAAGCGTCAAGGTGAGCCATGAAATCGACAAAGAAAAGGCTGAACCTACCAAAGACGAGCCCGCCAAGACCGAGCCCGCTAAAACCGAACCTGCCAAGACCGGACCTGCAAAGACCGAACCCGCCAAGACCGAACCCGCCAAGACCGAGCCCGCCAAGACCGGACCTGCAAAGACCGAGCCCGCTAAAACCGAGCCCGCCAAAAAACAGCCCGCAAAAACACAACCCGTAAAAAAAGCACCCGCAAAAATTCCCGCAAACAATATAAGTCGTAAGAATCTCAACGCCAGAAAAATCAGATTTAAAAAGCAAATGCTTCAGAGACAACGTATCGCAGCAAACAGGGCGAAGGTGCAAAATGCGGTGAGAAACGCACAGAGAAACGCACAGAGAAATACGCAAAGTAATCCACAGAAGACCACGATAAATCAGAAGCCTTCTTTTATTGAGAATTTCATGCGTCGGTTCTTGATAAATCTCGTTAAAGGATTTTTGGGTATAGACCTTGACGAGATAATAAACAAGCAGAAAGAAGCTGAAAAGTCTGCCGACAAGACAAATGAAAAGACCGCGTCTTCCCGCACGAAAACAGACTTCAACGAGCTTGTGAAAAAGGAAGCCGAAGCAAGCGGTAAAAAGCTTCCTACTCAAAAGACCTTTGAAAAAACCAATGTAAAGGTCAATGAAAAGACGCTGACGCAAAAAGGCTTGACAAAGTAATTTGTTTGCCGATAAACCCTGACTAAATAACGGAGGAAGAAGCTATGGCAAAGAAAACCATCAAGAACTTTGAGGATTTTAAGAGAATCGCTGTCGAAAAGGCGTTCGGCGAGAAAGCTGAGTTCAGCCAAAAAATGTGGGAGGAATCGTTGAAGCTGCGCTATGAAAACGATGAAATCTCATTCCGCGTAAGCGATTTTGACAACGGAAATATTATCCGCGACAAGGGCGTTCTGGAGCTGTTTTCCAATATGGAACGTCTTGATGATTACATAAAGAATGAGAAAGACCTTGCAAATAAAACAGCCGCAGTTGCGACAAGACACGTTATTTCGGCAGGTTTGAACGATTTGCTTAATCAGTACACCTATTCGGGTATTGATGAAGTCTATGATAAAATAGCTGAAGAATATGATATCTCCGAAGAAGTTGCGCAGGAATATCAGAATACCCGCAACCAATATCTTCAGGCAAGTGAAAATCGTGATGAAAACATTCCTTTGAGTGAAGCTTCTCTCGGACAGCTTAACGCACAGGAAAAAACCGATGTGTACAACAAGGTTGTAAGCACGTTTTTCGACCGCGAGGCTTGGAAAGACAAAGACGGAAATGTTATCGAGCCCGGCAAGGCTGCAAACGAAGTTTTTGACAAGGTATCCGGCTATGCCAATAAAATGGAAAAAGACGCGCTGTCCGGCGACGAGCTGCCAAACAATCTGGAATGGTACGATGATGAATTTGCGAAAGAGTATGTTGAGGAATTGGCGAACGTTCTTGAAAATGAAGACGATTTAAAGTTTTCACAGGATTTAAACGCTATCGCAAACTTTAAAAATAATGTTGCAAATTTCTCAGCGACAGGTATTTCGCAGAATTTGAACGAGGTTCATCTGGAGCTTGACAAAAGCCCGCTTGCTGATATCAGAATGGAAGAGTTTGTTAAAAATCAGAAAGCCGGTACTCTCTCCCATATCGAATTGGATTGGGCTGAATCCAACTTCGACAGAATGGTGAACAGCCTTTATACAAAAGATGAGCTTCGCGCGCTTAAGCAGGCGGGAATTGACCCTGCGATGGGCATTTTGGTTGACGGAAAGCCTGTAAACTGGTACGGTAAAGGAAGCCATAGGTTTGATACTCAATTCAAGGGAAATAATCCGCTTGAAAACGCAAAAGTCAAGGCGGAGATAGTATCAAAGGCTCTTCAGGGCTCGAAAATCGATATCTGCAAGTATAAGACCAACGACAGGGGCGAAGTTGAGGCCGATAAAATTGTACCCGTAAAAACGGAAGCAACCATAAAAGAGAGAAAGTGGTCTTTCATTCGCTGGCTTATGGAGTTCTTTAACTTTAGATCCAAAACAGAGATGTTGGATAAAATCAAGGACGCTAACGAATCGGAAAGAGATTACACCGACTATTACAACCAAAAAAGAGAGTATGAAAAGCAGGTGGCTGAGGGTAAAACCGGAATTGAAGCGCCGGAAAAGCCCAAGGCGATTGCTGACGCTGAAAGAAGAGTTGTGACAACAAAAGCCAGAGCCACAAGCGCCATGGACGAAGAATACTATGGCCGTTTTGCAAAAGACTTTTTTGGCGAGATAGCTGTTGACGGCAAAGTCTTTCGCGGATTTAATCTGCGGGAAGCATTCCAATATACCGGCGCTAATGGTTCTACAAGTCCTGCATTACTGACAATGACCAGAGAACACACAGTGGTTAATATGGCTCTCCTTTATGGTATGTCGAAGGGTCATTCGCTGAACGAGATGCTTGATATCAAAAACAGCGAGCTTCGCAAGAAAATCGGTCAAGAATTTGTGGAAGAACTTCACGTTAAATCATACGACTGGTACTTGGAATCCACGAACAAGGATTTGTACAAACAATTCCAAGAATTAAAGGAAATTTGGAAGGAAGAGGATAAAGAGAAATCCGAAGCCAAGAAAGCCAAGAAAGCCGGAAAAACCGAAGAAACTAAGAAAGAAAAGGAAGCAAGGGTGAAAAAGGACGCCGATAAGCTCGAGAGAGAAGTGAGGAAGGCGGCGATTATGAACAACCTCAAGGATTCTCAGAAAAGCTATGGCAAATATCTTATCGACAGAAGGGAAAAGCTCGAAAGGTTCTGTCTGGAAAGCGCAGAAGCGTTGAAAAAACAGCCGATTAGCGTCGTAAGTCCCTTCGACACAGAAGCGTTTATTCAGAATTATCCCACGTTGTCTATGATGGGTTCAATGGCGAAGGATTGGAGTCAGTCGCTTGCAATCTTTGAACGTGAAACAATTAAAGATGGCGATAAGGAGGTTAAAATCCCTACATCCAGATATAATTGGTTTAAGCTCAATGAAAATGATGAGGAGAGAATAAATTTCGGATATGACAATGCCGATAAACAACTCATCAATCAGGTAAACGAAAGAGCTTGCACGGTCTACGATTATTGCAGCGATTTGAATAATTTAACTCTTATCTCGTTCTTTGCAGACAATTACTTCGGTTTCCTTACGGACGAGAATTACGCAACAATAGATTATACTATCGAAGAATACAGGCTCTTAAGGGCAGCAAAAGGAAAGGCTGCGGTTCAATATGCTTCCGAACGGATAAACGAAGGCAGTACAATCGGTGACATTATCGATAATACAGAAATGTGTACAACACTCGGCGGAGTTTTTAGGAGTTCTGCTGACACCGATGTCGAGATAAACGCGGTGGAAGCTGACCTTGAATTTACTTTATATAACGACAATCCCGAAACGGCAAATATTAAGATTGTCAATCCCGATAAGCTTATAGGGGACGTAAGGGAAGGTCAGTTTGTTTCGCCGACTGATGTCTATGCGGGAGACCTTGTTGAGCAGTACACTGAAGATGGTGTACAAAAAGAAAAGGTAAACAGACTCTTTTTTGTTCCTATCGCCGATGAAGAACGGAAAGCCAAAGAAATGATGGAAGAATTGATAGGTCCGTTTAAGGCAGATGAAGACACAAGCGTGCTCGACGCTCATAGGAGGATTTTAGATATTGAGAATAACATCGAAAAAGCCCCCGAGAGTTACGCCGAGAAAGCTCCCGAGAGTAACGTCAAAATCTCTGAGCTCGAAGACGATGAGGAAGTTGCCTCCGAGAAGCAACTGATATCATTTGACGAGATTACCCAAAGCGAGAAGCCAAAGCAGACCACAAAGCAGACCGAAAAGCAAACCGAAAAGCAGACGACTGCACAAAAGCAAACCCCCGAAAAGACGTCTGAAATTAAACACTAATCTAAGGCAACACCGCACAATTAACGGCTAACGCCTTTTCCGTCCGCTTGCTTGCATCTTTTCCGTCATATTGCACAAAAGCTCCTTGACGGGCGCCAGCCCGCCTGCGTCGCTTTTGTACAATCTGACGAAAAATCTGCGGCGCAATCGAACGAAAATAATTATGCGGTGTTGCCCTAAAGATTTCGCCCCGAGTTTGAGCTTGGGGCGATTTTTGTGCTTATAAATACGCATTCTTTCGACAATCAAAAAATTTTTTAAAAAAATTTCCAAATACCTATTGACAAAGTAGGTAAATAGTGATATAATCATATTAACCTACTAAACAGATGGGAAAATTCAACAGAGGAGGCTGCTTATGACAAGCCTAGAAATTACGCGAATTGACAAGCGATGTCCGAGGATTTCCTTTTTTAATTTGCACGACCGAATGTGTTGACGGCGAAAAAGTGCATTTAAAAAAATCAAAAATTACAGGAGGAAATCACAATGTCCGATATTAAAAACCCCGAAAATTGGAGCTTTGAAACCAAACAGCTCCACATAGGTCAGGAGACCGCAGACCCCGCGACCGACGCGCGCGCCGTGCCGATTTACGCGAGCACTTCTTACGTTTTCCACAACTCACAGCACGCTGCCGACCGTTTTGGTTTGCGTGACGCGGGCAACATTTACGGCAGACTTACAAACCCCACGCAGGATATTTTCGAGCGCAGAATTGCCGCTCTCGAGGGCGGTACAGCGGCTCTGGCAACAGCTTCGGGCGCTGCCGCGATAAATTACACAATCTTGGCTCTTGCGAGAAGCGGCGAGCATATTGTGGCTTCAAAGACAATCTACGGCGGTACATACAACCTTCTCGCGCACACGCTCCCGCTTTCTTCGGGAATTACGACGACTTTCGTTGACCCCGACGAGGAGAACGCTTTCGAGAACGCAATTCAGCCGAACACCAAAGCGATTTACATCGAAACTCTCGGCAACCCGAATTCCAACATTATCGATATCGAGGAAGTGGCAAAGGTTGCGCACAAGCACGGAATTCCGCTTGTTGTTGACTCAACGTTTGCGACGCCTTATCTTATCAACCCGCTGAAATACGGCGCGGATATCGTCGTTCACTCGGCAACCAAGTTTATCGGAGGTCACGGCACGGCAATCGGCGGTGTTATCGTAGACGGCGGCTTTGACTGGGCGGCTTCGGGCAGGTATCCGTGGATTTCCGAGCCGAATGACAGCTATCACGGTGTTTCCTTTGCACAAGCTGCGGGAAAAGCTGCTTTTGTTACATACATTCGCGCAATTCTGCTCCGCGACACGGGAGCAACGCTTTCGCCGTTTCACGCGTTTATCTTCCTTCAGGGACTTGAAACGTTGTCGCTGCGTGTTGAGCGGCACGTTGAGAACGCGCTTAAAATTGTGCAGTATCTCAACAATCACCCGCAGGTTGAGGCGGTTCATCACCCGTCGCTTGAAACCGAGCCGAGCCACAAGCTGTACAAAAAATACTTCCCGAACGGCGGCGGTTCGATTTTCACCTTTGAAATCAAGGGCGACGATAAAACCGCGCAGAAGTTTATCGATAATCTCGGCATTTTCTCGCTTTTGGCAAATGTTGCCGACGTAAAATCGCTGGTAATTCACCCCGCCAGCACAACCCACTCCCAGCTCACCGAGGAAGAACTCGCCGAGCAGGGTATCAAGCCCAACACAATTCGCCTTTCGATAGGCATTGAAAACATAAACGACCTTATTGCCGCGCTTGACGCCGCATTTAAAGCTGTACAGTAATTATTTTTAAAGGAGAGATTATTATGTCTAACATTTATAAATCCGCAGATGAACTTATCGGCAAAACCCCGCTTCTTGAGCTTGCTCACATTGAAAAGGAGCTCGAACTTAACGCGAAGCTTATCGCAAAGCTTGAGTATTTCAACCCCGCAGGTTCTGTCAAGGACAGAATTGCAAAGGCGATGATTGATGACGCGGAGGCAAAGGGCGTTCTCACGAAGGACTCTGTTATCATCGAACCGACCAGCGGTAATACCGGTATCGGACTTGCTTCCGTTGCGGCAGCACGCGGTTATCGCATTATCATTGTAATGCCCGAAACGATGTCCGTTGAGCGCAGACAGTTGATGAAAGCGTACGGCGCGGAGCTTGTCCTCACCGAAGGCGCAAAGGGAATGAAGGGTGCGATTGCCAAGGCGGAGGAGCTTGCGAAGGAAATCCCCGGCGGCTTTATCCCGTCGCAGTTCACTAACCCCGCAAATCCCGAGGCGCACCGCCAGACCACTGCTCCCGAGATTTGGGAGGACACCGACGGCAAGGTTGACATCTTTGTTGCGGGCGTCGGCACGGGCGGCACGATAACCGGTATCGGCGAGTATCTGAAGTCGAAAAATCCGAACGTAAAGGTTGTTGCGGTTGAGCCGAAGAGCTCTCCCGTGCTCTCGGAGGGCGTTGCGGGAGCGCACAAAATTCAGGGTATCGGCGCGGGCTTTGTTCCCGAAATCCTCAACACCAAGGTTTACGATGAAATCATAACTGTTGCCAACGAGGACGCTTTTGAAACGGGTAAACTCATCGGCAGAAAAGAGGGCGTTCTTGTGGGAATTTCCTCGGGAGCTGCTGTTCACGCGGCAATAGAGCTTGCAAAACGTCCCGAAAACGCGGGCAAGAACATTGTTGTTCTGCTCCCCGACACGGGTGACAGATACCTGTCAACACCGCTGTTTGCGGATTGATTTATGATAACGACACGCGGACGTTATGCGTTGAGGGTTCTCATCGACCTTGCCGAGCACCCGAGCGGGAATTACACGCCGATGAAGGAAATTGCGGCGCGGCAAGGGCTTTCGCAGAAGTATCTCGAGCAGATTATGCCGGTTCTCATCAAGAACAAAATCGTTGACGGAATGAGCGGGAAAGGCGGCGGTTATCGGCTTAACCGCGCACCCGAGGAGTATGTTGTCGGAGAAATTTTGTCGCTCACCGAGGGCAGTCTGGCACCGGTTTCCTGTTTGGAGTGCAAGGACGAAAAATGCGAGCGCTCCGAGGATTGCCGAACTCTCCCGATGTGGAAAAAGTACAGCGAGCTCACGCAGGATTTTTTCAACGGGATAACCCTTGCCGACTTGATGAACCCCCAAAAATAGCTAAAATTTAACAGGCGTTCTTATCGGGGAACGCCTGTTTTTGTTATTTCTCGACCTCAACAATAAACCCGTCAAAGCCGGATTTTTTGGCTTTTTCGAGATAATTCTCGGCATTTGTTTTCGAGGAAAAAGCGCCGATTTGCACGCGGTAAAGTTTACCGCAAAGCCGCTTGTTGACATCATCGGCAATCTGTCCCATACGCTCGTATAAGTAAGTTCCGGGGCAACTTTTTCCCGAGTGAAACCAACGGTGGACGGTCATATTTTGCTTATCAACTTGACCGATTAACGACTTGTCCGCGCGCCAAAGCAGCTTTTTGATATCGTTTCGTTTACACACATCAACGAGCAAATCAATCAGCGCGGCGTAAACTTTGTCGTTCACCGCAAACGGCTCTTTGGTATCCGAAGCGCACTCGATTGTAATCGCGCGGTTGTCGTTCGCGGCACTCGATGAGCAATACGAGCGGTCTTTTTCCTCAACGTACATCGCGATTCGACCGTCACGCCCGATACCGTAGTTGGAACTCGCCGCCTTCGTCTGAAACAGCTCCCCGAGCGGTTCTACGTCACATTGACCAACAACACAATGTATCGTGATTGTATCAATTTTGTGGTTACGCGGGGAGTCGCGGTGAGGGGAAATCTTGGTGTAAGAAACGAGCGGTGAATTACTCATCGGCACCGCCTCCTTTGTTTCCGTTATCCGCCAAGCCCTCACCAAGAACGTACCCGACAACCGCAGCGCCCGACATTATCGCGCCGGTGATTTTATCGGCACTCTCTTGAGTTCCACCGAAAATCACGATTAAACCCGCGACAAATCCCGCGAGAGAAACCCACAGCTTGCGGCTTGTGAGCTTGCGCTTCCAATCAATTTTCATAGCGTTTCACCTCGCAGTCCAAATTCTTGATTTTCTCGTCTTGAACCTCGTTGTGCCGCTCCAAAGCGTAAACGCGCTCGATGACTCGGTTGTGCTTGTTGACTTTTTCTTCGAGCTGCTGCAAGCGGTAAGCGGTGAGGCGAGAAGACGCGATGATACCGCCGAAGCTGCCGATAAGCGTGAAAAGTCCCGAAATAATTGCAACAATAATTGCGCTGTCCATAAAATTCCTCCTTTTTATAATTTCAGCATTTTGCTGCACTTGTATTATAAAACAGGCTTAAATGCAAAAAACTGCAATATTTCGCGAAAAAAACGGCTGCGCAAAAGCACAACCGTTTTGTTTATCTAAAGCACCTCGCGGCACTTATATCGACACAGAGATTTGGAATGTTATACAGCGCGAGAACCTCTGTTATGCCGTTTTCCCGAATGTAATCCGTGACTTTTCCGGTGAAAAAACGCAGGTCGATGAGGTGCGTTTCCGCGTAATCGTCAACAACAAACTGCCCGAAGCAATTCGCGTAGGAGTCCTTGATTATCAGGATTTTTCCGCTGCCGGAGCCGTTGATTTTGGTCACGGCTTGGTTTGAGTTGAAGAACACGGCGTATTGGTCGCTGCCCTCGAGAAATTTTTTCTCGAAAATACTGTCGGTGACGTACTCGCCGTTGTTGTAGTTCACCTCGTGCTTCTCGTGCTTGAAATATGCGTCAATCGTGTCAAACGGCGCGAACGGGAAATTCACCTTTGAGTAGGTTGTGCCGCGGAAATTATCACAAAGCTCGCGCTTCGTCCACGCGTCAATCGGCTTGGGCACCTCACCTTTGGCGCGCTTCCACTCCGCGTAAGCGTAGTATGCGCCGAGCGAGGTCCAGTGGTGGTCGGTTTTGTAGAAAATGTACTCGTCCTTGTGCTCGGAAAGCGCGCTCGTGACGTCCACGACATTCAGCCCTTGCTTTCTCGCGTACTCGATAACCGCGCTCTGATTTGCGTTTGGAGCAAACGACGGGAGCTTCTCCGAGAGGATTTGGCTTGCGGTCGGCGCGAGAATTACCCGCATTTCGATGTTGCTTTTGGAAAGGCTGTCCGAGAGCATTTTCAGTGCGGCGATGTTTGTTTTCGCCTGTTTTGACGGGAGCGATTTGTGCGCTTCAATCAGATAACCGTCGTTTGCAAAAAACACCCCGCCGATTTCGCGTTTACCCGAGGCAAGTTCCGCCAGCGTTTTGACGGTAACCCAGCCGTCCCGCGCGGGAAACTGTTCGGCGAGATACTGCTCGATTTCATCGCCGAGCTTTCCGTCAAAAATCTCCTCGGCGGTGAGCGAGGGAAACTGCTTCAGTGTGCGCTTTTCGCTCTCGGAATAGTACCTGTCGGGCAGGATTGCGCTTGCCCCGATGCCCGCCGCGAGCATCACGCAAAACAGTATTGAAATGACCTTGTTTCTCATAAATCCCCCTAAAACTTTAGTTCAAAAATGCTGCGCAACGTCTGCCGCGATTTCGCTGTTGAACGTGCGCGGCGGTGCTTAAAATCTGAAGTACAAAAATGGGTTTTACGAGCCGCTAATCAAAAACACAAGCGACAGCGCGGAAACTCCGAGCAGTTGAACAACATCTGTTGTGAGAAGCAAGCCGCCGTGCGCTTTTGCGGGTATTTCGCGGTTGAACGAGCGCGGCGGTGCTTAAAATCTGAAGTACAAAAATGGGTTGTACGAGCCGCTTATCAGAAACGCCAGCGACAGCGCGGATAATCCGAGAAGTTGAACAACGTCGGCTGTTAGATGCAAGCCGCCGTGCGCTTTTGCGGGTATTTCGCGGTTTAACGAGCCGCTTATCAGAAACGCCAGCGACAGCGCGGAAACTCCGAGCAGTTGCACAACGTCTGCTGTAAGAAGCAAACCGCCGTGCGCTTTTGCTGGTATTTCGCGGTTTAACGAGCGCGGCGGTTTGCTTAAAATCTGAAGTACAAAAACGGGTTGTACGAGCCGCTAATCAGAAACGCAAGCGACAGCGCGGAAACTCCGAGAAGTTGAACAACATCTGTCGTGAGAAGCAAGCCGCCGTGCGCTTTTGCGGCAATTTTTGCGTAAACCCGCTTTGCGAGCGGCGTGGAGGCGATTGTGCAAATCAGCAGCAGCGGCAGATAAGTCAACAGCTGATACAGCGCGCCGTTGCTCGCAAAACCCGCGCCCGCGCCGAACATTGCTTTGAGAAACGCCCAGCCTTTTCCCAAATCGTCAAACGCAAACAGCACCCAGCCTAGCAAAACCGCAAGCATTGTGTAAATTCGCCCGACAAACGCCGGCGCTTTTTCAAGCAGTTTTAGCAGGAACAGCTTTTCGCAAATCAACAGCACTCCGTAAAAAATTCCCCAAAGCGCGAAATTCCAGCTTGCGCCGTGCCAGATGCCCGTCAGCAGCCACACAACCGCGATGTTGCGTATCTGCACGGCAAAGCCTCTGCGGTTGCCGCCGAGCGGAATGTAAACGTAGTCGCGAAACCACGCGCCGAGCGAAATGTGCCATCTGCGCCAAAATTCCGTGATGCTTTTCGAGGTGTAGGGGTAGTTGAAATTCTCGAGGAAATCGAAGCCGAAAATCTTGCCGAGCCCGATTGCCATGTCGCTGTAACCGGAAAAGTCGAAGTAAATCTGAAACGCAAACGCGATTATACCAAGCCACGCACCAAGCGCGGTTAATTTCTCGGGAGATGTCTGCGAAACCGCGTCCCAAAGCAAGCCGATGTTGTTCGCGAGAAGCACCTTTTTCCCAAGCCCCGTCACAAAACGCTTGACGCCCTCGCCGAATTTATCGAAGGAGTGCGTGCGGCTGTCGAGCTGCTCGGCGATGTCGCGGTAACGCACAATCGGTCCCGCGATAAGCTGCGGGAAAAGCGACACATACGCGCCGAACGAGATTATGTTTTTCTGCATTTTCGCTTCGCCGCGATAAACGTCAATCGTGTAGCTCATCGTTTGGAAGGTGTAGAACGAAATTCCTATCGGCAGCGGCAGATTTAACAGCGGTATTTCACAGCCGAAAATTCCGTTCAGCGTACCGATAAGGAAATCCGAGTACTTGAAAAAGCACAGCAAACCGATGTTCACAATCACCGAAATCAGCAGCCCGATTTTTTGCTTCGGCGTGCCGCGGTGCTTTTCGACAAGTCTGCCGCAGGTGTAGTCGAGAATTGTGGAGAAAATCATCAGCAGGACGTAAATCGGCTCGCCCCACGCGTAAAACAGCAGGCTGAACGCGAAAAGCACGGCGTTTTTGCCTTGACGCGGCACCGCGAAATACACCGGCAGCACCGCCGGCAAAAACACAAACAGAAACGACAGGCTTGAAAATACCATTTTATCCTCCGATTATCGGCATATCCTCAAAGTTATCGAAACCGCCGTCAAATCCGCCGTTGTCGGGAATTTCGGGCTCTTTGATAACAGCGAGGTTCTTGGGAAGCGTGCCGAAAAGCGATTTTATCACGTTGTCGATTTTCTCGTATTCAGCGGCAGCGAGTTTTGCTTCGTCCTCGGCGGTTGCGTCGGAATCGGCGCTGTTTCCCGCGAGAATAAACATCACGATATCGCCGATTTTGTACAGCCGCGCGCCCTCAACCTTTGCCACGCCGAACGGATATTGCCGAATGTAGCTGATTGTGCGCGCGTAGTTTTCGTTGAGGATATCGACAGCGGTGTCCGCGTAACCCGCCTTGCACTTCATCACAAGAACCGTGTCCAAATAAACCGCGGTAATTGCCGCCTGTTTTGCCATGTAGCTCTCAAGCTGCGACAGGTCAATTCCCGCCATATTCGAGAGAAACAGCTCCTCCTCGGGCACGTCAACCGTGCAGAAATACCCGTCACCGAGCGCCTTTGCAATCGCCGCCTCAATGTCCGCGGGAGACACGGTTTTCTCGGGCTCGGCGGGCTTGTCCTCGGGCTTGCTCTCGGGCGCAACAGGTTTTTCCGGTTCAACGGGATTGCTTTCGGGTTTACTCTCCTCGGGCTTGCTCTCGGGTTTACTTTCCTCGGGTTTGCTCTCGGGTTCGGTTGGCTTGTCCTCGGGCTTGCTTTCTTCAGGTTTACTTTCAGGCTTGGACTCGGGTTGAACAGGCTTTTCGTCTTGCTTGGAGCTGTTGTCCGAAGGCTTGCTCTCGGGCTTTGAAACATCGCTTGTTGACGAGTTGTTGGAGGGCGTCGAGCTGTTTCCCTTGTTCTCGGAGCAGCCCGTCATTGTCAAAATCATCGCCGCCAGAATTGCCACAGAAATAAACTTTTTCATACAAATACCTCTTTCGTTATTTTTGAATTTTTGCCTTTCTGTACATATAACGACCGAGGAAAAGAAAATGTCGGAAAAATTTTGAATTTTCCGACAAATTTTTTTATTTGATTTTCTGGTAAATTTCGGTAATGCTCTCGGCGGTTGTTTCATCGCCGTTTGACAGGATAAAAGTCACCGCGCCGTTCGTCCATTTCAGCTTGAAATAGTTGTAATCGGTGCCGCGAATTGTATCAAGAACCGCGTCGGTTTGCGCGTCGATTTTGTCGCTTTTAATCAGCGTTCCGTTGATGCCGGAGAAGTCGCCGCTTTGCCTTGACGCGCGCAAGGTGTAGCTTTTCCCGCCGTAAATGAAGTCAACCTGCGCGATACTTCCGTCGAGGATTGAATATGCGGTATCCTCGGAGCCGGCGGGTGCGTCTGCGCGGAAATGAAGCTGCTGCTCAAAGTCATCGGCGGAATTAACCGTCTGAAACGGGTTTGGAATTTCAACTCCGCTGCTTTCAATAGGCGGCGAAACCAGTCTCGGCACAACGTTAAATCCAACAACGGCGATTGCCGAACAAGCCGCCGCGGGCAGCGCCCATCTCGCAATTTTCATAAACGCAGAGGACTTTTTGGCGGACTTTTGCGCCGCTTGCTGTTCCGCAGCCTTGCGTTTTATATTATTCAACATTCGTTCCCGAGCACCGTCCTCGGGTTCGATTTTATCAATAATTTCCTTGAAAGAATTGTTCTCGTTCATCGAAAATCTCCTCCCAGAATATCTTTAAGCAATTTTCGCGCGTCACGCAGCTGATTTCGGACGGTTGAGGGCGGTCTGCCGAGAATTTTTGCGATTTCGTCCGTCTGATAACCGTCGTAGTAGAAAAGCCAAATTACGTCCTTGAGCTTCACGGGGAGCTGTTTCACCGCCTCGGTTACGTCGCTGTAATCCTCCTTTTCGGGAGCGGCTTGCTCGGGCTCGTCGTCAATCGCCACAACCGCTTTCCGCTTCCAGCTTTTCAGCCTGTCCTTGCAGAGATTTATCGCGGTGACCGTGAGCCATTTTCGCTCGTGCAGTTCATCGGTGAACTCAAATTTCCCGTTAAGCACCTTCACGAACACGTCCTCGGCGTCCGCGGCGGATTTCAACATAATCGATAGACGTATTTCCAGTGGCGCTCGTAAAACGCCTCGAATTCTTCATCGGTATTGAAAGTTGTTCCCATCGGAGAATCCTCCTTACATTAAGATAACGATTGAAACCGTCAATTTGTCGGGAAATTTCACAAAAAATATTGATTTTGACTAATTATACCATAAATTGAAAAAATATGAAAATTTTTCCGATAAATTTCACATAGATTTGCGAAATTATGACAGAGAGTTTGGTTGGTTTTGCTTGACAAGAACAGTGAAAATGTGGTATAATTGTATGTGTATTTGTGCCATTTCGGACAGTATTTTGTGAAGTTAACGGAGAGAAGAATATGACTACTTTTTTACAGCTTGTTGCCAGCGGACTGCTTCCGGTAGCGGTTAGCGTTATTTTATACATAATTGATAAAAACACGGCGTTTGGCAAGATGAAATATGCCCCGAAGCAGATTGTGCTCGGGTTGATTTTTGGGGTTCTTGCGGTTTGTGCGACGGAGTTCGGCGTTGACATCGGCGGCGCTATCATCAACGTCCGCGACAGCGCACCGATTTGCGCGGGACTTATTTTCGGTGCGCCCGCGGGTATAATTTCGGGCGTTATCGGCGGTGTTGAGCGCTGGTTTTCGACATTGTGGGGCGGCGGCGAGTACACAAGGCTTGCGTGTACCGTCGCGACAATTCTCGCAGGACTTTTCGCGGCGGCTTGCCGAAAATATATGTTCGACAACAAAAAGCCGACGTGGTATTTCGGGCTTGCCATCGGTATGATAACCGAGGTTATCCATATGCTGATGATTTTCCTCACGAATATGTCCGATGTACACCAAGCCTTTTCTTTCGTGAAATTCTGCTCGATACCGATGATTTCGCTCAACAGCCTCTCGGTAATGCTTGCGGTGCTTTTGATTTCAATTCTCGGCAATCCAAAGAAAAAACAGCATCACGAGCTGAAACAAATCTCGCAGACCTTTCAGCGCTGGCTGCTGGTGTGCTTGGTTATCGGATTTTTGTGTACAACGGTTTTCTCGTGGGTGCTCCAGACGCAGCTGTCCGAGAGCGACGCGGATAATCTTATTCGGCTCAACCTCGCGGACGTGAAGCAGGATATCTCGGACGCGTCGGACAAGAATTTGCTGTCGATAACGCGGGAGGTTGCCGAGGAGATAAACGTTACGGGAGTTTCCGACAGCGAGTCGCTCAAGGATATTGCCGAAATGTTCGATGTTGCCGAGATAAATATTATCGACAGCCGCGGAGTTATTTCTGCGTCAACATACGAGGCTTTTCTCAACTACAATATGAACGGCGGCAAGCAGTCTGCGGAGTTTCTCGTTCTGCTTGACGGAAAAACAACCGAGTATGTTCAAAGCTATCAGCCGACCGCGTCCAACTCGAATATTTGGCGAAAGTACGCGGGAATTACGCTGGAGCAGGGCGGCTTTGTGCAGGTTGCCTATGACGCGGAGCGCTTTCAGAAGGATATCGACGAGCAGGTTCTCGGGGCAACCCGAAACCGTCATATCGGTGAAAACGGCTTTATCATCATCGCCGACGAGAACCGAAATATCGTGAGCACCCGTTCGGACAGCGAGACAATTCCGCACGATTTTTCGGGGAGCAAGTTCGACAGGGAGAACATTTTCGAGGAACAGCGCGCGGTCTTTGAAATCGGCGGCAAGCAGTATTTTATGATGTACACGACAACCGAGGGCTATTACATAATTGCGTTTATGCCTGTCGATGAGGCTGTGTTCTCGCGCGATGTTTCGGTTTACGTCACCGTCTTTATGGAGTTCATCATCTTCGGAATGTTGTTTGTACTGGTTTATGTTCTCATCAAAAAGCTGGTTGTGGACAACATTGACCGCGTGAACGACTCGCTTGCCAAAATCACAAACGGCGACCTGAACGTAGTGGTTGATGTTCGTTCAAACTCCGAGTTTGCGTCGCTCTCCGATGATATAAATTCAACCGTTGTCACACTCAAGCGCTATATCGCCGAGGCTGCCGCACGCATTGACAAGGAGCTTGAATTTGCGAAGCAAATCCAACATTCTGCGCTCCCGAGCGTTTTCCCGCCGTTCCCGAACAAGACGGAATTTGAGATTTTCGCGTCAATGGATACCGCGAAGGAAGTCGGCGGAGATTTCTATGATTTTTACTTTGCCGGTGAGGATAAGCTGGCGTTTCTGATAGCGGACGTTTCGGGAAAGGGAATTCCCGCGGCGATGTTTATGATGACCTCAAAGACCTTGCTCAAGAGCTTTGCGGAAACGGGCTGCGAGGTGAACGAGGTTTTCACTGCCGCCAATGCAAAGCTCTGTGAAAACAATGACGCGGCAATGTTCGTGACCGCTTGGATGGGAGTTCTTGACATCAAAACGGGACTTGTCGAGTTCGTAAACGCGGGACACAACCCGCCGCTCGTTCGTCACAAGGACGGCAGCTTTGAGTACCTGAAATCCCGCGCGGGCTTTGTTCTGGCGGGAATGGAAGGCTTGAAGTACCGTAAAAACGAGCTTCGGCTCGGCGAGGGCGACGAGATTTTCCTGTACACCGACGGTGTGACCGAGGCGACAAATTCCGAAAACGAGCTGTACGGTGAAGAGCGGCTGTTGAATTTCATAAACACGCTTCACGATATTCCCGCGGAGGCTGTCTGCAATGCGGTTAAGGCTGATGTGGACGCGTTTGTCGGAGAAGCGCCGCAGTTTGACGATATCACGATGGTTTATCTGAAATTTAACGGTGCGCAAAAGGGAGAGCAAGATGGATAACAAGACAGAAAAGCAGATTTTCAGACAAAAGAGCGTGGAGCGGATTTCCTCGCCCGAGCAGCTCAACGACTACGTTCGCGTGTCGAACCCTGCCGTGTGGATGATTTTGGCGGCGGTGGCGTTTATACTTGCGGGCGTGTGCGTTTGGGGAATTTTCGGGCGGCTGGAAACGGTTATCAATACCGTTGGCGTGTGCCGCGACGGAAAGATAACCTGTTACGTTGCCGATGAGAATATAAAATCTGTGAAAGTCGGAATGAAGGTCAACGTAAACGGCGGGGAATTCGAGATATCGGAAATTGCAAAAAAACCGATTGAAATTGACGAGAATTTTGACTCCTACGCAATGTACGTCGGTGAACTCAAGGAAGGCGAATGGGTGTACGAGGTGACGGCAAAATCGCAGCTCGAAAGCGGAACCTACAGCGCGAAAATTACCACGGAAAGTATTTCGCCGATTTCTTTTGTAATGAATTGAGGAAAAGCCGATGAAGGAAAAAAAGGTTGCCGTCAAAAAGTCCGTCACAAAGGGCGCGTGCAAGGTTCCCGTGGTAATGCAGATGGAGGCGCTCGAGTGCGGAGCGGCTTGTCTTGCGATGATTCTCGCGTATTATGAAAAGTGGATTCCGCTGGAACAGGTGCGCTCGGACTGCGGTGTATCGCGCGACGGTTCAAATGCACGAAATATTCTCCGCGCCGCGAGAAGCTACGGTTTAACAGCAAAGGGCTACCGCTATGAGCCGGAGGATTTGCGCAAGGTCGGGAAATTCCCGTGCATTATCCACTGGGAGTTCAACCACTTTGTCGTTCTCGACGGCTTTCGCGGCGACAAGGCTGTGATAAACGACCCCGCGCGCGGCACTCTGACCGTGTCGATGAAAACGTTTGACGAGGCGTTCACGGGGATTTGCCTGATGTTTGAGCCGACCGCGGAATTCAAGCCGAGCGGCAAGCCCAAGTCAATGCTCTCGTTCGCGAAAAGCAGACTGAAGGGCGCGGGAACTGCGGTCAAGTTTTTCGTGCTCACATCGCTTATCACCTCGCTTATCGGCGTGATAAATCCCGCGTTTTCGCGAGTTTTCCTCGACCGTTTGCTCACGGGTGAAAACCCCGAGTGGTTCGTGCCGTTTTTGCTGATGCTGGCGGGCTTTGCGATAATACAGCTTGTCGCGGCGTGGATTCAGGCGGTGTACTCGCTTCGGATTAACGGAAAGCTCGACATTGTGGGCAGCTCGTCGTTTATGTGGCAAGTTCTGCGAATGCCGATGGAGTTCTTCTCGCAGCGTATGGCGGGCGATATCCAGCAGCGCCAGTCCTCAAACGCGACAATCGCCAAAAGTCTCGTGAGCACCTTCGCGCCGCTTGCGCTGAACACGATTATGATGGTTTTCTATCTTGTCGTGATGCTGCGGTACAGCGTTTTGCTCACGCTTATCGGCGTTGCTTCAATCTTTATCAACCTGATTGTATCGAACATTATCTCGAAAAAGCGCGTCAACATCACACGAGTTCAGATGCGTGACGCGGGAAAGCTCGCAGGAACAACGGTTGCGGGCATCGAGATGATTGAAACGATTAAGGCGAGCGGCGCGGAAAACGGCTTTTTCGAGAGGTGGTCGGGGTATCAGGCGAGCGTGAATACTCAACAAGTCAAATTCGCGCGGCTTGACCAGGTGCTCGGAATGATTCCGTCGCTTGTAAATTCGCTCACGAGCGTTGCCGTGATGATGATAGGCGTTTTTCTCGCGATGAACGGCCAGTTCACCGTCGGTATGATTATGGCGTTTCAGGGCTTTTTGACGTCCTTCACAGCACCCGCGATGAGCCTTATTTCATCGGGACAGACGCTTCAGGAAATGCGCACGGAAATGGAGCGCGTCGAGGACGTTATGAAATACCCGACCGATGTGAATTACGATAACGACGCGGTTTCCGAGGACACAAGGTACGGAAAGCTCTCGGGCAAAATTGAGATGAAAAACGTGACTTTCGGTTACTCAAAGCTCGCCGAGCCGCTGATTACGGATTTCAACCTCACGCTGAAACCCGGCAGCAGAGTTGCGTTTGTCGGCAGCTCGGGCTGCGGAAAATCCACGCTCGCGAAGCTGATTTCGGGACTTTATAAGCCTTGGAGCGGTGAGATTTTGTTTGACGGGAAACCGATTTCCGATATCGACCGAAGCGTGTTCACGGGCTCACTTGCGGTTGTTGACCAAGACATAATTTTGTTCGAGGACACGATTGCCTCGAATATCAAGATGTGGGACGACACAATCGAGGATTTCGAGATGATTATGGCGGCGCGCGACGCTCACTTGCACGAGGATATTATGCAGCGCGACGGCGGTTATCGGTACAAGATAACCGAGGGCGGCAAGGATTTTTCGGGCGGACAGCGCCAGCGTATGGAAATCGCGCGTGTGCTTGCGCAGGACCCTACGATTATCATTCTCGATGAGGCAACAAGCGCTCTTGACGCGAAAACCGAGAGCGAGGTTGTGCAGTCGATAAAGGACAGAGGAATTACCTGCATTGTCGTGGCGCACCGTCTTTCAACAATCCGCGACTGCGATGAAATTATTGTTATGGACTACGGCAAGGTTGTCGAGCGCGGCACGCACGACGAGCTTTACGCAAAAGGTGGGCTGTACACGCAGCTTGTATCAAACGAGTAAGGGGGCGAAAATATGGGTTGGTTTGACGAGCAAATCAAACAGCGCAAGCAAAACGACAACGATGTTTTCGCCGATACTTTTATCAATATGGCGGGCGCGATTATGGGAAAAAAGCTCTCCCAGGCGCTCAACGACGACCGAATTGTCACAAAGGACGCGATTGACGAGATACTGAAATATTATCACGTCAAAACGCGCGAGGTCCCGAGCGAAATCAAGGATATGAACGACACGCTCGAGTATCTTCTGCGCCCTTACGGGATAATGCGCAGAAATGTTGTCCTCTCGGACGGCTGGTACAAGGACGCTGTCGGGGCAATGCTCACGACAATGAAAGAGGACGGGCGGATTGTCGCGCTTATCCCGACGGGACTTTCGGGGTACAGCTATTTTGACTACAAAACAGGCAAGAAAAAGAAAATCAACCGCAAGAACCAAAAGCTCTTTGATGAGGAAGCAATCGCGTTTTACAAGCCGTTTCCGCTGAAGGAGCTGGGCTTTTCGGGGCTGATGAAGTACATAATCGGCACGCTCTGCCCTGCGGATTTTGTCACAATCGGCATATCGGCGCTGGTTGTGGCGCTGCTCGGAATGTTTGTGCCGCGCCTCAACAACATCATTTTCGGCACGGTTATCACCTCGGGGAGCAATCAGCTTTTCTTCGCGATAACAGCATTTTTGGTGTGCGTGACAATCGGAACGATGCTGATGAACTCGGTGCAGTCGCTCCTCACCGCGCGCATTAAAACCAAAATGGGCGTCTCGGTACAGGCGGCGACGATGATGCGGATTTTGTCGCTCCCGACCGACTTTTTCAAGAAATTCAGCTCGGGTGAGCTCGCCGAGAAAGCGCAGTATATAAACTCAATTTGCGATTTGCTGGTATCGGTTTTGTTCTCAACGGGACTTACGTCGGTGTTCTCGCTTGTGTATATTTGGCAGATTTTCGTGTTCGCACCGAGCCTTGTTGTACCGGCGCTGATAATTATTTTGGTGACAGTTGTGCTGTCGGTAATTTCGGCGGTTGTTCAGATGAAAATTACTCTTCAGCAAATGGAGCTGTCCGACAAGGCGAGCGGCTTGAGCTATTCGCTTATAAGCGGCGTGCAGAAAATCAAGCTCTCGGGCTCGGAGAAACGCGCGTTTGCGAAATGGGGAAATCTCTACGCAAAGCAGGCGCAGCTTACCTACAACCCGCCTACGTTCCTCAAGGTGAACGCGGTTTTGAACACGGCAGTTTCGCTTATCGGAACGATTGTGATGTATTATATGGCGGTGAGCTCGCAGATTTCGGTTGCCGATTATTACGCGTTCAACAGCGCTTACGGAATGGTTTCGGGCGCGTTTATGTCGCTTGCGGGAATTGCGCTCACGGTCTCGCAGCTCAAGCCGATAATGGAGATTGTAAAGCCGATTTTGCAGACCGTTCCCGAGATTTCCGAGGGAAAACAGGTTGTCACGCGGCTTTCGGGCGGGATTGAGCTGGACAACGTTACGTTCCGTTACAACGAAAATATGCCGCTTATTCTGGACGGTTTGTCGCTGAAAATCCGCGCGGGGCAGTATGTGGCGATTGTCGGGAAAACGGGCTGCGGAAAATCCACGCTTATGCGAATACTCCTCGGCTTTGAGAAGCCGCAGAAGGGCGAGGTTTATTACGACGGAAAATCGATAAACACTATCGACCTCAAATCACTGCGCAGAAAAATGGGCGTGGTTATGCAAAACGGAAAGCTGTTTCAGGGGAGCATTTATTCAAATATCGTGATATCCGCGCCGCAGCTTACGCCGGACGAGGCTTGGGAGGCAGCGGAGAAGGCGGGAATTGCCGAGGATATCCGCAGAATGCCAATGGGAATGTCAACCGAAATCAGCGAGGGTTCCGGAGGAATTTCCGGCGGGCAGCGCCAGCGTTTGATGATTGCCAGAGCGATTGCGCCGAAGCCGAAAATCCTGATGTTTGACGAGGCGACGAGCACTCTCGACAACATCACGCAGAAAAAGGTTTCCGAGTCGCTTGACTCGCTGAAGTGCACGAGAATTGTTATCGCGCACAGACTTTCCACGATTAAGCAGTGCGACAGGATTATTGTTCTCGACAAGGGAAAAATCATCGAGGACGGAACCTATGACGAGCTGATTGCCAAAAACGGATTTTTCGCGGAGCTTGTTGCCCGTCAGCGCCTTGACGATGCCGAGGAAAAAGAAAAAGTAAAAAATTCTTAAAAAATCTTGAAAAAATATTATCCCTTGAGTAAATTTCATCGTATAAAGTTACAGAAGGGCAAAAAACAATGACCGCAAGGAGGATTTGCAATGGAAAACAAGAAAATTCAAGCAGAGGTTTCCGACAAGGAGCTGGAAGCGGTTTCGGGCGGCTCAATCGGGATTGACATTGACGCGGAAACGCTCAAGAAGCTGAATAAGGACGCGGAAATTCTCGTGAAGCTCGACAACGCGCAAAATCCCGTCCCGAAGGGCGACGGACAAAAGAAGAACTTGGACGAATACAGCCTTTTGAAGTGAGCGGAAGATTTGTGTTAGTTTACAGGTAATAAAAAAATTGAGGTGAACCGGTATGGAGAATAAAATCAAGGCTTTGTTTGAATTCCAGAGATTTTCGGGCAACAAGCGTCTTGAAGCAATGATAAACGACACCGAAAGCCGTTATCAGAACGAGCTGTCCGACGAAGATGTGGAAATCGTAAGCGCAGCGGGGAACGGTCTCCCGAAGAAAAAGACACTCGGAAATACGGAGAAAAAGTGATGATTTGCTCGGAAGAAGAAAAGAACAAAATTTATACCGATTTCCACAAAAAAGTGACGCGGTATGTAACAGGAAAAATCCCAAATCCCCAGGACGCCGAGGATTTGGTTTCCTGTGTTTTTATGAAGGTTTTTCAAAAGCTCGACACCTTCGACGAGAGCAAGGCTTCGCTTTCAACGTGGATTTTCACAATAACCCGCAACACCGTCTACGATTTCTACGGCACCCGAAAGGATTTCTCCGAGCTGCCCGAGGACATCGCGGACGACGGTAAAATTGACGAAAATCTGCTCAACGAGGAAATGCTCGAGCAGCTCGCCGACGCGCTCGAGAGCCTTGACGAGCGTTCGCGAGATTTGATAATTCTCCATTATTACAGCGGTTTAACTTTGAAGGAAATTGCCGACAGAATGCAAATGTCCTACCCGAACGCAAAGGTTATTCATAAGAAAGCCCTGCGCGCTTTACAGGCGTTTTTGGGCGACTTGAAATGAAGAAAGGAAAAGTATCTTTGAGGAAAATTTCAACTTTGCTCGTGAGCTTGATTATGCTTATGAGTATTTCACTTGTTTTGCCGTTTACGGCAAGCGCGGCGGAAACAACCGATTTTACGATAAAAATTGTACATACGAACGATATTCACGCACGCGTTGTCGAGAACGCGGACGGCAAGATTATCGGAATGGAGCGCCTCGGCGGGATTATTGACGACTACTGCAAGGACACGGATATAAGCCTTGTGGCTGATTCGGGCGATATGTTCCACGGGCAGTCGATTGCGACGCTTGTTCAGGGCGAGTCGATTGCTCGGCTTATGAAGGAGTGCGGCTATGATGCGATGACCGCGGGCAACCACGACTGGAGCTACGGCAAGGACAGATTGAAGGAGCTTGTCGAGATGTCGGGCGCGGAGATGCTTTGCGGAAATGTTGTCGATGAAAACGGAAATCCGTTTTTCGGGTACGACTACATAGCGCAGGAAGCCGAAAAGGACGGAAAAACGCTTACCGTGGGCGTTTTCGGGCTGATTGACCCTGCGGTTTATTCGTCAACAGCGCCGTCAAATGTTGCGGGACTTACCTTTACCGACCCCGTTGAATTCGCGAACAAAGCCGCCAAAGCGATTAAAGACAAGGGCTGCGATATCGTAATCGCGCTTGCTCACACATATAAGCCCGAGGAGCTTGCAAAGCAGGTTGACGGCGTGGATTTGTGGCTTTGCGGACACGAGCACATCGACCTCAATACCACTGTTACCACTCCGAACGGCTCGACTGCTTATGTCATCGAAAACGGATATTATCTGTATCAGGTTGGGCTGATTGAGTTGAACGTTACGATGGACGAAAGCGGCGAGGTTAAGTCTATTGATTGCAACAGAACTGCGCTTGATTACGAGAAAGCGTCCGCATACGAGAAAGACGCCGATGTAACGGCAGTGCTTGACGAGATAAACAAGGAGCAAAGCGTTATTTTGAACAAGGTTGTCGGTTCGTCTCCCTCGGAGCTTGACGGTGTTTGGGAGCACCTGCGAATTGACGAAACCAACCTCGGCAGAGCGGTTACGGCGGCTTATCTCAAGGCAACCGGCGCGGACGTTGCTTTTGAAAATGCGGGCGGAATCCGCGCGAGCGTCAAGGCGGGCGAGATTACCTACGGCGATATAATCAGCGTCAGCCCTTACGGAAACTACATTGTCACAAAGCAGGTTACCGGAAAGCAGCTCAAGGAAATCCTCGAGACCTCGATTGATATCCAGCTTCAGTGCATTGCGGCAAACGACAGCGGAATTTACGACGCTTGGCCGAAATCCAGCGGAAGCTATCTGCAAACGGGCGGAATGACGGTTGAGTACAACCCGAGCCTTGAAGCGGGAAAGCGTGTTGTATCGGTAAAGGTTGGCGAGGAGCCGCTTGATGAGAGCAAGCTGTATACTGTTGCCACGAACAACTTTGTCGCGGTATCGAAGTATTACCCGCAGCTTGCCGAGGCTGAGGAAACAGGCGAATTCTGCGCTTGCGACGAGGCGTTGATTGAGTTCTTCAAACAGGACAGCGCGGCAATCGAGCAGGCGGTCACCAAGCAGGGAATGATTAAGACGAGCAAAACCGCAGACGGCGATGTGCCTTCGACGGGCGTTGAGGATATGACCGTTTTGGTTGTTTTGTCGGCGGCTGTTTTTGTGGCAGCGCTTGCGGTTGCTAAAAAGGCACGCGCAAAATGAGAATTCACGCACGAATTGTTCTCCCGATAATCGCCGCAGCTTCGCTTGTTTTGACGGCTTGTGCGCCGAAGAAAAAGGTTGTTGAGATTGATATGGCGGCGGTTGTCGAGGCAAACAAGACGGAAAATCTGCTCAAAAATTACGGCAGCTTCACAGACACGATGTCCGAAAAAGGCGAGGAATATTGCAGTATTTTCGTTGACGACGAAATCTATTTCTACAAGACCGCGGACGGTGTGAAACAAGTGACGGGCGAGGATTTTCAGTTCGTTTACGAAAACGGTTATTATCACGGAAATCTGCTCTGCGACGGGAGCTATAATGATTGGTACGCAAATCTCGTGATGTCGGATATGACGCTTGAGGAGAAGGTTTTGACGGCGGTTGATGACGGCAGCGAGATTATCGTAACAACCGAGCTTGACGAGCAGCAGACGCTTGAAATCAAGGACGATTTTGGCGATGATTTTCGGGACGGGGACAAGTTTCGGGTGAAGTATCGGCTTATCACGAAAACGCTTGCGATGACGAGCTGCGCCGAGGAGCTTTTGCACGCGGACGGCACGACAACACCTCTCGGCAAAACCACGGTTTCGTTCGGGGACAAGCGTTCGGACGAGGCGCAGAAAATGCTTGAGCGCGCAAAGCCGACTGCGGATATCCGCACGATGACGGTTGTCCTCAACCCGAACACCGAGGACGAGCAGGTGTTCTTTAAGACGGTGCGCAAGGGTGACAGCTTCATCTTTGTAATTCCGGACGGTTACGAGCTCTATTCCGACGAGGCTTGCACGGTTTTGTACCGGTCGAGCGAATACACCGATACAAGCGCACACGTTTTGCTTTATGCAAAGAAAGCTGTTGAATAATATATTTTTCGGAATTTTCCCCAAAACCGTTATCCCTCGGCACTTTTCAATCGTATAAATTAACAGAAAGGCAAATGAAAACAAAACAATACGAAAGGTTGTGTTTCTATGAAAACAATCAAACAGTTTTTTAGCGAAATCGAAACAAACGATGAGCTTTTTGACAAGCTCATAACGATAACAAATGATGAGGCTCTTGAAACGTTCCTCAACGAGAACTCTGTTTCGGGAACAATCGACGAGTTCAAGGCGCTTGTAGTTGCACAGGCGAGAGGCGAGCTTACCGATGAAGAGCTTGAACAAGTATCGGGAGGAGCCGACTTCTTGTCAAGTCAATTAAGAAAAATGCTCTACTGCTATCGCAAAGAACGGTTTTAATTTCAACAAACAAGGAGGAATTACTATGAAAACAATGGAACAGTTTTTGGCGAAATCACAACCAACAAGGAGCTTTTTGAACAGCTCAAAAAGGTAACGAGCAAACAGGAGCTTGAAGCGTTCCTCAAGGCAAACGGTGTTGAGGGAACGGTTGAGGATTTCTACAAGGCTGCTTCAAAGGCAAAGCAGAGCGGCGAGTTGTCAGACGAGGAGCTTGAGGCGGTTTCGGGCGGCAAAAGCTTCTGGCAATCGCTTCAGGATTTCTTTTCAAATATCGACCCGATGTTTATGATAATGGGAATATAAATCGGCTGCTTTAACAAATGAAGCGCGGCAATCATCGATTTGCCTAAAAGAAAGGGTTTATTATGTGGGATACCATCAGACTTATTTTGAACATTTTAACTATCGTATTCGGCGTTGCAAGCGTAATTATCGCGCTTGTAAGACCGCCGAAGACAAATCAGTCAAGGGCAGTTCAGATTATAGTGTCTGTGATACTTATAATTTACGGCGTTTTTTCGCTGATAACGGGCAGATAATATCGGGAATTGTTGAGAAAGGAGATTTCTATGGAAAACGAAAAAGTTGTTGTAAAGCAGCTTGTGGAGCGGTTTGACGCAGAGGAGCTGAAAGTGCTCGGCGCTGCGGATAACGCAGAGGCTTTGAAGGCTGCGGCAAGCGAAATGGGCAAGACGCTCACCGATGACGAGGCAAACGCGCTCTTTGCGGTGCTTTCGGCAGCGAGTGAAACCGGCGAGCTTTCCGACGAGGCTTTGGAGACGGTTGCGGGCGGTTATTTCCTCGGCATCGATTCCACCAAAAAAGGTTCTCCCAGGATTAAGCTGCTTTAATTCAACAAAATCACCCGTCCGAGAAAAATCGGGCGGGTTGTTTTTGTGAATTTTATTGCGTTACTTTTTGTCAGCGAGCACGCTCTGCAAAGCGGACAAAATTTCCTCGATATTTATAGGCTTTGCGACAAACGCGTTCATACCCGCGTCGAGAGCGGCTTTTTTGTCCTCGGCGAAAGCGTTTGCGGTCATCGCGATTATGGGGATATTTGCCTTCGCCTTGTCGGGCAGCTTTCGGATATGCTCGGTTGCCTTGAAGCCGTTCATATTCGGCATCTGAATATCCATCAAAATCACGTCAAAATGCCCCGCTTCAGCCTTCTCAACCATATCGACGCACTCAATTCCGTCAACAGCGCGCTCAATCGTGAAATTCATATTTTCCAGCAGCGCCGTGGCTATTTCCGCGTTTAAGTCGTTGTCCTCTGCGAGAAGAATACTGATATTTTTCAACTCGGACGTTTCCGCGGGAACCAAAGCCTGCTGTTTTTCAATCTGCGATTTATCGCAAATTCTGTACGAGATAACAACGGTGAATTTCGTGCCCTTTCCGAGCTCGCTTTCAACCTCAATCGTTCCTCCCATAAGCTCAACCAAGCTCTTTACAATGGGCAAACCGAGTCCCGTGCCGGCAATTTTGCTTTCGGTTGAATTGTGCTCACGGACAAACGAGTCGAAGAGGTGCGGCAAATAATCGGGGCTCATTCCGATTCCGGTATCTGCGACCTCAACTTTAAAGGTTGCGCGGCTCTCGTCGGTCTGCGGGAGCTCTTTCATCGAGATATCGATTTTCCCGCCCGCCGTTGTGTACTTAATCGCGTTGCTGATAAGGTTCGAGAAAATCTCGCGCACCTTTGTTTCGTCTAAATAAACGCACTTATGCTGGATATCAACCGTGTAGTTGCAGGTGAGATTTTTCTTCTTGATTTCCGCGTCAAACACGGACATATATTCCTTGTTTGCTGCCATAAGGTCAACGGCGGTTTCGTCGAGCTCGACTTTTCCGCTCTCGATTTTTGCCATTTCGAGAACGTTGTTGATAAGCGAAAGCAAAAAGTCGCCCGAGGACTTGATTTTCACGAGGTAATCGCGCAGCTTTTCCTTGTCGTCGATATCCTTCTCCATAAGCGCGGTAAAGCCGAGAATTGCGTTCATCGGCGTTCGGATATCGTGGGACATATTGAAGAGAAAATCGGATTTTGCCTTGTTTGCACGTTCAGCCTCGCGGGTTGCTTTTTTGAGGTTGGAAACGGTTCTGCGCACACTGATAAACATCAAAATCAGCACCAGCAAACAAATTCCGCCAATCTGAAGCATAACCGCTGTAAAGCGCTTTTCCGCCATATATTCGATATCCGAGTAAATTGTCTCGAGCGGTGTTCCTATACCGACAATCCAATTATACGGCTCGTATAGCGCGGCGTAGGAAACCTTCTCGACAATTCTGTCGTCGGACAAATTCTTGAAAAAATACCGATGAACAACCTCGCCGTTTTCGCGAATACCGTCAAGCTCTTCTTTGTACGGGAAATTCCCCTCGATATCCTGCGTTGAGGTGGAGAGGTATTCGCCCTCGGTGGAGGTAAGATTTGGGTGAATACGGCGGATAGCGTAGTTGTCGCCGCCGTTCATATCGAGGATTTCGTTCACCCATATGTAAGAGTTATCGGTGTATTTCTGCTGATGAATAAGCTCGTGCTCTTCCGCCTTTACGATATCGTCAATATCGGACATCAGCGCGAAAAACGTTGCCTTCTGCCCGTCCTTTTCATAGGAATTGCAAATCATATCCTTTTCGAGAAGCGCGTCCTTTTCGGCTTGGTTTATGGAAATTCCGTTCGGGTTGTCCTTGTTGAGCAGCTGAATTGTGCTTCCGTCATCGATAATCGCCCCGACAGTATCGCCGTACTTATCGCCGCTCGAGAAGTTCAACACATTCTTGACATTCTGCGGAAACGGACAGCGGCTTTGTTCGGCGTCGGTTGTGAAAAAGTTGATAATACGCGTGAACTGATTGCAAACGTCATCGCGGTGAATACCGATACGGATAATCTTGTTGCTGATAATTTCCTTCATATTATCGATTTCGGTGTTAAGGCGCAGCTGCTTGGTTTGCTCCAAATCACCGTGATAAATGAGGTTGCCCGAGATTATGATAACGGCGATAATCGCAGCACCCAGCAAAATTTGTCCCAAAAGAAATAAGTTCGATTTCGGGCTTTTTTCCCGTTTCTTCAAACTCATAAATTTACACTCCCAATTTGATATTTACAACCCGTTTGGAAAATTTTTCTCTATTTAATCTATTATACCATATTCCGGCAACAATTTCAAGAAATATTTTGCAAAAAATACATCTCGATTATTTAAATAAGTGGTTGACAAAAGCAGACAGGTGGGGTATAATTAAAGAGGATATTTTTGTAAAAAAACGGGACTGCAAAAGCGGTTCTACAGATATAAAAAAGCTGAAAATTTGGGGTGCGATATGGTTTTTTCGGATTTATTCTTTCTCTACATTTTTTTACCTGCCGTGGCAATTTGCTACGCTCTCGCGCGGTGCGGTGACAGGGCAAGGCTAAAAGCCGTCGAAAGCGGCAAAGCTCCGCGATATGTAAATGCAAATCTTTGCCCGTACACAAACGCGGTGCTGATAATCTTCTCGCTGATTTTTTACGCGTGGGGCGAGCCGATTTACATATTTTTGATGATAGCAAGCGTTGTGCTGAACTATTTCGTCGGTCTGTTCATTCAACGCGGAAAGCAAAGCTCAAAGCCCGCGCTGATAGTTGGACTTGTGCTGAACATCGGCATAATCGGGGTGTTCAAATACGCGGATTTTCTTGTGGATACGCTCAATCTTACGGGGCTCGGTATACCGAAGCCAAACATCGCGCTTCCCATCGGAATCAGCTTTTTCACCTTCCAGTCAATCTCCTACCTCATCGATGTTTACCGCCGCGAGGTGAAGGCGCAGCGCAATTTCTTCTCGCTGCTTTTGTACATTTCGATGTTCCCGCAGCTGATTGCCGGACCTATCGTGCGCTACTCAACAATTTCCTCGGAAATAAACAATCGCAGAATTGATTTCAACGATATCGCGGAAGGCTCGTTCCGCTTTCTTATCGGACTTGGAAAAAAAGTTATCCTTGCAAACCAACTCTCCGAGATTTCCTCACAATTCCTTGACGGAAACCTCTCGGCGCTTACCACGGGCGGCGCGTGGCTTGGAATAATCGCGTACACCTTGCAGATTTACTTTGATTTCTCGGGCTATTCGGATATGGCAATCGGAATGGGGCGGTGCTTCGGCTTCCACTTTGACGAGAACTTCAAGCACCCGTACATCGCGAACACAATCACGGATTTCTGGCGGCGCTGGCACATCTCGCTGGGCAGCTTTTTCCGCGATTACGTCTACA
>CAZKBF010000011.1:0-74590 GCA_964551225.1 uncultured Ruminococcus sp.
TTCACAACGACCTTGCACTTCGCTCACAGCTGAAACTCCCGAACACGCCGATAAAGACCGACAGCTACATCGCGGTGCAGCTCCTCGAACAGCAGAAAACCCTCGACATAAAATCCATCGGAGAGATGGCGGAGCTTGTCGAGGGCACTTTTGTTTTCACGGTGCTTGATGACAGCAACAATCTTTACTTCGTCAAAGGCGACAATCCGCTCGCGCTCTATCATTTCGAGAAGCACGGCTTCTACGTTTACGCAAGCACCGCAGCAATTCTTGAACGCGCTCTTTTGCAGCTCGGGGTACTCGGATTTGAGCATACCGAGATAAAGACAACCTGCGGTGACATAATCAAGATTGACAGCAAAGGCGCAATGGAACGCGGTTTGTTTGATACGTCAAACCTGTACGCTTTCGACTACCGCTTTTTCCGCAGCAGCTATTGGGATTATCCCGACCCCGGCGAACACGAATCGCAAGACGTGAAGCAGCTGAAAGATTTCGCCGCAAGCATCGGAGTTGCCCGAGAGGATATTGACTTGCTCTTGTGCTACGGATATTTTGTGGAAGAAATCGAGGAAATGCTCTATCAGCCTGGTGCTATTGAAGGCGCGCTTTACGAAATCCTCAACGAGTGCGCCTATGATTATTGCGGGGAATTTTGATGAAGAACTTTGTTTTCGGATACGCGAGAGTTTCCACCGAGCAGCAGAACCTTGACCGGCAGATTGATATGCTCGAAAAATACGGCGTTGACCGCATTTACAATGAAAAAATGACCGGCACAAAACGAAATCGACCCGAGCTTGAAAAACTTCTGGAGCGGCTTACCGAGGGCGATACCGTGGTTGTTGAATCGCTTTCACGCCTCGGCAGAAGCACCAAGGATTTGATTTGGCTGATGGAAACGTTCAACGAGAAGGGTGTGAATTTGGTGTCGCTGAAAGAGTCGATTGATACGACTTCGAGCACGGGAAAGCTGCTGTTTACGCTGATGTCCGCGCTGGCGCAATTCGAGCGTGATGTTCTCGCTGACCGCACGAAAGAGGGTCTCGCTGCCGCTCGTGCACGAGGGCGAAAAGGCGGCAGACCTCCCACTGACCGTGAAGCTGTCAAAAAGGCAATTAAGCTATACAAAACAGGGCAGTATTCCGTAAAAGAAATCACCGAGCTTACAGGGGTAAAGCCCTCTACGCTATATAAGAACCTGCGTTCTTCATAAAACGGAGGTTTTTCGCACATTGATTTACGCAGGAGTTTTCGAACAATTTCAGCCCCGAATTCGCATAAAATCCGGGGCTTTATTTTTTCTTCACAAAACGTTCGTTTTCCGGATAATGAATTAATTGCTTGCATCCGAATACAAGAAACATTAAGCCTATCGTACCTTTTGCTTCTACTATTTTTTATCTTCAATAGAAACGAGGTTTGAATACATAGCGCCAATCCGACAAATATATATTCGTTGCTAATCGAAAATGGAACTCATAATGCATTACATTTATAAGGCTTTTGTCATCTTTTTAGGTTTTTCTTCATTGATAAAGATTTTGAGATGTTTCTCAATTTGTTTAAAAGACCTATTCCGAGTGGCTCCTTGTAAATTACAGTAATCTTCAAAAATGCATAAAAACAGCAAACTTGGTTAAATGTACATTATTGAATGAACATACCTATAAAAATCAAAGGAGGCTTTTCAATGTACAGTATGTTTAGTGAGTACAAGGATATTGTGACTATCGAGGAATTGCAAGAAATGCTGCGAATCGGACGGAGCAAGGCGTATCAGTTGCTGAGGAGCGGACAAATCAAGGCAATGCACGATGGTAGGGTTTGGCTGATACCGAAAAAGTCGGTGATTGAATATGTAGTAGGTCGGTGCGGATAATTAGCGTGAGCAAAACATAGGCAAGGGCGTGAATGCTCTTGCCTCATTCATTTATTAACGATAATAATATCCACCCGTTAACAAAGAAAAACAACCAATAATCAAAAAACATAATAATAAACAAATAATATACTAACATATTATTAAAAGGGCGGAGCCCTTTTAATAATTTTTCCAAGGGGGAGGGCAGGGAGACTCGCTGCTTGCGCAGCAGTCTCGCCCTCCCCCTTGGAGAACCCCCTCCTCTTGACCGCACTGTTTGGCGTCTCTGAGATTGATATGATTTTCTTCAACTAAATTTTCTTTCTGGTATTAGAGGAAGTTGGTTAAATATGACAGACATATAAAACCTGTTTCTAAGAAAAATGTTATTTGTCATTTGGGGCAAGGGTGAAACACCCTTGCCTCAGTCATTTCGATTAAAGGAGTATCAAATGAGATCGCGATCAATTTCAAGAAAAAGAGTCGGGTTATCAATATCTCCTTCATAGGCAGTATTATGAGGATTTGCAATATGTTTCATAATAATAGATTTTTTTTCATTAGTAAGATTATAATGCGGCGAGTTGTCCGTGATAAACGTTCTTTTGGTGCCTTGTAATAATATCAATTCATTATAAATTGTGGAAAGATGGTTAAATAGTATATTAAAGTGTTCACGATGATTAAGCGCCTGATCTGGGCGGAAATTGAATTTGCGATCATAATCTTTTATAAATCTATTTAATACCAGACATGCTGCGGATGAGAACGATTGTTTTACTGCTCTGAATAACTTAATGTATTTTGCCCCGTTATATAAAAGTGTGTTTGTAAATCCTATTTTTGAAAAAATCATATCATTAGATTTGGCTATCTTGATAAGTCCTACTATTAATTTGTCGTGGCTTGGGGGAGTTATTACTCTTGGAACTTGTTCTTCTAGATTAAAAGCCGCACACCTTACTGGGAAGAATCCAAAAACTCGTTCAATATATGCGTCGACTAAGCTTTCAAGTAAAGCTGATGGTTTGTTGTGGAGACCTTCTTTATCATTTAAAATAGAATTACGTGGATGAATTAGCCCTTCTTGGATTATTTTTTCAAATTCTAAAAAGTCTTCCAAATATAATTTTTCATATATATCATCCTTTACAAAAAAATCATATGAAGGATTTGCCTTATTTTTCCCTTTTTCCAATTTAATATTAGAATCCGAGTAAACGCACATAAAATGCGGAGGCATAGGAAATGATTTTATGCGTCCTGTGAGAAGATGCCTTTTTTCTTTAAAAGTATCCCACACTTTATCCGAGCATTCCATTCTTCCATCAGATATTTTATTGCTGCTATGAAAAGAATAGTAGCAAGCCATTTGTTTCTTTTCGTATTCTTCGGGCTTTGCGAACAAAAGTTCAGAAGCTATCCACAAAAATATATCAAATCGCAAATGGTTAATTAGGTCCAAAAGGGAATAATCGTACGCCATAACGATTTTCGATGCTTCATCTTTATTCTCATCATATTCAGTGAAAAAACGGAGGTATGTGTCAAGCAATTCTTGCGGAATTATAGGAAACCTACTATATGGCTCGCTAGAATAACAATTGCGGTATGGCTCGGGCTTTGGCATTGCCTCCATAGCCCTGTATGCATATTCAGGGATGATAAATTTCTCGTTGGGGTCAATGTCAATTTCCCTTTCAATAACAGGTATTTTTGGTTCAGATGAGTTTTCGGAGCAGGGTTTCGGTGGCTCTTGTATTAGTGGCAGAATATTTTTTAGAGTTATTCGAAGTGAATTCAAAAACAACGATGTAATTTCACTATAATTATCCATGATGTACTCCTCCGTTGCATATTTAATATTTCATTATACCACATTTTCTTCAATTTGTCAATGAAAATTTTTGTGCAAATTTTTCGTTTTTTTTATTGACATAAACAAGTATAATGATACTTACAGAGCAAATCTCTGAAAAAATTTTGAAAGGATGTTACAAATGAGTTCATCTGACGCACGTTTATTGCACAAGCCCTCGACGGACAATCTTCAGGCGGAGGAGTTTCACCGATTCCTTAACAAGAACGTCCCACATTTCACATCGAATAACCGTCTTTTCGTCTGGATATCCGAGAAGCGCTGCTATGAGTGCTTGCCAAAGGCGAAAGCAATGGTATGGATGGATTCGTTGATTGATCCGTCATACGACGGTAAAATCCGCAGCTCGGCTCTGGAGGAAACTTACAAAAAGCTTCTTCGGGACAGCTCCCATACCAAAAACCTCAAGTCGATACTAAATGAAGGGCAATATTACCTTAATTTGGAAAACGGGGTGCTTGATCTCCGAACGCTTTGCCTGCTTACGGGAAAGGAGGCGGAGGAGAAAGCGGAGGAACTTTGCTTCACCTATTGCTTGGAGTTTAGCTTTATTGACGCTGCTGAAATCGAGAGCGCTCCGGCGTTTTGCCGTTTTCTCGATACCTCGCTTGATGGGACAAAGGATAATCCCAAAGCGGTTCTGATGCTGGAGATTGTTGGCGTATGCCTCTCATCTCTGAAGTCGGTGAGGAAAATGTTTTTCCTTGTTGGAGCAACCAAGAGCGGCAAGTCGGTTATGGCAGATTTCCTGCAAGCAATGGTTTGGCCCGATGTCGCAGTAACGGTTTTCGGGATTAACGAGTTGAGCGGCAGATTCAATATGCAGCACCTCGAAAGCTCTCGGCTAAACATTTGCCGAGAGCTGACCGCGGCAAAAATAACCGGCACTGACACAATCAAGAAAATTGTGTCCGAGGAACCGCTTTTTGTTGAGGGAAAGGGCAAGGAAGGCTATGTGGCGGACATTCACACAAAGCTATTCACTTGCGCTAATCAGATGCCGTTATTCGGAGAAATGGATTCTGCGGGAAACAAGTCGCTTACAGACCGTATGGTTGTACTTCGTTTCAACCACACAATTCCCGAAGAGCAGATGGACAGACGCTTGCTGGACAAGCTTCTCGATGAGCGGAATATTATCTGCTCTTTGGCGATGAAATCGCTGAATGAGCTGATTAAACGCGACTACATTTTCACATTACCCGAGGACAGCAAAAAGCTGATAGAGGCTTTTATTCAGGAAAATGTCAGCCTTCAGCTGTTTCTGGAGGATTGGTGCGTTGCCGATTCCGAGGGGAGAGTACACAAGCAGGAGCTTATCCTGCGGTATCACGAATACTGTCAGGACAATGCGATTAAACCTTATACCGATAAGCAAGTCAGCGCATTTATTGAGGGTTTTTACCCCAATGTCACGAGAATCAAGTTCCGCATGAACGGCAAGTATCTGTGGGGCTGGTCGGGTATTAAGTTGAAGTCGGTAGGCTTCGACGAAATAAATTTTACGGAGGATAAAAACAATGGCTAACACAATCAAGAATGAAACCAAAGCAGAAATAATAAAATCTTGCAAGATTCAAGAAAATAATATTTCTATGGATAATATTGCCGAAAGCGGCGTTAAGAAGAAAGCCAAATCAAGCGGTAGTTCTTCTGTGTCCTTGTCTTTAAAGCCGGAGATAAGGGAGAAGCTGGAGTCATCGGCGAAGGCTTGCAATATGACCAAAACTGCATTTGTTGAGCGGATTATTATGGATAGCGAAGGAAGAATAGTGTCATTCCCCGAGGGAGCGGGTATATTATCCGAATTGGCTTTATGTCACCGGATATTATCCGATATCCGTGATGACAAAGAGGATAATATACCGCAAGAGCGGCTAAACGATGTTTTTGAAGCTCTTGAAAAAGCCTCTTCTGCGATGTTCGGCATTTGCTACAAGATGGAAGCGCTTTTGCCTGATGATGAGGAGGGTGCGGACGATGATACTTAATGCATCATTTTGCAACAGCAACAGCAGAGATGCTGCAATGCGTGCTCAAAGATATATCTGCGATGAGTCGAAGGTACCCATTGGAGGAATCAACTCTTATGGCTGTGGGGTTTCACAATGGTGCACAGCCAATCTGGCGGTTAAGATTTTTTACAGGAAACAAGACAAAGGTAAACACTACAATTTGGTAATCGGATTTGACCCGGCGGATAAAATTACGACGGAGATGGCGATGAAGTTCGGTAAGAGAATTGCGCGATATTTTCCCGACAGATATGTAATATTTGCGGTACACACAAATACGAAACACATTCACATTCATTTCCTGATAAGCTACACCACCATATACGGTGAACAAAAGGGAATGAAGAAGAGTGCGCTAAGTGACCTGAAGAATTATGTTTCGGGGATTGCTAGGGAATTCAATTTGTGTCCTGTGAGAATGAAGGGTAATGATTGGAAGCCTTTCAATGCACTGGCTCCGGCGGACGGGAAAGATATTCCGGAATTGGAGATTGACGAGGACGATTACCTGGCTGAACCCGAGGAGATGTTGTTTGAGGGACTGCCGGAAAATACCGTTTCAAATAACGTTTTTTCCTCAACGCCTTGTTATATACCCACTCAAAAGGTTATTAACAACTATAACATCACCTATAACGTGAATTGCACACAACCGAGGTACATTAAAAACAATTACGACGGAAACCGCAACTACAACTGGGGTAAGGCGTATAACGCGAACCAAGCACAGCCTGCGCTCCCGGCAAAACAAAGCGTTGATTATACGCGTGATGATATGAATGCTCCGGCAAAGCTGGATTTTTCGATTGTTTTGCCGAAAGACTCCGCAGATTATTCGGATAATTCACCTATTGTATCTGTACCGAATGATGTCATCGAGTACGGTGTAAGTATTCGAGGGCTTGCTATGGACGGATTTAGATTCAGCGATTATTTCAGTGCATTGCAGTTCTGTAATTCTTACCGTATCGCAGGGTATCAAGTGAGCATATATCCGATCAGAAACGGCAAAGTCAATCCGTTTTGTACTTATTTCTGATATATGAAGAATTTTTGGACCGTCCGTACCAATGGACAGCGTGAACACTAACGCAATCATAGTTATATATTATATCTATGATAATCACCCGAGCGGCTCTCCGGCGGCTCGGAATTACAACGAAGGAGGTTACACTTATGGACGAAAACACAAACGTTCAGATTATCGCATTTTTCCCTCTTGCCGAGGGAATGCCGCCGCAGCTTATAAACAACATCTCGGTTACGGCAAAGTATTGCAGGGAGCGGCACATCGGGCTGAACGAGAACACCTTGCGCTTTCTCTGCCGCACGGGACAGATACCTTGCATAAGAGTTGGCAACAAGACGCTTATCAACTGGAATGTACTTATGGAATTTCTGGTCAAGGGCGGCGTTAAGGCTGAACAGCCCGAGTCCGAGGAACACGTCCCCGTGTCGGCGGCGGACGGTATCAGAAAAGTCCCCGTGAGGCTGAAACGTTGATTTACAAGCCCGTCTGCCGAGAGCGGACGGGCAGTTTTATCGGAAAGGAGATAATATGGGAAATGTTCAAATTCGTGGCGACAGCGCTCGGATAAGGGTTTCAAACGGCTTTGACCCAAAAACGAACGTCCGACGCTACAAGACAAAAACAATACACCTCGACCCAAATATGACCGAGCGGCAGAAAAAGGAGGAAATAAAACGACAAATGGTTCTGTTCGAGGAGAAGTGCCGACAGGAGAGCTACATTGACGATATGATAACGCTGAACGGTTTTATCGAGCAGTGGCGGCATGATTACGAGCAGACGCACCTCAAAAACACCACGCAAAAGCACTATGACGACCTGCTTAAGCGAATACAGCCGGCGCTGGGACATCTGAAGCTGTCCGAAATAACGCCGCTCCACCTGAATGCGTTCTACAACAATCTCGCCGAAGAGGGAATACGAATCGACTATAAATACAAGTGCCGTATTGATTTCAGAAAGTTTCTGAAAGACAATGACATTTCGCGGTTCAAGCTGATAGACGCGGCTGGAATTTCGATGAGCACGCTGGAAAGTATGATTGCGGGAAACAATGTCAGCAAGGAAACGGCGTTCGGCATAAGCGAGGCGCTTGAAATCAAGTCGGAGGAGCTGTTTGACGTGATAGGAACGGAAAAGAAGTTCTCGCCGAAAACATTGCTCCATTACCACAGATGTCTTTCGGCAATTCTCGCAAAGGCTGTTAAATGGGGACTGTTGTTCTCTAACCCATGTGAGCGTGTTGACCCGCCGAAATTGCGTAGAAGAGAGGCAAAGTGCCTTGACGAGGAGCAGACAATTCAGCTTATAGCCGCTTTGGACGAGAAAGGGCAGTATCAGTATTCGGTAATGGTAAAGCTGATGATATTCAGCGGTGCAAGGCGAGCGGAAATATGCGGGCTGGAATGGAACGATGTGGATTGGGAGAGCGGCTGCATACATATCTGCCGCAACTCGCTCTACTTGCCGAATGTCGGAATGTACGAGGACACGACAAAAACCGAAAGCTCCGAGCGTTTTGTCAAGCTGCCGCAGTCGGTTATGACAATGCTTGCGGAGTTCCGTGAGTATCAGAATGGTATTAAGGCTCAGATGGGCGAAGGCTGGCAGGAGAGCGGCAAGATTTTCACACAGTACAACGGCTTGCCGATTCACCCGTCAAGCGTGACCACATGGCTGAGGAAGTTCACGGCAAAAAACGGTCTGCCGCATGTAACCCCGCATATGCTTCGGCACACCTCGGCAACAATGCTGCTGATGCAGGGTGTTCCGCTGAAAGCCGTGTCGAAACGGCTGGGGCATACGCTTGCCTCAACGACAAGCGATATCTATGGGCATTCGCTCCGCTCGGTCGAGGACATAGCCGCGGACAAGCTGGAGGCTTTGCTCACTCCAAGTGAACAGTTGAAGAAGGGTGATGAATAAGATAACCGGAGAGGCGCGAAACCTCTCCGGTATTTATTTTTTCATTGGGCGGCTGTTATAATTAACTCATTGGTAACAATTTACTATTGCTTAATTCAGAGGATAGTTGATCAAAGAGCTTAGAGTATTCATTAGTCAATTTTACGATTTCTAACCAGTTTGCTAATGAAATTTTTCTATCATCTGTATGTTGGCTACAATCATTTGGACAGATATTACTTTCGTATTGAGTAATATTGTCAGAATGCTTTATGAATTGATGTTGCTTGCATATATCTAATTTTTTATGTGCAACAGTATTGCGCTTTTTCACAATTTTTTCGAGATAATCAGATATGCTATGGTCGTGGAATAAACAGTTGCCCTGCTCATTTAAAATCATTTCAAAAATTTTGTATTTTGTTTCTAAAGTTATAATATAGGCTGGTAAATCTAGCAACTTCTTAACGCTCATTTCAGGGTTTTTCATAATTTTATTGTATGCTATTCTTTTTGAATCTTGCTTTACCTTTTCATCTTCAACACTTGATTTAATATAATCACGTATCCGATTTTTGGCTTCATCTGACAATGTGCCGAAATAACGAAGTATATATGAATTAACCACATAATCATTTTCAGATGTTTTATCCGCCAAGAAACCTCTAATATTTGATAATGATAATAGGTTGCGCGTGTTTTTCTTGTAAAGTGCTACTGCTTTGTCTTGAAAATTGTCACGATTAGCTATGTATATCCCCTCGAAAGACCCATTGCTTTCGAATAAAATTTTCTTCAAATCATTAGTAGGTTGAGCAGAATAAAAAAGAATATCCGCATCTATATCCTTGTTCCTTAACATATCAATTATACAATTTCCTAATAATGAACTTGAAATGTTGTAATCAACAAAAATCAAATCGAATAATTTAAATCCAGCAGATTCATTTGATAGAGTATGAATTATTGAATCACCCTCTGAAGAGTATTCAATATGATATAATAAACCATAGTCCTCTATACGTAATTCAAATAAGCTCTGTTGCTCTTTTTGCCAGTTTGGTGAATCGTCAATCCATAATATGTTTACGTCATATCTCATTGCTTTATCCTCATATTCAATTCAAATCCCGAAGTTTTCTTATCGTTGATACTTACAATACCTTGCATTTCTTCAACGATTTCTTTGATATGGTATAATCCTACGCCTGACCCGGTTTGAGTAAATCCCTTTCCAAATTCAAACAAAGAACTCAAATCGGATACTTTCCTCCAATTGTTGTCTTTGCCATCATCTATTGCATCAATGCAATAATAACCGTTATCTTCATACATTCGAAAAGTCAAGCATTTTGCATGAGCTTTTTGAGAATTGCTCTTGATATTTTCTAATATAACAGCAATATTTTGCGGAGCAAAACGAATAATAGCTTGACCGTTGGTTTCAACCACCACTTTTATTTCACTATTGCTAAATATTGTTGCACAATAGTCTGCAATAAACCCAAAAAGATCTGCCTTAATTGTTTCCTCTTGTGTATTAAATGTGGCTTTCATTCCGTAAGCTAAATTGGCTTTTATACGCTCAGCACTGAATGAGATCGATTTTATATCGCCCCAAATATTATCTAATGTCAACCTGCCTTTATTTTTCTTAAGAACGAGTTTTTGAATGATGGTTGTAATTGTATTAATATTGATTTTTGCCATATGCAACCGTTTAGCTATTTCAATCTGGTCAATTGATAAGCTTTCCATTAGAAAACTAGTTCTTTTCTTTTCAGAACCCAAATCCGCATTAACTGTTTCTAACTGTTTGTTTAACTTTGTTGCCTTATGTTCTGCTGCTCTCTTTTCAGACAAGGCAATTTCACGTTCTTTTTCTGCTGCCTTTCGGGCTGCTTCTTCCCGTTTGCATTCTTCTTCTTGTTGCTGCCTAATTTTATCGTAATATTCTTTTTCCTCTTCACGAATCTGATGACCAATCTTTACGCGCTCCTTTATTAAAGTAGAAATAATTGGTCTCAATATTTCTACAAGAAGTACTATTCGCTCGTCATCTTCTATAAAACCTTGACGGTTTGAGGTTGCAATATCAGGTAATCTATTATCATCTAAAATATCAAAGCTGATTTCACCTTCGATATAGTTGCTGAATGCCTGCGTGTTTTTAACATAATCCAAAAAGTTCTCTACAGCCAGCTTATTACGCACATATAATCGCAATTGATTAGGACGGTAAGTTTTATTTTTTAAGTATTCTGGGTCATTGATTACAGCATCCTCCTTATTAATCGAAGAATGAATCCCAATCCAACCAGTCATTTCATAGGGTAATTCTGTATCAGTAAGCGTACCATCTATTTGAGTAAAGCGTCTTTTACCGCTAGTAGTTGAAAACTCTTTGGCATCAATAATAACGACTTCTCTAGGAATAGCTTCTATTGATTCAACTGAAGAATGAAATCTTACTGAATTTGACAACCTTAATGTATAATCATATGCAGTATTATTATAGAAGGAATACATATTTTTGAAAGCTATTGACTTTTCAACTTTTTCAAAAACCAGTTTTGTGGATTTACTTGTAAGAAAAGCAACCTCCATCGTTCCGTGAAGGGAGTTTAATAAGTAAAAATCTGAAAGACGTGCTTTTAAGCCCGCTAAAGATTGTACGCCAAAATTAGTCAAATCCACATCTGTGAGTTTTATCATGGTTCCAGTCTTAAAGCTATCCCATTCTGTTTTGGCTTCAATGTCAATATTACCAATATCCTGCTTATCTAAATGAGGTATATCAGAATCGCTAGCATTGGATGCATCTAAGCACCAAGCTGATAATTCGTTCTTGGTCTTTGAAATTAAATAGTATCGATGTGACAGATATAATGCTGCCAGTTTTCCAATACCTTTTCTTCCCATTAATTCATTTTTTGTCTCTTCGTCGAGAGTGTCATCATCCCTCTTGTCTTTTCCAATAAGAGCATATTTCTCCGCCAAGTCATCATAACCCATACCATATCCATTATCGAAAATCTCAATAACGGAATGCTCTTTATCTGTAGCATTTATATATACTTTCACATTAGTAGCTTTTGCGTCAAATCCATTTGCTACGAGTTCTGCGATAGCTGTCCATGCATTTGAATAGAGACCTTTTCCTAGGAGTCTGAGAGCAAAATATGAAAAATTAAAATATATCTTGTCATTTGAATTCTGCATAATCATTCTCCTTGTATAGAAATTATTGATTGTTACGATATTCTTCAAAAGGTATTCGTTCGACTTGTTTTGCTAGTGCGATTGCCAGTAAAGGTGGTACAGCATTTCCTACTTGAGAATTGCGTTCATACTTGTTTCCGAAGAATCGAAACCAATCAGGAAACGATTGTAATCTTGCACCTTCTCTTGTAGATAAAGCTCTGTCTTGCAAAGGGTGAATGCACCTCAACGCCGATGGTGTTCCCAAACTATTTGTGATTGTAGTGCAAGGTCTATCCCACCACAAACGACCATAAGTATTTTTGTAACCTGATGTCAAATAGAATCTTCTGTCAAGTTCACCATTCTCAACCAGATTATTAATGTAAGGACGTCCCTCGCCTTGAGGCACGGCTTGTATTACAGCCGTTATTTTTTCTCCATAAGTTCCACAAAAATGGTCGTGCAAAATGTTTTGGTTGCCACGCATTAATCTTTGATATTCTGTATTGGGTTCCCCATTATATTCTTCCACGTCTTGTCCATAATTCAACGCTGGCAAATCTGAAATAGCGTCTTCTACTGTTAGATACGGATGTGTTGTATTGCCGTGCGTTGCATTTGGAAATTCCCACTGATAATTTACATCATTTCTGATACCAACAATAAATACTCTATCTCTACTTTGTGGAACACCATAATTTTTTGCATTTAATACTTTTGTATATAATCTATACCCAAAATTGTTATCAATATTTTCAAATAAAGCAGTTATTTCTTGAATAACTGGTTGACCATCGTCATTTTTCATTGACAATAAGCCTGTTACATTCTCAAAAATAAACATAGTAGGCCGAAACATTCTCAACATACGGGTATACTCTTGGTACATTCTAGCTCGCTGATCATATTGTCGTCTTCCAACAGTACTATATGATTGACAGGGCGGTCCCCCGATTATCAAATCTACAGGCTCGTTAATCACAATATCATTTTGTTCCAAAGTTTGTAGCGTGATATTTGCAATATCACATTCCATCAACGGAATGCGTGGGAAATTGTGAGTGAAGGCCAAAGCAGCTTGATGGTTATATTCATTTGCAAATAAAAACCTAAATTTTTTATTTTTGACAAAACGATTTGCTCTAACTCGATATGAAAAACCAAACGTTAATCCGCCTGCTCCAGAGAATAAATCTATTACATTTATCATATTTCACCTCATAAATTTATCGTCAACAGCTTGCGAACTACACTATTATCAACATCACTGCCGATCATTTTTTAACTGGTGGATAATCTTGGAAGCAATTATTTTAGCCATTTCAACAGGCACAGCATTGCCAACCATCTTATATCCATCGTCTAACTTTGAGTATATAAATTCAAAATCATCCGGAAAAGTTTGAAGTCGTGCACATTCACGAATGGTCATACGTCTATATAAATGCTCATATCCCTTGGCAAATATGTGTTGATTTTTGCCGATCATAGGCATAACTGGAGCTTGTGGATGAAGCTGAGCTTGCCTACCGCTTGCCTGAACAGTAAACCCACATTCATCCCATTGACGCACTCTGTTTCGACTCATAAAAATCGAAGAATACGATCCTTGGAAGTATTCGTGATTACTGAAAACTACATCCGGATTTGCATAGTTCTTTTCCAATGATGGAACAGCGGTATCTTTCAAATCCCATATGGCGTCTTTTAATGTGCGTTTTATTTTGTTTGGTTCTGGAAAATGAAAATCAACATTCAGGTCTTTCCTGAAACCAATATAAAAAACACGTTTTCTGTCCTGTGGAATTCCATAATCTGCAACATTTACTAATGTTACTGTTAAATCATACCCACAATCAATAAACATCTTCTTTATGTTTTCAACCGCTTCACTGTGTCTTTTTGAAAGCATACCTACAACATTTTCGGCAAGAAAGAATTTCGGATGTTTGTCATTTAAAATGCGGATATAATCATAAAAGAGCTGTCCACGAGCGTCCTTGATGCCTTTTAATGCGCCTGCTTCAGACCACGATTGACAGGGAGGTCCCCCAATAATTCCATCACAATCAGGTATTTCGGATGAATCAACATTGCGTATATCTCGTTGGTCGAGAAAGCCACTGTGATTCTTTTTATATGTAGCCCATATCGATGGGTCAAACTCATTGGCATAAATGATATCAAAACCCGCTTTTTCAAAGCCTAAATCTAATCCGCCTGCGCCAGCGAATAAGCTAACGATGTTCATTTTTTCACCTATTATATCGTATATGTAATTAATTTTGCCTTTTTAAGTTGTGCAGGATTGTCGGGATTTTTAATTTTTATATCAGTAATCGAAAGACCATCAATTGTACCGCACAATGCTATTAAGTCCTGCGCATTGTCAAATGATTCAAATTTCTCGTCATTGATAATACACATAAAATTGAAATCTTTATTGAAGTCACGCTGATAAACATAATTAAAAACGGAAAATGGATTTTCAATACCCCACATACCTCTTACTCGTAGGTATGTTATTCCCAAAGGGTCAACCTTATTCACTCTGCCAAGTTCTTTTGTATCAGAAAACTCAACATCGGGAATGGTTTCAACTCCAAATTTGATTTTCTTTTTTACCCTCTCATATACTTCATCACTGGCAGCGTAATCAAGTCCATATACAAATGATAGATGTTTTATTGAATCGCTGTTTACAACACCTACTGCGTAAATAATGTCTTTCTCAGTCCATTCTTCGGCGATCTTACATGCATTGCTTATCATAGGGCTATTAGCATACAGCTTGTGTTTCGGATATGACGAATTTAACTGAAGTTCGGAATTGGTGCCTTCGATTTTCTTTACTTCAATAGCATCTCCACCTCTTAACATTCCATCGGGTGGATTGCTTTTGTTGCCCAAATAGGAAAATACCTCGCTGATTTTCTCTATGCGCTTTGCTTCGTCGGTTTCATTAAAGGTGTTACAGAACAAATCCTTGATATACTCCTCAAGAGCATCGCCCATGTTGTTAATACGGTTTTTGCCAACATAATGAGCATGAACATTAGTTACTGGGTGATTTACAAGATTTATAATAGCATCTATGATATTCATATATAAACTGCCTCTCTATCATACAAATAATAGGTATAACTACCCACGTATATTATACACCAATACGATTGTTTTTTCAATATGATAAATGAATTTTTTGTGCGAATAGGAAATTGCGGTTTAGCCGCCAATTAGTGTATAGTAATGGAATCGTTCGGTTAAAAAACAGCGATACTTTTCACGGTACCGCTATAGTAATTATTGTCTTCAATACCACAAAACCATTTGTTACATTTTCTCTTATTTCGCTATTTTTCCGAATGAGTCTTTTGGATAAGGATTGCTCTGCGTGTGCTTTTCGTAGGAATTCCCATATCTCCCACAAGCACTATGCAATCTTAATCCCCTCCCTCTGAATATTCAGATAAAACGGCAGGGTGTCTTTCCACTGCTCAAATTCCGAGTGAGGAATGCAGCGAAAGCTTGTCAGCGTATCATATTTCAGGTCGAGGTCCGACGAGAACTCAATAAGCTTTGACCGAAACGCAGACTCCTGACCTCTCTGCAAATCGAGAATTACAGCAATATCGATATCGGAGTCCTTGGTGAAATCGCCTCTTGCGTAGGAGCCAAACAGAATTATTCCGACAATGTGGTTGCCGTAAATCGCTTTCAGACCTTCAGCGGCTTCGTTGAGTAGCATTGACATTTCAGCTTTATCGAGCATACTACCACCTCGCTTTTTTCTTCTTTACTTTATTATAACTCTTTTTCATAATTATTGTCAATAGCAAATTTCATTTTTCCCCACACTATGCCACGAAAACCCACTCGTTCGCCGAACCCTCCGAACCCCGGTGTGACCAAAAGTGTGACCATTTCGCCTGTGACCAAAGAAATCTATATAAAAGAAAAACCGCTCAACCCTGATGGTTAAGCGGTTTGTTGTGGCACGCCAGGAGGGATTCGAACCCCCGACCCTCTGGTTCGTAGCCAGATACTCTATCCAGCTGAGCTACTGGCGCTTTTTTAACAACAGTAATATTATATCACTTCGTTTTCGATTTGTCAAGAGGAAATTTGAAAAAATTTTGAAAAAACGGCAAAATTGGCAGAGAAAAAATTCGTCATTTTCAACAAAAGCCTTATTATACTGCGGCTTCGCGAGCCTTTTTGTTATAAAACAACGTTCACTTTGCTAAAATATTTAGGAAAAATATCTGCATTTTGTGTCAAAAAATGGTATTATAGTATTAAGAAAATATTAAGACACTGTTAAGGAAACGTTGCGATTTATTGGAAGGATGTATTTTATGCGTGAAAATGAATTTGAAGGTTCTGATATTCTCAAGTCGGATTTCGGGGAACTTGTGACGCAGCTTCGCAAGAAATACAATTTAACGCAGGAAATGCTGTCCGAGATATCGGGGATATCCGAGGTTTATCTGCGGAGAATTGAGCGCGGGAACTGCACTGTGACGTGGGTTATCTGGCTGACGCTTTGCACAGCGCTGAACGTTAACATTGATGAAATTCAGAAGAAGTACATTCTCCCGAAAATCAAGGAAAGAGTATCGAATTTGGGGATTGAATCCAAATATATAACCGAGTGATTCGGTAGAATTTAGATAATATTGAAACCCGTGCCGATGAAAGCACGGGTTTTCACTTTGTAATATTTTGCCATATTTTTGTGCAATTATACCAAAAACCGCGCAGCCAAATGACCACGCGGTTAACAATGACGCACTAATCGCCTATTTCCCCGAAGCAGGAACCGGAGCGAAACGGAATACATCAAAGCGAGATTTGCACATCACCTGCGGCAGAAAAAAGCCAAAAAAATATAGGAGAGCCACCCGCGGCTTTTGGCAATTTCGTGCGAAGTGCGAAATTGCCAAAAACGCAGAAGAGGACGATCCAAAGAACCGTCCTCTGTGGAGCTGATAATCAGAGTCGAACTGATGACCTCATCCTTACCAAGGATGTGCTCTACCAACTGAGCTATATCAGCAAATTGTGTTCTGTAATTGCAACGATATTATTATACCACGTTGTTTTCGATTTGTCAATAGGTTTTGAAAAAAATTTTGAATAATTTTGTCGAGAGGATATTTAGTGTTGATTTTTTGGCAGAAGTATGCTATAATAAATAAGAGTTTGGTTTTTTCGGGAGATGATTTTGTGAAACCTGTGAACATTGGCTTTGGAAATATCGTGAACGAGGACAGAATTGTCGCTGTGGTAAGCCCCGAGGCGGCTCCCGTCAAGCGAATTGTTCAGCTCGCGAAGGACAGTGGTGCGGCTATTGACGCGACTTGCGGGCGAAAGACGCGCTCGGTTATAATCTGCGACAGTGGTCACGTCGTGCTCTCGGCGCTGCTCCCCGAAACGATTGCGGGTAAATCGGCACCGAAGGACGAGCCCGAGGATTAGTTGAAAATTACATTTGACATAAAGAGGTAAAATATGGAAAAAGGACTTTTGTTTGTTGTATCGGCACCCGCGGGCTGCGGTAAGGACACAATTTTGGGTGAACTTTTCAAGAAAACGGACAAGGCGGGCTACGCGGTTTCTGCGACAACTCGTGCGCCGCGCGAGGGTGAAATTGACGGTGTGCACTACCATTTTTTGACAAGAGACGACTTTTCCGAGAAAATCAAGCGCGGCGAGGTGCTCGAGTACACCGAGTACTGCGGGAATTTCTACGGCACGCTGAAAAAAAGCGTGGACGACCTCATTCTCTCGGGCAAGGACGCTGTGCTGAAAATCGAGGTTGAGGGCGCGATGAACATTAAAAAAATGTTCCCCGAGGCTTGCCTTGTGTTCATTTTGCCGCCGTCGCTGGAAATTCTCGAAAAACGTCTGCGCGGCCGCGGTACGGAAACCGAGGAGAAAATCCGCGAGCGCACTCTGCAAGCCAAAAACGAGCTTGCGTTTGCGAAAAACTACGATTATCTTGTGGTGAACGATGATTTGAGCGAGGCTGTCGAGGACGTGCTTGCGGTGTTCAGAGCCGAAAAGCTGCGCCGCGAGCGCCGCGCGGGGCTTATCGAGCGCATTTCGGGGGAGAATTGAGTTGATTGCGAGAGTTGCCGCGGAAAACGCGCTCTACTCGTTCGACAAGCTGTTTTCCTACGAAATTCCCGCCGAGCTTTCGGGCAAAATTCGCGCGGGAATGCGGGTTGTCGTGCCGTTTGGGAAAGGCTCGAAAAAGCGCGTGGGACTTGTTTTCGAGGTCGGTGAACCCGAGGAAAACGCGCGTCTGAAGCCGATTTCCGCGGTTATCGACGACGAACCCGTGATTTCCGACGAACTGCTTCGGCTCTGCAAATGGCTCAAGGAGAACACCTTCTGCACCTATTTTGACGCGTTTCGGTCAATTTTGCCCGCGGGGTTGTCCTATTCGCTCAAGCACAGATTTGAGTTGAACAAAAGCGTTCCCGAGGACACGCTCACCGCCGAAGAAAAGTCGCTTGCAAAGGCGCTTGAGGCGGCGGGGAAATCCGAGCTGGAGACGCTTTACGCGGAAAAAAAGTCGAAAATCAATGAGCTTCTAAAGCGCGAAATTCTCGCGGAAATCGAGATTCCGCAGCGTCGTGTCGGTGACGAAGTTAACGTAATGGTGCGGGTTTGCGAGGATTTTGACGAAACGCAAAAGCTCACGCCAAAGCAGAAAGCCGCCGTTGAGTTCGTTCGGGAAAACGGCTCCGCGTCGATTAAAGAGGTGTGCTACGCGTGCGCCGCGACTTCTTCCGTGGTGAACAGGCTGATTGAGAAGGGGATTCTCGAGCGGTTCGAGAACGTTGTTTTTCGGTTAAATTCGGACGTTTCGGCAACCGAAAGTCCCGATGACATAATTTTGTCGTCGAAACAGAGCGAGGTTTTTGACGGAATTTCCGCGCTGATGACGGGCGAAAAACCCGAGTGCGCGCTGCTTCGCGGCATCACGGGCAGCGGGAAAACCTCGATTTTCATCAAGCTGATTGACAAAGCGGTGAAAGCGGGAAAGGGCGCTATAATGCTGGTTCCCGAAATTTCGCTCACGCCGCAGATGGTCGGGAAATTCCAGCGGCTTTTCGGAAGCGAGGTCGCGATTTTGCACAGCTCGCTGTCGGTTGGCGAACGCGCCGACGAGTACCGCCGCATCAAAAGCGGGCTCGCGCGGATTGTTATTGGAACGCGCAGCGCGGTGTTTGCGCCCGTGCAAAATCTCGCGATAATTGTTATCGACGAGGAGGGCGAGGGGACGTACAAGTCCGAAAACACGCCGCGATATCACGCGCGCGATGTCGCAAAACAACGCTGTTTCGCGCTGAATTCGCTGCTGCTTCTCGCATCGGCAACCCCCTCGCTCGAGAGCTATTATTTCGCGAAAACGGGGCGGTACAAGCTGTTCGAGATGGACGAGCGGTTCAACAACGCGGTTTTGCCCGAGGTGGAAATTGTCGATATGCAAAAGGAGCGCCAAAACGGCAATATGTCAACGTTCAGCGCGGTTCTCGCCGAGCATATTGAATACAACCTTTCGCGCGGCGAGCAGTCGATTTTGCTGCTCAACAGGCGCGGTTATCGAACGGGAGTGCGGTGCGCGATGTGCGGCAAGCCGATGGAGTGCCCGAACTGCTCCGTGCCGCTGACATATCACAAGGCGAACGGCTGCCTGATGTGTCACTGCTGCGGCTATTTCAGGCGCTTTGACAGCGTTTGCCCGTTCTGCGGCGGCAAGTTTTTCGGAATGAAAGGCGAGGGCACGCAGCTTATCGAGGACGAGCTTTCCGAGTTGTTTCCGAAGGCGCGGATTTTGCGTATGGACGCGGACACGACGTCGGGAAAAACCGCATTCGAGCGCCGTTTCAAGGCGTTTGCGGACGGCGAATTTGACATAATGGTCGGCACGCAGATGATTGCGAAAGGGCTGAATTTCCCGAATGTGACGCTGGTTGGCGTGCTGAAAACGGACAACTCGCTCTACGCGCAGGATTTTCGCGCCTACGAGCGGACATTTTCGCTGATAACGCAGGTTGCGGGGCGTTCGGGACGCGGCGACAAGCGCGGTCGCGCAATTATCCAAACGTTTTCGCCCGAGCATTATGTGATAAATCTCGCGGCAAAGCAGGATTACCCGTCGTTTTACAATGAGGAAATCCAGCTTCGCGAAGCGGTTTTTTACCCGCCGTTCTGCGATATTGTAACGTTTGTGTTCTCGGCGGTGAACGAAAGCGAGTGCCAAAAATGTGCGAGAAAGTTCGCGGATATGCTCCTGAAAACCGCGAAAGAGTACGGAAACCGTGTTCCGATGCGGGTTCTCGGACCGGCAGCGTGCGCGGTCGGGCGGGTGAACGGGAGATACCGCTTTTCGCTGATGGCGAAGTGCAAAAACAGCGCGAGCTTGCGCGAGACGGTTGATAAAACAATGAAAGCGGCTCTTGCCGACGCAGATTTCGCGAACGTGCGGTTTTTCGCCGACATCAACGGGAGCTTTGCTATTTAATATAAGAAAGGGATATGCTAAATGGCTTTGAGAGAAATTATCAAATTCGGTGACGATATGCTGCGGAAAAAGTGCCGCGAGGTGACAAAATTTGACGACAAGCTGGCGACGCTGCTCGATGATATGGCGCAGACGCTGAAAAGTGCGGACGGAGTTGGTTTGGCGGCACCGCAGGTCGGAATTCTTCGGCGCGTGTGCATTATTGACGTGCGCGACGGGCACGGAGTTCTGGAGCTGATAAATCCCGAAATTATCGAGAAAAGCGGCTCGCAGGCAGGCAACGAGGGTTGCCTTTCCGCACCGGGCGAGTGGTGCGAGGTGGTGCGTCCGGCTGTGGTTAAGGTGAAGGCGTTTGACCGGCACGGAAACGAGTTCACGCTCGAAGCAAGCGAGCTTAAGGCGCGCGCGATTTGCCACGAGGTTGACCATTTGGACGGAATTCTGTTCATCGACAGGGTTGAGAAAACAATCCCGCAGAAGTCGTGAGGGCGCTATGGTAAGAGAAATTTTGACATTCGGCAACCCTGTTTTACGGGAAAAATCAACCGAGGTAACGCGCTTCGACATGGAGCTCGCCGAGCTGCTTGATGATATGTACGAGACAATGCAAAGTGCAGACGGAATAGGTCTCGCGGCACCGCAAATCGGTGTGCTGAAGCGAGTTGTCGTCATCGACACGGGCGAGGGCAAAATCGAGCTCGTAAACCCTGTCATCACGGCGATGTGGGGCAAGCAGTTTGAGGAAGAGGGCTGCCTGTCGCTGGTCGGGAAAAGGGGCATTGTAAAGCGCCCGATGCACGTCAAGCTGAAGGCGTACGACCGTTTCGGAGTGCTGCGGAAATATCACGGCAAGGAGCTGCTGGCACGGGCGTTTTGCCACGAGGTTGACCACCTGAACGGGATTTTGTACGAGGACAAGGTGCTCGAGTGGGTTGAGGAATAAACCGCGCTGTTAAGCCAAATTTGGCTGATGAATAAGGAGAAAAATTTGAAGATAGTATTTATGGGAACGCCCGATTTTGCGGCCAAAAGCTTGGAGGCGCTAATCGGGGAATTCGATGTCGCGGCTGTTTTCACGCAGCCCGACAAGCCTAAAAACCGCGGAAAAAAGCTTGAAACAACGCCTGTTAAAGACTTGGCGCTTTTGCACAATATTCCCGTTTATCAGCCGTTTTCGCTGCGAAAGGGCGAGGACGCTGAAGCGGCTCTGGGAGCGCTTCGGGAGATAAATCCCGATGTGATTGTGGTAACGGCTTACGGGCAGATTTTGCCGAAAAGCGTGCTCGAGCTGCCGAAATTCGGCTGCGTGAACGTACACGCGTCACTTCTGCCGAGATTTCGCGGCGCAGCGCCGATTCAGCGCTGTATTCAAGCGGGCGACACGAAAACCGGCGTCTGCACGATGCAAATGGACGAGGGGCTGGACACGGGCGACGTGATAATGCGCTGGGAGACGGATATTTCCGCGGAAATGACCGGCTCGGAGCTTTGGGAAATTCTCGCGGAAAACGGCGCGAAGCTGCTTGTAGAAACACTTCGCGCGCTCGAGAACGGTACTGCGGTGCACGAGAAACAGCAGGGCGAAGCGTGCTATGCCGAGAAGATTTCCAAAGATGAGCTGAAAATCGATTTCTCGCAGCCCGCGCGCGTTGTCCACAACTTTATTCGCGCGATGGCAGACGTGCCGTGCGCCTACACGATTCTTGACGGGAAGCGGCTTAAGGTGTACCGCGCGGCGCTTGTTGAGCGGAAATCCGAGCTGCCCGCGGGAAGTGTTGTCGATGAGAAAAAATTCGGCGTTGTCTGCGGCGACGGCGCTTGTGTTGAATTGCGTGAAATCCAACTCGAGGGCTCGAAGCGTATGAAAACGGAGGATTTTCTGCGCGGGAAAAAGCTCGGCTCGGGTGAAATTCTCGGAAATTGAAAAACGGAGTGAAAATTTATGGCAGACGCTCGTTTAACCGCGGTAAAGCTGCTTCTGAAGCTGGAAAGCAGCGAGTCTTATTCAAATATTTTGCTTGACAGCGCGCTTTCCGAGCAGGGCCTTTCGGAGCGCGAAAAGGCGTTTGCGGCGGCTCTGTTTTACGGCGTGACGGAGCGCCGACTGACGCTCGATTACATCATCGAGCAAAACAGCAGAATCCCGTTCCGCAAGCTGGAAAAAGAGGCGGTGGCGGTGCTGCGCGCGGGGTTTTATCAGCTGCTTTATATGCCGTCCGTGCCCGAAAGCGCGGCGGTGAACGAGAGCGTGAAGCTGTGTAAAAAGCTCAAAGCGTTCGGCGCGGAGGGCTTTGTGAACGGAATGCTGCGGAGCTTTATCCGAAACGGCAAGCAAATCAGCTTTGACGGACTTGACGAGGTGAAAACGCTTTCGCTGAAGTACTCGTGCCCCGAGTGGATTGCCGCGAAGTGGCTTCGGGAGTACGGTGAGGAGAACGCGGTGAAGGCGATGGAAGCGTCGCTCGGTGCACCGCCGCTTTATGCTCGGGTAAATTCTACCAAAGTTACCGATGACGAATTGGTGAATTTGCTGAAAAAAGAGGGCGTGAAAGCGGAACGAAATCCGCGTCTGAACGGGTGCATACGGCTGGAAAAGGCGGGCGAAATCGAGCAGCTCGACGCGTTCAAGGCGGGACTTTTCCACGTTCAGGACGTGTCCAGCCAGCTATGTTGTTTAACGTTAAGACCGATAGTGAACGAAACGGTCATCGACATCTGCGCGGCACCGGGCGGGAAAACGTTTACAATGGCGGAGCTGATGGGGAACAACGGGCGCGTGTTGAGCCTCGACCTGTACGACGGTCGCGTGAATCTCATCGCGGAGGGCGCAAAGCGCTTGGGACTGCGGATTGTCGAGCCTCGGCAGAACAACGCCGTGAAGTTTTCCGAGGAGCTGCCGCAAGCTGACAGGGTGCTGTGCGACGTGCCGTGCTCGGGGCTGGGCGTAATCCGCCGAAAGCCCGAGATAAAGTACAAAACCGAGGAGGAATTCGAGGAGCTTCCGCGGCTTCAGAGAGCCATTTTGGAGGTGTCTTCGCGTTATGTCAAGGAGGGCGGCACGCTCGTTTACTCGACCTGCACGCTGTCCCGCGCCGAAAACGACGAGGTTGCCGCAGATTTTGCGGAAAACCACCCCGAGTTTTTGCCGATTGTTCAGACAATTCCCTATGACACCGCAGAGAACAGCCCGACACGAACTTTTTTCCCCGAAAAAGACGGCGGCGACGGCTTTTTTACGGCTGCATTTAGACGTGTAAAATAGGGCTATTTTTCGGGCAAAATTTTGCACGATTTTGGGGGTATTTTCGAGGTAATTTTTGGGGTAATTTTGAACGTAATTTATTGGTCGATTTTTTGACCGAATTTCAGAGCGTTTTTACTTCCGAAATATCGCTTTACAATGCGGTTTTACGCAATTTAATTTTTACAAAAAAATACGCTGAATTTCGGCGTGATTTTGGGCTGATTTTCGGGGTAATTTTTGAGCTTATTTTGGGGCAAATTTTTAGGTGATTTTTTGGCGTAAATTTAGGGTGATTTTTGTGGCATTTTTGAGGGAATTTTTCACCGATTTTTTGACCGAAAAATAACGCATTTTTTTGAGGAAAAATTATGGAAAAAATTGATATATTATCGCTTAATTTTGAGGAGTTAACCGAGAAAATTCTCGAAATGGGCGAGAAAAAATTTCGTGCAAAGCAGATTTTCGATTGGCTGCACGTCAAAAAAGTAACCGATTTTGAACAGATGAGTAATCTTTCTGCACAATTTCGCGCTGAATTATCGGAGAAATTTTGTATAAATCGCCTAAATATCAAAAAAAGACTTGTAAGCAAGATAGATAATACTGTAAAATATCTCTATGGGCTGGCGGACGGCGAGGCGGTCGAGAGCGTGCTGATGGACTACAAGCACGGCGCGGCGCTTTGCGTGTCCACGCAGGTCGGCTGTAAAATGGGCTGCAAATTCTGCGCGTCCACGCTCGCGGGCTGGGTGCGGAATCTCGAGCCCTCCGAGATGCTCGGGCAGATGTACGAGAGCGAGCGCGACAGCGGCAAAACCCTCGACAGCATTGTCCTGATGGGCATCGGCGAGCCGCTCGACAACTTCGACAACGTGATGAAATTCCTCCAAATCCTCGAGGAAAGCGGCTTCAGCTTGCGGCGCGTTTCGCTGTCAACCTGCGGAGTTGTCGATAAAATCTATGATTTGGCGAAGCTGAAACTCGGCGTGACGCTCTCTGTCTCGCTCCACGCGGCAACCGACGCGAAGCGCTCCGAGATTATGCCGATAAACAAAAAATTCGCGCTGAAAGAGCTGATGACTGCGTGCGACGACTATTTCGCGGCAACCGGTCGCCGAATCAGCTTCGAGTACTCGCTTATCGAGGGCGTGAATGACGACGAAAGCTCCGCGAAAGAGCTTATAGCGCTGCTTGGCGGGAAAAATTGCCACATAAATCTTATCCCGATTAACGAGGTTCGCGAGCGCGGTTTCAAGAAAAGTCCTTATGTAGAGCGCTTTCAGCGGTACCTCACGAACGCGGGGCTGAACGCGACCGTCAGACGCACGCTCGGTGCCGATATCAACGCGGCTTGCGGGCAGCTCCGGCGGGACAGCAAAGACGATTAAACCTTGTTATATAGATTTGTCGCTTGCGGGTGAAAAATCACCTCTGGCAGTAACTTGGGGCGAAAAAGGGTCCAGCGTCACGCTGGTTATGGAAGGTGATATTTTGAATATTTACTCAAAAACGGATATAGGGCTTGAGAGAGCCGAAAATCAGGACAACGTGTGGGGCGAAATGCTCGGCGCGAACGTTTGCGCAGCCGTTTTGTGCGACGGAATGGGCGGTGAAAGCCGCGGCGGGCTTGCGAGCAGAATTGCTGTGGACGTTGTTTCGGGGCGAATTTTGGAAAATTACAGGGAAAATATGGGAAGAAATTCCATAAGAAACCTGCTTGTAACCTCGATTGTTGCGGCTAACAATATGGTTCGCGCGGCAGCCGAGGAGCACGGGAACGTGATGATGGGGACAACCTGTGTTGCGGTTATTGTCGCGGACGGAACGGCTTACATCGTCAACGTCGGCGACAGCAGGGCTTATCAGCTTTTCACGGACGGCGACGACGAGTGCATTCGCCAAATAACCAAAGACCACTCGCACGTTCGTGAGCTTGTGGAGCGCGGTCAGATAACGGCGGAGCAGGCGCGCGTTCACCCCGAGCGCAACAAAATCACCCGCGCAATCGGTGCCGAGGAAGAGGTCACGCCCGATTATTTCGAGCTGAATTTGAACAAGGGCGATATGCTTTTGCTGTGCAGCGACGGGCTTTCGTCCTACGGCGACGACCTCGATATTCTCGACATCTGCTTCGATTCGGAGCAGTCGGAGTGCTGTTCAAACCTTGTCGATTACGCGAACTCAAAGGGCGGTCACGACAACGTTTCGGTTGCATTTATCACGCTTTGATTTAGCGGTTTTGTGCAGATAACAGCCTTCGCGTTGTGATTTTTTGTGCAAATTCGGTAATTGACTTTTTGCCGATTGTATGTTATTATGTAAGTTGGAGTTTTATATTTATTTAGGTATCGAATTAGCTTCATTTTGCAGAGGAGAATTTCATTTTTTATGGATAACAACATAGGAAAAAAACTCGACGGTCGCTATGAGCTTCTGGAGCTTATCGGCGTCGGCGGAATGGCGGATATTTACCGCGCGAGAGATATTCAGGAAAACCGAATTGTCGCGGTTAAAATCTTAAAAACCGAGTTTGCGGGAAGCGACGAGTTTTTGCGCCGTTTCAGAAACGAGAGCAAGGCTATCGCGCTGCTTTCGCACCCGAATATCGTCAAAATCTACGATGTCGGCTTCACCGAGAAGGTGCAGTTTATCGTTATGGAATATGTGGACGGAATTACGCTCACCGATTACATCGAGCAGCAGGGCGTCCTTAAATGGCGCGACGCCGTGCACTTTACCGTTCAGATTTTACGGGCTTTGCAGCACGCTCACGACAGAGGAATCGTTCACCGTGACGTCAAGAGCTCGAACATTATGCTGCTGCGTGACGGCACGATAAAGGTGATGGATTTCGGCATCGCTCGCTTTAACCGCGAGAACAACAAAACGATGTCCGAGAAAACAATCGGCTCGGTGCACTACATCAGCCCCGAGCAGGCGCGCGGCGATATCACCGACGAGAGAAGCGATATTTACTCGGTCGGCGTTATGCTCTACGAGATGCTCACGGGCAAAAAGCCCTACGACGGTGACACGCCCGTTGCGATTGCGCTCAAGCATATGCAGAGCACCCCGCAGAAGCCCACCGAGCTTAATTCCACAATTCCCGAGGGCTTGGAGCAGATTGTTCTGCGCGCGATGCAGAAAGAGCCGACAGCGCGTTATCAGACTGCCGGTGAGATGATAACCGATTTGGAGGAGTTCAAGAAGAACCCCGGTATCGTTTTCGATTATAAGTACAATTCAACTGACGGCACTGCGAAATTTGCCGACAAAAATCCCGCTGTGGAACAGGAAAAACAGCGCCGTAAGAATATGGTTGTCGAGGATTATGACGAGGACGACGATGACGATGATTACGATGATGACGACGAGGTAGAGGAGCGCAGAAGTCCGCTCATTCCGATACTTTTCGCAGTCGGCGCAGCGTTTGTTATCGCGACGGTTTTCCTTGTTCTGATGCTGCTTGCAAACGGCTTCGGCGGCAAGGAAAGCTCCGATACATCGAATCAGAGCAATTCGGGTGCAATAAGCGTAACGGACGGCGGCGAGTTCAATATGCCGAACCTTGTCGGAATGACTTGGGACGAGGCACTCGCAACTTATGGTGACGGGAAGCTGATGAAGCTTGTTCCCTCGCAGGAGTACAACGAGGCAAAGGAAGGCTTTATTTTCGAGCAGGAATTTGTCGAGGGAAGACGCGTTAAGCAGGGTGTTACGGTCAACGTCAAGGTAAGTATGGGCATCAAGCAGGTCGAAATTCAGGACGTTTCGGGACGCACCGCCGACAATGCCGAGAAAACGCTGAAGCGCGATGGATTTAAGGTATCGAAAACCTTCGCGGACAGCGAGGATATCGCCGAAGGACACGTTATTTCGACAACACCGGCTGCACACGAGTTCCTGCCGCAGGGAAGCACGGTTGTCATTGTTGTAAGCAACGGCGCTGCCGATAAGATGTTCTATATGCCGAACCTTGTCGGAATGCCGATGGAGGACGCAACAAAGCGCTGCGACGAGTACAAGCTCATTCCGAAGCTCCAGCCGAAGGACAGCGATAGGGAAAAGGGCGAGATTATCGAGCAGAGCATTAAGGAAGGCGAAAAGGTTGCGCCTAACACCGAGGTTATCCTGACGTACAGCACGGGCGAAATTCCCGAAAAGGAGTACGAAATCGATATCACGCTCCCGACAAATATTACGGGTGAATTTGAATTCAGGTTCTACGTTGACTCGGTGCGCGATGTTGCGGCAACCGAAACGCGCGATGTAAGTCTTGCCGGCTCCAAGAGTATAAATTACACCGTTAAGGGCAAGCCCGGCGAGGAGAAATATTTCGCGATTAAGGTTATGTCAACCAAGACCGGTCGCGAGGGAACTTATATTGAGCTCAAGATTAACTTTGGTGAAGGCGACGCGGAAACTAAATGTGAAGATGTTTCCAAGAACAGCGCGATTTTCCGTCAGCTTTTGAAAGAGGAAACGTCGAGCTCAAGCTCGGATGAAGGCTCGTCCGACAGCGGAACTTCTTTGGTGTAACAGATGAACAATTCGTTTGAATTTAACGGAATAATCACAAAAGCGGTCGGGGGCGTCTACTATGCGGACGCCCTCGACGGCGATTTAAAAGGCGAAAATGTGAAGTGCGCGGCGCGCGGGATTTTTCGCAACAAGAAAATCAGTCCAGCGGCGGGCGACAGGGTGCGAATTTGTGTTTCGGAGAACGCCGAGCCGGTTATCGAGGAAATTTTCGAGAGGAAGAATTTTCTGCCGAGACCGCCGCTTGCAAATCTTGACCGAATTGTGTTCGTGAACAGCACAGCCGAGCCGAAAATCAACCGATTTGTGTTGGACAAGCTGATTGCGATTGCGGACGGAAACGGCATCGAACCGATTGTTGTGTTCACGAAAATCGACCTTGACGGTGCGGGGGATTTGCCCGAGGTGTACGAGAAAATCGGGATACCTGTGTGCGTTGTGAACAACCTCACGGGCGAGGGCGCGGAGCAAGTGCGGGAGTTGATTGAGGGGAGATTTTGCGCGTTCGCGGGAAACTCGGGCGTCGGGAAATCCAGCCTTCTGAACGTGCTTTATCCGGAGCTTGCGCTGAAAACCTCAGAAATCAGCAAAAAACTCGGTCGCGGTCGGCACACGACGCGGCAAGTCGAGCTGTTCAAAATCGGCGATAATTACGTTGCGGACACGCCGGGCTTTTCTGCGGTCGAGGTTGAGAATTACTGCGAAATCCCGCGCGATGAGCTGGATTTGGCGTTTCGGGAGTTTCGGGAATTCCGGTGTGAATGTCGATTTTCAAACTGTCGGCACGTCAAGGAAACGGGCTGCGCCGTGAAACAGGCAGTCGAGGACGGAAAAATCGCGCAAAGCCGCTACAACAGCTATTTGAGGCTGCTCGAGGAGCGGAAACCGGAGTATTGAGTAATTATTGCGTTTGCTATTATTAAATCGTCGCGCAACTTTAGTGAATTAAAGTGCAGCGAAAACAGTATTTTTCAGCAAAATTCATTCGATTTTGGGATGCATTTTACCGATTTATCTAGCTAAATTGCTAGCGAAAAAGGCGATTTTGCTGTGAATTTAGGCTGTTTTTGGGCAAAGTTTATCGATTTACAGTTCTAAAATGAAGCCAAAAATCGGTGATTTTTCATCAAAATTAAGCTGATTTTTGGGAAAATTTTGTGGCTTTAAATTACTGAAATTTCGCAGCCTTTTGAGGTAAAATGGAATAAAATGGGACAAATTTGTACGATAATCTGCGGCGCTCCTTGCGAAAAATTCCCGCGCGAGCTTTGCGAGGGCTTTGTTATTGCGGCGGATAAGGGGCTGGATTACGCGCTGGCGGCGGGGATTTTGCCCGATTTGGCGGTCGGTGATTTTGACAGCGCGGAGAAAGCCGTGCCGAGCGGGGTTGAGGTGATAAAATTCCCGCCTGAAAAGGACGATTCAGACGCGCTGATTGCCGCAAAAATCGCTTTGGAACGCGGTTTTGACGAGCTTCGGTTTTTGTGCGCGCTCGGCGGACGCCTTGACCACACCTTCGCAAATCTTCAAATGCTTTACAACCTGAAAAAGCGCGGCGTTTCCGCGGAGCTTTTCGGTGACCGTGAGAAGGCTTTTTTTCTCGAAAACGAGACTCGCGAAATCCCGAAATTTTCGGGCTATCTTTCGGTTTTCGCTTGGGAAAATTCGGCGGTGATAAGCGAAATCGGCGTGAAATACCCGACCGAAAAGCTGCGGTTTACCAACGATTTCCCGCTAGGTGTGAGCAACGAGATTGTTGAAAATTTCGCGAAAATCACGGTGCACAGCGGCGCGGCGCTGGTTCTACAGGTGACGGAGAAACGGTGAATTTGCGTGAGATACCTGACCGAAAAGCTGCGGTTTAGCAACGATTTCCCGCTGGGTGTGAGCAACGAAATTGTCACAAAATCAGCGAAAATTACGTTGCACAGCGGAGCGGCGCTGGTTCTACAGGTGACGGAGAGACGGTGAATTTGCGCAAAACACTCGACCGAAAAGCTGCGGTTTACCAACGATTTCCCACTCGGTGTGAGCAATGAAATTATCGCAAAAACCGCGATTGTTACGGAGAACAGCGGAGCGGCGCTGGTTCTACAGGTGACGGAGAAACGGTGAATTTGCGCGAAGTACCTGACCGAAAAGCTGCGGTTTACCAACGATTTCCCGCTGGGTGTGAGCAACGAAATTGTCGCAAAATCAGCGAAAATTACGTTGCACAGCGGAGCGGCGCTGGTTTTGCTCGTTAGAGAATAGCGAAAAACGCTGTCAATCAGTGCGAGCAGCGAGATGGTTAAGACGCGATTGTAACGGTGCACGGCGCCGATTTTTATGGTGAAAGAGGAGAAAAAATATGGCAAAAAAACTTGGTTTCGGGCTTATGCGCTTGCCGCTCAACAACCCGAATGACGACAGCGATATCGATATCGAAACGCTCAAGAAAATGGTTGACGCGTTCATCGAAAACGGCTTCACCTATTTCGACACCGCGCTGATGTACTGCGCGGGCAAGAGCGAGGAGGCGGTCAAAACCGCGCTCACGTCGCGTTATCCGCGAGACGCTTACACCCTCGCCACAAAGCTCCACGCGGGCTTTTTCAACACGCTCGAGGAGCGCGACAAGGTGTTCAACGGGCAGCTCGAAAAAACCGGCGTAGAGTTCTTCGACTACTATCTTATCCACGATGTCGGCGTTGACCACTACAAAAAGTATACCGAGCTCGATTGCTTTAACTGGCTGATTGAGAAGAAAAAAGCAGGTCTTGTAAAAAATATCGGCTTCTCGTTCCACGACAGCGCCGAGTTTCTCGACAAGGTTCTCACGGAGCACCCCGAAATGGATTTTGTACAGCTCCAGATAAACTACCTCGATTGGGACAGCGCGGGCGTTCAGTCGCGCAAATGCCACGAGGTTGCCGTTAAGCACGGGAAAAAGATTATCGTGATGGAACCCGTCAAGGGCGGAACTCTCGCGAATGTTCCCGAGGAAGCCGAAAAGCTCCTCAAGAACTACAACCCGAGCGCTTCCGTGCCGTCTTGGGCAATCCGCTTTGCAGCAAGCTGCGAGAACGTTTTTATGGTGCTTTCGGGTATGAGCAACCTCGAACAGCTCGCCGACAATATGAGCTATATGCGCGATTTTGTCCCGATGAACGACACCGAGCGCGAGCTTTGCAAAAAGGCTGCCGCGATTATCAACAGCAACATCGCAATTCCTTGCACGGGCTGTTCTTACTGCACCGAGGGCTGCCCGATGAACATCGCTATTCCCAAGTATTTTTCGCTTTACAACATCGATTTGCTCGACAGCAAGGGCAAGGATTGGACACCGCAGGGCGAGTATTACGACCGACTTTCCGAGATTTTCGGTAAGGCGAGCGACTGCATCGGCTGCGGTCAGTGCGAGAGCGTTTGCCCGCAGCATTTGCCGATTATCGAGCACCTGAAAACCGTTGCCGATTATTTTGAGAACGGGCAGCGCTGATTGCTTTTCGGTAAGGTGAGCGGCTGCCCGATAAATCGTAAATTAGAGGAGGATTTGATATGGCTTTTGATTTTAAAAAAGAGTACAAAGAGTATTATATGCCAAAGAATACACCTGAAATTGTAACTGTACCAAAGGCAAATTACATCGCCGTCAAAGGAAAAGGAAACCCCAACGAAGAAGGTGGAGCATATCAGCAAGCGGTCAGTGTTTTGTATGCAGTAGCTTATACCCTGAAAATGAGTTATAAGACAGATTACAAAATCGAGGGATTCTTCGAGTATGTTGTACCACCTCTTGAGGGATTTTGGTGGCAGGATAATGTTGATGGAGTGGATTACAGCGATAAATCTACTTTTAACTGGATTTCTGTCATTCGTTTGCCTGATTTTGTTTCCAAAAAAGATTTTGATTGGGCAGTAGCAATGGCTGCTGAAAAGAAAAAGATTGACTGTTCATCAGCAGAGTTTTTAACCGTTGATGAAGGCTTGTGTGTTCAGATTATGCACTATGGTCCATTTGATGATGAGCCTGCAACTGTTGCTTTAATGGACGAATATTTGGAAGCCAATGGGTATGTAAATGATATTACCGACAAACGATTACACCACGAAATATATTTGTCCGATGCAAGAAAAGTTGCTCCTGAAAAATGGAAAACAGTCATTAGACACCCCATAAGGAAATTGTAAAATTCCCATTTGTCGACCAGATTGCTGATAGAACGAACGACCGTAGTTCGTGGAGTGAGTTCGGCATTTGCCGATTATCGAGCACCTGAAAACCGTTGCCGAGTATTTTGAAAGGAACTAAAATGATTGCCGATACCGAGAGACTTATTCTGCGCCGTTACACCGAGCGCGATTTTGATGATTTGTTTGAGTATTTGTCCGACGCGGAGGTTGTGAAATTCGAGCCGTACAAGGCTATGACCGCAGAGGAAACGCGCGAAAACCTCAAGTGGCGTATCGAAACCGACGAGATGATTGCCGTGGAGCTGAAGGAAAACCACAAAATGATTGGCAACATTTACTTCGGGAAGCGCGACTTTAATTCCCGCGAAATCGGGTTTGTCTTTAACCGAAATTTCTGGGGGAAGGGTTACGCAAAAGAAAGCTGTCGTGCGATAATCGAGCTCGCTTTTCAGAGCGGTGTTCATAGGATTTTTGCCGAGTGTGACCCCGAGAACCAAAATTCTTGGCGGCTTCTCGAGAGCCTCGGCTTTGAACGAGAGGCGCACCTCAAGCAAAATGTCTACTTTTGGACGGACGAACAGGGCAATCCCTTGTGGAAGGACACCTACATTTATTCAATGCTGAACAAGCGATAAACCGCATTATAAAGCCAAAAATCCCCGTGAAGCTCACGGGGATTTGTTATGTCATACTTTGGTAAAGCTCTTCGAGCTGCGGGCGGCATTCAAGGAAGATTTTTCCGAGCTGCGGGTCAAAGTGCGTGCCGAATGAGTTTTCGATAATCTCGAACGCTTCGTTATAGGGGAACGCCTCCTTGTAGCAGCGCTTTGAAATCAGCGCGTCGAAAACGTCCGCGAGTGCCATAATTCTCGCCTCAAGCGGTATCTTCTCGCCCGAAAGTCCCTCGGGATAGCCCGAGCCGTCCCACTTTTCGTGGTGATAATGCGCGACGTTTGTGGCAATTTCCACGAACTCCTCTTCCTCGATTCCCTCGAGAATTTGCTTCACAATCCGCGCGCCCTCGGCGGAGTGCTTTTTCATCTCGGTGTACTCCTCGGGCGTGAATTTCGCTTGCTTGCGGAGTATCACGTCGTCAACCGCGATTTTCCCCAAATCGTGCATCGGCGCGGCGCGGATTACCTTCTCCAAAAACGATTTCGACAGATTCGGAATTTCGCGCGAGAGTCTCGCCGCAAATATCTCGACAACCATACTTGTCCGCTTGATGTGACCGCCCGTTGACAAATCGCGGCTCTCGACCATCGACGCCATTCCCATTATCATCATTTCCTGAATGTGCTTGATGTGGCGGGTGCGCTCCTCGAGCTGTCCCGCGAGGTCCTTGCGCAGCGCCTCAAGCTCGAGCAGACGGCTTATTCTCGACAACATCACGTTCAACACAAACGGCTTTGTGATAAAATCCATCGCGCCCTTTTCGAGGCAGCGGCTTTCGGTTTGCGGGTCGTTGTCGGCGGTGAGGAAAATTATCGGGATATCTGCGCGTTCCGGGTTAGCTTTTATCCGTTCCATTACCTCAAATCCGTCCATTTCGGGCATATTTATGTCAAGCAAAATCAGGTCGCAGACGTTGCTTTTGAGGAACTTCAGCGCCTGTTCGCCCGATGTAACCGCGGTGATTTTGTACGCGTCCGAAAGAGCGTTTTTCGCGGCGGACAAATTTGTTTTATCGTCATCGACGATGAGTAAATGATACATAAAATCCCTTTCGTTCTACTTCTCTATAAAAAGAACTCCGAAGGTATTCGGACCGCAGTTGCTCGAAACGGTCGCCGAAGCCTTTGTCACAATCAAGTTTTCAAATTCACAAATCCGCGAAACCTCGCTTTTTATCCACTCAATCATCTTCGTGTTACAGCCTGCCTGCGTGATGAAAGCCGTGTTTTTATCAATCAACTTTGCGCGTGACAGCGTCTTTTTGATGTAGCGTCGGCACGCTTTTCTGTAGTCGCCGCGCGTCACCGATTTCAGCGTGAGCTCGCCGTTTTTCATTGCCAAAATCGGGTGAATGTTAAACGCCGAGCAGATTTTTTTCACCTTCTCGGAAACCTTGCCGTTCATATACAAATAGTCCACGCTTTCGGCGATAAAACTCGTTGAAACCTTGCTTTTAAGCGCTTCGAGAGCTGCCAGAATTTCGTTCGCCGTTTTACCTTTTTCAGCCATTTCAGCCGCTTTTACCACGAAATGCCCAAGCCCCGACGACAAATGCCCCGAATCAAAAACGTGAACGCGTTTGCCTTTTTCTCCAAGCTGTTCAACGGCTTTGTTCGCATTTTCGCAGGACATACTAACGCCGCTGCTGATTGCCACTAAAATTACCTCGTCAAATTCCTCGAGTTTTTCCTCGAAAAATTCCTTATAAGCCTCGGGTTTGGGCACGGAGGAAATAGCTTTCTTGCCGCCGGACTGCATATATGAAATTATGTTCTCGGAGGTGATTTCTTTGGTGTCTAAAAACACGCCGCGGTCGGTCTCAATCGTAAAGTACACGACATCGACATTGTGCGCCTTGAGCCAATCCGCCGGCAAATCACATACGCACTCCGCGATGATTTTCACCTTCTGTTCAGCCATTTCACGCACCGCCTTTCAAGTCGTCGAGAATTTTCTCGGCTTGCCGCTCTGCCTCGTCGTATTCAAAGTCCTCCGCGAGCTCCTGAACCGCGTTAAACAGTGACTTTAGGTCAACTCCGCCGCAGCTCTTTCCGTAGGTTTTTTTGCAAGCTTCAACTGCTGCGTCTCCGTCAAAATTCTCGCAAGCCGCGCTGATTTCACGAACAAAATTCTCGACCTCATCAATCGAAATCTCCGTCAAATTTTCCTGCGAAACATCTGTTTCCACGGGCTCGGGCGCGGGCTTTTTCTGCGCGAGGTACTCGCTTGCGATTTGCGTCACCTTTTTGTAAAGCTCTATCATCGCCGCGTTCTTCTCCTCAATCAGCCTGTAGTTCTCGGATTTTCCCGCGAGCTCAAGCTCCTTTGCAAGCTCGGACAGCGGCTTTGAGCCGATTGTAAGCGACGTGCTCTTCAGCGCGTGCACCTCGATAACATAGTTTTTCCAAGATTTTTCCTCGAACAATTTTTGTATGTAATCCTGCTTTGCTTGTGCTTTATTAACATACATTTCGAGAATTTCAAGGTACGCTTCCTCGTCGCCGCCCGTGTAGAAAACACCTGTCTGCGCGTCGAAAAGCGCGGTTTTTTCCTCGGGCTGCGGAGCGGATTTTCGCTTGTCCTCGGTGTTGAACTCGTCCTCGGTCGGCGCTTTTATCAGCTCCTTCGGCAGCCACGTTTTCAGTATTCTGTCAAGCGTCGTAAGCTCAATCGGCTTTGCGATAAAGTCGTTCATTCCCGCTTCCAAAAACGTTTCGCGTGCACCGTTCACCGCGTTTGCCGTGAGTGCGATTATCGGCAGCTCCTTATAATAATCTCCGTCCATCGAGCGAATAATCTGCGTTGCCTCAACGCCGTCGATTTCGGGCATCATGTGGTCCATAAAGACAATGTGAAAATCTTTTGAGCGCAGCAGCGAAAATGCCGATTTCGCGCAGTCGGCGGTTATCACCTGCATATGATAAGGGCGCATAAGTCCCGCGGCAACTTTCAGGTTTATCGGGTTGTCGTCTACGATAAGAACGCGCGCTTTCGGTGCGGAGAAACGCGTTGTCGAGTTTCTGCGCTCGCCGAGATTTGTAACGACGCTTTCGTTGTTGAAAATCGCGCCGACCGACAAGATGTAAAACGGTTTGTACATACATTTCACACCGCTCGGCAGCTCAATCGCGTTCAATCTGTCCTGTATCACAACCACTTTGGACTTTTTTGCTTGACTTAAATAGAAATCCGAATGCTCAATGTAGTGCTCGCGCGGAGTGAAGAGGTGCGTGAACTTGTTTTGCTTCGCGTCTTCCTTCAGCTCGTCCATCGTGTCGTACAGCTTGATGTCGGTGTGAAGCGTCTGCGACAGCTCGCTGATTAGCAAACGGTACTCCTCGGCGGTTTTCGGGTGCGAGTATTTTTTGAAATCAATATAGCCCGCTGCGTGAACCTTGTCGGCGTCGCTTATGGACACAAACGGCTTCGCGTCGCTCACCTTCAGCGGTATCACGAACCGAAATTCCGAGCCTTTTCCGTACTCGCTTGTCACGTTTATAAAGCCGCCCATCTGCGTTATCAGCTTTTTGGATATCGCAAGCCCCAAGCCCGTGCCCTCAACAGCACGGTTTTTCTTCGTGTCAACCTGCTCGAAGCTCGAGAAAATTTTCTCGAGGTCAACCTCGGTGATACCTATTCCCGTGTCCGAGACGGAAACCGAGAGATTTATCCCATAGTCGTGCTTCGTCTGCGAAACTCTTATCGAGACGCAGCCCTCGCGCGTGTATTTTATCGCGTTTGTGACGAGGTTGATGATAACCTGACGAATACGGACTTCATCGCCCATCAATCCGACAGGAATTTCGGGGTCCGCGTGCACGATAATCTCCAGCTTTTTGTCGCCTTTTCGCGTTATCGCCATATTTATCACGTCGTTGAGCGTGGAGGCGATGTTGAAATTCTCCTCAATCAGCTCCATTTTCCCCGACTCGATTTTCGAGAAATCCAAAATATCGTTGATTATCGACAGCAGGCTGCGACCGGAATTTTGTATGTTGAAGCAGTTTTCCTGCACGGTTTCACTTATATCGTGCTCGCGCAGAATAAGCTCGGTCATTCCCACAATCGCGTTCATCGGCGTACGGATTTCGTGGCTCATATTCGCGAGGAAGTTGCTCTTGGAGCTGTTCGCTGCCTCCGCTGCGTCGATAGCCTCGGCAAGCGCCGCGCTGCGCTCCGAGAGGTACTTTGTGATGAACCAGCCGAGTATGCTGAATGATGCGATTATCAGCACTGTCAAAACCGTTTCGGGTATCGCGGATATACCGAAATACGGGTCAAACTGCTTCGCAATCAGCCCCGGCGCCATTCCCACAAAACAGAATATGCTCACAGCGGTGTAAAAACGTTTGCCTTCGTAAAGCGCGGCAATAATTATCGGCGCGATGAACGAGCAGAACACGATGAAAAAATCGTAATGCGAGAAGCTCACATCGGTCATTATTATCATCAATCCCGCCATAAGTGCGTACTTTTCGGTGTAAATGTTCAGTTTGAACAGCTTTATTGCAAGTCGGCTCAAGAAAAGCGCGCTGAAATTGACTAGCGTTGTTATGCCGAGAAAACGGAAGAACATATACGCCACCGTTTCATCGGTATATTTTGGGTTGCCTGTTTTATAAAGCACAATGTTCGTTACAATCTCGATAAACAAAATGCTAAACGCCATAAACCACTGCGTGTTTTTCAACAGCTTGTTACAGCGGCGCAAATTTTCCACCGGCGGATTACTGGTTTTCATAGGTCGCTCCTTTCGGCATTGTTCTATTTAGATTATACGATAAAATTGTGGTTTTGTAAATGCGTTTTTTGGATTTTGTCGAATATTGTCAGTTAAATCGCCAAAATGTGTTGAAATATGTGCAAAAGTGTGGTACAATTACAGTATGTTTGTGAATAATCGGCGCAACTTGTCTTGTTAAATCGAATTTCGCCGATTTGCCGTTGAATTTTTGTGCGGGAGAAACTATAATGAAAGGGGCGGGGAAATGCGCGTTTTTGTGAAAAACGTTCCGAAAATCGAGGACGAGCGCGTGGTTTTGGAGTGTGTGGAGATGACAGATGATTTTCGCGATATCCGCGAGTACGCGCTGATGAAGGGGAATATGCTCTCGGGGTACATCGAAGGCTCTGCGTTTCAGCTCAATTTGTCCGATATAATCTATTTTGAGGCGGTCGGCGAGCTTGTTTTCGCGTATACCGAAACCGAGGTGTACGAGATTAAAAGCAGGCTGTACGAAATCGAGAAAAACTACGCCGAGCAGATGTTTATGCGCTGCTCGAAATCGATTATCGCGAATATCAGCAAAATTCAGTCGTTTCGCCCCGCGCCCGATACTCGACTTATCGCCAAAATGAAAAACGGCGAGGAAATCGTTATCTCGAGAATGTACGCGAAGGCGCTTAAACAAAGGATTTTGGAGGGGTAGTATGAAGGAGTTTCTGATAACGATGGCGCGGTCGTTTTTGCTTTGCAGCCTGTTTATCGCGATTGATATGGGCATTATCGGGCTGATTTTGTCGCCCGACGCGAAATTCGGCTATGAGGTGCTTTTTGTGCCGCCGATTTACGCGTTTTTGTGCACGCTCCCGTCGTTTTTTATGTACTCCAAAAAAGAGCTCTCCCCGAAACGCGCGGTTATAGGGAGAATTCTTCAGATTATCACCATCGAGGCTATCGTGCTCGGCGCAATCAAGCTCCAGCAGCCCGAAATGAGTTTAGCGCACGGGCTGATTATCGGCGCGTCCATTCTTGTGGTTTTCGGAGCGGTTTGGCTGGTGAACTTCCTCCGCGCGAGAAGCGACGCGAAAGAGCTGAACGAAAAGCTCAAAAAGATGAACGGCTGAACGTCTTGACAAAAGTGCTTATTTGTGCTACAATAAAAATAGCCTTATCCCGATGGCACGGCTGTCGGGATTTTGTTTTTCGGGGGTAACTATGAACGACGTTTCCAAAGCTGAAATTATTAGCTTCAACACCGACAACGACGCGGTTTGCGCCGCTTCCGCGCGTATTTCCACAACCGAGGGAAACTCCGCGGAGATTTTTCTCAAATCCCAAAATAACGAGAAAAACGGCGGTCTTATCCGAAAGGTTCTCGCGTCGGGACACCGCTCCGTTATCGAGCACGCGGTTTTTACTATCGCGCTCACCAACGTTTCCGTTTATGTCGAGCAGTTTTTTATCGAGAGCAGACTCGCTTCGTTTACCGTGAAATCGCGCCGCTACGTTGATTTCAGCAACACCGGCTACTACACGCCAAAGCTCTCTGCACAAAGCTCCGATTTGTACAAGGAGTATATGGACGCGGCTTTTTCGGCGTACGCGAAGCTTTTGGAGCTGGATATACCGAAGGAGGACGCGCGGTTTTTGCTGCCGTACTCGTTTTTCAGCAACTTTTACTGCACAATGAACGCGCGCGAGCTTATCGGTCTGATAAACTCAATCCGAAACGGCAGAGGTAAGCACTGCGAGGAGCTCCAAAATATCGCCGAGCAGCTTATCGAGCAGCTTCGCGAGATTTTCCCGTGTATCGCGGAGGAGTTTTTCGAGCGCGAGGACGGCGTGTTTGACGGAGAAACCGCTGTTCAAGAGCAGATGACTTTGCTCTGTGAAAGCGAAACGGGCAAGGTCGATCTCATCAACGCGCCGAAAGAGCCCGCGAAGCTGCTCCAAATCGCACTCAACGCAACAGGCGAGAGCGCGAAAACTCCGAAGGAATTGCTCGGTGAAAGGCGTCCGCGCGCGCTTGAACAACTCAATTACTCGTTTCTGATTAAGGACGTCACGCTCGCGGGTATCACGCACATCGTCCGTCACCGTATGCAGTCGGTGATTGTTCCGCCGATTGAAACCGCGCCGCCGCGCCGCAAATTTGTTTTGCCCAAAACCGTTGAGCAAAATCCAAAAGCGCGTGAGATTTACGAGAAAACGCTTGCCAAGTGCGATGAACTGCTTTCTGAAGCGTTGAACAACGACGAGCTGCGCCGCTATATTCAGTATTTCGCGTTAAGCGGAAATTTGCTTGACGTGATGACCACAATGAACGCGCGCGAGCTGCTGCTGTTTATTCGGCTGCGTGCGTGCTCGAGAGCGCAGTGGGAGGTTCGCGGCATCTCCGAGAGAATGTTGGCGCTGCTCCGACAGGATTTCCCCGAGCTTTTCGGGCTGTACGGACCGAGCTGCTACGTTCTCGGAAGCTGCCCCGAGGGGAGAATGTGCTGCGGGAAGCAAAAGGAAATGCTCGAAAAATTCGCAATGAAATAAACAAAAAGCGCAAGCTGAACGGGCTTGCGCTTTGTTTTTTCAGCTCTTGCGAGTCTGCGTTTTTTTGGTGCTTTTTTTCGGCTCATCGGCTTCCTTTTCGGGAGCGGCAGTCTTGCCTTTGAGCTCGCCGAGAGCGTATTCCGCGTAAAAAATGCTCCCGCCCGCAATCGCCGCCGCGTGCATTACCGAAAACGACAGCATCGCCTCCTCGGTTTCACCAATACGCTTTTCCGTGTTTTTCTCGAGAATGTTCATCGTGTTGAGGAACTCCTCCTCGTACTGCTCCGTGAACAGGTCGAGCACCTCCGCTTCACTGCGCGTTTTCAGCAGCGTTTCGATAAGCGTACCGATGTCGTTTATCGGTAAAACCTGCTTCATCACGCATATTATAATAAGTCGAAACAGGTGAGAGCGGGAGTATTTTTTCTTGACGGGCGCGGGGATTATGTTGTTCTTGACGTAATTGTTTATCATCGACGGCGTGAGCAGCGGCTCGTCCTTTGAGGAAAATCTGCCGAAATATTTGCCCATAAGCGTTATCACTTGGTCCATATAAAGCTCGATATCGGGCAAGTCCTCCCACCTCGGCAAACGGCTGTTTTCGCGCTGTTTTTCAAAAAATTCCTTGTAATCCATATTTTTCCTTTCATACAAAGCTTGTACATATCTTGTGCATATTATAACACATAATTTCCCATTTCGCAAGACCTTTTCACAAAATTTACACAAAATGTTCACAAAACGCCCTTGACAAACTTGAAAAAACAATGTATAATGGTTTTGAAAACTAGATGAATTGCTGAAAGGAATTATATGGTAATCGGTCAAAAAAGAGTTATTTTGCTTACGGGGGACTACGGCTGCGGGAAAACAAATCTCGCGGTTAATCTCGCGCTTTTGCTTGCGGAGAAGGGAAAAGTTTCCGTTGTCGATATGGATACCGTGAACCCGTATTTTCGCACCGCAGATTTCGGGGAAATGCTTGCCGAGCACGGAATTAACCTCGTTTGTCCGCAGTACGCGAACACAAATCTCGATATCCCCGTGCTCAATTTTGACCTCGAAAGTATTGTTTCACAAAGCGATTTCACGATAATCGATGTCGGCGGCTCGGACGCAGGCGCTTATCCCGTAGGGCGATACGAGAGCTTGTTCAAGTCGCTTGGCGGGGAGCTTGAAATGCTCTATGTGTTTAATATGTACCGCCTTTGCGAGCGCTCCGCGGACGAGGTTGTCCAAACGCTTCGCGAGATTGAGAGCGCGTGTCGGTTGAAGTGCACCGCACTTGTTAACAACTCAAATCTCGGTGCCGAAACAACTCCGCAAGTCATCGCGCAAACGGTTGATTTCGCCGAAAAAGTTGTCGAGAAAACCGGCTTGCCGCTTGCATTTACTTGTGTTACCGAAGACGAAAAATTTGATGAAACGCACCTGCCGATAAAACGGCTTGTGACGTTCCCGTGGGAATCGGGGGAAACGGAGAGGGAATATGATTAGCATTGATTTTGAAAGGTGCAAGGGCTGCGCGCTTTGTACGAGCGTTTGCCCGAAAAAAATTATCGAAATTCAAAAAACCAAGCACAATTCCAAGGGCTATTACACAGCGGGCTGCACGGACAACGAAAAGTGCATTTCCTGCGCGATGTGCGCGATGATTTGCCCGGATTGCGCGATAAAGGTTGAAAAGTGAGGGTGAGCAATGGAAAAGGTTCTGATGAAGGGAAACGAGGCGCTCGCGGAAGCCGCTATGCGCGCAGGGTGCAAGTGTTTCTTCGGATATCCCATAACGCCGCAGACCGAAATTTCCGCGTATCTTGCCAAAAATATGGCGAAGCGCGGCGGCGTGTTTTTGCAGGCTGAAAGCGAAATCGCGGCGATAAATATGGTTCTCGGAGCAAGCGCGGCGGGTGTTCGCGCAATGACCTCGAGCTCAAGCCCCGGTATCTCCCTCAAGAGCGAGGGCGTTTCGTACATCGCGGCAAGCGATTTGCCGTGCGTTATCGTAAATGTGCAGCGCGGCGGTCCCGGACTCGGCGGTATCCAGCCGTCCCAGTCGGACTATTTTCAGGCAACAAAGGCGCTCGGTCACGGCGATTTTCAGATGATTGTCTACGCGCCCGCTTCCGTTCAGGAAACTATCGATATGACTTACCTCGCGTTCGATATGGCGGATAAGTACCGAATGCCCGTGATGATTCTCTCGGACGGGCTGCTCGGGCAGATGATGGAGCCCGTGGTTTTCCCGACGGTTGACGTGCAAATTCCCGACAAGCCGTGGGCGTGCTGCGGTCACCAGAACAAGCGCCCTCACAATATCATAAATTCGCTCTACTTACAGCCCGATGTCCTCGAACGCTCCGTTAATGAGCGCTTCGAGCGGTACGAGTTAATCAAGCAGACCTGCACAATGGCTGAAACCGATTTCTGCGAGGACGCGGAGATTGTTGTCGCGGCTTTTGGAGCTTCGGCGAGAGTTGCCAAATCGGCTGTGAACGCGGCTCGTGCAAAGGGCATAAAAGCCGGTCTTTTCCGCCCGCAGACGCTGTTCCCGTTTCCTGTCGAACAACTCAACAAAGCTTGTGAAAACGCGAAAGTTGTCCTCTCCGTTGAGATGAACAAGGGACAGATGGTCGAGGATTTGCGGCTTGCGCTCAACTGTCGGCTGCCCGTCGAGTTTTTCGGCAGGCACGGCGGCATTATCCCGAGCGTCAAGGAAGTCCTCGCGCAGATTGAGCAAATTCACGAAAGGATTAAGTAATATGTCGGTTGTTTTTGACAAACCTCACGCATTGTGCGATGTTGCAACGCACTATTGCCCCGGCTGCACGCACGGTATTATTCACAGGCTGGTTGCCGAGGTTATCGACGAGCTTGATATCGAGGGGAAAACCGTCGGCGTGTGCCCTGTCGGGTGCTCGGTTATGGCGTATGACTATTTCAACTGCGATATGATAGAAGCGCCCCACGGCAGAGCTCCCGCGGTTGCCACGGGAGTAAAGCGCGCAAAGCCCGACTCGGTTGTTTTCACCTATCAGGGCGACGGTGACCTTGCCGCAATCGGCACTTGCGAGACCGTTCACGCGGCGGCACGCGGCGAGAATATCACCATAATTTTCGTCAACAACACTATCTACGGTATGACCGGCGGGCAAATGGCTCCCACAACCATTCCGGGGCAAGTCACCCAAACTACCCCTTACGGCAGAGACCCAGCTGTTCAGGGATTTCCGCTTAAAGTTTGCGAAATGCTGTCCGAGGTTGACGGAGTGGCGCTTGCTCAAAGGGTTTCCGTGGACAGCGTTCCGCATATCCGTGAAGCGAAAAACGCTATCCGCAAGGCTTTCGACAACCAAATTCACAAGCGCGGTTTTTCCATTGTCGAGGTGCTTTCGACCTGCCCGACAAACTGGGGTATGTCGCCCGAGGAGTCAATGGAGCGCGTTCGCACCGAGATGATTCCGTATTTCCCGCTCGGCGTGTTCAAGGACGCGGCTGTGTGGACGGAAAAAAGTGAGGGGTGAGCGGAATGTTGACAGAAATCATAATCTCGGGCTTTGGCGGTCAGGGCGCGCTTTTTGCGGGGAAGTGCCTCGCGTACAGCGCAATGATGAAGGACGTGGAAATATCTTGGCTGCCGAGCTACGGTCCGGAAATGCGCGGCGGTACGGCAAACTGCTCGGTGTGCTTGTCCGATGAACCGATAGGCTCGCCGCTCGTCACCGAGCCGGATATCCTTATCGCGATGAACGACCCGTCGGTTGACAAGTTCATAAATAGCGTGAAATCGGGCGGGAAGGTGTTCGTGGACAGCAGCCTCGCGACAACCGAAATTACCCGAAACGATATTGAGGTGTACAGGCTGCCCGCGTCGCAGCTCGCCGAGGAGAAAAAGCTCGGCGGTATGGGCAATATCGTGCTTCTTGGGAAGGTTATCAAGGAGTGCGGGCGAATGCTTTTCGGTATCGACGGGAAAACGCTGCTCGATGCCTTCGCGAAAATTATCCCCGCGAAGCGAGCTGCTCTTATCGAGAAAAATGCAGCGGCGCTGGTTCTCGGTGAACAGTATTGATTTTGACAGAAAAAGGCAGACGTTAAAGTGCGTCTGCCTTTGTGTTTATTTGGAAAAGTAGGCGAGTAGAGCGGATTTTTCGTCCTCGGAAAGCGTTTTGCTCCACGGAATGCGCCCCGCGGGTTTCTCGCCGTATTCCGCGAAACGTGCAGTTTTATCGCGCTCGGTGTCGTTCCACTTGTCAAAGCCCTCGGGGGAAATGTGCGCGCCGTAGGTGCAGTTGATGTACGCGCACTTCCCGTAATCGCGCCACGGTCTTGCGAGGAAAATCGAGCCCTCGGCGACGCTTTCCTCGGCGGTGAAGCGGCACTCGTTGAACACGAAGCCGATGTTTTGCTCGAGCGAGTGAGCGGGCGCGGCGGTGTAACCGTGACCGCGAATGTCAAACAGCGACTTTATCTCGCAGTTGTCGAAAAGCGCGTCGCCGCAGCCGAAGATGAAATCCACGTTGCCCGAGATGAAGCAGTCGCGGAAAATCTGCTTTTGGTAATCGGCTGTACGAAGCTCGTCCTTCAGGAAACCGTCGTAGCGCTCAATAAGGTCGGGCGGGAGCGGACCGCAGAAAATCGTGTCCTGCGTTGACACGAAGGAGCAGTTTTCCGCGTAAAATTCGTCCGCGTAAACCGTGAGCGCGACCTCCTGACCTTTGGTTTCGGGGAAATTCGCGTCGTTCTCAACGGTGAGGTTCTTGAACGTCACGCGCGGCGCGAGAACCGCAATCGTGTAGGTGCGGAAGGTGACGTATTCGCGCCCTTGCTCGTCGATTTTTTTCGCATAGTCGTCGTAGATTATCCGCGTTTTCTCGGCTCCCTGACCGACAATCTCGATGTCGGGCACCGAAATTTCGATTTTTTCACGAAAGTCACCCTCGCCAAGAATAATTCTCGTGTGTGGTTTAACTTTGCCGAGCGTCTCGGAAATGCTGTCGTTCGGCGATAAATAAATTTCTTCCATAATTGCCTCCTTTAGCAATTTATACCTATTATATAATATAAATACTTTTTTTGGAAATTGCAAGAGGTAAAATATTTTTTGTGAAAAATCAACAAAGATTTGCCGAAAAATTTGACAGGCTATTGAAAATCCCTTTAATATCGCGAATGTAAACGATGTAACAAGATTGGTTTTTTTGAAATTTGTCCGTTTTGTGAAAAATTGGTATTGACTTTTTGTAATTTTTATGATAATATAAGAATAATCAGTTTTAAATAGTTGTAAACGTTAACATATAACGCGAAAAAACTCGGAAAATGGGCAGATTTTAGCAATGTTGCCCAAAAAACAGGTACAGGACTTGAGCAAATGAACAATTTATCGTTAAAGCAGTATAAAGCCATCGATTTGGCTATGCTGGCGGTAATTTTGGCGGTCTTTGAGGCAATAACCTCTCTCGCCGCTTCAAAATGGTTCCCGCTGCAGCTGTTTTCGCTCTCTCCGACAATCACGGTCGTTTGCATCGTGATGATGAGGTGGGGCGGCTGGGCGGCTATCCACGCGGTTGTCGGCGGTCTGGCGTTTTGCATCGCAACAGGCGCTTCCCCCGAACAATACGCTATCTATTGCGTAGGAAACTGCGCGGCTCTCTTGGCGCTCTTCTTCTTTAAACAATTCGGTAAGGAGCGCGTGAGAAGCTCTTGGCTTATGACCGCGGGGTTCGCCCTTACGGCGTTCTGCGGGACAATGGTTGGGAGATGGGCGATAAGCCTGATTTTCGGCGGAGACCTTACCGCCATTGTTGATTTTTTTATTGTGGATTCGCTTACACTTGTTTTCACGGTGCTCGTGGTGCTCATCGCAAGAAAGCCCGACGGACTGTTTGAAGACCAAAAAGCCTATCTCGTTCGTACAGAAGATGAACGAAAAAGGCGCGAGGACACCGATGTCCTTTGATGTGCAGGTTAATTCTTGAAATAAATTCTTAATCTTAGGAGGTTTCAAAGATGCAGGCTACTTGCAGCGATTACCTGATTTTCGACGCGGAAAACGGAGTCTACGTTGAAAATCCCGAACAAGTTGTTCGAGACGACGTTGAGAAGCACCACTGGCTGAATGTTGTCAGAACGGTGGCAAAGGACTGGCGTTTGTATTTGATGCTGGTTCCGATGATTCTCGTATTCCTTTTCTGGCGTTATTTCCCGATGTACGAGCTCTTGGGGTGCTTTAAGGTCACCGACGAGGTTAAGCCCGTTGCCGACCAGTTCTACTCCGGCTTCTCGTACTTCAACACTCTTCTCTTCGGCGGTAATAACCCCGGTCTTTCCGCAGATTTCTGGAGAGCGTTCAGAAACACGTTCCTTTTGAGCTTCTATGGTTTGTGCTTCGGCTTCCCGATGCCTATCATCATCGCTCTCTTCTTCAACGAAGTTCGCTCGAACGTTGCTCGAAGCATTTATCAGGTTGTTACATACCTCCCCAAGTTTATGTCAACGGTTGTTATGACCTCGCTTATTATGATGCTCGTTAAGCAGGGCTCCCAGACCTCCGGTATGGGTATTCTCTCGCAGTTCCTCGTTGCTATCGGTGCTGTTGACGAGCAAACCGCTTTCGCAGGTCTTATGAATAACCCGTCCTTCTTCCGCGGTATCTACCAGATAAGCGGTATTTGGGAAACTGCCGGCTACGACAGTATCGTGTTCTTCGCCGCGATTATCGCAATCGCTCCCACGAGATACGAGGCTGCCCAAATCGACGGCGCAGGCAAGATGGCGCAGATGAGATACGTCGTTTTGCCGAGTATCCTCTCAACTATTGTCATTATGCTTATCACAAAGATAGGCTCTCTGCTGAACATCGGCTACGAAAAAGTCTTGCTGCTCTACAACCCCAACACCTATCAGACAGCAGATGTTGTTTCCACCTTCTCGTTGAGAAACGGTGTCGAAGGTACGATGAAGGGCTTGGCGTCCGCCGCAGAAATGATGAATAACGTTATAGGAATGCTGTTGGTTATCGGTGCAAACACCATCGCGCGCAAGGCGTCCAACACATCTCTCTATTAAAGAGGTTTACTTATGAAAAGAAGACTTGAAATTTCCGAGCTTGTATTTAAAATTATAAGCTACACTTTGCTTACGGTGTTCGCTATCATCTGCCTTTACCCGTTCATCTACACCATTTCGGCGTCGATAAGCGGCAGACAGGCGGTTGAGTACAACCAGCTGGTTCTTCTCCCGAAGGATATCCAGTTTGACGCGTTCTCCGCAATGTTTAACAACAATATGTTCTGGAACTCCTACACCAACACCCTGTTCCTCACTTTCTACGGAACAATTTGGGAGCTTGGTCTTTCGGTTCTCGGTGCATACGCCCTCTCCAAGAAGCGTCTGCTTTTCCGCAAGGGCTTTAACTTCTTCCTCGTGTTCACAATGTGGTTCAGCGCAGGTATGGTTCCGCAGTATTTGAACTACATCAACACCAAGAAGGTTTTCAACGCAATCGGTATTATGGACGACAAGTGGCTGGTCGTTATCGCAATGGGTATGGCGGCGATGAACATCATCCTGCTGCGTAACTCCTTCGAGAGCGTCCCCAGCGAAATCGAAGAGGCTGCTATCGTCGATGGCGCAACCGAAATGCAGGTTCTGTGGAGAGTTTATCTCCCGATGTCCAAGTCCATTATCGCAACCGTCGCGCTGTTCTTCGGAATTTCGCGCTGGAACGGTTACTTCTGGGCAAGACAGATGATTCAGAACCAAAACGAACACCCGCTGATGGTATTTATCCGACTCAAGCTCGAGCAATACACCGACGCGGAGTTCCTAGCCGGCTGGAGCGAAACCTACGCGACAGACTCCATTATCTACGCGCTGATTATCTGCTCCATCGTGCCGATTCTCATTATCTATCCCTTCATTCAGAAATACTTCGCGAAGGGCGTTAACGCAGGCGGCGTTAAGGGTTAATTTTCGTTGTCAACACGCATTTTGCGGTTGATATAGACGCGGGTTATCCGCAGTACAAAAGGGTATAAGCCCAGATAATTTCAGAACATTCCTAGAAGGAGGAAAAAAATGAAAACATCAAAGATTGCCGCATCAACTTTGGCGGCAGTACTCGCGAGTGCAACCATCCTTACAGGCTGCAGCACTCCGGGAAGCACAAGCACTTCCAGCACTGGCAGCACATCCAGCTCCAAGAGCGAATCCAGCACCTCTTCCACTGAGAGCAGCTCCTCTACTCCCGAAGCTCCCAAGCTCGAGTATGCAAGCGGCACTGTTCTCCGTATGGCAACAGGCTACAACTCCCCCAAGACCGGTATCGTGTTCGACGCAGAAACCGCTGGCTCCGGTATCACTCTTGCTGACGGCAAGACCTACAACACCGGCGACCTCAAGCCCACTTGGCAGGAGCTCGAGAAGATTCTCAACGTTAAGTTTGAGAGCCTTTATCAGGGAAGCAAGAACTCTTCTGCTGAATGGGATTACTGGAAAGAGCGTCTGAACGAGGTTGATATGGTTGTCGGTACCGCAAGCACCCTTACCGAGAACGGTACTGCCGGCAAGCTCGTTAACATCGCTGAATACCTCGACAGCATGCCTAACTTCAAGGCTTACCTCGAGAAGAACCCCATCGTTCGCCTCTCCATCACCGGTTCTACTACCGGCGCATCAAAGGGCGCTATCTACTTCTCTCCGTACTTCGACGGTGTAAACGATATCGAGAAGATGCCCCTTATGAGAGTTGACTGGGTTCAGAAGCTCCTCGACGGCGAAGGTGAGTTCACTGCAGCTGCAAGCGCTAACACCAAGACTCCCGTTTACACTCCTTATATGCCTACTTCCGGCAAGGTTGAGATTGACGTTGTAAAGCCCGACGGCTCCGGCGTTGAAAAGGTTACCAAGGACTACGACAAGGCTGGCAACATCGTTCAGAAGATGAACGACGCAGGCTCTATGTCCGGTGTTGAGGCTGTTAATATGCTCCGTAAGTACATTGACGAAGCTTATGGCGGCTACTACGGAACCACTCGTTCCAACCTCTTCTGCGGTCAGAACGCTGCTTGGGATGTTGATGAGCTCGTTGCTCTCCTCCGCTGCGTAACCTCTAACGCAAAGACTCTTAACGGTACCGACGAAATCAACGGTCTGTTCTCTCGTGAGGATAACAACAACCAGCGTCGTATCGATATCGTTCGTTTCGCAGGCACTCTCTTCGGTGTTCGCGGTCTCGAGTCCCGTCAGGATTTCCTCTATGTAGGTAACGACAACAAGCTCCACGACGCTCGTCAGGAGCAGGCTACTTATGATGCAATGGTTAAGATGAACGATATGGCTAAGGAAGGTCTTATCTCTAAGTCGTTTATGGATACCGCAGAGGTTAACTCCAGCAAGCAGCTCGAGAATGACCTCGGCTTCATGAGCTACGACTACAACCAGACTCAGACTCTTCTCAACCAGTCTGTTCTCAACAAGGAAGGTCAGACAGGCGAGAAGTATATGGCTGTTATGATTCCTGTTGCTAGATGGAATGATGGTACCGGCGACAAGTATATGAGATTTACCGAGTCTTGGCGTTCTGTTAAGACCGACGGTTGGGCAATCTCCAAGGCTGGTGTCGGCGATGATAAGAACAAGCTTAACGCTGCTCTCTCGCTCATCGACTACGCTTACAGCCCCGAGGGTCAGATCCTTATGTCCTATGGTCCTAAGGAGTTCATTAAGACCAAGGCTGACGGTTCTTATGAGACCTTCAACTTCAACGGCGAGCAGTGGCCTGTAATCGCAGAGGCAACCGAGAAGGAACTCTGGGAAAAGGGCAAGGGTAACTACACCAACTACGCTCGTATGTACCTCGGTTCTACACTGAGCTTCGTTAAGAGCCAGGCGTTTGAGTATCAGTGCACTCACGAAGTTGGTAAGGAAGGCGCAGGCTACATCTCCAACGCAATCGCTCTCGGCACTATCAAGCACCCTGAGCTCGCACTCGCTTCTAACCCGTGGTACACCTCCGTTCCTACCGTTCTTCCGAACTCTAAGGTAGAGAACGACCAGATTGCTACATTCACTGAGCTTTCTGCTAAGGGCAAGTTCAGCCAGAGCAAGGGCGAAAGCAACCTCTTCTGCGATATCATCGTAGGCGGCTTCTCCGGCGAAGGCACAGCTTCCGCTGCTGACACCCTCAACACCGTTTCCACTACTTGGAAGGGCACTCAGTACCTCCAGCTCAAGCAGCTCGCTTGGCAGAGACTTGTTGACTACTACAAGGAGCTTAACGGCTAATTTAGCAGTCTCAGCAAATTTCACTTAAAGGCAAACCAATCGTATGCGGCGCGGCGCGGTTACCGCGAGAACGGATACCGCGCGTGACGCGTGAATCCACATTATGTTGTTGCGAAGGGGAGAATTCCCTCCCCTTCCATCAATATAAAAAGGAAGGTCTTTATGTATAAAAAACAAATGAAATTTCAGAAGATAGTATGCTTCATGATGCTCGCTGCATCCGTGATCGTATTTATCTATTCTTTGGGTCTTTTGACCGATTTGTATGATAGTCTTTATCTCACAATGATGGATCCCGAGGATCTGTCCTACACTATGGTAGAGGGTTCGCAGATTTACTATGAAATGCAGGGCTATGACCCCGCTACAAATGATTTCACAAACCCGAATTTCAACGGTATTCTTACTATGGTTGCAATAGGTTTGATTTTGGTAAATCTCGTTTTGTTTATCACCTGCACACACTCTCGCAGAAAATACTACATCGGTAACTATATCGCTGTTGGTTTATCTGCCGTAAGCAGCATCGGTGCGTCTGTTTGGGCTATTATGAATATCCTCAATTTCAAGGAGAAATTCCTTCAGATTGACTTCGTTGCCCTGAAAGAGTTCTCGGAGATGTGGAACACTCACTACAACGACTCAACCTTCTGGTTCGACGCCGTATTTGTTGTGTTTGGTTTACTCCTTCTCGCTACTGTGTTGCTTGTCGTTAATTTGGTTTTGAAAGTTATCGTGATGAAGGAAGAACAGCGTCTTATTGGCAGCAGAAAGGATGTTAGAGCATGACAAACGCAAATAATATCGCCTTGATTAAGAAGGACCGCCTGCGTTTCACAAAAAACAAGCTCTCATCGGGACTGGCTCTGCTTGCTATCGTGTTTAACGCGCTTTACTTCGTCGTCGTTTATGAATCAGATGTCGGAAGCTACTACTATAACTGGACTATCGGTGTTTCCGTTCTGTATAACCTCGTCTTTATGCTCGCAGCATTCCTTTCGTCCGAGGGCGTAAAGAACTACAAGCTCGGTTATTCCTATGTGCTCATGATTCTCGGACTCGGTGAGATTGTCAGAATTTTCTACATTCCGCTTAATGCAAGAAATACTACTGACCCCACCATCACCTCCGAAGCATTAGCAGACCTTGTTGCAAAGGGTGAAACCGTTCCGACTGTTATGGGTTCATTCCAATTCTATTTCTGCACGGGATGCTTGGTCGCAGCCGCTGCGCTTTGCATAATCGCAGGCGTTGTTGCTATGATTAAAACCACAACTCTTATAAAATATCAGGCTGAGCTTGAAAAAAATTCAAGAGGGAGTAAATCATGAGTGATCTTAAATTACAGCATCTCGAAAAAATTTATGACAACAAGGTTCAGGCTGTTTTCGATTTCAACCTGAATGTTAAAAACGGCGAGCTTATCGTTCTCGTCGGTCCTTCCGGCTGCGGAAAATCCACAACTCTGCGTATGGTTGCGGGACTTGAGGATATCTCAAACGGTAACCTCATCATCGATGGCAAGGATGTTACAAAAATGCCCCCGAAAGACCGCGATATCGCGATGGTCTTTCAGGATTACGCGCTGTACAACCATATGACCATCTACGAGAATATGGCGTTTTCGCTTATGCTCCGCAAGGAAAATAAGAACGAAATTCACCAGAAGGTTCTCGCTGCGGCGGATATTCTCGGTCTTAACGACCAGCTCAACAAGAAGCCTGACCAGCTTTCCGGCGGTCAGCGTCAGAGAGTTGCGATGGGACGTGCTATCGTTCGTACACCTAAGGTATTCTTGTTCGACGAGCCGCTTTCCAACCTCGACGCAAAGCTCCGTGGTGCAACACGCCGTGAGATTTTGCTCCTGCACAAGCGTTTGAGAGCAACTATGCTCTACGTTACCCACGACCAGACCGAGGCGTTGACGCTCGCAGACAGAATTGTTTGTATGTCTATGGGTCACGTTCAGCAAATCGGTACGCCTCTTGAGCTTTACGATTCTCCCGCAAACCTCTTTGTTGCTACATTTATCGGTTTGCCTCCTATGAACCTGTTCGATGTAACCGTTCAGGACGGCAAGCTCTATTGCGACAGCTTCTCTGTTGACCTTAACACAGAAGAGAAAGTGATGCTTGCAAAATATGAGGGCAAAACAATCGTTTTGGGCGTTCGTCCCGAGAACGTTGTTCAGGGCGGAAATATCACCGTTTCTGTTTTCTCAAACGAGAACCTCGGTATGACTACTCTCGTTAACGGTGTCGTCGGCAAACACAAGATTACCTGCAAGTTCCGCGAGTGGAGTAATTATAAGCCGGGTGATTCGGTTAACGTTTCCTTCACGAGAAAGCATTTCTTCGATAAGGAAACCACCGAAGCTATTAGTAGTATTTTATAAGGAGAAGTCAGATGGGACAAAGTCAAGTATCCGCAAAACCCAGAAAGGGGTTCAAGGAATTTGTTCGTAAATTCCTCGTTTCTATCAAGCGTCAGCCGCAGAATATCGCGATGTTTATCTTGCTGGTAGGATTTGTTTTCTTCTCGCTTAACCTTACGTCGATTTCAGATACGACCGCGCTTATCAACACAGCCAATATGGGACAGTGTGAGTTCTGTATTATGCTGTTCTCTATCCTGTCGTTCGTAGTTTTTATGAGGTCTTTCCCGAGGCGTCAAAAAGCTAAGGTTCCTATGCTTGTATTAACCTTCTTGTTCTTGGGTATCATTATCTTTATGGATGTTGTTTACCTGACAAGAATCAACGAGGCGCTTACTCGTGAGGAAAACCGCATCGTAATTGACTATGGAGCAGGCACTAACTTGTTTATAGCAAACGCTTGGAGCACTTTGATTGCTTATTTGATTTTCGTGGGCGTTGTTGTTGTTCTTCTCGCAACCCTCCCGATTTATTCAAAGCTCCTCAAAAAGATCAACACCTCTATCGATGTCGAGGGCAATACCAATATGACCGCTGTCGACCTCGCTAGTGATGATGAATAAGAAATTTCTTGAAAAGCAGCATCAGCCGCAATGGGTGTTGCTGCTTTCATTGCAAAAAGGGACAATTTGTTCCGGTTAGGGTGTATTTCAATGGCAAATAAAAATGAACAGTTCACCGAGGAAGAGGCTCCGCTCAAAAACTACTATGACCTCAAAACCGACGCTGTGGACAGGCTGCTTAACGCGAAAAACGCGCCCGTGGTTTCCGAGAAGGAAATCAAGCAGTACAAGGGCGGCTGGAAGAGAACCATTCCCACTTGGGTGAAAATCCTTTTCGTGAAGTTTTGGTTCGGCGGCGCAATCTGCTACTTCTTCGTTTGGGGACTCGGTATGTACCTTCAGAACCTCGACCTTTTGGCTGCGCTCGCAATCGGTCTCGGTGCCTGCACCGACCTTCTGGTCAACAACCTCCTCAAGTTCCTCGAGCCCGAAAAGGGTGACTACGACAAGTGGATGATGGTGACCGTGAGGAAGTTCTGGTCGATTTTCCTCAACGTTTTGTACGCCGCAGTCCTGCTGTTCTTTATTGTACAAACCTACGAGGTTGTGAACAGACTTATCACAGGCTCTACCGCGGCAAATGCCGAATATGTTGCCGTGCCTGTTGAGCCGCTGCTGTTCGGACTGCTTTATATGGGCTATGATATGCTCTTTATTTTCATCAAGAATATGGTGAAGAAGGCGTTTCGCGACGCTGAGGCAAAGGTTTCAAACTCGAAAAGATAACAAGGAGACAAAATGTTAAACGTTTTATATGTCGGTTCGGTTTCCGCCTGCTTTGAGCTGGAGAACAATCTGCCGTATTATTGTGAAAACGAATACACCGTGACTTTGGACAACGCCGAAATTATGAAGGCGAACACCAACGTCTTTTCGCTGTTTTCACTCGAACCCGGCAGAGAGTACACACTTTGTGTTTCGGGAAACGAGCCGATTAAGTTTACCACCAAAACCGAAACTTGCGCGATTAACGTCAAGGATTTCGGCGCTGTCGGCGACGGCGTTCACGACGATACTATGAATATTCAGACGGCGATAAACTGCTTGCCCGCGGGAGGAAGGCTGTTCTTCCCCGAGGGAACATACTTCTCCGGTTCTATCGCTATGAAAAGCCATATCACTCTCCATTTCGCGGAGAATGCAACCTTGCTCGGCAGCGGTGACCCCGAAAAGTACCCCGTTATCCCCGGAGCAGTACAAGATATTGTTACCGGTGAGGCTGTTCAGACGGGTACTTGGGAAGGGAATTCTGTTCCTATGCACAGCGCACTTCTCTGCGCGGAGTATGCGGAGGACATCACGATTATCGGACCGGGCACTGTTGACGGAGACGCTCAGCACAGCCGCTGGTGGGTGAACGTGAAGGACCGCATTATCGCAAGACCGCGTCTAATCCACTTCAACCGCTGCAAGAATGTCACAATCCACGGAATTACCGCGCAGAACGCTGCTTCGTGGCAGCTGCACCCGTATTTCTCGGAGAATATTGACTTCTTCGACATATCGGTGAACGCGCCTAAAGACAGCCCCAACACGGACGGTCTTGACCCCGAGGCGTGCGATAACGTAAATATCATCGGCTGCAAGTTCAGCGTGGGCGATGACTGTATCGCAATCAAGTCGGGCAAGATTGACCTCGCAAAGCTTTATGAGAAACCCGCCGACCACCACACTATCCGCAACTGCCTTATGCAGTTCGGTCATGGTGCGCTGACGCTCGGAAGTGAGATTGCTGGCGGAGTGAAAAACCTCACCGTTAACCGCTGCATATTCAACAAGACCGACAGAGGTCTGCGTATCAAGACTCGCCGCGGCAGAGGCAAGCTTTCCGTAATTGACGGCGTGCTTTTCGAGAATATCAAGATGAACGGCGTTTTAAGCCCTATCACAATGAATATGTGGTACAACTGCTGCGACCCCGACAGATTTTCCGAGTACAACACAACTCGCGAGAAGCTTCCCGTTGACGACAGAACACCTTACCTCGGTAAGTTCACGTTCAAGGATATGGTTTGTGAGAACTGCGAGGTGTGCGCTTGCTACTGCGATGGTCTCCCCGAAATGCCGATTGAAGAAATTATCGTGGAGAACATCAAGTTCACCTACGCGGAAAAGGCAGAGCCTAATTTCCCGACTATGAAGAACAATAACACTAAACTGTGCAAGGCGGGTATGTATTTCGACAACGTCAACAAGCTCACCGTGAAGAACGTTGAAATAATTGGGAACGACGGCGAGCCGCTTATCGCCAAAAATGTCGGTTCCTTAATCAAGGAGTAAGAATGTACGAGAAAATTGACAGATATATCGACAAGCTGCTTGACGGCTCGACGCCCGACGCGCCGCTGTGGAATATCGAAAGCATAAGACAGGGAAAAAAGCCCAGCTGGAACTACATCGACGGCTGTATGATAACCGCGCTTCTTTGCGCAAGTGAAATCACCGGTGAGACAAAATACGCAGATTTTGCCGAGAAATTCATCGACTACTATGTGTTCGACGACGGCTCAATCCGCGGTTACTCAAAGGAAAAGTTTAACCTCGACGATGTGAACGAGGGAAAGGTTCTCTTTGAGCTGTACGAGAAAACGGGCAAGGAAAAGTACAAAAAGGCGATTTTCCTTCTCGAAAGCCAACTCGAGGAACAGCCCCGCACCAATACCGGAAACTTTTGGCACAAGCTGATTTACCCGAACCAGATTTGGCTGGACGGACTTTATATGGGACAGGTTTTCTCGACGCTGTTCAAAAAGTACTTCGGCAACAAGGATTACTCCGATGTTGTGAACCAATTCAAAAACGTGAGAAAGCTGATGTTCGACGAGAACAAAAAGCTCTACTATCACGGCTGCGACTGCTCGAAAACCGCTTTCTGGGCGGACAAGGAAACCGGTCGCTCGAAGAGCTTTTGGCTTCGTGCTATCGGCTGGTTTACCATTTCGCTTATCGATAATATCGATTACATCGACGACGAGGGCGCGAAAGCCGAGCTCGTCAAGATTTTCGCGGAGACGATTGACGGAATTTCGCAGTATGCCGACGCTGAAACGGGAATGTACTATCAGGTTGTCGACCAGGGCGGCAGAGAGGGCAACTACCTCGAAACCAGCGGCAGCTCGATGATTGCGTATGCGATGATGAAGGGCGCGCGGCTTGGGGTTATCGACAAGAAGTACGCCGAAATGGGCAGAAAAACCTTTGACGGCATCTGCAAAAAGTACCTCTCAATCAGCGAAGACGGCGACCTCAATCTCGGCGGAATTTGCCTTGTCGCGGGACTCGGTCCCGAGGACAACAAGCGCCGCGACGGTACCTTTGAGTACTACATCTCCGAGCCTGTTGTCGAGAACGACGCAAAGGGCGTTGCGCCTTTCGTGCTCTGCTACACCGAGGTCAAGAGAATGGAAAAGGGCTGATTTTCGTGAGCGTATCGAAAAAAATCATCATAAGCACGATTTTATCGGCGGTCGTGATGTTCGGAATTGCGGGCATTTCTCTTTTGCCGAAAGAAGCTTTAAATGCGGCATTTTTTTGGAGCATTATTCTGATATTTGTGATAAACCCGCTTTTTATGGTCTTTATCGGCATTTTCAACGGCGCGCAATTCAACAAGCTGTGGTTTGTCCCGATTATTCCTGCGGTGATGTTTGTCGCGGCAATGTGCATTTTTCAGACGTTTAGTTGGGACAGTCTGATTTATCCGCTCGGGTATCTGGCTATCGGAGAAATCGCGGCTCTGCTCACGTTCCTCGTGAAAGAACAAAAGATAAAGAACAAAGGAAAGAACAATGGTTAAGATTAAAATTGCGTATATCGGCGGCGGCTCGAAGGCTTGGGCGCGCGTTTTTATGAACGATTTGGCGCTCGGCGAGGGGCTTTGCGGCGAGATTGCGCTGTATGATATCGATATCCCTGCGGCGGAGCGTAACCGCAAAATCGGCGAGAAAATCAACGCCGCTCCGAATACCGTTTCAAAGTGGGATTACAAGGTATATTCGGATTTGGGCGAGGCGCTTGACGGCGCGGATTTCGTGGCTTGCTCGATTTTGCCGGGAACGTTCGACGAAATGGCGGCTGACGTTCATCTTCCCGAAAAATACGGGATTTATCAGTCGGTCGGCGATACCGTGGGACCGGGCGGTGTTCTTCGTGCGATGAGAACCGTGCCCATTTACGAGGGCTTCGCGCGCGCTATCAAGGCGCACTGCCCCGACGCTTGGGTTATCAACCTCACAAACCCGATGACCGCGTGCACCAAAACGCTGTACGACGTTTTCCCCGAAATCAAGGCGTTTGGCTGCTGTCACGAGGTCTTTCATGCGCAGGAATTTCTCTGCTGCGCGGCGGCAGAGCTGTTCGGTGTACCGAAGCCCACGCGCCACGAAATGAAAATCGACGCGTGCGGTATCAACCACTTCACTTGGATTACCGAAGCAAATTTCGAGGGCAGAGATATGCTCAAAGCGCTGCCCGATTTTATCGATAAATACTACGACGAGGGCTACTGCGAGCAAATCGGCTTCAAGCCGCAGGATTTTCGCGGCGACAACCCGTTCCTCTACGGAAACAAGGTCAAGATGGACTTGTTTATGCGGTTTGGCGTGCTGGCGGCTGCCGGCGACAGGCACCTTGTCGAGTTTATGAACAACTCTTGGTACCTCGATAACGAGAGTTCACCCGACAAATGGCTCTATCACCTCACAAAAGTTGATTACCGCAAGAAGGATATGCTCGAGAAAATCGCGCAGTCCGAGAGGATTGCAAACGGTGAGGAGCAAATCGAGGTCAAGAAGAGCGACGAAGAGGTTGTCGAGCTGATGAAGGCGCTGCTCGGGCTTATTCCGCCGATTGTGTCCAACGCGAATATGCCGAATGTCGGGCAGATGCGCGATATGCCGCTCGGAGCTGTCGTGGAAACGAACTGCGTGTTCTCAAGAAACAGCGTCAAGCCAATTACCGCAAAGCCGCTTCCCGCGAACGTAAGCGCGCTTGTTTTGAGAAACTGCCTGAATATCGAGAATATGTACCGCGGTATCAAAAACCGCGATTTCCGCGAGATTTTCGAGGCGTTTGTCAATCAGCCGCTTTGCTCAAAATTGAGCGTTCCCGACGCGTCACGGCTGTTTGTTGAAATGATAAAGGAAACGGGCGACTACCTCAAAGAATACTTCCCGCCCATCGAGCTTGGCATATGATAGACGCATTTGTATTTGCCGCAAACGCAGTTTTGCCGATTGTGCTGCTGATTGCGCTCGGTTATATTCTCAAACGAATCGGCTTTATCAAAAAGGAATTTTTCGACGTCGGAAACAAGCTCACATTCAGGGTTTTGCTCCCCGCGATGCTTTTTTACAACGTCTACAACATCAAAAGTCTGCGTGAGGTCAACGTCTATTTCGTGCTTTACGGGCTTTTGGGTGTTATTGCGATTTTCTTCATCGGAATCGGCGTTGTGTGCGCGTTCACCAAAGACTCGGGCAAGCGCGGTTCGCTTATCCAAGCGGTTTTCCGCTCGAATTACGCGATAATCGGACTTCCGCTCGCAGAGTCGCTTTTCGGGAGCGCGGGAGCCGCAGCAGCGGGCGTTATGAGCGCGTTTTGCGTGCCGCTGTTCAACATTTTGGGTGTCGTCACGCTCTCGATTTTCAACAACGACAACCAAAAAGGCAAAATCAACGTCAAAAAAATTCTCCTCGGGATTATCAAAAATCCGCTTATCCTCGGCACTCTGGCGGGTCTCGCCGTGCTGGGTATCCGCGAGCTATTTATAATGTGGGGCTGGTCGTTCAGGTTTTCGGACGTCACGTTCCTCTACAAAACGCTTGAGAGCGTGAAATCAATCTGCACGCCGTTTGCGCTGATTGTGCTGGGCGGAAGATTTGAGTTCTCGGCGGTCAAAAGGCTTCGCAAAGAAATCGTTTTCGGTACGTTCGTGAGAACGGTTGCCGTGCCTATTCTCGGGCTTGGCGGCGCGCTTTTGCTCAAAATGACGGTTCTCCCCGAGCTTGCCGGCGAGCATTTCGCAACCTATGTCGGAGTTTTCGCAACGCCTGTTGCCGTCGCAAGCGCGATTATGGCGAAGGAAATGCACGCGGACGACGAGCTTGCGGGACAGCTTGTCGTGTGGACGAGCCTGATTAGTACAGTCACTATTTTCGCGTATGTCACGATACTGCGCTCAATCGGTATTTTTTAGTAAGACAGGGATTTTTCCCTTTAATAAACAAAATCACAAGAATTTATGGAGGTAACATTATGATTCTTGACAAATTCAGTCTTGCAGGTAAGGTAGCTATCGTAACGGGAAGTGATACCGGTCTCGGACAGGGCTTCTCAAAGGCTTTCGTTGAGGCGGGCGCAAAGGTTCTCGGCGTTTCCGTCGTTCCTTCAACCGCTACGCAGGAAATGCTCGGCGAGGAGAATTTCCAGTTTATGTGCGCTGACCTCTCCACCCTCGACCCCATCGACAGCATCATCAACACCGCTCTCGAGAAGTTCGGTCAGATTGACATTCTCGTTAACAACGCGGGCGTTATCAAGCGTGAGGACACCATCGATTTCAGCGTTGAAAACTGGGATTTGGTTATGAACGTAAACTGCCGCACGCTCTTCTTCCTCTCGCAGGCTTGCGCAAAGCAGTTCGTAAAGCAGGGTCACGGCGGTAAGATTATCTCCGTTGCTTCGATGCTTTCTTATCAGGGCGGTATCCGCGTTCCTTCCTACACCGCTTCCAAGTCCGCTGTCAAGGGCATTACCATGACAATGGCAAACGAGTGGGCTTCCAAGGGTATCAATGTAAACGCAATCGCTCCCGGCTATATGGCAACCAACAACACCAAGGCTCTGCGCGCTGACGCTGACAGAAGCGAGGCAATCCTCGACAGAATTCCCGCAGGCCGCTGGGGTACTCCCGACGACATCATGGGTGCTGCCGTATTCCTTGCGTCTTCCGCTTCGGACTATGTAAACGGCTTTACAATCGCTGTTGACGGCGGCTGGCTCGGCAGATAATTTAAGTTGAATAAATTATTCGGAGGAATTTGAAATGGACAACAAAAAGTTTCTTGAACAGCTTGAGTGCACGGGCGTTGTTCCCGTAATCAAGCTCGAAAACACCGATGACGCCGTAAATCTTGCAAAGGCTCTTTACGACGGCGGTATTCACTGCGCAGAGGTTACCTTCCGCGCAGCAGGCGCAGACAAGGTTATCAAGGCGATGACCGATGCTTATCCCGATATGCTCGTAGGTGCAGGCACCGTGCTCACTATCGAGCAGTGCGACGCGGCTATCGCGGCAGGCGCAAAGTTCTGCGTTGCTCCCGGTCTCAACCCCGCGGTTGTTAAGCACTGCCTCGACAAGGGCGTTCCCTTTGCTCCCGGCGTTGCAAACGGCTCGCAGATTGAACAGGCTCTCGAGCTCGGACTTGATTTCGTCAAGTTCTTCCCCGCAGAGCAGGCGGGCGGTCTGCCTTACATCAAGGCTGTTTCCGCACCTTACTCGATGATGAAGTTTATGCCCACAGGCGGAGTTAACGAGAACAACCTCAACAACTACCTCGCATTCAAGAAAATCGTTTGCTGCGGCGGTTCGTGGATTGTTCCCGACAAGCTTGTCAAGGCGCAGAAGTGGGACGAAATCACCGAACTTTGCAAGGCTGCTGTTAACAAGATGCTCGACTTCCAGCTCGTTCACGTTGGTATCAACTGCCAGAACGAGGACGAGGCAAAGAGCACTACCGCTAAGTTTATGGATATGTTCGGCTGGGCGCAGAAGGTTGGCAACTCCAGCGTGTTCGCAGGCACCCAGATTGAGTGCATGAAGGCTCCGTTCAAGGGCGCTATGGGACACATCGCCGTTTCCACTCCGAACGTTCGCAGAGCTGTGTTCCAGCTCCAGCAGAAGGGCGTTAAGTTCGATATGGACAGCGCAAAGTACGACGCAGACGGCAGAATGACCGTTATCTATCTCGCTGAAGAATACAGCGGATTTGCTATTCACCTCGTAGAGAAAAAGTAATTTATTATAAAGGAGATTTTACCGATGGCTAAAGTAGTTACTATGGGCGAGATTATGCTCCGCCTTTCCACTCCCAACAACGAAAAGTTTATTCAGGCAGACGAGTTTGACGTTTGCTACGGCGGCGGCGAGGCGAACGTTGCTGTTTCGCTCGCAAATTACGGTCACGACGCTGAATTCGTAACCGCTGTTCCCAACAACGAAATCGGCGAGTGCGCTGTTGCAGCTCTCCGCAAGTACGGCGTTGAGACCAAGCACATCGCAAAGACCGGCGAGAGACTCGGCATCTACTTCCTCGAGAGCGGCTCTTCTATGAGACCTTCCAAGGTTGTTTACGACAGAGCTCATTCCTCGATTTCAACCGCAACCGCTGCTGATTTCGATTTTGACGCTATCTTCGAGGGCGCTGACTGGTTCCACTTCACCGGTATCACTCCCGCTGTTTCCGACGCTGCTGCTGTTCTTACCGAAGAAGCTCTCAAGGCTGCGAAGAAGCACGGCGTAAAGGTTTCCGTTGACCTCAACTTCCGCAAGAAGCTCTGGAGCAGCGAGAAGGCTCAAAAGGTTATGAAGAACCTTATGCAGTACGTTGACGTTTGCATCGGCAACGAGGAGGACGCAGAGCTCGTTCTCGGCTACAAGCCCGGCAACACCGACGTTACACAGGGTGACCTCGAGCTCGCGGGCTACAAGTCCATTTTCGAGCAGATGGTTGCTGACTACAACTTTGAATACTGCATCTCTTCGCTCCGCGTTTCGCACTCCGCTTCCGACAACGGCTGGTCTGCGTGCATCTACAGCAGAGATACCAAGGAGTTCTACCACTCCAAGGAATACTCCATTCACCCGATTGTTGACCGCGTAGGCGGCGGCGATTCCTTCGCGGGCGGCGTTATCTGCGGTCTGGTTGACGGCAAGGATTTCAAGGCTGCGCTCGAATACGGCGTTGCTGCTTCCGCGCTCAAGCACACAATCCCCGGCGACTTCAACCTCGTTTCCCGCAAGGAAGTTGAAACTCTCGCAGGCGGCGACGCTTCAGGACGCGTTCAGAGATAATGAAGCTGTTTATTCGCGCCCACGATTTGGGCGTAAAAGGCGAGGAAAATATCGTGAAACGTCTCGACGAGCTGGGACTTTCCGGAGTTCAGCTTGTCGCGTACAAATGCCTTGACGACGTTGCTTACACGCCCGGCGCAATCACCAAAGAGCGCGCCGAGGCGTTCAGCACGGTTTTCAGTAAAGCAGGCAAAACCGTTCCGCTTATCGGCGCGTATTTCAATCCCGTTCACCCGAACGAGGAGAAAATCGCGAACGGAAAGGCGGTTTTCAAGGATTATCTCGCGCACTGCCACGAGCTTGGCTGCGAGGTTGTCGGCTCGGAAACCGGCTCCTACAACGGCGACAAGTGGACTTATCACCCGCAAAACCGCACCGAAGAAGCTGTACAGAGAGTTATCTCAACGTTTTCGGAGCTTGCGGACTTTGCCAAGAGCCACAACGCTTTTATCGGTATGGAAGGCGCGTTCGGGCACGTTTGCTGGAACGTCAAAACGCTTGACAGAGCGGTCAAGGCTATCGGTCGCGACAATATCAGGATTATCTTCGATTTGTACAACTATCTTGACAAATCGAATGTCAACGAAATGTACGATATCCTGCACGAAGGTCTCGAAACGTTCGGCGGCAACATTCAGGTGTTCCACATCAAGGACTGCGTAATCGCCGAGGACGGCTCGCTCAAACAGGTTGGCGTGGGGAAGGGCATTTTCGATTACTCGAGGATTATCCCCGAAATCCGAAAGGTTTGTCCCGACGCAAATCTCGTTTTCGAGGGCACAACAGGCGAGGATATCCCCGCCGCTGTTGCTCACATAAAGCAATTTATTTAAGGAGAAAACAATGACTTTAGATATCAGATATGCAAATCACCCCGATGATTCAAAGCATTACGATACGGAAACCCTGCGTAAGCACTACCTCATCGACAAGGTTTTCGTTAAGGACGAAATCGCGCTCACCTATTCTCATCAGGACAGAATGATTGCGGGCGGCGCAATGCCTGTTGACACGGAGCTTGCGCTCGGTTCTACAAAGGAGCTCGGCACGGAGTATTTCCTCGAGCGCCGCGAAATGGGTATCATCAACGTCGGCGGCAAGGGTACTGTTGTTCTTGACGGCACGGAGTACGCGCTCAATTTCAAGGACGGCATTTATATCGGTATGGGAACCAAGGAGATTGTCTTCAAGTCGGACGACAAGGCAAATCCCGCGAAGTTCTACATCAACTCCTGCCCCGCGCACAAGACCTATCCTACGGTTTACATCACCAAGGACAAGGCTGTTCACCGTCCTCTCGGCTCTGACGAGAATATGAACAAGCGCGTTGTTAACCAGTACATCAACCCCGCAGTCTGCGAAAGCTGCCAGCTCGCTATGGGTATGACGGAGCTTGCTCCCGGCAACAGCTGGAACACAATGCCTTCCCACACCCACGAGAGAAGAATGGAAGTTTACTTCTACTTCGAGGTTCCCGGCGACAATATCGTGTTCCACATGATGGGACAGCCCAAGGAAACCCGCCACATCATTCTTCACAACGAACAGGCGGTTATCTCGCCCTCGTGGTCAATCCACTCCGGCACCGCTACCTCGAATTACACCTTCATCTGGGGTATGTGCGGCGAAAACCAGACCTACGATGATATGGACAATATTGGCAATCTCGACCTCAAATAATCGCCACGCGGTTATTGAATAGAATTTTTTTGAAAGTGGAGTACCGTTATGTCATTTTTAACATTAAGAGGAATCAACAAAATCTACCCGAACGGCTTTCACGCCGTACACGATTTCAATCTGGAGATTGAAAAGGGCGAGTTTATCGTTTTCGTAGGCTCGTCGGGCTGCGGAAAATCAACCACTCTGCGTATGATAGCAGGTCTTGAAAACATCAGCAAGGGTGATTTCTTCATTAACGGCGAGAGAGTTAACGAAAAGGGCCCGCGTGAGCGCGGCGTTGCGATGGTTTTCCAGAGCTACGCGTTGTACCCGCATATGACCGTTTACGATAACCTCGCTTTCGGCTTGACGCTTCAGGGCGTTGATGACGACGTTATCGAAGAGAGAGTTAACACCACGGCAAAAATTCTCGGTCTTACCGATTATCTTGACAGATTCCCGCGTGCGCTTTCGGGCGGTCAAAGACAGAGAGTCGCGGTTGGACGCGCAATAATCCGCAAGGTTGACATCTTCCTTATGGACGAGCCGCTTTCTAACCTTGATGCTAAACAGCGTGTTACGATGCGCTCCGAAATCACCCAAATTCACCGCCAGACCGGCGCGACAACCATTTATGTAACCCACGACCAGACCGAGGCTATGACAATGGCTGACAGAATTGTCGTTATGAAGGACGGTTACGTTCAGCAGGTTGGAACACCCTATGACCTCTATTTCAACCCCGTAAATATGTTTGTAGCGGGCTTTATCGGCGAGCCTCCGATGAACTTCATCGAGTCGAAGGTAAGAGACGGCAAGCTCAACATCAACGGCAACATCATCGACCTCTATGCTATTGCCGACAAGAGTACTATCGACAAGTACGAGGGTGAGGAGCTCGTTCTCGGCTTCCGTCCCGAGGCAATCAAGCTTTGCAAGAACGAGGACGTTCGCAAGGCGTTCAAGATTAACTGCGCGGTTGAGCTCACAGAGCTGCTCGGCGATAACACCAACGTTTACGTTGACATTCAGGGTATTAAAACAATTCTTAAGGTTGACCCGCATGATTCTCCCGCGATAAACGAGGAGCTTCAGTTCGCTATTCCTTTCGAGAGCGTTTACCTCTTCGACAAGGCAACCGAAAAGCGCGTTAAATTCCAGCTTACTGCTGAATAAAAACAGAAAAAGGCAGAAGAATGGCAGATAACTCAAACGTAAGCGAAAAAGACCGTAAGCGGCGGGAGTTTATTCTCACGGGCAATCCGATGTCCGTGGTGCTCAAGATAACCCTTCCGCTTATGGCACTGAGCGCTTTTACATACCTTAGCGGAATTATCGATACCATTGTCGTTTCGCAGAGCGACAACAACGCGCTGTCGTCGGTTGTTATGATTTCCCAAATCAAGAACCTGTTCACGGCTCTCGGCGGAGGTTTTTCAACCGGAAGCTCGATTATCGTGTCAAGGCTGATTGGGCGCGGCGAGTACGACAAGGCGAAAAAAGTTGCCAACACGACTTTGACGCTGTTTTTCCTCTCGGCTTTGGGAATAATAGCGGTATTGGAGATATTTGCGAGCGGTATTCTGCACATCGCGGGTTTGACCGACGAGCTGATAAATCTCGGTTTGGGCTATTTCCGCGTGCAGATTATCTCAATCGGCGTTTCGATGTTCAACTCGGTTTTCCTCGGGTTGGAAAAGGCAAGAGGCGCGACGGTGAATATCCTGTTCGTGAATATAATGTCGATGTCGATAAAGCTCGCGTTTACGGTAATCTTCGTGAGTATGCTGAATTTAGGCACAACGATGGTTGCGGGCGCAACGCTTTTGGCGGATATCTCGGTGTCGGTATACGCGGCGGTAAATCTTATCAGAAAAAATTTCCTGTTTCACTATTCCCCCAAAAACACGATGTTTACAAAGGACTATTTCAAGCCGCTTTGTTCACTGTCTATTCCCGTGTTTTTGGGAAAATTTGTTTTTTCGATGGGCAAGGTTTTGGTAAATTCCATGGCGATGACCTACGGCGACGAAGCTCCCGGCGCGCTCGGTGTTTCCAACAACATCAGCGGAAGCGTTACCAGCATCACAAACTGCACGGAGGACGCGGAATCGTCGGTTGTGAGCTACAATTTGAGCGAAAAACACTATTCGCGTATGATTAAGCTGTTTTTCTGCACGCTCACGGTAAACCTTGTGCTGTCGTCAATCGGGTTTGTTTTGCTCACCGTTTTCGGAGAACCGCTTTCCGCGTTCTTTGCAAACGGAAGTCCCGAAAAAGCGGAACTTATTAACAAAATCTTCTCCTACGAGAGAATCGGCATAATCGCACTCGGCGTCAATTCCGCAGTAAACGGACTGATTTACGGAATTGGCTGGACGAAGCTGTCGATGGTGTGTAACCTGTCGCGGCTGTTCGTGTTCAGAATACCGACGATGCTGATTATGATAAACTGTTTCCCCGAAATCGGCGCGGAGAGCCTCGGTATCGCGATGCTTATCTCGAATGTCGGTATCGGACTTATGTCGGTGGTTATAGGCATTGTCTGCCTTATCAATATCAAAAATCACAAAACCAAAGATAATGTAAAGTTGTGAGGTAACAAAAATGAAAGACCTTAACAGAAGCACTTTTGAAGCAGTTGACAGACCTGTGAAAATCCTCCAGTTCGGCGAGGGTAACTTTTTGCGCGCGTTTGTTGACTGGATTTTGCAGAATTTGAACGACGCGGGCGTCATCAACGCAGACGTTGCTGTTGTTCAGCCGATGCCTATGGGCAGAGTTGCCGACCTCGAAAAGCAGGACGGTCTTTACACGCTTTGCCTTGAGGGTATAGACAAGGGTGAAAAGGTTCAGAGCAAGCGTATTATCGACGTTCTCAAGGACTTCATCAACCCGTTTGAGCAGTACGACAAGTTCTTGGGTTATGCAAAGAGCGAGGACCTCGAAGTCGTTATTTCCAACACAACCGAGGCGGGTATCGCTCTCGATGAATCGGACACCGATTTCACAAAGTGCCCGAAGAGCTTCCCCGGCAAGCTCCTCGCGTTCCTCAAGACGAGATACGACCACTTTAACGGCGACGCGACAAAGGGCTTGGCTATCATTCCATGCGAGCTTATCGACCACAACGGTGACGAGCTCAAGCGCGTTATGAACGAGCTTGCGAAAATCAAGGGTATGGACGCAGCGTTCATCGATTGGATGAACAACGCCTGCCACTACACCAGCACGCTCGTTGACCGCATCGTTCCCGGTTATCCGAGAGATAACGCAGCGCAGATTTGCGAAGAAACGGGTTATCAGGACAACAACATCGTAAAGGGCGAGATTTTCCACCTCTGGGTTCTCCAGAAGGAGCCGTTTGTTCAGGAGAAGCTCCCCGCGGACAAGTCGGGCTTGAACGTGATTTTCGCGGACGATATCACGCCTTACAAGCAGCGCAAAGTCAAGATTTTGAACGGCACGCACACCGCTATCGTTCCCGTAGCTTATATGGCGGGAATTGACACGGTTCGCGAGTCTGTCGAGGACGCGGACGTTGGACGTTTCGCTGCTGAACTCATCAACGACGAAATCAAGCCCACAATCGACCTGCCGAAAGACCAGATGGACGCTTTTGCGAACAGCGTTGTCGAGCGCTTCAAGAACCCGTTCATTCGTCACGAGCTGATGAGCATTGCCCTCAACTCCACCACGAAGTTCAGAACTCGTCTGCTCCCCACCTACAACGACTACCGCAAGAAGTTCGGCAAGTCCCCGAAGCACATTCTGTTCTCGCTGGCATCGCTTGCTGTTTTCTATCGCGGAAAGCGCGGCGATGAGGATATCAAGCTCGCAGATGACGCGAAGTTCCTCGAGTTCTGGAAAGAGGTTTGGGCAATCTCCGACTACAGCGCGTTGGCGAAGAAAGTTCTCGGCGCGGCTGACGTTTGGGAGCAAAATCTCGACGAGGACGACAACGCGGCGCTTGTTGCCGGCTACATCGAGAGCATTGTAAAGAACGGCGAAAGAGCGGCTCTTAAAGCATTTCTGGGAGAATAATATGAAGAATACGATTGTAATTTCCCCGCTTGATTCCGTGGCGGTCGCGCTTGTTCCTCTCAAAAAAGGTGAGGAGCACGAGGGCGTGACGCTTGCCGAGGATATCGAAAAGGGACACAAATTCGCTTTGAAGCCCATAAAAACGGGTGAAAAGGTGATAAAATACGGCGAGGTTATCGGTAAGGCTACGAAGGATATCGCTGTCGGTGAGCACGTTCACAGCCACAATATGGCGACAAATCTCGAGGGAACTCTCGAATACTCCTTCAACAAGAAGGAGATTTCGCCCGCCGAGACAAAAACTGCGCCGAAGGTTATGGTTTACGAGCGCAAGAACGGCGATATCGGCATCAGAAACGAGCTTTGGGTTATCCCGACGGTTGGCTGTGTGAACGCGCAGGCAAGGGTTATCGTCGATACTTTTAATAAAAAGCACCCCGAGCTTGAGGGCGTGGACGGTGTGTTCACCTACACGCACCCTTATGGCTGCTCGCAAATCGGCGAGGACCACGAGCGCACCCGCACTATTCTTCAGAGAATGGTTAAGCACCCGAACGCAGGCGGCGTGCTCGTGCTCGGACTTGGCTGCGAGAACAACCGTATGGACGTTTTCAAGGAAACGCTCGGCGACTACAACGAGGAGCGCACCGAATTTTTGATTGCGCAGGACGTTGAGGACGAAATCGCCGAGGGTGTTGCCGCGCTTGAACGGCTCTACGACAAGGCTAAAAACGACAAGCGCGTTGAAAAGGATATGAGCTGCCTGAAGGTTGGTCTGAAGTGCGGCGGCTCGGACGGTTTGTCGGGAATTACCGCAAACCCGCTTGTTGGGCGCTTTTCCGACTTTATGGCGGCAATCGGCGGCACGTCCGTTTTGACCGAGGTTCCCGAGATGTTCGGTGCCGAGCAGCTCCTTATGGACAGGGCAAAGGACGAGCAGACGTTTGGCAAGATTGTTAAGCTGGTAAACGGTTTCAAGGAGTACTATCAGAAACACGACCAGCCCGTTTACGAGAACCCGTCCCCCGGAAACAAGGCGGGCGGTATCACCACGCTCGAGGACAAGTCTCTCGGCTGCACGCAGAAATCGGGCTCGAGAGAGGTCTGCGACGTGCTTTTCGACGGCGATAAGCTCACCTCGCACGGCTTGAACCTTTTGAACGGTCCCGGAAACGATATGGTTGCCGTAACAAATCTCGCTTCGGCGGGCTGCCACATCGTCCTGTTCACAACGGGACGCGGCACACCGTTTGGCGGCTTTGTTCCGACAATCAAAATCTCGACCAACTCTGACCTTGCCGCGCGCAAGAAGAATTGGATTGACTTCAACGCGGGTACGATTGTCACGGGCGATTCGTTTGAGCAGAAGCTCGACGAGTTGATAAAGCTGGTTGCGGACACGGCGAGCGGCAAGCTTACGGTGAACGAGCGCTATAATTCGCGTGAAATCGCGATTTTCAAGACGGGTGTTACACTCTAATTTCTGTAAATCATCAGGAGAAAAGACTATGAAGAAATTTATGGACGAGGATTTTGTCCTCAAAAATGAAACGGCGAAAACCCTTTACCACAAGTACGCGAAGGATATGCCGATTTTCGACTATCACTGTCATCTGCCCATTCAGGAAATCTACGAGGACAGAAAGTTCGCGAATATCACCGAGTGCTGGCTCGGCGGCGACCACTACAAGTGGCGTTTGATGCGCGAGCTCGGCGTTGACGAGAGCTACATCACCGGCGACAAGGACGACTACGAGAAGTTCCTCAAGTACGCCGAGGTTATGCCGTACGCAATCGGCAACCCCATTTTCCACTGGACTCACCTCGAGCTTCAGCGCTATTTCGGCATCAACGAGGTTCTCTCGCCGAAAACCGCGAAGGAGATTTTCGACAAGTGCAACGAGAAGCTCCAGACGCTCACCGCGCGCAAGCTGATTACAATGAGCAACGTCAAGAAGATTTTCACAACCGATGACCCGATTGACGATTTGCATTTCCACAAGCTCCTCAAAGAGGACAAGAGCTTTGACGTTGAGGTTGCTCCTGCGTTCCGCCCCGACAAGGCTGTGAACATCGAGCTCCCCACCTACGTTCCTTATATCGCGAAGCTCGCGGACGCTGCTGACGTCAAGATTGACGGTATCGACAGCCTTTGCGAAGCTCTCACCAAGAGAATTGAGTATTTCGACAGCGTTGGCTGCGTTTGCTCCGACCACGCTCTTGACGTTGTTATGTTCGCGCCCGCGACCAAAGAGCAGGTTGACAAAATTGTCAAGAAGGCGCTCGCAGGCGACGACCTCACGCAGACCGAAATCGAGCAGTACAAGGGCTACGTTCTCGTACACCTCGGCAAGCAGTACGCGCGTCTGCACTGGGTTCAGCAGTACCACATCGGCGCGCTTCGCAACAACTCGGCGCGCTATATGAGAGAGCTTGGTCCCGACACCGGTTTCGATGCAATCGAGGACCAGACTTTCGCGAAGAAGCTGTCGATGCTGATGGACACGCTTGACAGCACGAACGAGCTGCCCAAAACAATTCTGTACAACCTTAATCCGAGAGATAATGAGGTTCTTGCTACTATCAAAAACTGCTTCCAGCAGTCCGGCACGGTAGGAAAGATTCAATTCGGTTCTGCTTGGTGGTTCCTGGATCAGAAAGACGGTATGCAGAAGCATCTTACTGCGCTTTCGCAGCTTGGCTTGCTCTCCAAGTTCGTGGGAATGCTCACAGACAGCCGCAGCTTCCTCTCCTACACCCGCCACGAGTATTTCAGAAGAATTGTCTGCAATATGCTCGGCGAGCTCATCGAGGAGGGCGAGTACCCGAACGAGGTTGAGTTTGTCGGAACGATTGTTCAGGACATCTGCTACAATAACGCGGTAAAGTATTTCACCAAGTAAACTAAAAAATCGCCGTCGGGCTTTTGGCTCGGCGGCGTTTTATTTTTTGCAGGATTTTGTGCAATTAAATTCATTTCACTTGCTCAAATCGATGCTTCTAACCTTTTCTCTCACCTTGAGAACAAAGCTCGGTGAAACGGAAAGCTCGTCGATACCCATTCGGAGAAATTTTTCGGTAAGCTCGGTATCCGCACCGAGTTCACCGCAAATTCCAATCCAAGCGCCGTGCTTGTGGGCATTTTGCGCAGCCATTTCAATCAGCCGCAGAATAGCCTCGTGATGAGTATCGCAGAAGCTCTCGATGTTGGGATTTTGGCGGTCGCACGCAAGCGTGTACTGCGTCAAATCGTTTGTGCCGACGCTGAAAAAGTCAACGAGAGGCGCAAGTTTGTCGCTTATAATCGCCGCGGCTGGCGTTTCAATCATAATTCCAAGCTCAACGTTCTCCGAGAATTTTATTCCGTCTTTTGCAAGCTCCTCGCGGACGTTCTTGCAAATTTCCAGAATTTGTTCAACCTCGGAAACGCTCGTTATCATCGGGAACATTATCCCGAGGTTTCCGTAAACCGACGCTCTGTACAGCGCACGGAGCTGCGTTTTGAAGATTTCGGGGCGGGTGAGACAAATTCGGATTGCGCGATAGCCGAGCGCGGGGTTTTCCTCCTTATCCAGCTTGAAATAATCCGCCTTTTTGTCCGCGCCGATATCCAGCGTCCTGATGACAACTTTTTTGCCCGCCATTCCCTCGAGCACCTTTTTGTAAGCGGCAAACTGCTGCTCCTCGGTGGGGTAGTCGGAGTTCTCGAGGTACAAAAACTCGCTTCGGAACAGCCCGACGCCGCCCGCGTCACTCATAAGCACCGCGCCGATGTTCTCGACGCTGCCGATATTGGCGAAAATATCGATTTTCGTGCCGTCGAGGGTGACGTTTTCCTTGCCTTTCAGCTCCTGAAGCAGCCGCTTTTTCTCCTCATCGGCACGCTGTTTTTCCAGCAATTTGGCAACAGTTTCCTCATCGGGTTCGAGGAAAATTTCGCCCGTGTAGCCGTCCACGCCCGCGTTCATTCCGTCCTTAATTGCGGCGAGGAACTCATCTCCGGCGCCGATTATCGCGGGAATGTTCATATTTCGCGCGAGGATTGCCGTATGCGAATTTGACGAGCCGTGCGCGGTGACGAACGCGAGCACGCGCTCTTTGTCAAGCGAAACCGTTTCGCTCGGCGCGAGGTCGTCCGCGCAAATTATAACCTTGTCGGCGGTTTGCGCGCTCTCGCTCGTGGACTCGGATAGATTCGCGATAAGCCGGTTTGAGATATCGCGGACGTCAGCTGCGCGCGCCTGCATATACGCGTCGTCCATTGCCGAGAACATCTCGACAAAATTGTCGGAGGTTACGGCGACCGCGTACTCCGCGTTCACCTTCTGCGTGTCGATGATGCTTTCAATCGACTCGTTGTAATCGTCGTCCTCGAGCATCATTTGGTGAATTTCAAAAATCTGCGCGTTGGTTTCGCCGACCTCGCGAAGCGCCTTGTCGTGAATTTCACCGAGCTGCGCGAGAGCCTTTTCCTTTGCCGCTTCAACGCGCTTTTTCTCGGCATCGCAGTTCTCGATGTGCTCGCGCCTGACGGAAATTTCGGCGCGCGTGAACACCGAGATTTTCCCGACGGCAACCGCGCCGTAAACGCCTTTTCCCTTGAATTCGGTCATAATGTAACCCCCTTTAACCGAGCTGTTTGAGCAGCTCAAAAATTTCGTCCTTTTGGGCAATTCCCTCGGAAAATGCCGTCGCGCCGCCCGCCGCCGTGCCGAGCTTCAGCGCGTAATCGTAGCCGTTTTCGCAGCCCGCGATGAACCCCGCGACCATACTGTCGCCCGCGCCGACCGAGTTTTTCACGGTGCCTTTGCACGCGCCGCAGATGTGAGTTTTGCCGTGCTCGTCGAGCAAAACCGCGCCGTTTCCCGCCATTGAAACCAGCACGTTTACTGCGCCCATTTCCTGCAATTTCCTCGCGTGCTCGATTATCTCGTCAACCGTTTTCAGCTCAACGCCAAACATTTCGCCGAGCTCGTGGTTGTTCGGTTTAACCAAAAACGGCTTGTATTTGAGTACGTTCAGCAGCAGCTTTTTCGTTGCGTCAACCACCGCGCGGATTTTTCGCCCGTCAAGCCGCTCGAGAATTTTCTCGTAAATATCCTCGGGCAAATCCGCCGGAATACTCCCCGCGAGAACCAGCGTGTCGCCGTCCTCGATTTCGTCTAGCTTTGCGAGTAACTCGTCAAGTGCTTTTTCGGGAATTTGTGGTCCGCGCCCGTTCAACTCGGTTTCCGCAGCGGATTTTATCTTGACGTTAATCCGCGAAAAACCGCTTTCAAGGTGCACAAAATCCGCGTCAATTCCGCGCTCGACAAGCGAGTTTTCGATAGCTGCGCCGGTAAATCCCGCGACAAACCCGAGCGCCCGTGACATTATCCCGAGCTCCTTCAGCACGAGCGAAACGTTAATTCCCTTGCCGCCGAAGTAAATTTCCTCGGATTTTGCGCGGTTGGTCGCGCCGATTTTCAGCTCGTCGGCGTGCACGACAAGGTCAACTGCGGGGTTGAACGTAACTGTATAAATCATTTCGGTACCTCTTTGCGTCTTTCTTATATAAATAATAACATATTTTCGGCAAATAGTCAAGCGTTTTTGTACAAAACAACCAAAAATGTTCGTTTTTGACAATCTCGATAAATTGCACAAAATTCTGCGGCACTATCATAAAATAGTTCCCGAAAAACGCTCAAAATATTCTTCGTTCATAGGACGGAGGATTTTTTAGTCATTTCAAATTCAGATGAATTGTATCATTTTGTGCATATTTTGTGCTATTGTGGTTATTGCATTTTTTGGAAAAGTGTGATAAAATAAAATCGGTTGAAAGAGAGCTTGTGCTTGTATTTGCGGGCAATTCCGAAAGGAGCGGATTTTTTGGATTATCGTGAAATTTTGCAGAGTATCGAAAACGATGAATTTTTATCGGAGTTTAAAAAATTGTATGGTTCAGACGACGAAGCGCTGAATTATCAGAAAAAGCGGTATCTCGGCGCAGTGAAGCGTTTCGCCGAGCTGTTTCCCGCGAGAAGCAATGTGCGAATTTTCTCCGCTTCCGGCAGAACCGAAATCGGCGGCAATCACACCGACCACCAGCACGGCTGCGTGCTTGCGGCAGCTGTAAATCTTGATATAATTGCGGTTGTTGCGTTTCACGAGGACGGTGTTATCCGCGTGAAATCCGAGGGCTACG
>CAZKBF010000012.1:0-22501 GCA_964551225.1 uncultured Ruminococcus sp.
TGCGATAGGCATAGGAGTACGAACGCCTGCAACAACGTCCTCGCCCTGTGCGTTGAAGAGGAACTCACCCATGAGCTTCTTCTCGCCGGTTGCAGGGTCGCGTGTGAAGGCAACGCCTGTACCGGAGTTGTCGTTGAGGTTACCGAATACCATCGGCATTACGTTGACAGCGGTACCCCAAGAATAAGGAATATCGTTGTCGCGGCGATAAACGTTTGCACGAGGGTTGTCCCAAGAACGGAAAACAGCCTCGATAGCGAGCTTGAGCTGTTCAACAGGGTCGGAGGGGAAATCGGTGCCGAGCTGCTTCTTGTATTCAGCCTTGAACTGCGTAGCAAGCTCCTTGAGGTCAGCAGCGGTGAGGTCAACGTCGAACTTAACGCCCTTCTTTGCCTTCATCTCGTCGATGAGCTGCTCGAAGTACTTCTTTCCGACTTCCATAACAACGTCGGAGAACATCTGAATAAATCTTCTGTAAGAGTCGTAAACAAATCTTTCAAACTTAGGGTCGGGGTTGCCGGCAATCATAGCGGCTACAACGTCGTCGTTAAGACCGAGGTTGAGGATAGTGTCCATCATACCGGGCATGGAAGCGCGCGCACCGGAACGAACGGAAACGAGAAGCGGGTTTTTGAGGTCGCCGAACTTCTTGCCGTTGACTTCTTCCATCCACTTTACGCCTTCCATAGCCTGCGACATAATTTCATCGTTGATTTTTCTGCCGTCCTCGTAGTACTGTGTACAAGCCTCTGTGGTGATAGTGAAGCCCTGAGGAACAGGCAGACCAATCTCGGTCATTTCAGCAAGGTTCGCGCCCTTACCGCCGAGAAGGTTGCGCATAGTCATATTACCTTCTTTAAAGGTATAGACCCATTTTTTAGCCATTGGAAATCTCCTCCTAAAAAAGATAGAATTTGAGCTTTTATCGGGCAAGGAAAAAATTGCCCTAAAACTCCTGAATCTATTATAACAGAAATTTCAAAAAATTGCTAGATGTTTTTTTAGATTTTATTGAATTTTTTTGCAATTTGTACATTTTTTTAATGTAATGCGTTACATTTGATAAAATTTTGACATCGGAGCAATTTTTTTGTTGGTTTTCAACAAAAATTATTGGCAAATCGACAAAACGGCAAAGCAGGATAAATTCCGCCGAAAAGCAACATTTGAGCATTTTCACAAGCAAAAAGCGCGCCCGAGTTGTTCGAGACGCGCTTTTTAAGAGGATTAAATGAAGATTATCTGTGTTTTTTGCGGGAAACGAGAACCGCCGCGCCGCTTATTGCAATCGCAGCAAATCCGAAAATAACGCCCGTATCGGGGTTCTCGGGAACAGCATCGGCGATTGTATCGGAGGTGAGCAGATATTTGCTGAAGTGGCTTGTGGTGAATGTGACGAAATCGCCCTCGGTCTTTGCCTTCAGCTTTGTGTATTTCCCGTCGGTTTCAACACGGTAAACGTTGATATCCTTGCCCTTGAGCGCCTCGGGAACGGGGAGCTTCACGGCAACCTCACCCTTCGGCTGAACACTCTCGCCGTCCTTTGTGAAGGACAGGTCGAAGAACGAGCGGGTTTCGGTGTTTTCATCGGCGAGCGGCTTTACGGCAAACTCCGCGCCCTCGGGAACAGCGCCCTCGTTTGCGGTAACAACAGCATTTGCGTCCTCGTTCTTGAACTCAACCTTTTTCACGGGCTTTTCGGGCGTTTCGGGAGTAGTGGGAACATCAACGGCACCGCTTTCGGAAGATGTCACCAAAACATAGTCGCCGCTCTCGCTTGTTTTAAAGCGGAACAAATCCTTGCCGAGAGTTGTGCAGCCAACTGCGTCGATTTTCTCGGAAACCTGATTCATATTTCTGTCAACAAGCCAGCCCTTGCCGTCCTGAACAACGGGAGCGTACTGATTGCCCTCGATAAAGCTGCCTGCGTCGGGGAAAGAGCCGAGCAGCTTGAGGTTCTCGTCAAAATAGCGCCATTCGCCATCATAACCCTTTGCCTTTGACGTAAATATTTTTCCGCCATCGTTTGAGGTCATACTGCGCTCATCTTCGGCGAGCATCTTGCCTGTTTCAAGGTCAAAAACCATCCGAGGATAACCTCCGTCGGGCATACCAATACCGCGTTTTTCCACGACAACCTTTTTCCCGATAACCTCGGCAATATAATTAAACTTATCATTACTCTCGAGCTTATAGGTCTTGTTGTCGTCAAGAGTCATAACATAGTAGCAACCGTCTTCATAGTTTTTCCACGCAACAAAATTCTCTCCTCCAAAGAGAGCAGGGATTATTTCATTACCATAACTACGCACCTCGGTCAGCGGCGTGAGGCTTCCGTCCTTATTGATGCCGCTTATTTCGTATAAAAATGTTTGCGCTTCAAACGATTCACTTATCGTCAAAGACTTTTCTGTTGCATAATCCGCAACGCACGCAAAGCCGACATATTTTCCTTCACCGTAACATTCAACGAAAGAAACCAAATCGCTCTCAAACTGCTCTGCGCCGTCATAATTCTTGGGAGAAACAGTTTTCTGCGTCCTGTTTCCTTTGGTGTCGTACACGGAATAAGTATATTCCTTAGTTTGCCAGTCTTTTTTATCTTCAACAAAGCTATAACCGTCATTTCTGCTTGAAGCGTTGCTCCAGATACTCGGCATCTGATATGAATAAGCCTCGGTGAACTCATTTTTCGCCTTGTCAAGCGTAAACACATGGCAGATACCAATACTCATTCCGTCTTCGTTTTGAGCAGTTGAAACGAGCTTAACAATACCGCCGTTCTTGTTGATAGTGCCCGATTTAAAGGTCATTCCGCTGATATCGGTACCGCAGGACACAGTCTTTACCTCAAGCTTTCCCGTCTTGCGCCAGCTGTCGATGACATCGGTTCCGCAATATACGATTTCTGCGCCGGCATTGTAACCATTATACATCACATAATAGCCCTCTCCCAAATACATCACGCTATCGTATTTGTCAAAAACGTTGTCGGTTGTCAAGAGTTTCATTTCCGCGGCGCTAGCAGTCACGCCAAGCGGGTTTGTCAATCCCATAACCGGCGCCGCCGCACCCAGCACCGCCACAGCAGCCGCAGCTGCCGCAAATTTCCTGAATTTCATTACCAAGTCCTCCATAATAATATTATTCGACGAATTTCTCGTCTGTAAGATATTATACAACTTTAGTTGCGTTTTGTCAATAACTAAAGATTATTTTTGTAACTATTGATGAAAGTTTTTTACAACTTTAGATATTTTTTTATTTCTATAGAATTTGTTATACTATAACTATAAGATATAAGCACAAGAAAGGAGTGCGTCAAATGGAAACGAACGAAAAAGTTGGCGAGCGCATCGAAAAAGCTCGAAGGGACAGAAAGCTGACGCGCGAACAGCTCGCCGAATACGCCGACATCTCGGTGACGTTTCTTTCGGACATCGAGAAGGGCAGGAAGTCGATGACGGTGAAAACGCTGCGAAACATCGCCGCCGCGCTGAACGTCACGACTGATTATATTGTAAACGGCACGGAGTTTTACACGGAAAATACGATGCTGAACCAAATGCTCTGTGCCCTCACGCCCGAGCAGAGACAATACGCCGAGGAAATACTGTTCCTTATCATCAAAGCAATGAACGATAATCGCAACAAAATCCCGCCCATTGACAAATTTGACAAATAAGGAGCATCGAAAACGTGTTTTTCGGGCGTAAATCAAAAAAATTTTCCCGAACACCCTTGTTATTAAGATACGCAAAACGGCTGTACAAGCCGATTTGCGTCACTTTTCCGCGCAAAAGCCAATAAAACAAAAAAATTTCAAAAACCCCTTGACAAACGAATTTTAATGTGATATAATATACAAGTCGTTAGAAATTGAGGGCGAAATGCTGGTGTAGCTCAGTTGGTAGAGCAGCTGATTTGTAATCAGCAGGTCAGGGGTTCGAGTCCGTTCACCAGCTCCAACTCTCTCAATTCACGACTTAATAAATGGGCGCATTCCCGAGTGGCCAAAGGGGGCAGACTGTAAATCTGTTGCGTTTCGCTTCGGTGGTCCGAATCCACCTGCGCCCACCACTTGAGGACGGTTCTTTGAACCGTCCTCTTCTGCGTTTTTATAATTTTCGCACTTCGCGCGAAAATTATAAAAGCCGCGGTGCGACTATCTCGCTTTGTGGAGCGATTTTTGACAGCATTTTCAACCCCGCATTTTGTGCGGTGTTTTTTTATTTCCGCTATTGACTTTAAGATAAAATTATGATAAAATAAAGATAAGGCAAAGCGCAATTTAGCGAAAGGAGAATAATTATGATTCAGATAAGACCTGTTTCGGATTTGCGGAATAAGTTTCCCGAAATTGAAAGCGTTGTTAACAGCGGACAGCCCGTTTATTTAACCAAAAACGGTTACGGAACTATGGTTGTAATGAGCCTTGAACAGTACTCGCTTCTCACGGAAAACACCGAAGCAAAGCTTGATGAAGCAGACAGACTTGCCGCAGCTTCCGACAAACGTTTGTCCCACGATGAGGTTTTCGGCGATGTCCGCAGGAGGCTGAATGAAAAGCCTTAATTTGAGAGAAATTTGTTAGTTGCAGACTATATTTCGCTCAAAACGCAACTAAAATTAACATTTTTGTAACCTCCTCTTGGTTGAATAACCAAAATAATTGCGTTATAATTAAATAGGTAAGGGGTAAAAATATGGGATTTGCTTATAACAACCTGAAATTGTTCCGACAGAAAAACGGCTACACGCAAGAGCAGATTGCCGAAAAGCTCGGTGTGTCGCGGCAGGCTGTCGCAAAGTGGGAGAGCGGCGCGTCGCTTCCGAATATCGAGAATATGATTGCGCTCGCGGATTTGTACGATATGTCCGTAGACGCGCTCGCGCGTAATCTCACCACAACCGTGCCTCCGCAGCCCGACGAGGGCAAGCACCTCTTCGGTTTCACCAAAATGAACGAGAACGGCGAGGTTGCCCTTCCCGAAAAGGCGCGCGAGGTGTTCGGGCTGAAGGCGGGAGACTCGCTTTTGCTGCTCGGTGACGAGGACAAAGGTCTTGCGCTCGTGAAAATCCCCGAGATTAACCACAGCTGATTGCCCCAACCGAAAGTGAGGTAAAAAATGAACGCGATTGAAACCAAAAAGCTCACGAAACGCTATAAAACAAAAACCGCGGTTTCCGAGCTCGATTTGACGGTCAACGAGGGCGAGCTTTTCGCTCTGCTCGGCGTAAACGGCGCGGGCAAAACCACAACCGTTCGTATGCTCTCTTGCCTGTCCGAGCCGACAAGCGGCGAGTGCTTCGTCTGCGGAAAAAGCTGTATAAAAGAACCGCAGGCGGTCAAGGAAATTATCGATATTTCCCCCCAAGACACCGCTGTTGCCGATAATCTCACCGTTTTCGAGAACCTTCGCTTGATTTGCGGAATCTACGGTTACTCAAAGGAAAAAACAACCGCGAAAATCGAGGAAATGATAAAGCTGTTCAATATGGAGGAAGTTCGCAACTCCCGCTCAAAAACGCTCTCGGGCGGCTGGAAGCGCAAGCTGTCAATCGCGATGGCTCTCATCTCCGAGCCGAAGGTGCTGTTTCTTGATGAACCTACGCTCGGTCTGGACGTTCTGGCAAGGCGTGATTTGTGGAGCGTTGTCGAGGAGCTCAAGGGCAAAATCACAATCGTTCTCACAACTCACCATATGGAAGAAGCTGAACATCTCGCCGACCGAATTGCTATAATGCTCGAAGGGCAAATCGCCGCGCTCGGTACTCTCGCAGAGCTTGAGGAGTTGAGCGGAAAGCAAGGTCTCGAGGAGAGCTTTGTGGCAATCGCCGAAAAATACGGAAAGAAGGCGGCAAGATGAATAAAATAAACGCTTTTGCAAAGAGAAACTTTTTGGAGATAATCCGCGACCCGTTGAGCTATATTTTTTGCTTGGGATTTCCGCTGGTAATGCTTGTCGTGATGACGCTTGTAAACGAGAGCATTCCCGCCGAGGCAGGTATGACGGTGTTCAGAATCGACAACCTCGCGGGAGGAATCGCGTTTTTCGGCTTGACCTTCGTGATGCTTTTCACAAGCCTCTCCATCGCCAAAGACCGCTCGGGCGCGTTTTTGGTAAGGCTTTACGCAACACCTATGAAAAGCGGTGACTTCATCGCGGGCTACATACTTCCGATGGGAATTTTGGCGGTAATTCAGGTTGCGATTTCGCTGATTTTTTCGTACATAGTTTCGCTTATTGTGGGCATTTCAATGAACCCGCTCGGACTGCTGCTTGCGGTGATTGCGCTTTTGCCGACAATGATTTTGATGGTGAGCTTCGGGCTGTTTTTCGGCACTTTGTTCAACGAAAAAGCCGCTCCCGGACTTTGCTCGATAATCATCTCGCTGGGCTCGTTCCTCGGCGGCGTTTGGTTTGACGCAGAGGCAACCGGCGGCGTGCTCCTCGATATCTGCAACGTCCTCCCCTTCTTCCACGGCGTAAAAGCGGCAAGAATGGCGTGCGCGCTGGATTTCTCGGGTGATTTCTTCATTCATCTGGCGATAACCGCGGGATATGCGCTGGTTGTTTTGGTGCTCTCGATTGTCGTGTTCAAGAACAAAATGCGTGCGGATTTGAAGTAAAATTGAATAAGAAAGGGCGTCCTGCGGGGCGCTCTTTTTGTGACTTTATGGATTTGTCAGCTTCGGGCACAAAAATCGCCCCTAGATAAAACTAGGGACGGAATACGCTGCCGGTCGCACCGGCTTGACAAATTGTTCAGATTATGGTATAATTTTGTATGTTAATTTCAATTTATGGAAAGGAAAAATATTATGAAAATCAGCAAGAAAATTTTAAGTGCTGTTACTGCGGCGGCACTGCTCCTCACCCTTACCGCGTGCAATGACAGCAAAACCTCTTCGGGAACGACGAGCGGTTCTACAAGCATATCTTCTAAACCGCTGGTCGATGACAGCGCGATACCCGAATCGCCTGCAAGCGATTTTGAGTACAAATTCAAGGAAGAACTCGGCGGTATTGAAATTACAGAATACAATGGAAAAAATGAAGTTATAAGGATTCCGGCAAAAATTGACGGAAAAAATGTTACATCAATAGGTGAAGACGCTTTTGTAGGCTGCGTGGGAGTTACAAACGTAATAATCCCGAACGGCGTTACAACAATAGGAAAAAGTGCTTTTAACAATCTTGAGCTTAAAAGCGTAACAATCCCCGACAGCGTTACTAAAATAGGAGAGAATGCGTTTATTTTTTGCAGCAGACTTACAAGCGTAACACTCCCGGATAGCGTTACAGAAATAGGAAAAGACGCATTTGCCGGCTGCATGGCAGAAATCACCTACAAAGGTAAAACCTACTCCCCCGACAATTACGATGAATTGTACAAAGCTATAAACGGCTGATAAAACAATCCCGACCGCCGCGCGTTCGGGATTTTTGCCGAAAAAAGGCAAAAGCGGTTGACTTTTTGGCAAAATTGTGATAATATTTAACTAACGGTTCATAGTAATTTTTGAAAAGCGAAAGGAAAAAATATGCCCGAAAATGAAACAATAGTGTCCGCTATTTGTCCGCAATGCGGAGCACCGCTTAAGGTTGTTGATGACAAGGGAACGCTGAAGTGCGAATACTGCAACACGGTTTCCCTTGACGGCAGACATAGCTTCACCCATATTTCCCGCGATTATGATTCAGAGCTTGTTCAGCGTCTTGAAAGTGCGGAAACACTTCTTAAAAACGAGTATTACGGCGACGCTTATGCCGCTTACTCGCAGCTTATAGCAACCTATGGAAAGGACTACCGCGTTTGGCAGGGTTTAGCCGCGTCCATTACGAAAAATTTCACGGATTACCGCGTTTCCAACAACTGCTTTGCTCAAGCGGAGAAGTTCTACAACACAGCCCGAAGTACAAAAAACTTTTCGGAAAACTGCGATTTTGCCACGGCTTACGAAAAATGGCGTTCCGAGGTTATCGCAAGTAACGAGAGAATTCAAGCTTATGCCATAAAATCAGCAAAACAACGACGGATTAAAAGCGCAATTTTCTTCGTTTCAATACCTATATTCCTGTTAATTTACTGGTTTTTGTGCTACAATCTTATGTCAGGAGAACCTTTGTCGGATTGGATATGGGATATGCTCCGATACGCATTGGCTCCGGCGATTTATTCAACAGCGCTTGGAGTTGCCGCGATTATTACAAAATTCCCATATACATCGATTTGCCTTAACGTTATGACAATCGGGTGCGTATGTATTTTCTTTGCGGAAACGGCAATACTTAAGGACTCTTTCAAATCGTTCAACATTTTTTGGTTTGCAGGCACTTTGATATTAACGTTTATTCTATATACACTATCAACCGCTATCGGAAGAATTGTGGGAAAAATCGCCGAAGACCGTTCATATTAAATACAATCCCGAATGCACCACGCGTTCGGGATTTTTTTGTGCAAAATTCATTTTTGGGCACAAAAATTGCCCATAGCAGAAACTAGTGGTGAAATGGAATACACCAAAGCAAGATAGAGCACCGCGGATTTTGGATTTTTCGTGCAAGTGTGACATTCTACCACCTGCGAAAAATCCAAAAACGCAGAAAAAAACTCGGGCTAAAAGCCCGAGTTTTTGGCGGAAAGAAAGGGATTCGAATTATATAATCGCAGGTTTTATACATATTCATACGTTCGATATGTTTAAAAAAGCTCGTGGTTAAGCCAATTACCAATTATATCCATTCATTCCGTTTGCTATGTAAAATATCTGTAAAGGGTAAATTAAAGGGTAGATTTTCTCAAGATAAATGCTTGATATTAAGCCTTATTTCGAGATTATAAAAATTATTTTCAAAATTGAAAAGAAAAATCTTGGAAGTTGGAATAAAGTCGTGTAAGTTGTGTAAATCGTATAACTGCGCGGATTTTGCATTTATTTGAAGTCGCGAAAGTCGCGTAAAGCTCCTCCTATCTTTTGCGGCTTTGCGAGGTGGGGTGTAAATACCCGCGCTGTATCAATTCTCGCTTCAGCTCGTCATAATTGCTCTCGTGTTTGGTGTCCAAATTTAATGCACTTTTTAAGAGGTTGATTTGGTTCTGCCTGTCCGTTTTTTCGGATAATAGTTTTAGGTTGTGGCTAGAAAACGAGCTTTTTAATTCATAAGTCAAACTTTCATTTTTCTTTTTCAAACCTTTGTTTTCGCTCGATAACAGCTTGTTTTCTTCTTTCAGCTTTTCATTCTCGGCAACAGTTTGCTCTGCGGTTGCTTTTACCGACTGCCACTCCTCCCACGATACGTTCTTCAACGCGCCGCCGATGGACTTTTTGCCCTCAATCGCCTTTAATTCCTCTGCCGAGAGAATTTGCCCGTTAAGCTCATCGAGCCTTTTTTGAGCAATTACAGCTTCATTCTGCAATTTCTCGATTTGTTCCAAAGCACTTTTTTCTTTCAGTTCTGAAATAGACTTGTTTCCGTCTTTTGTGTTGCCGTTAAGCACACCGACAGAATATCCCAAAGACTTTTCCAAATGTTTATCAAGCTCTTGATGAAACGCCTGTAATTCTCGTTTGTTTATTACTTCCTTTGCCGAAACCTTGTAGCCGCCTTTCTTTTTGTCCTCGGTTATCGGGATAAATGCAAAGTGAATATGCGGCGTTGTTTCGTCAAGATGAACATAAGCAGAAATGACGTTTTCCTCTCCATAACGGTTTGCCATAAATTCATAGCTTGCCTTGAAAAAGCTCTCCTGTTCCGATGAGGGCAAGTCCTTTGGGGCGGTTAGAACCCAACTGCACATTACATTCACGTCTTTGCGGTTTTGCACTTTAACCTCGGAACAGCGTTTTCGGATAAAATCGCCTTGCCGCATTGTCTGATGAACCGCGAGATTATAGTTTAGGTGAGTGCGCTGCGGGTTGATTTCTTGGTTCGCGAATTTAATATATTCGACCTGTCCCGTTTCAGAATTGAACTCTTTTGCTCTTTCGTAGTGCTTGAACATATGACCGCAAGCCGCTTTCGTAAACTTTGCAAGATGTGCCATTGTAACTCCTTTCGCGCTTTCTTCACGCCATTTCGGAACGGTTATTTGCAGCATTCAAGCGGCTGCAAACAACCATTCCAAAATGGTGTAGCGAGTTATACCATTTTTCTTAACGCGGCGGGGCGCTAAAAAATGGTAACTCGCCAAAGGGACGCTGCGCCCCCTCTGGACTCCCCCGCCTAGCCGTCGTCGACCACTTGGATGTGATGTGCTCCTATGAGGTCTTCGTTCTCCGCGTCGTCAAGCTGCAATTCGCGGCACTTTCATTTCAATAATCCAATACCGCGAAAACCGCGCTTACGTTTTCTACATTCATCTTCGATATTCGTATCGTACTTTATCCGATATTTATCCTGATTTCTCCTAAGCCACGCCGAAAAGTTTTGACTTTTTTCAGCAGTGAAATTGTTATCTTTCGCCCACTCGGAATATACGGAATAAAGTGCCTTACTCGATGCGGCAAACTCGTTGCCAAAAATAATGACCGTCTCATCCTCAAGAAAAAATGCAATATTGCAGTCGTCATCAACCGCCAAATTTCGATTTTCAAGTGATTTTTTTGAAACCGTAAACCTATAATTATTTCCAATAAGCCGCTGAAGTCCCTTAAAAAACCAAAAGAAAATCTCGTCTTTCTCTGTCAAAAAAGTTTCGGCAATGAACGGGTCGTCAACTCGGTTTGGCGATTTAGGCTTGACAGACAAAATCAAGAGCCGCCGCGCGAACCCCTCGGATTTATCATATAGTGCTTGCGGCGAGCCGTTTCCAAAGCACACAAAGCGTGAGAAAAGCTGCGCCTGTTCCGACTGTTGACCTTTTTGCTCAACGTCAATCGGCGTTTCCGCAGAAATAATCGTTTTGACATACCCTGTTGACATCAACGCAGACATCTGTAAATCGTCATCAACCATTAGCAGCTTATTCTTTAAATTATATCGAAAAAACCTGTCGCTCTCCACTCGCTGAAAACTGCCCGTAATCATTGCGTTGCCGAATATAGCATTTAGTACAACGCCTATTCTGCTTTTTCCCTCTCCGCCGTTCCCAATCAAAAACAGCGCGGTCTGTCCTTTCGTTGACGGTATCAGACAATAGCCAAGATACTCTTGCAATGTGAAAATATCCTCATCTTCCAGCAGCTCGGAAAGAAAATCAATAAAGCAATTCGGCGATTTGGCGTTAGGATTATAATTTACGTTGAGCCGATTAACACAGAACTCTTTTTGGTGCGAAAAATCCCCGTTTACGCTAAGCGTGCCGTTTTGCAAATGGATTATATTCGGCGAAATGGGAAAAGGTTCGCTGAAACAAAACAATTTCAGCGCGTCGAAAAGCGCGGCAGTCTTTTTTGCGACGCCCGTTTTGATATTGCCGCGAAAAAGCCGCTCCGCTATCTCCGCCTTTATCCTGTTAGGTTCGATTTCGCCGTCGACCGTATAAAACCGTCCGCCGACGCACTTCATACGTCTTTGTTCAACAAATTCCTCACAAAACGCCAACTCGTCAACCTTGCCGTTTGCGAACCACTCATCGCTGCTCATCGATATCACAGCTTTCAACAACGGGGGAATTTACGATTTGACGGTCGAGCCAAGCCATAAAATCCTCGCGCTTTACCATTTTTCGATCACCGATTTTAAGTATGGGAATGTCGTTACGGTTGAGTATCTGATATGCCATAGCACGGCTTACACCCAATTCTTGTATGTCTTTGGCACTCATCAGCATAGGTATCTCCGTCCGATTTGTTTCTTTCTTCATAAAAGTCCTCCCCAGTCAAATAAATTTTAAGAAGCCTATTGACAATTTCGTTTTCTTGTGATATAATTGTACCACAAATAAACAGCTTTTGCAAGAGCTTTTTTATAACCATTTTAATGTTATAGCGATATAAAAAGCTATTAAAATGACTTTATGGAGGTAAACTAATGGAAACCAAGGGTACAATACTAAAACAGCGCATAAAGCAAATGGGCTATACGCAGACCGAATTTGCCGAGGAATGTCAAATCAGCATTTCTGCGTTGAAACAGTACATCACCGATGAATTGCCGTATTCGATAACCTTGCTTGAGCGGTTTTCGGAAAAGCTCGATTGTTCAACCGATTACTTGCTTGCGAGGAGCGAAACGCCAATTCAAGAGCTGCACAGCCTAAAGGAGCAGACACACCTGTCTGACGCGGCTCTACTGGCATTGGAAATAGAAAATCACGACTATTGTCGTGAAATCAAATTTGAAGAAGATGAACTCCGAAAGAATAATGCTCGAAACAATCTTGCCGCAATAAGCCTTGTTTTGGAAGATGAGGAATTAGTGTATTCTATTCAACAAATGCTGTTCTTCGATGAAAAAAACGCGTATTTCGGCGACCCACACGATTTGTTAACCCAATCGAAATTTGTAATCGCAGGAAATACGGTTATATATGCAAACCAAATTAAAGGTATGCTTATGATGAATATCATAGACCGATTGAATGTTATGCGCGAGAAATATGCCAACGCGGACAAGGACGAAATATTATCAAAGGAGGTAAGCGAAGATGTCAAGGAACGCACAAGGAAATGGCTCAATTCGTAAACGCAAAGACGGGACTTGGGAAGCACGGTACACGGTCGGCAGAGATATGCGCACGGGTAAGCAAGTACAAAAGTCCGTTTACGGCAAGACACAACAGGAAGTTCGCAAGAAACTGTCGCAGATTACTTCCGATTTGGATAACGGTGTGTTCACCGAACCGTCCAAACTCACGGTTGGACAATGGCTTGATATATTTCTTTCGGAATACAACAAAAACGTCAAGGAGTTTACTCAAAAATCCTATGAGATCTACTGCACAAATCACTTAAAACCAATGCTTGGCAGAATAAAGCTCACAGCACTCACCACTCCGATGATACAGAAAGCCTATAACGACATTTTGGCGGGAGAAACAAGCCGCAAACCTCTTTCGCCAAAGTCGCTGAAAAACTGTCACGGAGTACTTCACAAAGCGTTGAAGATCGCTCAAAAAATAGGCTACATACGCTTTAATCCCGCGGAGGCGGTCGTGCTGCCGAGAGTTGAAAAGCCGCAAATCGAACCACTCACCGACAATGACATAGCGAACTTCTTGAAAGAAATTCAAGGTCACAAGTACGAGGATTTATTCAAGGTTACGTTATTTTCCGGTATGCGCGAGGGTGAGGTTTTAGGGCTGACGTGGGATTGTGTGGATTTTGAGAAACACACAATAAACATTGAGAAGCAACTCATTTGCGAGAAGAAAAAAGGCGGCGAGTATAAATTCGCGCCGCTGAAAAACGACAAATGCCGCATTGAACAATTACCCAACTCGATTTTTGAGATATTTAAAAAACTCAAATGTTTACCGACGGCAGACAATCCGATGAATTTGGTTTTCGTTGATGAGAATGGAAAGCACTTACTTCACAAAACGGTACTGGCAAACTACAAAGCCATCGCAAAGAAAATCGGCATTCCCGACAGCCGTTTTCACAATCTTCGTCACACGTTCGCAGTTTTGTCATTGCAGAACGGAGATAGTATCAAAACAGTTCAAGAAAACCTCGGACACGCAACCGCGGCATTCACAATGCAAGTTTACGGACACGTTTCGGATCGAATGAAAAAAGAGAGCGCGGACAGAATGGAAAAATATATTTCTACCATAGGCAAATAAAAAGCGTCCTGTTATCCATATTTTGGATAACAGGACATTTTGTTATACGCGCCCATACACGCACCTTGCATACCCTCCCAAACCGCATTATAACGGGATTTACACGTCCACACGTCCCAGACGCGTTTTATATTTATTATACATATTCATCAGCACTATGAAATTATGTGTTGATTTTATGTGTTGTTTTTTACAGATTTTGTGACGATATTTCCGCTCTGTAAAGGGTAAATTAAAGGGTAAAAAGTGTTTAAAGGCAAGAGAAAACCCTCAAAAATGGCTCAACCAAGCTGTTTTTGAGGGTTTAACTCTGGCGGAAAGAAAGGGATTCGAACCCTTGAACGGGTATTAGCCGTTACACGATTTCCAATCGTGCGCCTTAGACCAGCTCAGCCATCTTTCCACATATTCAGCTTTTATATTATACCACAACTCTCCCAAATTGTCAAGCGGTTTTTGCAAAAAATTTTAAAAATAAGTAAAGCCGGGAGAAAATCCCGGCAAACCGCTTGAATGCGGTTTAAATATTGACTTCAATCAGCGCTTGTTCTGGTTCTGCTGGTTGTTCTGGTTCTGCTGGTTCTGCTGATTGTTCTGATTCTGCTGGTTCTGATTGTTCTGGTTAGACATAACAAATCCTCCTATGAAACTTTTCGCGGATTTCACCGCAGTCATATTTTACACAAAAATTCCGCAAATATACAACTTTTATTTTTTCACAATTTCGTAAAATTCGATTGACAACCCGCTCTCCTTCGCCTCGCGAAGCAGCTTTTCAAGACGCTTAACAACAGCGTTTTCCTCGAAAATCAGCGCGTCCACGCAAGCCTCCTCTTCGGCAAAATCAAAATTTCTGCGAATATCCGAGAGCTTTTCGAGCAGCTTTGAGTACTCTTTTCGGACAACCTCGCGCTGCTCGTCAAGCGGTTCAGCGCGTTTCCTGAACGGAAAAAGCGTCGGTATTTTCACAAAATCACCCCGCACCAAAAAACGCGTACACAACCGCCCCGCACACGAGCCAAGCCGTGCAGTCCGCCGAGAGTGCTGCCGCAGCAGCATAGCGCGTTTTCTTCACCTTCACCGCCGAGAAATATACCGCAAGTGTGTAAAAAGTTGTTTCCGATGAGCCGATAAGCGTTGCCGCAACTCGCTCCGCAAAGCTGTCCGCGCCGCACTGTACAGCGATTTCGTTGTACACCGCCATTGCACCGCTTCCCGAAAACGGTCGCAGAATAACCAGCGGCACTGCGTCCGCGGGGAAATTTACGGCATTGCAAAGCGGCGTGAGCAGCTTTGTGAGCGCCTCCACAGCGCCGCTTGCCCGAAAAACACCGATGCATACGATAAGCAAAACCAGCGCGGGAAGTATCTCGAAGCAAGTCCGCAAGCCGCTTTCCGCGCCCTCGCAAAATGCCGCGAAAACGTCAACCTTCTTCACCGCCGCATAGACGAAAATCGCCACCACAATCGTCGGCACAATGTAATCAATCACACTCACACCCGCTTTTTCGAGAATTTCGCGCACATCTTCGCCGTGAACACCGCGATGAACACCGAGTACGCCGTCACAATCCACACGCACGGCAAGATGTCCATCGGCTTTGCTGCACCGTTTGCGGAACGAAGCGCGGCGGCGGTTGCGGGGATAATCTGAAGGCTCGCCGTGTTCAGCACCGCGAGCATTATCATATCATCGGTCGCGGTTTCGCCCGCGCGCTCCTCTTCGGAAATCGCCTTCATCGCGGCAATCCCGAGCGGGGTTGATGCGTTTCCCAGCCCCAGCACATTTGCCGCAAGGTTCATCGCAATCAGTCCCGCGGCTTTCCCGCCCCTCTTAATTCCCCCGAAAAGCCAGCCAATCGGCGCCGACAACAGCCTCGACAGCTTCTCGAGAAGCCCCGCTTTCTCGGCAACCTTCATCAGCCCGCACCAAAAGCACATTACACCGCAAATCGAGATAACCAGCTCCACCGCCTCACCCGATTTCGCGAGAATGCTTTCCGACATCTCGCCCATTCGCCCGTTTATTGCCGCGAAAATGAACGAAATAACGGGTATTACTATCAGTATAATTTTCATAAAGGCTCCTATAAATGTCTGTTGTCGAAAAATGTCAAGTCAGTCTGTCGAGAAACCCTTTGTTAATGCGGCAACAGCCTTATACCAATTATTTCTATAATTTCCATATACATTAAAATTCTGTTAAAATTTGTCAATTAGTATTGACAAAATTAGCGAAATATGGTAAAATAAGGCAGTAAAGAGGAAATGAAACCCGCGAGGGTTGTCAATAAAATCAAAATAGGAGGAAGACAAATGGTTAAATCAACAGGAATTGTTCGCAAGGTGGACGAGCTCGGGCGTATTGTTATTCCCATAGAACTTCGCAGAAATCTTGACATAGATGAAAAGGACAGCCTTGAAATCTACGTTGAGGACGACCACATTATCCTGAAAAAGTACTCGCCTGCGTGCGCGTTTTGCTCAAACGCGGGTGAAATCACAACTTTCAAGGGGAAGAATATCTGCAAAAACTGTCTGGCGGAAATCTCGCAGATGTCCGAGAAAAACGCCGAGTAAGCACTTTTGCCAACAGTACATAAAAAATATATGCCGCGCGGTGACGAAAAATCACCTCGCGGCATTTGTTTTAAATTCAATTTGTGCACGGATTTTGTTGTGCGTCGGTCAATTTTTGCGGCGGAAATTCGGGTTGTCGTCGGGCTCGCGCATAATGACGTCGTACAAGCGGCGGGTTTTGTTGGTCTTGGAGTGCTTTTTCTCCTTGAGCATATCCAGCTCGGACTGCGTGTCGTTGCCGAACAAATTTCTGTCCTCCGTCCAGATACCGCTCGGCGCGTTGTCCTTCGTGACCTCTTTGGGAACACTCTCGCGCGGCTTCTTCTCCCACTCGGGCGACGGCTCGTTCTCGTCAATATATCTGTTCTTGCGCGGCTTTCCGCTCAAATCGCTCTCCGACTGCTCGAGAATATCGAAAATGCTTCCGATATCGCGAAACGGCTCGTCGTCGGGAAAATCCTGTTCACTCGGCAAATTTGGCTCAACAGCGCGGTTTGTTTCCTCGGGAACGCGTGTTTCCTCGGGAGCTCTTACTGTCGGCTTCTCGTCAACCTCGGTTCTCGTGGAGAACAAGTCCTCGGGAGACGCTGTCATGACGGGTGCGCCCGACATTTTCCCGTAAGCCGAAATCGCCGCCGCGTTTTTCTTGATAACCTTTGGCTTTTGCTCGTGCTTTTCAGGTGTTTTTTCGGGAACATTTTCGGGTTTATCGGAAACCTCGGCTGCATTTTGTGCAGCATTTGTGTATTTATCGGGAACTGCGGCTGAATTCTGCGCCGCGCCCGCGTGTTTATCGAAAATATCTGTCGGTTGACCAAAATCTGCGGCTTCGGGAGCGGAAGGTTGGTTCACGAAACGAGTTTGCTCGTGCGGGAAATCCTCGGCGAAGGCGCTCTCGTTGCCCGAAGAAAACGGCACGAAATCTCCGCCGAATTTCGGCTGCTCGGGAGCTTCGTGGTAATCCGCGCGAACTCGGTTTTCCTCAACGTTTTTGCGCTCGGGGAACTCGGGCTGCGGTGAATAACTCGGCTGCGCAAACGGCTGAAAATCGCGCGGATTTGGATTTCTCGTGTAACTTTCACCGCGCGGTTCGCCGCCGCGAATGATGTGCGAAATCTGCTGTCCCTCGTTTTTGCGGCGGAACACTGTCGGCGACGTGAAAAATCCGTCCTTCGGCAGCTCCTCCTCTTCCTCGGGCTTTTTCGGCTCGGGCTTCGGCGGAGTGAGCTCGCTGCGCGAAATCCTCTCCGGGACAAACGGCTTTACAACGCGCTCTCGCGACGGTCGCTCCTCGCGCTTCGGCACCTCGACAATCGGCTTGGAGCGCGAAATATCCACGTTCAGCGAGTAGTCGAGGAACGAGTTCAGCTCCTCCGCGGAGATTTCGCCCGTGTCAACCTTCCCCTTCATCGCGCTCATATAGGTGTACCAATTTTCGTACTCCTTCGTGCTCATCGTCGTTCCCACGCGCGAATAAATCTCGTCGGTCACGCTTCGGCACTTCTCCTCAAGCGTCGGTGTTATGCGCTGAATGGGGTGTTCCTCGCGGTAGATTTCAAGGCAGGTTTTGCCGTTTGTGAGGTAGGTTCGGCAGTAATCCTCGTTGTAATCCGCGTTTTTCAGGTACAGCCGCCCGCAGCGCTTGCACGGGCACAAAATGCCGCCGCTCTCGATTATCGCGTCAATTTCAAGGTCAACGACAGCCTTCAGGCTGCACGGCATATAGATTTTCTCGGTGTAATTTTCCATTTTCCCGCGAACGATGTTGTAGCTCGAAAGCTCCGCGGGCAGCCCCGCTCTCATCTTCGCGAACGCGTCCATTGCGATTTGGTCGGAAATCTCGCGGTAGTCGCCGATGTCCGAGTAATCGTCCGAGTAGTCGAAATCCGCGAGAACGTGCCGCACGATGTCCTTTGAAATCGCCGAGAACATAAACGGCGAGCTCGGCGTTCTCCCGACGGAAAACACCTTGATTTCACCCAAATCCTCCAGCCGACAACCCATTTCCTGCGCGGTCACGCTGAACATTAAATCGAAGTAATTTCTGCGCGAGGCAGCTTCCTTCGCGTTTTTGACGTCTTTGGTGAACACGAAGTCAATCTTGCTCTTGGCGTAATCCTGAACGCGCACAATGTTCAGCCACTCGTTTATCGCGCGGTTGTAGCGGAACTCGCAAAGCCGCGAGAAAACCAGCTTGTCAAACGGCGTGCGGCAAGATATATAGCGGTTCCAGAGCGTTCCGGTGCCGATGTTGTCGCGGCGGCAGAGGTAGTCAATCCAGCAGTCTATGGCAACCTTTTCGTAGGTTGTCCGAATATTGTGCTCGATATAGCAATGCGCGTTCTGTATATCGCGGCGCAGCTGCGCGAAAACATCAGGGTTGATTTTGCCGGTTTTCTGCGCCTCGCTGCACGCGTCAATCGCGCTTTTGGCAAAATATGACAAATCAAACCCGCAGAAATCCAGCACGGACGACGGATAGCGCAGCAAAAAAATCTCATTGGAGGTGCGTCCTACGAGCTTTAACGTATCTTCCATTACAATCCTCCCCTTGCTTTGTTTCCGTCATCAGCTTCTCTCGTCAACAGAACTGCTTTCATCAACTAAACTGCTGTCATCGCTTGATGAAGTTGAACTTGATTTAACAGATGAGCTGCTTGAGCTGTCCGAGCTTTCGGTATCGATTTTCTTGATAAGGTAGGGATTTTCGCGCAAAATTCCCTCCACATAAAGCACGTCAACCGTTTTCCCGTCAACCTTTTGAGTTGCCCAGCGAATATGGTTATTGGATTTGTCCGTGAAAACGGCGGTGTGGAGGTGACGGCAGCCCGCAACCTTTTTGCAGATTCCGAGCGGAATATCCACGTCACCGCGCGCGTCCTCGACGTAATAGGAAACCATCTCGCGGTCACCCGTTTTCGATATATAACGCACCACGCGGTAATCTCCCGACTCGGAAATAATCTCGTAATCGGGGTCGCGGAGGCTCAAGTCCAGCTCGCTTATCGAGGGACTTCCGTTTTCATCGAGCGTGAAGGTGATGTTGCCCATAAACATACGCATCGCGATAAACCCGACTGTACCGATGACGTACATCAGCAGATACATTGTTCCGAGCACGGTTTTGAGGGTTTCGTTTGACCTGTTGATAAAGAAAAACGCGATGACAACAACCAGCGGCGGCGTCGTGATGTACCATTTTCCGAAGCCGAAAATCAGTATCAAAAACGCGACAATCGGCAAGACGTAGGCGTTGACCTGCGTGATAACCTGTTTTCGCGTGAAGATAAGCAGACCGAAAGCGACGATATTGATGAAAAGGTAGAGCACGAAGAGCGGAGTGGGGTTCTCGAACTCGAAGTGAAAGCCGAAGCACAGCCACGCAACCCATATCAGAAACGCCGTGTAGCCCCAGCAGAGCGCCGCAACACCGCGTCTGAACCACACATTTTTGAAGAATGCCGTGAGTTTGTCCATATTTTAACCTCTTTTGATGGAAATTGTTTTGAGCATAATACTACTTATAATATATTGTATAACAAAATGCGGAAAAATGCAAGGGCTTTTTGCAAATTTGTTGAGTTTGGGGAATTTTTGAGGAGCATATTTCAAGCACCGCGAAGGCAGCGTGACGCTGCACCCTTTTCGCTTCGCGGTGCACGGATAAAAGTCTTTTTGAAATGTCCCCGAGAAACCTTCGGTTTCCCTAACCTTTTTCTTCAGAAAAAGGTTCTTGGCCGCCGGAGGCACTGGAGCGAAGCGTCAATACTGAAGCGAAGCGAAAAATTCAAAAAAACGCTTTCGCTTTCTTCAAATCAGCAAACCGACTTATCCACCGGTTCGCGACCATTGCCAAATTTTTTTGACGGACGTCAAAAAAATCGCAAACCCCATTTCGCAAACTTATCTTAACAGGCGGGTTCCTTCGCGCGCACGGTCTGCGCGTGAAGGAACCCGCGCATTTTCGCCGGTTCGATGCCGGCGAAAATGCAAACACCTCAAGCAAATCCAGCTCAACCAACAGACTTGACATCGTGAAAGCGATTTTTCGGGTTCGATGCCCGAAAAATCGCACGGTTTTCGCAGAAACCCCGAATTGTGCACAACAGACAGCCAAAATTTCCCGCAAAATCCGGTTCTTTCGCCAAAACTTTTACTCGAAATCCCACAGATTCAAAAAATTGCACAAAAAATCCGAGCCTTTCGACTCGGATTCAAAGGTTATCAGTTGTCCTTGTTGTTCTGGAATTTTCTCATAAGAAGCTCGATGTCCTGCGACTCGCTGTATCCAAAGCCGCCAACGCTTCCCGTGGGAGCAGGATTTGGCTGCGTCTCGGGAGCAGCTTTCTCGACCGTCTCTTGCACGGGAGCAGCACTCTGCGCATCCGCCGGAGCAGCCTTCTTCGGCTGTTGAGCAGGCTTTTTAACCGGCTCCTCGTCAAAGTCCGTGAATACCGCAATAATCGAAATCTCGTCCTCGGCAAGAGTCTCGTCAAACTCAACACCAAACTTGTATTTCGCATCGCGATTGAATTTCTCGGCAATCTTCTTCGTGAGTACGTCAAACTCCTCAAGTCCAACAGAATCCGACGCAGGTACTCTGATGTTCAGCAAGCCTCTTCTCGCACCCTCAATAGAGGTTTCGATAAGCGGGCTGTTGAAAATCTCATCAAGCGCATCGTCGAACTTTTTCTCGCCCTTGCCCGAGCCGATTGCCATGTGAGCAATACCGCTGTTGCGCAAAGCCATGCAGATATCCGCGAAATCCACGTTTATGTAACCGCTTCCGTGAACCAAAGTGATGATACCCGTAACCGCCTTGCAAAGAATTTCATCGACCTTCTCAAAAGCGTTCTTGATTGTGATATTGCTGCCCTTGAGCTGTCTTACTCTGTCGTTCGGGATAATGATGAGCGCGTCAACATTCTGCTTCATCTCGGAAATGCCCTTGATAGCCTGCTGCATCTTCTGCGCGCCCTCAAAGTCAAAGGGCTTTGTGACAACGCCAACCGTGAGAATACCCTTCTCCTTGGCAATCGCCGCAACAATAGGTGCCGCACCCGTACCCGTGCCGCCGCCCATACCTGCCGCGATAAAGAGCATAGAAACACCGTTGAGCGCCTTTGCGATTTCCTCACGGCTTTCCTCTGCGGACGACTTGCCCTTTTCGGGGTCGTTGCCCGCACCCTGACCGCGAGTGGTTTTTCTGCCTATCTGAATACGGTTCATTTTGCTTCCGTCCTTGCTGCGCAAAGCGGCAACATCGGTGTTAGCCACAACGTAATCAACGTCACCAATCTCCGAGCTAACCATATGAGAAACCGCGTTTCCGCCGCCTCCGCCGACGCCGAATACCATAATTCTGGTCGCAACGCTGAAATCGTCGTTCACTTCAAATCCATCATCAAAACTATCTACTTCAAAGCTCATTACATTTTTCCTCCCCGAATTTTATATAGCCGCGCTCGATGACGCATTTAAACGATATCCGAAAAACAGCATCAAAACCGTTTTCGGACAACTTGTAAATCATTTAATATAAAGCACTACTATTTATTATAACACATTTAAAACCAAATTGCAACCTTTTTTTGAAAAAATTTTATTCACCTGTCGAAGTCTGCAAAATCTGATGTTCTTCGGAAGAATTTTGGTGACTATCAGAGCTTTCCGTTTGAACAGGCTTCTCGGTTGATGATTGAATGGGATTTTGCCCGCGCGAGAGACTCTCGACGGCAAACTTCTCGTGGTTGGTCAACAGCACGGAAACGCGCTCGTTCCCGCAAAGCCTTTTGTAAAGCGCTTTCGCTCACCGTCAACCACCCGCCGAGGTTTGTTCAGCGGAAGAATTTTCCGAGGGTTGCTCGGACGGTGTCTCCGCAGAATTTTGCTGACTTTCGGTCAACAGCACCGACGCCCGCTCGTTCCCGTAAAACCTTTTGTAAAGCGCTTTCATTCACCGTCAACCACCCGCCGAGGTTTGTCCGGTGGAAGAATTTTCCGAGGTTTGCACGGGCGGTGTTTCCGCAGAATTTTGCTGACTATTGTTCATCGGCACAAAACCCCGCTTGTCCACGCAAACCCTTTAGTAAAGCGCTTTCGCTTATCGTCAACCCCCCGCCGAGGTTTGTTCAGCGGAAGAATTTTCCGAGGGTTGCTCGGACGGTGTTTCCGCAGAATT
>CAZKBF010000012.1:22601-28635 GCA_964551225.1 uncultured Ruminococcus sp.
CAGCGGAAGAATTTTCCGAGGGTTGCTCGGACGGTGTTTCCGCAGAATTTTGCTGACTATTGGAGCTTTCCGTTTGAACAGGCTTCTCGGTTGATGATTGAACAGGATTTTGCCCGCGCGAGAGGCTCTCGACGGCAACCTTCTCCGGATTGGTCAACAGCACGGAAACGCGCTCGTCCTCGGCAATTTCCTTCTCAATCAGCGCTTGTCCGACGCGCAGCTTGCTCTCGAGCTGAACGGACGAGCCGAGGTTGAGGACAATTCTGTCGTCAACGGTTATCTTGATGGAAAAACGGTCCGTGAGGTCGATTTCGGTGACATTCGCCAAACCAACCTTCTCCGCGGTCTCGAAAATTTCCATTATAATCTTGTTTTTCGCGTCAATCTTTGAGGAAAGCTGACTGCCCGTTTCAAGGCTCTCCGCCTCAAATCCCTTCACGACAACCAGCCCGTCCGCCGAAATTGCCCCGAGCACCCTTCCGCCGCGCGAAATAACAACAGTTTTCCCGCCCTGATTGAGCGCAAACCAATTTTGCGCCTCGGTGATTTCGATGATAATTTTCGTCGGATAACTCTTCTTGACGCTCACCTTGTCCACAAACGCAAACGCGCTCATCACGCCGTTTTCAGCCTTTTTCGCGTCAATGTGCAGCAGGTTTTCACCCGTCTTAACACCCGCCGCGGCAATAATTTCCTCGGATGTGTAGCGGGTTGTTCCGGTAACCTCGATTGTGCCGCACTTGAACAGCACGGTGTTTGACAAAATCGCCATCACGATGCCGACCACAATCGCCGCCAAAACAAAATACAGCGTGTAATTTCCGCCGCGATAGGGACGCTTTTTCTCGGGAGCGCCGGCACGCGTTTTCGCTTGCGCAGCCCTGTCGGCAGCCTTGCGAGCCTGCTCATTAACAGGCTTTGCGGGGCTGCGCGGCGGCTGCGCGGCAGTACGATTTTGAGCGTTTGCGGTGTGACCGTTCGCAGCGCCGTTCGGAGTAACGCGCGGTGCTTTCGCGAGCTTTTTCGCTTTTTTCGGTTTCTTGCCGAGCCTAAACTTGCTCTTCCCGCTTACAGAGCTGTTTTGCGCGGTTTTCGCGGGGTTTGCGCGATTTGCCGCGTTTTTATCCAACCCAAGCCCGCTTCTCCCGCTTGCAGAGCTGTTTTGCGGACTTTTGGGAGGATTTGCCGAAGCGCGAACATCGCGATTTGGCGCGGGATTTGGACGATTTTGTGAAACGCGATTATTCTGCGAATTCTTGCTCAAATTTTGAGGATTTTGCGCACTTTTGACAGGCGGTTTTTTCGCGGAATTCGAGGGAGCAACTCCCCTTTCGGTGCTCCCGGAACCGCTTTGCGAAGCGCTTTTCCGAGAATTTTCGACAAGCTGCCGATTATTTGCAGCGCTCGGTTTTTGCGCCGGTTTTTTCTTACCTATCATCTTTTCACTTCCTCAAAATATTCTTGTTATGTTATCGCCGTAAGCCACTTTGTAGTGCGGTTACCGGCTTTTATACTGCGGTATCGGCTGACGGATACGTTTAAATTCGCGGCGTCACTCCAATTCTCCGAAAATATTATTTTGCATCTCCAAATCCACAATTTCATCAACCGTTGGCTCCGGCGGCAATCCAACCAACTCGGGATAATATATCAAGTCGCTTCCTCCCGGATGATTTATATTTTCTTCAAATTCTAACACCAACTTGTCGTGCTCTTCCTCGGATAACAATTTCCCCGTTTTTTTATCGCGAACGGTCATTATCGTTTCAACTAAATCAACAAGTTCCTCTCTGGACATTTTTTGAGACATATTTCCTGCTTCCTTTTTCGCAAGATTCCGATATTCACCGTTAACGCTACCCAAAACCGCTTGGCGGCGCGGGTTGCGGCTTCTCCAACGTTGTTGAGAGAACGCTCGGTTGATTGCTCGGCGCGAGTTGCTCGAACCGCTTTGCAACGCGGGCTGCGGCTTCTCCAACGTTGTTGGGAGAATGCTCGATTGCTCGGTACGGGTTGCTCAAACCGCTTGGCAACGCGGTTTCTAAACCTTCTTTATGTCCGCGCCGACCGAGCGAAGTGCCGTTTCGATGCTCTCGTAGCCGCGCTCGATGTAGCTCACGCCCGAGATTTCGCTCGTGCCCTCGGCTGCCAGCGCCGCTATCACAAGCGCCGCGCCGCCGCGCAGCTCCGCTGCCCGCAGCTTCGCGCCCGACAACGTTTTCACGCCCTCGACCACGCACACCCTGCCCTCAACCTTTATCGACGCGCCCAGCCGCACCAGCTCCGAGATGTGCCGAAAACGGTTCTCGAATATCGTTTCCACAAACACCGACGTGCCTTCCGCTGTCGAACATAGTGCGGTGAACGGCGCCTGAATGTCCGTCGGAAAGCCGGGGTACGGCATCGTCCTTATCGTCGGCGGCGCTTGAATCCGCTTTTTGCAGTTCAGGTACATTTTCCCGCCGCCGTAGCTGTAAATACTCGCGCCCATCGCCTCAAGCACCGGTGTAAAGCCGTTCATGTGCTGCGGCGCGCAGTTCGTCAAAATAATCTCGCCGCGCGTTATCGCCGCCGCGCAAAGGTACGTTCCCGCGACAATTCTGTCCGGTATCACCGTGTGTTCGCCCGCCGACAGCCGCCCCACGCCCTCTGCCTCTATCACGCTCTCGCCCGCGCCGCGTATTTTCGCGCCGAATTTGTTCAGGCAATCCGCTAGGTCAATGATTTCAGGCTCTCGCGCCGCGTTGTGGATTTCGGTGTAACCCTTCGCCGTCGCTGCCGCAAGCAGAATGTTTTCGGTTGCCCCGACCGACGGAAACGAGAGCGTTATCTTCGCCCCGCGCAGTCCCGAAGGTGCTTTGCAGTCAAGATAACCGTGCTCCTCGGTAATTTCCGCGCCCATTTGCCGCAGCGCCGACAGGTGCAAATCAATCGGTCTTGCACCCAGCTCGCAGCCGCCCGGAAACGTTAGCCGACACCGTCCCGTTCTCCCGAGAATTGACCCGAGAAAAACTATGCTCCCGCGCATCTCGCGCATCAGGTTGTCGGGAATTTCGTACCCCACAACATTTGTCGCGTCAACGATAACCGTGTCCGCGGTTCTCTGGCACTTGCACCCGAGTTTGGTCAAAATCCGGCACGCCGCGTCCGCGTCCGACAGCTGCGGGCAATTATGAAACACGCTCTCGCCGTGCGCCAAAACCGCCGCCGACAAAAGCGGAAGCGCGCTGTTCTTCGCGCCCTGAACCCGCAGTTCACCCTCAAGCCTCTTCCCGCCGTTTATTATCAGCCTTTGCCGATTATCCATAAAATCACCCTTTCAGCGTTCGCATACAGCAATATATGTCAAATCGCTGAAATGGGTGAAAACTTGCGCGGAATTTTGTATATCGGTAAACAATAACGTTCGCGAAAAACTCGCGGTTTTTGGTTATCGGAAACGATAAACGTTGAGCGAGCAACGCGCTTTCGGTTCTCGATGAACGGTTGGCAAAATCGCATTTTTAGTTGCTGAAAATCGCACGGTTTGGGTTATCGGGAACAACCAACGTTGAGCGAAAAACTCGCAGTTTTTGGTTATCGGAAACGACCAAATTTATCCGAAAATCGCACGGTTTTGGTTACCGAGAACGACCAACGGTGCACGAAAATCCGCTTCAAATTGCCGAAAATTTGTCGTTTTCGTGAAATTCACGTTTGCGGTTAACGGTTGGTCAAGTTGGCAACAACACGCGATAATCGCCCATAATCCCGCCCCGAGTTGCTCAAAATCTCGCGGTTTTGGTTTACGAGAACAACCAACGTTGAGCGAAAAACTCGCGGTTTTTTGTTATCGGAAACGATAAACGTTGAGCGAGCAACGCGCTTTCGGTTCTTGATGAATGGTTCGCAAAATCGCATTTCTAGTTGCTGAAAATCGCACGGTTTTGGTTATCGGGAAAAACCAACGTTGAGCGAAAATCCGCTTCAAATTGCCGAGAATTTGCCGTTTTCGTGAAATTCACGTTTGTGGTTAACGGTTGGTCAAGTTGGCAACAACACGCGATTATCGCCCATAATCCCGCCCCGAGTTGCTCAAAATCTCGCGGTTTTGGTTGCGGTTTTGGTTTACGAGAACAACCAACGTTGAGCGAAAATCTCGCGGTTTTTGGTTATCGGGAACGACAAACGTTGAGCGAGCAACGCGCTTTCGGTTCTCGATGAACGGTTGGCAAAATCGCATTTCTAGTTGCTGAAAATCGCGCGGTTTTGGTTGTCGAGAATTTGTCGTTTTCGTGAAATTTACGTTTGTTGTTAGCGGTTGGTCAAGTTGGCAACATCACGCGATAGTCGCCCATAATCCCGCCCCGAGTTGCTCAAAATCTCGCGGTTTTGGTTGCGGTTTTGGTTTACAAGAACAACCAACGTTGAGCGAAAAACTTGCGGTTTTTGGTTATCGGAAACGACAAACGTTGCACGAAAATCCGCTTCAAATTGCCGAGAATTTGTCGTTTTCGTGAAATCCACGTTTGCGGTTAACGGTTGGTCAAGTTGGCAACAACACGCGATAATCGCCCATAATCCCGCCCCGAGTCGCCCCAAAATCGCACGTTTTCGGTTGTCGAGAACGACCAACGTTGCACGAAAATCTCGCGGATTTGGTTGTCAAGAACGCTAGCCGAGCTCGTTTGCGCGAAGTCCAAAGCTACTTAAGCAGCTTCTCCTCGCCAACCAAGTCGATAATCTCGCCGAGAATTTTTCCCGCTGCGTCCGATTTTCTTTGATTGAGAGCGTTTTCCTCCATTTCAAGCAGTTTCACACGGTTTTCGTAAAGCCCCTCAACTGCCTTTATCAAGCTCTCGCCCGTAAGCTCCGCGTCCTCGATAATTATCGCCGCGTTCTTGTCGGCAAGCGTTTTCGCGTTGTAGAATTGGTGATTTTCCGCCGCCGCAGGGTACGGCACGAGTATCGACGCTCTGCCGATTTCCGTAAGCTCCGTTATCGTCATCGCGCCCGCTCTCGAAATAATTAAATCCGCCGCGCTCATACAGGTGTACATATTGTCAATGTAATCGCGGAAAATGTGCCGCTTATCGTCCTTCACAACACCGTTTTTGTCCAGCGCCTCGGCAAAAATCTCCTTGTTTTTGCTGCCGTAGGAGTGAATGTGGTTGATTTTGCCGGTCTTGTTTTCCCAAGCGATAAGCTCGGCAACAGCGTTTGTTATGCGGTTTGCGCCAAGACTTCCCCCGAACGACAATACCGTGAAATCGTCCGACAGCCCGAGCCGCTTTTTCGCAGCAGAGCGCTCCTCAATCGGTATGTTCGTGCGAAGCGGGTTGCCCGTCACGATGCACCGCGACGTATCCTTCAGGTGCTTTTTCGCGTCCTCGGTTGCGAGGAGAACCTTCTCCGCGCGCGTTGAAAGCATTTTTGTCGCCATTCCGGGATAAGAGTTGCTCTCGTGCGTTATCGTCAGTATCTTCATCGCGCTCGCCTGCGACAGCACGGTTGCCGTGACGTAACCGCCTGTTCCTATCGCCAAATCGGGCTTGTACTGATTGATAATCCGCTTTACAGAGCGCTTTGCCGAGATAAAATAACAATACGCCGCCTTGACGTTGTGCACAAGACTTTTCGGCGAAAAACCGCGCTCAAAGCCGTACATATCCACGCCGACAAAATCATAGCCCGCTTTTCCCACGAGCTTTTTCTCCATACCATCGGGCTTGCCGACAAACAGCACCTGCGTTTCGGGAAACGTCGCCGTCAGCTTATCCGCAATCGCAAGCGCGGGATTTATGTGCCCCGCCGTTCCGCCCGCTGCAAAAAGTACTCTCATCCTATCACCTTTTTTGTTTATTTTCAACCTTGTGGTCTTTGTTAAATTTTGTTTTGTTCAACCTTCAAATCTGCTCGGGAAGCGGGTTTGCGGTGCTCGAGAACCGTATTCGCGAGAATTTGCGCGTTTATCAGCGCGAGTTCTGCGTTGCCGCAAAACGAGTTTTCGCCTATTCATCGGCTAGATTTCAACGTTCCCCGAAATCCGCTCTAG
>CAZKBF010000012.1:28735-73973 GCA_964551225.1 uncultured Ruminococcus sp.
CGAGTTTTCGCCTATTCATCGGCTAGATTTCAACGTTCCCCGAAATCCGCTCTAGCAGCGGGCTCGCAGTGCTCGAGAACCAAATTTGAGGAAATTTGCACGCTTGTTGTCGAGCGTTCAATGTTGCCCAAAATCCGCTCGGGGAGCGAGTTCGCGGTTATATTCAGCACGCCGACGTTGAACGAAAACCGCTAGTTCAGCTTCGCGCGCTTGCTCACCGAGAGCAGCAGTCCCATTTCCCACAGCTGTATCATCAGCGCCGTGCCGCCGTAGCTGAAAAACGGCATCGAAATGCCCGTGTTCGGCACGCAGCACAGGTTTACGCCGATATTCAGCAGCGCTTGCAATCCGATGTGGAACGTAATTCCCGTTGCCATAAGGCAGCCGAAGCGGTCCTCCGCATGCGAGGCTATCGTGAAGCCGCGCATTACAAAAATAACGAACAGCAGGATTACCACAGCGCCGCCCACAAGCCCGAATTCCTCGCACAAAACCGCGTAAACAAAGTCGTTCTGCGCGAAGGGGAGGTAGAAATATTTTTGCGTGGAGTTGCCGAAGCCCTTGCCCCAAATTCCGCCGGAGCCTATCGCCAGAGCAGACTGATAGTTCTGATAAGACCTGTCACCCGGCTCGGAAAGCGGGTCCATAAACTTTACTCGGTCACCAAAATAGTCAAATCCCGACAGCGAAACGCCGATGATGACGATAACCACAAGCGCTATCGCCACCGGTATAACCGGCTTCATATTTATTCCGCCCACAAACAGCATTACCGCGCAAACTGCCGTCATTATCAGCAATCCCGACATATGCGACTGAATGACAATCATTATGAAAACAACCGCCAGAAACAACATTCCGGGCTTGACTATTCCAACCCAAAAGCTGCGGATTTTGTCGAAATTTTTGTGGATATAGTACGCCATAAAGATTATCAGCCCGACCTTCAAAAAGTCCGACGGCTGGAATGTACCGAAAACAGGAACCTTCAGCCAGCGCTTTTGGTCGCCCTCCGCCGCCACTCCGAACGGCAGACAGAGAAAGTTTATGAACATCGTGATACCGAGAATTATGTGTGCGAGCGTGAAGTGAAATTTCCCGCCAAACGCCGAAAATTCCCGCCGCAGCACGCGATAATCCATAAAGCACAACACAAACATTCCCGCAAGTCCGATGCCCGCGGCGATTATCTGCTTCACCGTGTAAGCATAGCTGTCGCCCTCGTTGTCAAGCCACGACTGCGCGTGTCCCGCGGAAAACATCATCGTGATGCCGAACACCAACAGCACGAAAATGATAACCGTCATCGGCATATCCACTCGTCCGTGAAAGCTGAAAAAGCGGATTTTGTTCGGGTCGTCGTTCTTCTTTTTGACCTGCTTTCCCGTGAGCTTTTTCGCGGGTTCGACAGGCTTCTGCTGCTTTGCGGGCGGCTTTTTGGCAGCGCTTTGTCCGGCGCTTACCTGTCTTGCCACGGAATTTGGTCTGATTTGCTGCCCCATACTTACCTCTTTTCGTGTACTACATCATAATTGCAAAAACTACCGCCAGCGCGCCGAAAAGCACCGCAGTAAACGAGAACACCGCGTCAATCTTCATCTCACTCCAGCCGCTCATCTCGAAATGATGATGAATAGGCGTCATCTTGAACAGGCGCTTGCCCTCTTTGGTGTGGTGAATTTTCTTCGTTATCTTAAACACGGTCGTCTGTATCAGCACCGAGAGCGCTTCAAGAATATACACAATTCCCGCGATAACCATCAGGAATTCCGCCTTGCACCCAACTCCCAGCGCGCACACAATTCCCCCGAGGAACATCGAACCCGTGTCGCCCATAAACACCTTCGCGGGCGGGAAATTCCACATAAGAAAGCCCAGCAGCGCGCCCGCCGTGCAAAAGGCAATCAGCGTTTCACCGAACATTCCGAACAGTCCCGAAATCACCGCAAACGCCGCCGCGTAAATCACCGTGACCGATGAGCAGAGCCCGTCAATTCCGTCCGTGAGATTAACCGCGTTTACGATGTACAAAATGCCGAGTCCCATCACGGGATAATAGAATAAGCCCATATCCCACTGCGCGCCGCCCGGGAACGAAATCACCGTGCTTGCAAAGCCGCTGATGTAAATCGTCGTGAAATACGCCGCGATTATCATTACCTGAAGGATGATTTTTTGAATAGGCGTAAGTCCCTCGTTGCGCTTTTTGCGAACCTTGATGAAGTCATCGAGAAAGCCCACAAAGCCGAACAAAACCGCCATTATCATTCCCGAAACCGACACCACAAGCTCGCGTTTTCCGGCACCCGTGAAATCCGCGCCGGTGAACGCGAAAACTATCATTCCCACCGCAAAGCAGACGCTCACCGCAAAAATAAACGAAATTCCGCCCATTGTCGGCGTGCCCTCTTTTTTCGCTTTGTGCCACTTCGGTCCGATGTCGAGGATTGTCTGTCCGTATTTCAGCTTGTGAAGCAGCGGTATCAGAAAAATCCCCACAAGCCACGTTATCAGAAACGCCGCAGCCGCCGCTATTGAACTCGTTAAAATCATCTTTTACCAACCTTTTCCGCGATTTCTTCCATTTTCATTCCGCGGCTGCCTTTAAACAAAACCGCGTCGCCGCTCTTTAAATTCTGCAAGAGCAGCTCGGTGAGCTCGCTTTTATTTTCGCTGTGGAACACGGGAAATTCGCGCTTGAACAGCTCATCGCGCAGCGCTTTCATCTCCGTGCCGTACAAAAAGCACAAATCCGCGTTTTTCTCAACAAACTCGGCAATCCCCGCGTGAAGAGCTTTCGACATCTCGCCAAGCTCCAGCATATCCCCGAGCACCGCGATTTTTCTCCCGTTCATTCGCCCGAGAACTCCGAGCGAGCTTTCCATCGAGGTCGGCGAAGCGTTGTAGCAGTCGAGAATTACCGTCACGTCGCCGCGCTGCTCGATTTTCTGCCTCATTCCCGAGGCGCTGTAATTCATAAACGCGGGCACGATTTCCTCGGGCGAAAGTCCAAATTCGATGCCAACGCAAAACGCTGCGAGAGCGTTTAAAATGTGGTGTTCACCGACAACGGGAACCTGCGCGGGATACGCTTTCCCGCCGTAATGCAGGGTGAATTTCTCACCGTTTTCCGTTGAAGAAATATCGCTTGCGTAAACATCGTTTTGCTCGCCGAAACCGTAGCGGATTAGCTTTCTATCGAGCTTCACGGTATTCAAAAGCTCGTCCTCGCCGCAAAGAATAAGCGGTGCATTTTCGTCCGCTCCATCGAGAATTTCGAGCTTCGCTTTCAGAATATTTTCCTGCGTTTTGAGGTTTTCGATGTGGCAAAAACCGATGTTCGTGATAACCGCTGCATTCGGGTGCGCGGCTTTTGACAGCGCGCTGATTTCGCCCAAATCGCTCATTCCCATCTCGATGACAGCCGCCTCAAAACTGCTGTTCAAGCCAAAAAGCGTGCGCGGGAGACCGATGTCGTTGTTGAAATTGCCCTCGGTTTTCAGCGTGTTAAAACGCGCCGACAGCACCGCGAAAATCATATCTTTGGTTGACGTTTTGCCGACCGAGCCGGTTACTCCGCACAATTTCAGGTTGAATTTATCGCGGTAATAACGCGCCAGAGCAAGCTGCGCCGCACGCGTGTCCTTGACAAAAATCACGGGCTTATCGGTCGTGAAAGCAAGGCTCTCGCGCTCGGTCATAACCGCCGCCGCGCCGTTTTGGAACGCCTTTTCGAGAAAATCATTCCCGTCAAAGCTCTCACCCTTTACCGCGATAAAAAGCGCACCCGCGCCGATTGAACGCGTGTCCGTGGAAACGCTTGTTACCGCGCAGTTTTCGCCCTCGAGCCGTCCGCCCGTCACTCTCGCGATTTCTTCGGTTGTAAACATAATATCACTTCTATCCTTAAAATTATCTTCGACATTTCATCAAAGTTATACTCTCTCAAACGGCTTACCGTGCGGGTTCGCGCGATACACCAACCGCTGATTTGGTTGAACAAAATCGCTCCCAAAAAGCCGCGTAATTGCTGTAAAGCCGCTTGCCGTGCGGGTTCGCGCGGTTTCGACTGAACAAAATCACTTCCCCGCAAAATAGCACTCGACAATTTCCCGCTCGTCAAAGTGAAAACGCACGTTGACGATTGACCTAACGTGGCTTGCCGTGCGGGTTAGCGCGGTTTCCGTTGAACAAAATCACTTCCCCGCAAAATAGCACTCGACAATTTCCCGCTCGTCAAAGTGAAGATACTCGTCGCCGATTGCCTGATAGTCCTCGTGTCCCTTGCCGCAAAGCGCGACAACATCGCCGTTTTCGGCAATTTCAAGCGCGCGCAAAACCGCTTTTTCGCGGTCGATGAACTCCTCGTACGGCTTGCCCTGCGGTATCCCCTGAACCACTCCGTCAATCGTGTCCTGCGGGTTTTCGTGGCGCGGGCTGTCGGTTGTCACAATCAGATAATCCGCGAACTCCGCCGCCGCTCTGCCCATATCGGGGCGCTTTCCCGCGTCACGCTCGCCCGCCGCGCCAAACACGCAGATTAAGCGGTTTTTCGTGAGCGGTTTCAGCGTGCCGAGAAGTTTCAGCAAGCCGTCCTCGGTGTGCGCGTAATCGCGGATTACCGTGAAATTGCCCGAATACAGCGTTTCCAGACGTCCCGAAACCCCGCTGATTTTTCCCAGTGCGCCAACAATTTCACCGAGCGAAAATCCCAGCGTTTCGCATAAAACTGCCGCAAGAAGCGCGTTCAGCACGTTGTATTCACCCGTGAGCGAAAACCACGCGGGATAGCTTTTTTCGCGCCGTTCATCTGTGAGGACAAACTCGCTTTTATCGGGAAAGTACCGCACAAATTCCGCATAATAATCAGCTTTTTCCGCCGCCGAAGCAGTTTTCAGCGGTATATTTTTTTCGCGGCAATATTCCGCGATTTGCTTGCCGTACTCGTCGTCGATGTTCACAACCGCAGTCTCGCAATTATCGAATAACATTCGCTTCGCCGCGAAATAGTTTTCCATCGTGCCGTGGTAATCGAGATGGTCGCGGGTAAGGTTGGTGAAAGCACCCGACTTGAAGCAATTTCTCGGGAAACGGTGCTGCGCGAGAGCTTGGCTCGACGCCTCCACAAAGCAATACTCCACGCCGTTTTGCACCATTTCGGCAAAAATCTCCGCAAGCTTTTTCGGCTCGGGAACAGTCGGCGGACCGCCGTGCGTGTACACAAGCCCGTTGCCCGCGTCAACGCCGAGCGTGCCGATTGTGCCGGTTTTGTGACCGAGCGCGCGAGTAATTCCCGCGCAAATCCCGACCGTTGTGGTTTTGCCGTTCGTGCCCGTTACCGCGCAGATTTTCAGCTTTTTCTCGGGGTTTCCGTAAAAATTCGCCAGCAGCTCGGGGTAAATCTCGCGCGTGTTTTTGACGTTAATTTCACCGTCAAGCCCGAGTTGTTCTTGTGTAACAACAGCCGCTGCGCCCTTTTGCAGAGCCGCTTTAGCTGCCGAGTGCCCGTCAAACGAACCGCCCTTGATGCACACGAAAACAAAGTTCTCCCGCACCTCGCGGCTGTCCGACGTCACGCCCGAAACTGTCCGCGCGCGATACTCCGAAGGTATCTCCGCAATTCCCGAAAAAAGCTCGCCTAAATCCATAATTTCTCCCGTTATCCGTCCTGAATGGAAACGCTGAACGTGACCTCAATCACGCTGCCCTTCGCCAAATACGCACCCTCGCCGAAGCTCTGCTGGGTTGCCTTTGCGTCGGCATTATTCGCCGCGCCGCCCGATATTTTGATGTTAAAGCCCGCGTTGGTGAGCGTTTCGTTCGCTTTGTCAACGCTCATTCCGATTACGTTCGGAACCGTGCCGTACTCGGGTTCAATGTCGTTGAAATAGATAATAATCGTCGAGCCTTTCGGAATGCTTATTCCCGAATAAGGCACCTGCTGCGTTACAACCGCTTCTCCCGTGTCATCGCCGACAATCTTCACGTTGAAGTTCGCCGACTTGATGAGAGCCTCCGCCTTCATCGACAGGTAACCCATTACATAAGGCACGGTGCTGTCCATCTTCGCCTGCTCCTCGGCGGTGTAGGTCGGGTAAATTCCGAGGTGCTCCAAACCCTCGCTGAACACAAGCGATACAATCGGCGCAGCAACCGCCGAGCCATAATACTCGGGGCCGGTCGGCGTGTCAACCATTACCAGCATCACAATCTCGGGGTCGTCCATCGGCACGCACGCCGCAAATGTCGAAATATACGTCATTTTCGCATTCGGGTCGGTGAGCTTCGCTTGGTTGTATTCATCAATTTTCTCCGCTGTTCCCGACTTGCCGCCGATGCGATAGCCCTGAATATACGCGTTCGTGCCGCCGTTGTCAGCAACAACCGTTTCGAGAAGCTGCCGCATTTGGTCGGACGTTTCCTTCGAGATAACCTGACGTTTTATCTCGGTTTCCTTCGTTTCGACAACATTTCCGTTGCTGTCGATTATCTTATCGACAACGTGCGGAGTTACCAAATAACCGCCGTTAACCAGCGCGCAGTACGCCGTGCACATCTGAATAGGCGTGATTTTGTTCGTCTGACCGAAAGCCGATGTCGCGAGCTCAACCGGACCCATTCTCGAGCGCGGCACATAAAGGCTGCCCGCCTCACCGGGGAGGTCTATTCCCGTTTGCTCGGTGAAGCCGAAGCTTTCGAAATAGTTGCTGAAATTGTCCGCGCCGAGCGCCGCGCCTATCTGCATAAAGCTTGGGTTGCAGGACTTTGTGAGCGCCTGCTGAAGCGTGAGCGTGCCGTGACCGCCGCCGTACCAATACCAGCAGTCGATGTCCGTTCCCGCAACATTCATCGAGCCCGTGCAGGTAAACTCCGAGTCCATACTAATCGCCTCGGTATCAAGCCCCGCTGCGCAAGTAACCGACTTGAAAACCGAGCCGGGGTAATACAGCTCTGTAACCGCCTTGTTCTTCCACTGTCCCTCGCGGAGCGTTGCCTCGAGAGCGTCAAGTTCCTCCTCGGACGCGCCCTTTTCCTTCGCCTCGGCGAGCTTCTGCAAATCGTACACGCTCGTAAGCTCGGACGGGTTGTTCAAATCGTAGGACGGCGATGTCGCCATTGCGATAATTCCGCCCGTTTTGCAGTTCATAATAATTCCGCACGCACGGTTGACAACCGAGTGCTGCGAAACGCACGCCTCAAGGTTTTTCTCAAGGTAATGCTGCATAACCTCGTCGATTGTAAGCACCAAGCTGTACCCGTCAACCGCCGAGAAATAGTTGTCGTTCGCGTACTGAACACCCTGACCGAGACCGTCGGTCGTGTAAAACGCCTTTCCATCCGTGCCCTTGAGGTACTCGTCGTAGTAAGCCTCCAGCCCGTAAACGCCCTCACCGTCAAAGTTGGTGAAACCGATAACGTTCGCGGCGAGCGAACCGTTCGGGTAATAGCGCTTGCTTGCCTGTTCAAGCTCGATACAGTTGGACGGGATATCGTTATCCAGCATAAACTGCTGAATTTCCGCCACAACGGGCTTGTCAACCTTGCGTTTTACTATGTAATAATAATTGTCGATATCCTCGCAGGCTTCAAGCATTCCGTCTTGCTTTACTCCGAGCAGCGCCGAGAGCTTCTCCGCAATCAGATTTTTCAGCGGCTTATACTCGCCGAGCGGCTCTTTGTCGGGATTGTTGTCGGCAAGCCACTTCGCCTGCTTTTCCTGATAGGCCTTTGAGCGCTCCTGCTCCGCCATATAAATCGGCTGCGGCGCGATAACAACATTCCACACGGTCGAGCTTTGCGCGAGAACAGTGCCATTCGCGTCGTAAATCGAGCCGCGGTTCGCCATAATCGTAAGCTCGGTGGTCTGCTGATTATAAGCGAGCATACGCCACTTGTCGCCGTCAAGCACGGTGAATTTGAGCAGATGATAGCCCACAAAAAGCGCAAACGCGATAACCATCAGCAAAATCACAAGCTGACGTCCGCGATAACCCAAAACAGGCTTTTTTGTAAGCTCTTCATTGTCCTTTTTCTTATAGAAAAGGTAACCCTTTTTCATCACGTTGTAAAAACCGCTTTGGTTTTTCTTTTCGCCTGCCAAAGTAAATCCTCCATATAATGCCAAAAACTGTAGGGAGACTCTAAAAACCGTTGTGAGGAGCAAAAATGGGCAGGGTTTGCCAGATTCTAGGAAAGCCGACGAAGTAAGGCTTGATGCCTTACGAGGAGGCTTGACGACGAAGATGGCATACACTGCACATTTTTGCTCACAAGAGGTTTTTAGAGGTGACCTATAAAACAGGGCTTGCTGAAAGTATCAACAAGCCCCCATAACACGCTTTTAAAAAATGCCCGAAACCAACGGCAAGAGCTTGTTCATCTCTATATTATGCCGTTATAAGCCGATGTATTCCACGAAGCCGTCAAACCACGACTTTACGGAATCCACCACGCCGCCTCTGTCCTCTGCGCCAACCTCAACCAAGCTCTCCGTGTTCACGCTGATGTACTTTTTCTGCGACGCGGAAACCTTAACCATTCCCAGCTTCTCCACCGCGTATTTCTCGATGTACGCCGTGTTCACCTTGCTGTCGAGACGGCTCTTGAGGAGCGCGTTGTCATCAAGTGCGCTTTGAAGTTCAGCCTGCTGCTGTTCAACAAGCCGCGCTGCATCGTCCTTGCGGGTATTGGAACAGTTGACTGCGGTAAATGCTCCCAAAAACAAAAGCGCAACCGCGACAACCTTCAGCTTTGAGCCGCTTTTCGATACGGAAAACGCGGGAGCAAGATGCATTTTGCTCTTGGGCGCTTCCTTCTCGCGCTGTTCACGCTCCGACCTGTCAAAACGCGACAAGTCGTAAGCAAGGTTTGTGTTGTCTATCGGTATCTCCGTATAAGCCATCGGTTCCATCCCCTTCGTTATCTTTCTGTTTTTTAACTCAAGCCGCCGAAATCGTTTCAACAGCCAAGTTAATCTAAATTCGCCCGCGCTGCCGAAAATCATTTTCAGCAACCCGAGTTAATCCGCGATTTTCTTTATAACTCGCAGCTTTGCGCTTCTTGAACGCGGATTTTGCGCAAGCTCGGTTTCCCCAGCCACAATAGGCTTTTTTGTAATATGCTCCGCGCGCGGTTTTTTCCCGCAGACGCAGACCGGAAATTCCGGCGGGCAAGTACAGCCCGTGCAAAATTCCCGAAAACGCTCCTTGACAATTCTGTCCTCGAGCGAGTGAAACGTGATAACCGACATTTTGCCGCCGATTTTCAGCCGTTCAAATCCCGCACAAAGAACCTCGTCGAGCGCAGAAAGTTCGTCGTTAACCTCAATTCTTATCGCCTGAAAGCTCTTTCGGCAGGGATTTTTCTCCCTTCTGTAAGCCGCGGGAACGCTGTTTTTGATAATTTCCGCAAGCTCGCCTGTTGTTTCAATCGGCGATTTTTCGCGCGCGGACACAATCGCCGCCGCGATTTTCGGAGCAAATTTTTCTTCTCCGTACTCGTAGAGTATCCGTTTCAGTTCACCTAGCTCATACTCATTCACGACATCTCTCGCCGAAAGCCCCTCGCTGCTCATACGCATATCGAGCGGCGCGTCGGCTTTGTAGGAAAAACCTCGTTCCGCGTCATCGAGCTGGTGTGACGAAACACCCAAATCCGCGATTATTCCGTCAAGCTTGTCTATTCCCAGCCTGTCCAGAACTGCCGCGAGATTTCTGAAGTTCTCCCGAACAAATGTTACGGGAAGACCTTCTAACCGCTTTTTGGCAGCCTCGAGCGCTTCAACATCTTGGTCAAAGCAAATAAGCCTGCCTTTTTCCTTATCGAGCCGTTTTGCAAGCTCGTAGGAGTGACCGCCGCCGCCCGTCGTCAAATCCGCGTAGACGCCCGACTTTTCCCCAAAAGCGCCGTCCACCGTTTCTTTCAACAGCACGGAAATATGCGAAAACTCCATCAAATTCTCAGCTCCTGAGCCATTGCCGCGATATCCTCGGGCAAAATGTTATTATTGTACTCTTCCCAGCGAGCCTTGTCCCAGATTTCGGCGCGGTCGCTCATTCCCACAACGACAACCTCCGCCGTAATCCCCGCGTAAGCCCGAAGTGCAGGCGCTATAGCAATTCTGCCCTGCTTGTCGGGTTCCGCCTCGCAAGCGCTTCCGAAAATAAATCTCTCTATCGGCAGCGCGATTTTGGAAGGCTGACCTTTCAGGCTCTCGCGAAGAGCCTCCCAGCTTTCCTTCGTGTAAACAGTAAGGCACTTTTCATTGAAGCTTTTGGAAATATAGAAATGCTCGCCGAACTCTTCGCGCAGTTTCGCCGGGAAATTCATTCTTCCCTTTGCGTCAACCGTATGCTCGTACTCGCCGCACATTTCTATTCCCCCCTTTCCGTCCGCTTCAATCCCCTCGAAAAGACACCTTTCCGTCCTCCTCAGACGGTTTTTTCGTAGATTTTTTTATTTTCCCCATTTGTGAATTAAGTGGATTTTGTTGCAACGTTATGAAATATTCCCCAAAACAGTGAAATTATACACCACTTTTCCCCACAATCTTATTATAAAACAAATCTAAAAATATTTCAAGAGCCTAATTGCAACTTTTCCTTAAAAATCAGAATAAATTTAAGTTCATATTTTTGTGCAATTTATACAAAAGCAAGCTAATTCTGCGGCTAAAATCGCGAGAAAAATTGTTGATTTTCACAACATATTGATTTAATAATCTGTTGAAAACTATATCTTGGGGATTTTCTTGAAATTTTCAACAATTTGTTCACAGAACTAATTCGGTTGAATTGTTGACAACTTGTTGAAAGTTTATTTGCAACCGTCAGCCTTGCGAAAAATCAACAAATTGTAATAACAGCCGCTAACATTACTGTTTGTCAACATGAGAGGCTTGACGAAAAAGCCATACTTTGCGATGAATTCCGGTTGACTTTGCGAGCAGACTCTTGGCTTCTGCGAAGCCACGGCGATTTTTCGGGCATCGAACCCGAAAAATCGCTTTCACGATGCAAAGTTAGTTGGCAGAGCTGAATTTGAGCGAGGTGTTTGCATTTTCGCCGGCATCGAACCGGTGAAAATGCGCGGGTTCCTTCACGCGCAATAAGTGCGCGCGAAGGAACCCGCCTGTTAAGATAAGGTTGTTTAAGGGGATTTGCGAATTTTTTTGCATTCGCAAAAAAATTTGGCAATGGTCGCGAACCGGTGGATAAGTCTGTTTGAAAAGCCAATTTCTTCAATCTTCCCTTTTATGGATTTTGCCGCTTCGCTCCAGTGCCTCCGGCGGCTTAAAACCTTTTTCTGAAGAAAAAGGTTAAGGAAACCGAAGGTTTCACTAGAATTCCAAAAAGACTTTTAGCGCTTCGCGGTGCTTGATTACAACTTTGCAAAAAGTTACCCCAAAACGCAAAATCGGGCAGCCAAAGCTACCCGAAATTTATACAATTCGTAATAATTACCCAAAATATTGCTAAAAGTCACTTGAATCCGTACAGCGACACCTGCTCAAATCCATCGAGCAGCTTGTTCGACATATTGAACGACATATCGACGCCCCTAGCCACGCACTCAATCGGATTCTCCGCAACAAAGCACGGTGCCCCGACGTTCTCCGAAATCAGCTCCGGAAGCCCGCCGAGCAGCGCTCCGCCGCCCGTCAGCAAAATTCCGCTCGACAAAATATCGCCAACCAGCTCCGGCGGCGTGGACTCAAGCGTCAGCTTCACCTGCTCCACAATCTCCATCGCGTTCTCGTGCAGCGCCTCGTACATATCGATGTCCGATATCTCAACGCTCTCGGGAAGCCCCTTCAGCAGGTGTCTGCCGCGAATGGTCATCTTCTTCTCGCCCGTCGGGTTGAAAACGTTTGCGATTTCCTTTTTCGCTTTTTCCGCGGTTTTTTCGCCGATTAAAATCTTGTATTTCTGCGTTATCAGGCGGATTATCGCCGCGTCAAACTTGTTTCCCGCCATCTTCACCGATCTTGACTGCACGATACCGTTGAACGAAACAATCGCAACGTCCGACGTGCCGCCGCCGATGTCCACAACCATCGTGCCGTTCGGCTTGGAGATGTCAACGCCCGCGCCAATCAGCGCCGCAATCGGCTCCTCGATGAGGTACACCTTTCGTGCACCCGCCGAAACCGCCGCCTCGACAACCGCTCTGCGCTCAACGTCCGTGACCGAGCTGGGCACGCACAGCACAACCCGCGGCTTCACCATAAAACCGCCGTTTACGATGTTGATGAACTCCTTAATCATCGCCTGCGTCATATCGTTGTCCGAAATCACGCCGTCCTTGAGCGGGCGCACCGCGACGATGTACTCGGGCGTTCTGCCGAGCATTTTGTACGCCTCCGTGCCGACCGCGACAACCGCCTTTTTCTTGCGGTCATACGCGACAACCGACGGCTCGTTCAGCACAATTCCGCGCCCCGCAATCGTGATGATGATGTTCGCAGTACCCAAATCTATTCCGATATCAAGTGACATTTGTATTACTCCCTGTATTTTAAGGCAAAATTTTACAATACGCTATATTATTTTGCGTGATTTTGCACAATTTATTCATCGTGAAAAATCCGCTTCTTGCTCCCGATGAGCTCCCTTATCATCGTAATCTGAACCATTTTCCGCACCGGTTCAACCCGCCCGTTCAACTCACGCGAGCGAATTCCCATTTTGGTTTTGGTTATCCTCGCGAACCGCGCGGGGACTTTCTTCAACACCATTTCCGAGAACACCGCCACGCATTTTTCGCACGAGCACGCGTTGAACCTGTCCAAAATCTGCGGCGCTTCGTACTTGACAGCAAGCTCCGTGAGGTTCACGACCTCGACCTCGCTCGGCTCGTAAATATCGCCGTGCATTTCCCTTTTAACCATTTTTGAAAGCGGTTCTCTGCCCTTGAGCCGCGCGGGAATTCGACTTTTGCCCGCGGCAATAACTGCGTTTTCACCGTTGTCCTCGGCAACCAGCTTCATAACCTGCGGAGTTTTGCAGGAAATTCCGCTGTCGTCGCTCGGCTTTTTGTGGTATTTTTTGGAAACCGCACCCGACTTCTTAAGCGCAACCATTGTTTTGCTCGCCGATTTCTTCTTTTCATCAGACTTTGCGGGCTTATTGGATTTCGCTTTCTCTGCTTTCGGTGAACTTTTCGTTGAACTCGAAGCACCTTTCGCAGAACTTGGCTTACCTTTCGCGGAGCTCGGCTTATTTTTCGGAGAACTCGGCACGCTTTTTTTCGTGTCCTTCGTTGATTTCGCGCTGTTCGCAGCATTGTCCGAATGCTTCGCTTTTTTCGTCAAATCCGCCGCCCCCGATTGCTCAAAGGCGGTACTCGAACGATTTGTTTTGTTTTCAGCACCGCGGTTGGCTGAACCGTTGGAACTCTTTTTCGGCGGCAAATTTTTCAGCTCCCTTATTTCTCCTCGGCAGTTTTCTTGGTTTTATTCAACTTATGCGGCTCGATAAGCTCGTTGATGAACGCCTTGAACTCAATCGCACCCTTTGATTTCGGCGAATATGTGATAATGCTCTCGCCGTGAGCGGGCGCTTCCGCTATTGACACGCACGCACTGATTTTCGTGTTGAAAAATGTGGTGTCGAGCTGCTTCGCAATCATCTGCGCCAGCTCCTCAACCTCTTTCGTGAGCGTGTAGCGACCGTTATACTTATTCAACAATATTCCGCGCACGCAAAGCACTTATTATAATAGCGCTTTACCGCGAAGAATATTTGTTTGAATATCTTGCAAACTCACTTCTCCTCAACCGGTTTCTTGGTTTTATTCAACTTATGCGGCTCAATCAGCTCGTTGATGAACGCCTTGAACTCAATCGCGCCCTTTGATTTCGGCGAGTATGTGATGATGCTCTCGCCGTGCGCGGGCGCTTCTGCTATTGACACGCACGCACTGATTTTCGTGTTGAAAATCGTGGTGTCGAGTTGCTTCGCAATCATCTGCGCCAGCTCCTCGACCTCTTTCGTGAGCGTGTAGCGACCGTTGTACTTATTCAACAAAATTCCGCGAACGCAAAGCGACTTATTATAATAGCGCTTTACCGCGAAAATTGTCTGCTTTAGCTGCGCGATGCCCTGAAGCGACAAGATTTCGCACAACATCGGGATTACCAGCTCGTCCGACGCCGTGTACGCGTTTATCGTGAGCACCGACAGTGCCGGAGGCGTGTCCAAGATGATGTAGTCGTAATCCTTCTTTATATAGTTGAGCTGCTCGCGGAGAACGTACTCTCTGCCAACGCCCGTCATCTCAAGCTCCAAGCCCGACAGCAAAATGTTCGACGGCACCACATCGCACTGCTCGCCGTGAATTATCGCCTCGTCAATGTCGCAGTTGTCCTTCAGCACATCGTAAATCGTGTAGTTGTCCTCAACCTCAACGCCGAGGCTGAAGCTCAAATTTCCCTGCGGGTCGAGGTCAACCGCCAGCACCTTGTACCCCATCTGCGACAATCCGCCGCAAAGTGCCGCGCAGGTTGTGGTTTTTCCGACGCCGCCCTTTTGATTTGTCACTGCAATTATTTTCGCCAAAACAACAAACCTCCGAACTCAAAAATACCCGTGCGGCGCTCTCTGCCGCTTTAAAGCGTAGCAAGCGCCGCACCAAACTTCTGTCAATTCGCCTGATATCCCTCGGGGTCAATATATTCGCCGCTCTCGCTGTCTTCAGGCATATAAATATGATAGTTGGTCTTGCCGTTCTTCTTTACGAAGTACATCGCTGTATCCGAGAAGGAAATCAACTCGTTCACATCCTCGGTGTGCTGCGGGCAGTAGGAAATACCAATAGACACTCTCACGTTGATAAGCGTGCCGTCGCCCGTCGTGAAGCCAACGTACAACTCGTCGATAATATCCATCGCAATCTGCTCAAGGTTTGCGATATCCTCCTGATTTGTGTAGCACAAAACGAACTCATCGCCGCCGAAGCGTCCCGCGAAGCCGCCGCGTCCGTCAACCTTCTTGCGGATGTTGTCGGCAACAAACTTGATTGCCTCATCGCCCGAGCTGTGTCCGTAGCGGTCGTTGATGAACTTGAAGTCATCGACGTCGATGAACATGGTCGCAACCTTATTGGGACCGCGTCTGTCGAGCTCCTGCGTGAGCATTCTGATGAAGGTGCTGCGGTTATAAAGCTGCGAGAGGAAGTCAATCGAAGCGCGCTCGGAGAGCTGCATTTCAGCTTTTTTCTCGTTATCGATATCCGTGAGGACGCCGATTACGCGAAGCGGCTCACCGATACGGTCGGTGATGCAGTTCGCACGGAACGAAACCCAAATCGGTGTTCCGCTCTTGGACATAAGCTGATACTGCGTGTTGTAGCCCTTCTGGCTCTTGAGCATCGCGCTGATATCGCGCTTGTATTTATCCGCGTCCTCGGGCGTCATCAGGCTGTCGAGGAAGCGTCCGTTCGAGAGCGTCGCGCCATCGGGCTTGAGGTCGAATTTCTGAAGCATATTGTCCGAAATGTACATCAGCTCCTTGTGGAAATCCCACTCGAAAAGCATATTGTCGGACAGATTTGCGATTGTACGGTAGCGGTCGGAGTTGATTTTAACCTCATCGAGGAACTCGTTGAACGAGGTCTGAATTGCGCCGAGCTCGCTGTTCTCCTCCTTCTTCTTGACCGTGAAGCGAGTGGAGGAAATGCCGTTTTCGTGGGTGATACCGTCCATCGTCTTGAGCATATCGTGCATTTTGCCGACAAACTTTGTGATGATGAGCACGCCGATTGCGCACATAATAACGGCAACAACCGCCAAAACTATCAGAGGAACAATGGGCGAAGAAGCTGCGCCGAACTCGCCGTTATCGCAGACTGCGAGCCATCTCCAGCTCGTTACCTCGGGGATAATGCCGCTTATGTAACGGAATCTGCCCGCCGTGCCGGAAACCTGATTGTCGCGCACGGTAACGCCGGATACGCTGTTCTTGAAGAAGTCGCCCTTAACATTATTAACCGCACTGTCAAGCTGTCCCGCCTTCTTTGTTGCGCCGGTACCGTCAAAGTTGATGGTATTGCCCTCGCTGTCGATAAGCGCGAGGTTAGCTTTGCCGTTTACATAGCTGCCGGAGAGCGCCTGCGAAAGCGCACTGTCGGATGCGGGTGTAACCACGAGGCAAACATAGCCCACAACCGAGCCGTTGTTTATCTCGCGTGAAACGAAAAATCCATCGGTCTGGTACTTATCCCAAGACAGAAGCATCGAAACCTCGCTTGCGGAAATCTTGTCGAAATGCTCGAAGGTGCCGTTTACAGCGCCCGCCGCGGAGGTGACAACCGTGCCCGAAGCGTTAAGAACAAGCGCGTCGGCAACATCGGGATTGCTCTCGGCGTAGGACTTCATAATCGCGTCAGCGCCGTTGCCGCCCGTTTTGGCAGCCTCGGAAACCGCATCCAGCTTGGAAAGCATCGTCGCGTCACCCAAATATCCCGTGAAAACCGTGCCGACGGTACCCGCTTTGGACATAGTGACAGAGCTGAACTCTTCCTGCTTCACGTCATTGCTGAATCCCGAAGAAGCCATAGTGCCGACAACTCCGAGAATAATGGCGGGAACCAGCGCGAAGATGACCAAAACAACTATCAGTCCGTACTTCATTGTGGATTTTTTCATCGTTCTTCCCCCTAAATGAAATAAATTAAATCCTTATCAAATATCGTCCTTTGCAGCTTCTTTTCTGCGCTGCTCGGACTGAACCTTCATTATAAATCTTCCTATGTAATCCTCTTGAGCACCCGTTAGGCTCTCGAACAGGCACCCGTAGCCCTTTATTGAACCGTCCTCGTTTCGCTGAACGCGGAGGATTTTTACGGCGGTGTTAAGCGGATTGTCGATAAACAAATCGACGTCCACGCACACGAGGTCGCCTTCCACAAACTCCTCGGTTTCGCACGAGAAGAAAATTCCGCCGACGTTGATGTCGAGCACGGAAATCTCGGGCGGCTCGTCGTAGCGAACGGTTTTTTCGCCGCGGACGTAGAACAGCGCCCTGCCCTTTTCGTTAATCTTGATTTTGAAGAACCGCCTTCGTTCTTGGAGAACCTGCGTTTCGTTGTTCTTGAGGATTTTGACGTTGAGCTGGGTATCCATCGACATCGAAATCGCGCCCGTGTACCTTATACGGTCGTTCGCCTTTGTTGTTGTGACGACGGAAACAATCGCGTTGCGCTCCAAATCGGGGAGGTTTTTTCCTTTGAAAATGACGATGCTGTCTTCATCGTCCATATTTTTCGGCAGCACAAAATTCTTTTCCGCCGTGAAAATCAGCTTGCCCTTATCGTCGAGCAGCTCGACCTTTATGACCTTTCCTCCGAATAGCAAACGCACCAAACCCTTTTATGTACAAATTTTTCCGGCAACCGAAAATGCCCGTCACCGCAAAATAACCCTTCTAACATTATACATTATTCACTAAAATAAATCAAGTATTATTGCAAAATTTCTAAAAAATACACAGATTTTTTCTGCGATTTTTGGTTATTTTTTCGGCAAAATTTCACTCGGTGATTTGGAAATATTTGCTTTTTTTGTCAATATTTGTCTTGTTCACCGAAACAAGTTCGCGATATCCTCGGGAAGCTCGCTGTCAAATTGCACAAAATTCTCGGTAAACGGCTCTGCGAAGCGGATTTTGCCGCAGTGGAGAGCGTGGCGGGTGATTTCCGAGCAGTCGCCGCCGTAGAGGTCGTCGCCGAGGAGCGCGTGACCGATATGCGCGAAATGCACGCGGATTTGGTGAGTTCTGCCCGTTTTGAGCGTTATTTCGAGCAGCGTGCGTCCGTTTTTCACCAAAATCGGCTTGTAGAGCGTCACCGCAGGTGCACCGTCCTCGCGGACTTCACGCTTGATTATGCTGTCGCGCGCGCGGGCAATAGGCAGGTTAATCTCGCCCGCGTCGGTGATTTCCCCCGAAACCGCCGCGTAGTACAGCTTTTCCGCTGTCCTCGCGAGCATCGGCGCTGCCGCGGCGTTTTTCGCGCAAAGACAAAAGCCCGTGGTGTTGACGTCGAGGCGGTGTATCGGGCGGAACGCTCTGTCGGGGTAAAGCGCGGAAAAAAGGTTCCCGAGCGTCCCCGTGTGGTGACAGAGCGACGGGTGAACCGGCACCCCCGCGCCCTTGTCGAACAGCACAAAATCCTCGCTCTCGGCGAAAACCCGCGCGTTCACCGAAAAATCAGGCTCCGGCGCGTGTCCGTCCTCGGCGATTTCAGCGCGGATTTTCTCGCCCGCGTACACTCGGTCAACCGTCCGCAAAATCGCGCCGTTTCGCGTAAGACCGCCGTTTTTCTTCAGGTCAACAACCGCGCGCTGCGAAAAACCGCGCCTTTTCAGAAAATTCAGCGCGGTTATTCCGTTTTCGCCCTCGGTTACCCCAAACTCAACCGTTCTCACTTCGTCAACGCCAGCTTTTTCATATAGCTGTCCTCGGTGAACGTAATCACATTCTGCATAAACAACACTTGGTCATATTCGTTCACATCAATGAAATTGTTCAAATCGGCGTTGATATAGCGCATATCAACCATCGTGATTTTCGCATAATGCTTCGACAGGAACGGCACGAGCGAGTGCGCGTAGCTGTCCTTGATTACGAGCAAATTTTTGCCCTTTTCAACGTCCGTTGTTATCTCGACAATCGGCGCGTTTTCGCCCGTGAACGAGGAATATTTGTCCTTTGTTTCAAGATATTCGCGAACGTAAAGGCTGTCGTACTCGGTTGTCTTGCTGTCGTCAATCGAGGTCATATGCACCTTCGGCTCGCCGTTTGCAAGAATATAATAGTCCATCGTATCGGCGGGAACGCTGCTGTCAAGCGTCTTGGAGTAAAGTGTGCCGCGGAAATCCGAGCTCACCGTCTCCACGTTGAACGAGTTCAGCCCGTAAGCACCGTAGCCGAGCGCCTTCGCAGCCGCGCAGTACGCGTAATACGCGCCGAGGCTTGTCCAGTGGTGGTCTGTACGATAATAAATATACTCGCTCTTGTGCTCGGAGAGGTAGGAAAGCGCGTCGATTGTTCCAACTTTTTCCAGCTTTGAATAGCACTCGTCAATAAAATCCTTCTCGCTCAAAAGTCCCGCGTAGGACGGAATTTTGTTCTTGAAAATCTCCTGCGAGGTGGGAACGAGCATAAAATTCATCTGAATATCGGGATAGCGCTCCGCGAATTTCTCCATAGCGGCAAGCGACTTTCCGACTTCCTCCGCGTCATATTCCTTGAACGTCTGAATCATCTGATTGTCAACCGTGTAAACGCCGTTAATCTCGCGCTTTCCGGTCAATCTTGACAGGAAATTCGCACCCTCAACCCACAAATCTCGTCCAACCAAGTGGTCTGCGAAATAGGTCTCAAAGTCGTCCATAAAGCTGGCTTTCTCGCGCTCGGTGAGGTAATTCCACTTAACCGCGCCGAGAACATCGCCGAAATTCTCCGCTTTCTCCAGCTTTTTCTCGTTGACAAGGCTCGGGAATTTCGCGAGAGTGCGGTTTTCGTTTTCACTGCGTTCGAGTTTCGGGAGAGCAAGCGTTGAAATCGAAATTCCGAGAATTATAACCGAGAACAAACCTATCAGCAGCTTGTTCGGGGTGAATTTGAATTTTTTCATTTTGCCCTCCGTCAAAAGTTAAAGTAAAGAAACGGGTTGTAGGAGCTGGTCGCCACAAACGCAACGCTCGCCAGCATCACGCCGCTCTGCAAAACGGGGAAGCCGTACATAACCCACTGCGGCGCTTTTTCCTTGATTTTGGTGTGGAGATTTTTGAGAATGTCCGTGCAGCCGATTATGCAAATCGCAAAAATCACGCTGTAGTTCACGAACGAATTTATCGCGAAATTGTCGATACCAACGCCGTTTGCGCCGAACATCGCGCCGATATACCCGAACACCTGCGAGAACATCTGACCGAAATCCGTTGTGCCGGGAGTTACTCCGTCGAACATTATCCAGCCGAAAACTACCATCAAAAACGTGTACAGCCAGCTGAAAAAAGCGGGGATTTTCTCCAAAATCTTCCCGAGGAACAGCCTCTCGATAACTATCAGAATACCAAAATACGCGCCCCACAGCATAAAATTCCAAGAAGCGCCGTGCCAGATACCCGTGATTGTCCACACGATAAGCAGATTGATTATCGTGCGGGCAAGACCTTTTCGGTTGCCGCCGAGCGGGATATAAACGTAGCTTCTGAACCACGCGCCGAGCGTTATATGCCAGCGCCGCCAAAACTCCGAGACGCTCTTTGATTGATACGGGTAGTTGAAGTTTTCGGGGAAGTTGAAGCCCATCATTTTACCCAAGCCAATCGCCATATCCGAATAGCCCGAGAAATCAAAATAGATTTGGAACGTGAACGCGAGGATACCCAGCCAAGCCGTGCCCGCCGACAGCGTTGAATACTCCATCGCCTTGATTTCCGTCCACAGCGCGCCGATGTTGTTGGCAATCAGCACCTTTTTGCCAAGTCCCGTGATAAAGCGCGAAATTCCGTCCGCCAGCATACTTTCGGTGATTTTTCGGTCGTCGATTTCGTGCTGAACGTCCTCGTAGCGCACGATAGGTCCGGCAACAATCTGCGGGAAAAGCGTCACGAACGCCATAAAATTCACCGCGCTTTTCTGCACCTTGATGTTGCGGCGGTACAGGTCAATCGTGTAGCTCATCGATTGGAACGTGAAGAAGCTGATGCCTATCGGCAGCGGCAGATTCGGGTTCGGTATCGTCCACCCAAACCAGCCGTTGAACGACTCGATGATAAAACCGAGATACTTGAACGTGGCAAGCAGCCCCAAATTCATCACCAGCGATACAATCAGGCACGCTTTGCGGATTTTCGGATTATCGTCGTATTTCGCGATAAGTCTGCCCGCGGTGTAGTCGATAAACGTGGACAAAATCATCGCCAGAACGTAAATCGGCTCGCCCCACGCGTAAAAAATCAGTCCGCTTATGAGGATTACAATATTCTTCGCTTTTTTCGGCACGAGATAGTAAATAATCAGCGTTGCCGGCAAAAAGAAGAAGAACAGAAACGTCAAACTTGAAAAAACCACCCGAATTTCCCTTTCTATTATAAATGTCCGAGCTTTTCGCACTCGCGGAAAAACTCGTCCTTTGTGTACATTGAATTTACGACTTCCAAAAGCATATTCGCCGACAGCTTTTCGGGAAGCCCGATAGCGCGCTGCAAATCTCTCCGTTTAGCCGAGGAATTATCTCCGCCGCACAAGCCAAGCTCCAGCAAATCCGCTTTTGTGACGGGATTTTTGTTCTCGGAAACGGTTTCGGCGAAAACGCCCGCTTTCTCGAAAGCCGCAAGCAAAATCTCCGCGCTCATTCCCTCAACGCCGAGGAGTCCCTCTTTTGACGGCTCGCGCTTGCGCTTTTCCTTGCCGACAATATCGGGCGTGTAGACGTTGATGACCGAGCACCCGCGCGTTATCTCGCGGATTTTCTTGCGTATAAGGAAGCCCGCGCCGTCGCTGTCGGTGAGGATAATCACGCCGTTTTTCTCGGCAAGCGCGCGGATAAGCTCGGCAGTTTCCCTGTCCTTGAACACGGAAAATCCCCCGACCGGCACAATCACCGCGTCAACCAGCGAGGACAAACGAATTTTATCGTATTTCCCCTCAACTATTATTGCCTGTTTTATCTTGATTTTACTCATACTTTTTGATGAACCACAACTACTTTTGCAGCCGCGAGATTTCGGTTATCGCCTTTTCAACAAGCTGTCTGCTGTCCGCTTTGGACGAGTTGAGCAGCTTGTTCGTGTTGTACATAATGTAAACGCAGTCCGCGAGATAGCGCAGCGGCAGCTTCGCGGCTTTTCCAAACGCGTTTCTCATAATAAACGAGCGGTTCGGCGGGTAATTGAACGCGGTCGCCGCCTGATTGTAATTCTTCCCCGCGTTTATTGCAAGCCGCGCTCTGTACAAATCTGTGATGTGCCCCGCCAGCACCAGAAACACCGCGTGCGGCTCGTAGCCTTGAATTATCAGCTCGTCGAGAATTTCATAGGCGCGGTTGATTTGACCGGCAAAAATTGCGTCGGAGAGCGTGTAAATTCCCGCGTCAACGCGCTTCGGAACCAGCGTTTCGATATCCTCACGGGTTATTTCGCGCCCCTCGGCGTAAGCGGTCAGCTTGTCGATTTCACAGCCCAGCATTGTCAGCGAATAGCCGCACTCCTCCGCGAGATAAAACGCGTTTTCCACGGATATTGAGCAGCCCGCGCGCTCAAACCGCCGTATCGCAAGCCCGCTCACCTTTTCCGCGGAAAGATACTTGAACTCGCAGGAAGCGCCGTTTTTCGCTGCCGCTTCGAGCAGCTTTTTCGGCTTCGCTTTGCCTTTTTTCGCGTCGTAAACCAGCGGGTCGATGTGAAGCTGCGCAATCACCAGCACAGACGTCTCGGGAATGTTCTCGAGCAGCTTCAGATAAGCGTTTTGCTCGGCTGTGGGCAGCGCGTCAAAGTCCAAATCCTCGACCAAAACGCACTTGTAATCCGCGAGAAACGGCATACTGTCGAGGTAGTCCGAAAGCTCGTCCGCAGAGGGCGCTTCGGTGTATTTCGCGAAATTCATATCGCGCTCCTCGCCTGTTGCCGCCGCGACAATTTTCTCGGCGTAGGTTCTCACGAGAAAATCCTCCTCGCCGTACAAAAAATACACCCGCGAAAGCTCGCCGGAAAGCCCCTTTTTCAACTCGCTCTCGGTTATTTTAGGCATCGTGCACCGACCTTATCAGGACATTTTCTCGGACAGCTTCGCGCCGCCGATGATGTGGAAATGCAGATGACGCACGGTCTGTCCGCCGTCCTCGCCGACGTTTGATACAACGCGATAGCCGTTCGTCAAGCCCTCGTTTTTCGCGATTTCGGCAATTTTCACAAAAATGTGCGAAACCACGGCGCTGTTGCTCTCGCAAAGTTCGTCAACACCGCCGATGTGCTCCTTCGGGATAACCAAAATGTGCGTGGGAGCCTGCGGGTTTATGTCGCGGAACGCCAGAATTTTGTCGTCCTCGTACACCTTTGTCGAGGGGATTTCGCCTTTGATTATCTTGCAAAACAAACAGTTTTCCATAATGACCTCCATATTATATTTAATAAAAAATTTTCAAAAGAAATGCGCTAATCAGTCCCAGTATCGCCAAAACAGTAAAAAACACCATACATTTTCTTATGGAAACAAGCTCCTCGTGCTGCTTCATTGCAAGAAACTCCATACGCTGCTCATGAGTCATATCGTCTTTTTCGATAATATAGAAATTATCGGTAGGCTGTTCGTTTTCATCGAGGTATCTTCCGACATTATCGGGAACGGTTTCTCCGTTCTTTATCTTTTCAAGATAACGCGCGTTTTCTTCCTCGGTGCAATCCTGTTTATGCCGAAAACCAAATTCACTCAATTTAGCACGGTATTCAAACACCGCATTCTCTTGCTCATCAGCCATACTTGCCTCCATAAATTATAACAACATTTTTTCAAAAAAGTTTCGCTTTATTTACCCGAAATGCTGTTTTCAGAGAGCGAAAACAGCATTCCGTGAGCTATTACTTAATATACTTGGCAACAATTTCCTTCGCTGCGTCAAGAGCCGCGCCGAGCTTTGCCGTGTCGGGAACACCCGCCATCGCTTGGTCGGGCTTTCCGCCGCCCTTTCCGCCGGCAACCGCCGCAATTTCACGAACAAGCGTGCCCGCGTTTGCGCCCTTTTCGACCGCGCTCTTGGAGCACTTGCACAAAATGTTGCTCTTGCCATCGGCAGTGCCCGCGAGAACCGCCACGAAGCAGTCAAACTTATCGGCAACGCTGTCGCCGGTCTTGCGCAGACCGTCCGCACCCATTCCGTCAAGCTTCGCGCAAATCAGCTTCACGCCGTTAACCTCGGGAACGTTCGCGAAAATATCGCCGAGCTTCGCGTTTGCCGCAGCCTGCTCCATACTCTCGATTTTTCTGTCACGCTCGCGAAGCTGCGCGACAACGCTCTCCGCGCGCTGAACCAAATCATCGGCGTTCTGCGCTTTGAGCACCGCGCACGCCTTGTCGAGCGTGTCCTTGTAATCGCAGAGCATCGACATAACCGCCATTCCGGTTATCGCCTGAATACGTCTTACGCCGCTTGCCACGGACGTTTCAAAAACAATCTTGAAAAGTCCCGCCTGTGCGGAATTTTTGAGGTGCGTGCCGCCGCAGAACTCCGTCGAATAATCGCCGACCGATACCACGCGCACAACATCGCCGTACTTCTCGCCAAACAGCGCCATTGCGCCCTTTTTCTTCGCTTCTTCGATAGGCAGAACCTCGGTATTTACGGGAACTGCCGCCATAATTACCTTGTTGACATAATTCTCAACCTGCTGGATTTCCTCGGGAGTCATCGCGCTGAAGTGGCTGAAGTCGAAACGGCACTGATACGGGTCAACGAACGAGCCGCACTGGTGAACGTGGTCGCCGAGAACCTTGCGCAAAGCCGCCTGCAAGATGTGGCAGCAGGTATGGTTTCTCTGGGTGGCAAGGCGAAGCTGCTCGTCAACCTTTGCCGTGACGGTGTCGCCGACCTCAAAGCCGCCCTTCTTCACAGCGCAGCGGCACACAAACTGCCCGCCGCCGAGCTTTTGGGTGTCGAGCACCTCAAGCTCATCGCTGCCGTGGAAAATCACGCCCTTGTCGCCGACCTGACCGCCCATTTCCGCGTAGAACGGCGTTTTGTCGATAACCACGCCGACCTCGTCGCCCGCGCCGCACAAATCCACGCACTCGCCGTCCTTGGTGATAGCGAGAATTTTCGCCTCGGTTTCAAGCGTGTCGTAGCCGACAAATTCCGTCTTGAACGCGTCAAGCGCAGAGTTTTTCGCGTTGTCCCAACCGCCGCCGAGCTTTTTGTTCTTGCGGGCGGTTTCCTTTTGATTTTTCATACACTCGGCGAAGCCTTCCTCGTCAACCGAAAGTCCCTTTTCACCGAGAATTTCCTTCGTCAAATCAAGCGGGAAGCCGTAGGTGTCGTGCAGCTTGAACGCGTTCTCGCCCGAGAGCGTTTTCGCGCCGTTCTTTTCGAGCTCCTCAATCATTTCATCGAGAATAGCCGAGCCGTTGTCGATAGTCTTGCCGAAGCTCTCCTCCTCGGTCTGAATGACCTTCTTGATGTAAGCGCGCTTTTCGGCAAGCTCGGGGTAAGCCGACAAATTCTCGTCAATAACGGTGTCGCAGACTTCATAGAGGAACGGCTTGTGATAACCGAGCAGTCTGCCGTGACGAGCAGCTCTGCGCAGCAGTCTTCTCATAACGTAGCCGCGCCCCTCGTTTGACGGGAGAATTCCGTCGCCCGCCATAAAGGTTGTGGAACGGATATGGTCTGTGATAACGCGGATTGAGACGTCCTTTTTGTCATCGTCGTGATAGTTCACACCGAGAATTGAGCAGATTTTGCCCATAATATTCTTGACGGTATCAACCTCGAACAGGTTGTCCACGTCCTGCATAACGCACGCGAGACGTTCCAAGCCCATTCCCGTGTCGATATTTTTGGTAGCAAGCTGGGTGTAGTTGCCCTTACCGTCGTTGTCGAACTGCGTGAAAACGTTGTTCCAAATCTCGATAATTCTGTCGCAGTCGCCGACTTCCTCGAAGTTATCCTGACCGATGTGGTCGAACTTGCCGTACTTCTCGCCGCGGTCATAGTGGATTTCCGAGCAAGGCCCGCAAGGACCGCTTCCGTGCTCCCAGAAATTATCCTTTTTGCCAAGACGAATAATCCTCTCGCGCGGCACTCCGACTTCGTTTGCCCAGATATCGGCAGCCTCGTCGTCCTCCTCGTAAATCGTTACCCAAAGCAGATTTTCGGGTATCTCGAGAACCTTTGTCAGAAATTCCCAAGCCCACGCGATAGCCTCGTGCTTGAAATAATCGCCGAACGAGAAATTGCCCAGCATCTCAAAATAAGTGCCGTGACGCGCGGTTTTGCCGACGTTCTCGATATCGGGCGTTCTTATGCACTTCTGGCAAGTGGTAACGCGGTGGCGCGGCGGCTCCTCGATGCCCTGAAAGTACTTTTTAAGGGGCGTCATTCCCGCGTTTATCAGCAGGATTGAGTTATCATCGGCAGGCGGCACAAGCGGAAAGCTCGGCAGGCGCAGATGCCCTTTGCTCTCAAAAAAGGAAAGATACTTCTCGCGAAGTTCATTTAATCCCGTCCATTTCATTTTTTTGTCCTCACAATCAAATAAATTTGTAAATAAACATACACTTCTATTATAACTTATTTTGGGAAAAAGTCAAGGGGTTTTTGCAATCTCGGTTACGGTTGTTTTGATGAAAAATTACGCCAACTTGTTCTAAAATCGGAAAAGCCCTAATAAAATAGGACAAAAAGTACCGCAAAGGAGCGTTTTTTATATGAAACTTAACAAAAAATCCCTGAAGCTCACGCTTTCTATGATAGGCTGTTTCGCGCTTCTCGCCGTTAGCGCGAGAATTACCGAGAGCGCGCTCCCCGTGTCCGCGCCCGCGGCGCAAAAGCCGGTTATTGTGCTTGACGCGGGTCACGGCGGCTTGGACTCGGGCGCTGTCGGGCAAAGCGGCGTGCTCGAAAAGGACGTAAACCTTGCCGTAGTGCTGGATTTGCGCGATATGCTGGAGATGTCGGGCTTTGAGGTTGTCCTCACGCGCGACGAGGATATCTCGATTTACGACGCGGGCGTCGAGGGTATCCGCAACCAGAAGCTCAACGATATGGATAACCGCCTCAAGATTATCCAAAGCCACCCCGACAGCATTTTCCTGTGTATTCACCAGAACAACTTCACCGACCCGCAGTACTTCGGCGGGCAGATGTTCTACAACAACAATCACCCCGACAACCGCACTCTCGCGCAGATTATGCAGCGCCGTTTCGCCGACCTCCAGCCGGGAAATGACCGCGAAATCAAGCTCTCTGGCGACGAGCTGTTCCTGCTCAAGTCCAACAAAAATCCCTCGCTGATGATAGAATGCGGCTTCCTCTCGAACCCCGATGAGGAGCAGAAGCTCTCCACGAAGGAGTATCAGCAGAAGGTTGCCTTCACGATTTACGGCGGCGTTATGGAATACCTTGACGCAATCGCCGAGAAGCCCGATGAATTCGCCGAAAGCTCCGATGACGAGGACGATTTTGGTGAAACCGACGATGATTTCGCGAAAAAACCCGAGCTTTCCGAGGATTAACTCTCGGGAAATTGTTGAAAATTGTTACAAAAGCTCCGCCCGATATGCGGAGTTTTTTGTATATTTATACTAAACGCGTAAAATCATACTTGTAATAATGTGTCGATTGTGGTAAAATGTATATGAATGTTTTTAGCTTTTGCCGAAAGTTTGGCGCTTGAGGCACGCTTTGCGAGAATAACGAGCGTTTTGGCTGCCGAGTTTCGCGCTCTATAACTTACTCCGCGAGAACTCCGTGCATTTTCGTTGGCGTTTAGCCAACGAAAATGCTTGGGAGAAACCCCTCGGGGTTTCCCCCAAACCCCTTTCCTCAAGGGGGAAAACTCTTGTTTTCCCCCTTGAACCCCTTTAGCGCTTGCTAACGCGTTTGCGCGGCTTCGCCGCGAGTGCGGCGCTTCGCGCCGAGTGCCTCCGGCGGCCAGAAACCTTTTTCTGAAGAAAAAGGTTTCTGGACTTCCAAAAAGAATTTTTTCGCTACGCGGTGCTTGGTCTCGCTCTGCGAAATCCACACGTTAATAATTTTAAGGAGATAAAACCTATGTCAAAAAATTACAATTCCTACGAAAGCCCCTTCTGCACCCGCTACGCCAGCCCCGAAATGCAATACATCTTCTCGGCTGACAAAAAATTCACCACTTGGCGCAAGCTCTGGGTTGCCCTCGCCCGCGGTGAAATGAAACTCGGTCTCTCCGTCACCGAGGAGCAAGTCAAGGAGCTCGAATCCCACGTCAACGACATCAACTATGACGTCGCCGAAGCACGCGAAAAGGTTGTCCGCCACGACGTTATGTCCCACGTCTACGCCTACGGTCAGCAGTGCCCCAAAGCTGCCGGCATTATCCACCTCGGCGCAACCTCCTGCTACGTCGGCGACAACACCGATATCATCATCATGCGCGACGCCCTTCTCCTCGTCAAGAAAAAGCTCGTCAACGTCATCGCAAATCTCGCAAAATTTGCCGAGCAGTACAAAGATATGCCCTGTATGGCTTACACCCACCTCCAGCCCGCTCAACCCACTACCGTTGGCAAACGCGCAACGCTTTGGATAAACGAGCTGCTGATGGACTACGAGGAGGTTGATTATCGCATAAAGTCCCTGAAACTCCTCGGACAAAAGGGCACGACAGGCACGCAGGCTTCTTTCGTTGAGCTGTTCAAAGGCGACTCCGCGAAAATCAAGCAGCTCGAAAAAATGATTGCCGAGGAAATGGGCTTCACCGAGTGCGTTCCCGTGAGCGGACAAACCTACTCGCGCAAGGTTGACTCGCAAATTCTCGCAACCCTTTCGGGCATCGCGCAGAGCTGCTCGAAATTCTCGAACGATTTGCGTATTTTGCAGAGCTTTGAGGAAATGGGCGAGCCGTTCGAGAAGAACCAAATCGGTTCCTCGGCAATGCCCTACAAGCGCAATCCTATGCGCTCCGAGAGAATAACCTCGCTTGCGCGCTATGTTATGATTGACTCGCTCAACCCCGCTTTCACCGCGGGCACGCAGTGGTTTGAGAGAACGCTCGACGACAGCGCAAACAAACGCATTTCCGTTGCCGAGAGCTTCCTCGGTGTTGACGCAATTTTGAACATTATGATGAACGTAACCGACGGCATCGAGGTTTATCCCGAAATGGTGAAGCGCCGTTTGATGAACAAGCTCCCGTTTATGGCAACCGAGAATATTATGATGAAGGTTGTCGAAAAGGGCGGAAACCGCCAGCAGCTTCACGAGGAGCTTCGCACGCACTCGCAGGCTTGCGCGCAGAAGATGAGAGAAGGCGGCGAAAACGACCTCGTGGACAGAATTGCCGCAGACCCGATGTTTAACATCACCAAAGAGGAAATCGAAGCGGTTCTGCGTCCCGAGCTTTATGTCGGACGTGCTCCCGAGCAGGTTGAGGAGTATCTGCGCGATTTCATTCAGCCAATTCTTGATGAAAACAAGGAGCTGCTCGGCGAAAAGGCAGAGCTTAACGTTTAAGGAGAAATAATTTGAGAAAATGGATTGTTCCGGCGGCGGAATTTGCCGATGAAGAAATTTGCGCGGAATACGGCAGCTTCCTCGGTAAAATTCTGTCCTCGCGCGGAATTCACACGAAAAAGTCTGCCGAGAAGTTGTTTGGAGAGGGCGAATTTTTTGAGGAACCGTATCCCGCTGATATCGAGAAGGCGGTTGAGGTTATCACGGAAGCGCTCGAAAACGGCGACAAAATCACGATTTACGGCGACTACGACTGCGACGGCGTGACAAGCACGGTTATGATGTACAACTACCTCGACTCGCTCGGCGCGGAGGTTGACTACTACATTCCCGAGCGCTCCGAGGGATTTGGTATGAATATCCCAGCTTTGCAGAAAATCATCGAGAGCGGCACCGGGCTTATCATCACGGTTGACAACGGCGTGAACGCGCTCGAAGAAGCCGAGTTTATCAAAAATCACGGCGTGAAGCTCGTTATCTCCGACCACCACCAGCCCGGCGAGACGCTCCCCGTGTGCGACGCGTGCGTTAACCCGAATCGAACCGACGATTACTCGCAATTCAAGGATTTGTGCGGCGCGGGAGTTGTCCTGAAGCTGCTCTGCGCGCTCGAGGAGGACAAGGACTATATTCTCGAAAACTACGCGGATTTGGCTATGGTCGGCACAATCGGCGATGTAATGCCGCTTCGCGGTGAAAACAGGTTTATCGTGAAAAAGGGACTCGAGGTGCTCAAAAACGCGGGCAACGAGGGCTTGAAAAAGCTGATTTTCTCCGCGGGACTTGCCCCGAAAAACCTCACCGCGTCCGATATCGCTTTCAAAATCTGCCCAGCGATAAACTCGGCGGGACGCGTCGAATCCGCAGACAAAGCGGTTCGGCTGCTGTTGGCAAAGGACGAGAGCGAAGCCGCGCGGCTCTGCGAAAATATTGTTCAAACGAACGCAAAACGGCGTGAAATCGAGCAGAAAATTTACGATGATATTCAAAAGCAAATCGAAGCCGACCCGTCCATTCTCGCGAAACGCGTGATTTTCCTCGCGGGCGAGGGCTGGCACGCGGGAGTTATCGGCATTGTCTGCGCGAGAATTGTCGAGAAATACGGCAAGCCGACAATCGTTGTCGCAATCGAAAACGGCGAGGGACGCGGCTCGTGCAGAAGCGTCGGGAATTTCTCGATTTACGGTCTGCTCAACCACTGCTCCGCGTATCTCCAAAAGTTCGGCGGTCACCCGATGGCGGGCGGTTTCTCCGTCAAGGCTGACGAAATCGGCGAGTTTAAGCGAAAAATCGAGGAGTACGCCGCGGCACACTACCCGACAATGCCCGAGGCTGAACTTTTCGCGGATTTGCGCGTGACGGGAGATATGTTAAGCGTTGGGAATATCGAGGCGCTGAACCGCTTGGAACCGCTCGGCGAGGGCTTTGCGAAGCCCGTGTTTTTGCTCGAGAACTGCGAAATCAAAGCGAAACGCGCGCTCAAGGACGGCAAGTACATATCGCTCGACATCAAGTGCGGGAACACGAATTTGCGCGCGCTCTCGTTCAAGATAAGCTTCAGCGATTTTGCCGCGGAAACGGGCGATAAAATCGACATCATCGCGCACGCGGAGATTAACGAGTACAACGACACCAAAAGCGTTCAGCTCAAGCTCATCGACTACCGTCCGACAGGTTTCCGCGAGGACAGATTTTTCGCGGCACGGCGGGTTTCGGACGCGATTTTACGCGGCGAGGGATTTGATAAGCGGCTGCTCCCGAGAATTGTCCCGCAAAACCGCCAAGATTTGATGAAAATCTACGACCTCCTCAAGAAAAACAACGGCAGACTCACACTTGAACAGCTCGCGGTTTTTGACGGCTCGGTAAACTACTGTATGCTCAAAATCGCCGTTACCGCCTTCTGCGAAGCGAATTTGGCGCAATTTGACGGTGAGCGCGCGCGAATTGTTCCCGCGAAGGAGAAAAAGGATTTGTTCAAAGAGGGAATTTTGGCGAGGCTTGCTGAGAACGTTGGTTGATTTCGCGGGGATTGGGCGTATTTAGTAATTTTTAGCTACTTTTGAGCTCTCTTGCATTTTTCCGGCTTCGAGCCGGAAAAATGCTTGAGGGAAACCCCCGAGGGTTTCCCCCAAACCCCTTTCCTCTGGGGGAAAAACTCTTGTTTTTCCCCCAGACCCCCTTTAGCGCTTTTGAACGCGTATTGTCGCGCTTCGCGCTCTAGTAGCGCGGCTTCGCCGCGAGTGCCTCCGGCGGCAAAGAACCTTTTTCTGAAGAAAAAGGTTCCTTGACCTCCAAAAAGACTTTTTTCGCTTCGCGGTGCTTGATTACAACTAAGCGAGAAGCTCTTTCAGCATTACCCTAAACTGTTTTTTGGAAGTGATTTTATGGAAAATGTAACAATCGACGACTTAATGAAGCGCGTCATCGACGCCGACAAACAATACGACGCCGACAAAATCCGCCGCGCCTACGACCTCGCCGACAAAGCCCACGACGGTCAAATGCGCTCCTCGGGCGAAAAATACATCACCCACCCCCTCTCCGTCGCAATGATTTTGATGGACTATTTTATGGACACCGACACCATCTGCGCCGCCCTCCTCCACGACGTCGTTGAGGACACCGATATCGATTTGGACGAAATCCGCAAAAAGTTTGGCGACGATGTCGCCCTCCTCGTTGACGGTGTAACAAAAATCGGTAAAGTTCCCCTCAACTCCAAAGAGGAACAGCACGCCGAAAATATCCGCAAAATTCTTATGGCGATGAGCAAGGATATCCGCGTCATCATCATCAAGCTCGCCGACCGCCTCCACAATATGCGCACCCTCTACGCGCGCCCTCCCGAAAAACAACGCAAAACCTCTCTCGAAACGATGAACTTTTACGCGCCTATCGCTCACCGCCTCGGTATGAGCGACGTCAAGGATGAGATGGAAACTATTGCTATTCACTACCTCGACCCTTACGGCGCGCAGGAAGTTGAACGGCTGCTCGACCTCCACAAAGAGGAGCGTGACACCTTTATCGGCAAGATTATCGCGCGTATTCGCGAGCGCATCACCGATATCGACCCGCCGCCCGTTATCGAGGGACGCGTCAAATCGGTGTACAGCATCTACAAGAAAATGTACGTCAAGAACAAGCCGTTTGATGAGATTTATGATATCTACGCGGTGCGGATTATCGTGCAGACCGTAATCGAGTGCTACAACGTGCTCGGCGTTATCCACGACCTCTTCAACCCGCTCCCCTACCGCTTCAAGGACTATATCGCAACCCCCAAGCCTAACCGTTATCAATCGCTTCACACAACCGTTATCGGCAAAGAGGGAATTCCGTTTGAGGTGCAGATAAGAACCGTTGAAATGCACAACACCGCGCAGTACGGTATCGCGGCGCACTGGAAGTACAAAGCCGGTCTCAAGGGCAACGTTGCGGGTGAAAAGCGCTTTGATTGGATTAGACAGCTTCTTGAGCGTCAACAGGAAAGCGATGATGTTGAACAGATAACCGAAGCAATCAAGAACGATTTGTCGCAGGACGAAGTGTTCGTTTTCTCGCCAAAGGGCGATATTTTCACGCTCCCGCTCGGCGCAAATGTTATCGATTTCGCCTACGCCGTGCACTCCGAGGTCGGAAACAAAATGACCGGCGCGAAGGTTGGCGGGCGAATGGTGCCGTTTGATTATCAGGTCAAGACGGGCGATATCGTCGAGATTTTTACGAGCGGTTCACCAAATTATGGTCCGAACCGAAATTGGATGAACATCGCCAAAACAACCGAAGCAAAGGCGAAAATCCGTTCGTGGTTCAAGCGAGAGCGCCGTGACGAGAACATCGAGCGCGGTAAAGAAGAGCTTGAGCGCGAGTTTAAGCGCAACGCAATCCCGCTTGACGAGGATATTCTGAAAGAAGCGGCGCTGCGGGCGCACGTTGACTCGGTTGACGATTTGTACGCGGCAGTCGGCTACGGCGGTGTTGCCACGACAAAGATTATCCAAAGAATTAAGGACAGCCAAGCCAGAGCGCAAGCAGCAGCGCCCGTTTTGATGACGAGCGAGGAAAATATCGAGCAAACCAACCAGCGCAGCCGCAAAAAAGGTGTTATTGTCGAGGGCGTGGACAACTGTCTGATAAAATTCGCGCAGTGCTGTAATCCGCTGCCGGGTGACCCGATAATTGGCTTTGTGACGCGGGGTTTTGGTGTGTCGATACACAAGCAGGACTGCGTGAACGTGCTGAATAATATGGACAGCGAGGAGAACCGCGAGCGTTGGATTAAGGCGACGTGGGCGGGCTCGGACGATGCGTCGTATCGCGCGACGATTGACATTATCGCGGAGCAGACGTCGTCGGTTATTGCGGACATTACGGCGGCGATTGCGGCGAATCATATTCCGATGCACGAGATGAATATGCACCGGCTGAAGAATGGCAATACCAACCTTGTTATAACCATCGAGATTGCGGGTGTGGAGCAGCTTGGGAATGTTATTCTGCGGCTGCGGAAGATACCGGGGGTTATCTCGGCGGATAGAACAGGAAAGCAGTGATTTTCGCAGAACTGTAATTGAGCACGCGAAGCGAAAAAAGTCTTTTTGGAATTCTTAAAACCTTTTTCTTCAGAAAAAGGTTTTAAGCCGCCGGAGGCACTGAAGCGAAGCGACGACTAAAGGCGAAGCCGTATAATCCCAAAAGGACGATTTCGCTTTGTTTCAATCAACTAACGAACTTGTACATCAGTTCAACAATCATTGCCAATTTTTTTGGCGACCGCCAAAAAAATCGCAAATTCCTTTCAACAATTTCAGATAAACAACAAAACTCGGAGTGTAGACTCCGAGTTTCTTTGTTAAGATAAGTTTGTTCTCCTCACTTGCGATTTTTCGGGCATCTAGCCCGAAAAATTGGCAATGATTGCGAACTAAATTCCAAAATGGTTTGTTGATATTTAGTTCGCGAAATCGTCCCTTTTTTATTTTACGCTTCGCTTCAGTGCCTCCGGCGGCTTAAAACCTTTTTCTGAAGAAAAAGGTTTTAAGAATTCCAAAAAGACTTTTAGCGCTTCGCGGTGCTTGATTATTGCTCTACAAAAAACCCGAGAAGTTCAACTCCTCGGGTTTCCTTATTTTACCTTGCGCTTCTTGATAACCTTCTGCCGCGAAAACTCCTCGCGCTCCTTCTCCTCAAGCGCATTCGAGATAAACCTAACCTGCTGCTCAAACTTCGGTATCATAATGTTCTTGAGCGCGTTTCGCCGCTTCTGCGTTTTCTTGATTGCCACCGCAAGCCGATAAACACTGTTCTCAAGCTCTGCCAGCCGCACCGTCAGCTCCTTTACCTTGTTAAAGCAAATATAAGCCTTGTCAAACTCCGAGCCGGTCTCCGTCATCGGATAACACGGCTCCTCGGGCGGGCGAATTTCCGCGTTCACCCGCGGCAGCTCAACTCCCATAACCGACCGCGACGACAACGACAGCGAATTCTCCACGGGAATACATTTGGCAGCAGTCGCAACCACACCAAGCGTTATATTCGCGTTGCGCAGCGCCGTATACGCCTCGGAAAACGTGCTGTCAATGCTCGAGCGCAGCGCCCGCGCCTCGTCCGTGAGAGCTACCATCTCGCGCACAAGTATGCTCCGCTTCCTGTCCATCAGCTCGTAGCCGAGTATCGCCTGCTTCAGCGACCGCTTCACCTTAATCAGATTGCCCTTCGTCGGGAAAATTTGCTCCGCCACCGTTTCTCACCTACCCTCACGCGGATTTTTCATCAACAATTACATAAATTTCAGCGCTCTATCGGGATTGTACTTCTCGTCAAGCAGCTTTTCGTCCACTCTGTCCAGCTCGCTTCTCGGCAGCGCACAAAGCAAGTCCCAGCCCAAATCCAGCGTTTCATCAAGCGTTCTGTTCTCGTCAAAGCCTTGATTGAGGAAATTCTCCTCGAACAGCTTTCCGAATTTCATATAAGCGCGGTCTGCCTCGGAGAGCTCGTCCTCACCGATAACCGAAGCCAAGCTCCGCGCTTCCTGAACTCTCGCGTAAGCCGCGAAAAGCTGGTTGGAAACGGCAGCGTGGTCGCCGCGCGTAAAGCCCTCGCCGATGCCGTCCTTCATAAGTCTCGACAACGACAGCAAAACCGATACACCCGGGTAAATTCCCTTGCGGTCAAGCTCGCGGTCGAAAACAATCTGCCCCTCGGTAATGTAAGCCGTGAGGTCGGGTATCGGGTGAGTGATATCGTCGTTCGGCATCGTCAAAATCGGTATCTGCGTAACCGAACCCGAGCTGCCTTTGATAATTCCCGCGCGCTCGTAAATTGCCGCGAGATTTGAGTACAAATAGCCCGGATAACCCTTTCTGCCGGGAATTTCGCCCTTTGATGACGAGAACTCACGCAGTGCCTCCGCGTAAGACGTCATATCGGTCATAATAACCAGAATGTGCATATTTTTCTCAAACGCGAGGTACTCTGCTGCTGTCAGCGCGCAAAGCGGCGTGAGCAGACGCTCGATAATCGGGTCGCTCGAGAGGTTGAGGAACATACAAACGCGCTCGATTGCACCCGTGTCCTCAAACGAACGGCGGAAATAGTCGGCAACATCGTTCTGCACGCCCATTGCCGCGAAAACAACACCGAAATCCTTCGCGCCCTCGCCGGTGATTTTCGCCTGCTTGACGATTTGCACGGCGAGCTTGTTGTGCAACATACCCGAGCCAGAGAAAATCGGCAGCTTCTGCCCGCGAATCAGCGTCATAAGCGCGTCAATCGAGCTTACGCCCGTGTGGATATAGTTTTTCGGATAGTCGCGGGAATACGGGTTAAGCGCGCGCCCGTTGACATCGCCCATCTTCTCGGGGAACACGTCGCCAAGCCCGTCAATCGGCTTTCCCGCGCCGTTGAACACTCTTCCGAGTATCTCGGGCGAGAGCGGGATTTCAAGCGGTTTTCCCGAAAAAATCGTGCGCGTGTTCTTGAGGGAAATTCCGTTTGTTCCCTCAAACACTTGCAAAATAACCTTTTCGCCTTCCATTTGAACAACGCGCCCGATTCTCTCCGAGCCGTCGTCGAGGCGAATTTTCGCAATCTCGTCAAACGCCGCGCCCTTCACGCCGTCCAGCGCGACAAGCGGGCCGTTTATATCAGTCAATCCAACATACTGTACACTCATCTTCAAACCCCCGCAGCAAGCGCGTCAATCTTCTCGTTTATCTCCGAAATCAGCCCGTCAAACAGGTCAAGCTGATTATTTGGGATATCGTATTTCATCTTCGTTGCCTTTTCAAACAGCCCCAGCGAGAAGATGTCCGAGAGAATTACGCCGGTTTTCAGCGCGTCAAGCGACTTGTGGTAAAGCACGGAAATCACCTTCATCATCAGCCGCTGCTTCATCAGCGGAACGTAGGTGTCCTCGGTGTGACGCGCGTTCTGCTGCAAGAAACCAACGCGCACAACCCTCGCCGTTTCAATCGTCAGCTTTTGGTCATCGGGCAAAACGTCCGCGCCTATCAGCTTTACAATCTCCATCAGCTTGGCTTCTTCTTGTAAAATGTTGGAAATTTCTTGACGCAGCGCCATATAATCGGGAGCGATGTTGTTGTAATAATCAGCCAAATCCTCGACATACTCGGAATAGCTGCTGTTCCAATCAATCGCGGGGTAGTGACGCGCATAGGCAAGCGATTTGTCCAGCGCCCAGAAACAGCGCACAAAACGCTTTGTGTTCTGCGTAACGGGTTCGGAGAAGTCCGAGCCTTGCGGCGAAACCGCGCCGATTATCGTCACCGAGCCTTCGGTGCCGTTGAGGTTTTTCACATAACCCGCGCGCTCGTAAAACTCCGAGAGTCTTGACGGGAGGTACGCGGGGAAGCCCTCCTCGGCGGGCATTTCCTCAAGTCTGCCCGAAATCTCGCGCAGTGCCTCTGCCCAGCGTGATGTAGAGTCCGCCATTATCGCGATGTGATAGCCCATATCGCGGTAGTACTCCGCAAGCGTTATTCCCGTATAAATAGACGCTTCGCGCGCCGCCACGGGCATATTTGAGGTATTCGCGATGAGGACTGTTCTGTCGGTAAGCGGGCGGTTGGACTTCGGGTCAATCAGCTCGCCGAATTCCTCGAGAACCTGCGTCATTTCATTTCCGCGCTCGCCGCAGCCGATGTACACGATAATATCCGCGTCACACCACTTCGCGATTTGGTGCTGCGTAACGGTTTTTCCCGTGCCGAAACCGCCGGGAATTGCCGCAGCGCCGCCCTTTGCCACGGGCAAAATCGTATCGATTATGCGCTGTCCCGTAACCAGCGGCTTGGTTGACGGCAGTCTCGAAGCGCACGGACGCGCCTTTTTTATCGCCCAGCGCTGAACCATCGTCAGCTCTTTTTCCTCACCATCAGCGGTTTTCACGCGAATAATAACATCGTTCACGCGGTATTTCCCGTTCTCCGCCGCAAACGTAACCTCGCCGCTCATATCGGGCGGGAGCATACATTTGTGCGTGATGAGCGGCGTTTCGGGCGTTGTGCAGTAGACGTCGCCCGGGGCGAGCTTGTCGCCCTTTTTCACCGTAACGGTCACATCAAACTCGCGCTCCTCGTCCAGCGAAAAAAGGTGGCTTCCCTCGGCAACAAAAGCGCCGTTGTCCTTCACCATATCGCGGAGCGGACGCTCAATTCCGTCAAAAATGTTCGAGATTATACCGGGACCTAAAGTTGCACAAACAGGTGCGCCGGTGCCGTAAATCGGCTCGCCGATTTTCAGTCCCGCGGTGTTCTCGTAAACCTGAATTGTCGTAAAATCATCGGCAACGCCGATAACCTCGCCGATAAGCCGACGTTCCCCGACGTACACCATCTCCAGCATCGAGAAATCCTTTGTGTTCGCCGCCTTTACGACAGGCCCGTTTATCGAATAAATCGTGTTTTCCAAATCAATTTCCCCCAGCTTCAGATTTCCGCCGTCATCAGCTCGCGCTTCTCGGCAAACGCGGCGCGCTCGTCCTCAAGCGCTCTGTCAAGCGAAAAATCGCAGAAAAGCCCGCGTTTTTCGTCAAGCGCGCAAATTCCCCCGAGAACAATCGTGTTATCCGCGCGAACCTCGTGCTCGGTGAGCTCGGAAAGCCGCTCGACGTCCTTTTTCGCCGCGAGAATAACCACGTCTTTTCCGAGCGCTTTTTCAGCTTTTTCGAGGCGTTTTTTGAGAAAATCCGTGTACTTGTCGCTCTCGGAAAATTCCCGCAAATCCTGCTCGATTTTACCGAAAAACTCGCCGACAAGCTCCTTGCGGTGAGCAAGAACCTTTTTATTCACCTCGTAATCGCACCGCGAGAGCTCCTTGCGGTACTTCGCCTCCAGCGCGTTACGCTCGGTTTTGAGCGCCGCCAGCGCCTCGCGCGACTCGTGCTCCTCGCGGATACGCTCTGCTGCGGAGCGCTGCTCGCGGATTTTCGCGGTAAGCTCCTCGATTTCACGGTCAGCTTGGTGGTTGACCGCGTTTCTGAACATCGTCATTTTGGACGCGTTAAGTGCATTCAAATCCATAAAAAATCCTTTCGGAAACCGCTGCCGCGGCTCTTCTCACTGCTTTTAAACCGCTTTGTTAAGCGCGTTCACCTCGGCGGCTGTTTTCACAAATTTGCGCGATTGCTTGCAACGTTCGCCGCTCGGCAAACTTTGTTCTGCGCCGCCAAACCGCTCGCTTACAGCTTCACGCCGATTGCTTCCTCAACGTATCTGCCGATTGCCTCGGTGACGCCGCCCGAGCCGTGACGGTCGGGTATCTCGATAACCAGCGGTCTGCGATAATTCAGCTTGATGTCGTAAACCCGCTCGGGGCACAGCGCGGCGGTTTTCTGCGTCATCAGCACAACCGCGATATTCTCGTCGGCAACCGCTCCGTTAAGCGCTTCGTTAACCTCGGCGGCAGTGTGCGCGACAATCCCCTCAACTCCCGCAATCCTCATTCCGAGCTGCGTGTCGGTGTTGTCGCTTATCAGGAAAAATTTCATAGTTCACCCAAATTAGCCAAAGAGTATCAGAATTGAAATAAGCAGACCGTAAATCGCAACGCCCTCGCCGAGTGCCACGAAAATCAGTGCCTTTGAGAACGACTTTTCGTTCTCGGAAATCGCGCCGATAGCCGCAGGCGCGCCCGCTCCAACAGCAATTCCCGCTGCGATTGAACCAAGTCCCGTCGAAAGCGCAGCCGCGAGGTATTTCAAGCCGTCCGAGCCTGTCTGAACAGCCGCCGCGGTTGTTTCCGGAGAAGCCGCAAACGCGCCCGTGAGCGGGAGAATTGTCATCGTGAGCATTACTCCGAAAAACGAAGCTATGTTCGTGATAACTGCGCGCTTCGGGTGAACCGTCTTGCCCGAACGCTTGCGAAGAATTGCCATAACAATCGGCAGCATAATGAGCGCAACCGCGATAAGCGGCAAAATAATGATAAGTGCAATATTCATTTTCTTTTCCTCCAAAATTAGTTTATTTCATCAAAAATGCGACTTGATTTTCAGCGGAGTAAACTCGCTTCCGCCGCCGTCGTAGAACCGCGAAAATACCTCGTAAAACTCGAGACGAAGTACCTGAATTCCCGAGAGCAAGCCCTCGATGCCCATAACCAGAATGTTGCCGATGATGTAGGTTATGACCATTCCCGCGGTGACCGGCGCATTCGGCTGCGACGCGCCCGCAAGCTGCGATACAACCAGCATAAAGCCCGCGTGCGAGAGCACAAAGCCGCCTATTCTCAAAAAGCTCATCGTGTTCGACAAGAAGCTCAACGCGCCCTCGAAAATGCCGATAAAGCTCTCTGCGATGCTGAATTTTTCCGCTTTCTTTCCTGTTACCAGCGCAGTGAGCGGTGTCTTGAAGAAAATCAGCGCAACCGGCAGTATTATCAGGCAAATCACATACGGAACGCTCATAATCGGCAGACCGTACATCAGCGTGCCCGCAAGCCCGATTATCAGCGACGCGTAAAGCACAATTCCCGCAACGCCGTTTACGTCAAACAGCGCTTCGCCGAGCTTTTTCGCCTTGAAGTTTTTCACCGTGTTGAAAATCATCGAAATCAGTATCAGCACAACGCCCACAAACAGCGCGAAAATCAGCACTGCCGTCGCGACTTGGAAGATATTGCTCGGGTGGCGCGGGATACCGAGATTTCCCATCATATCGCAGACGCCGTTCCAGATATCCGCGCGGTGGAAAATCGGCGTGATTATCGTCTCGATGCCGAAAACCGAGCCGTATACGCACCCGAACAGCGCCGAGAAAATTCCGAGGCGCGTCATCACGGGAGCAAGTCCGTTCTTCGTCTTTTTCGAGAGAATGAAACCGAGCAGCGATATCAGCAAGCCTTGCCCGACATCGCCGAACATTATCCCGAACATCAGCATATACGTTATCGCGACGTAAGGCGTCGGGTCAAAGCCGCCGTAAACCGGCAAGCCGTACATTTTTGTAAACATCTCGAACGGCCGCGTAATCACGTTGTTCTTCAGCTTTACGGGAACTTCGGGAGACGCGTGCTTCTTATCAACGGGAATTTCCGTGCACTGCACGTTTTTCGCGTTCTTGACAATCGCCGTGCGCAGCTCCTTTGAGTTTTTCGCGGGGCAATACCCCGAGAACGAAAACCGCCCGTTTGATATAACAACCTTTTTTCGCAGCTCGTTAACCTCGCTCTTGTAGCGCAGCTTGCACAAAACCGCCGAAAAATCGTCCTTGAGGCTGTCCGCGAAATACGCGAGTTCCTTTTCGAGCTCTTCCTTTTTCTTCTCCTCGGTTTCAATCAGCGCGTGGAGCTTTTTGTCGGCAATGTCCGCGTCACCCTCAAGATAATCGGGAAGCCGCGTCCGCTCAAATCCCAGCGACGTCATCAGCTCGTCCGCGAACTCAACGTACTGAACAGGCACGAGGTAAATTCCGTAAACGTAGTCCTCGGTTTTCTCGAACTCCTGAAAAACGAAGCACTTTGTCGCGTAGTATTGCAGCTTTTCCTCGTTATCGAGAGGCATTCTGCCGATGCGCATTTTGACGTACTTCATCGAGAACAGCTCCGAGAACGGCACGTCAAGTCCGTGCAAATGCCGAACGTATGCGTCCGTTTCGAGGTGCTCGCGAAGCGACTGCTCCACCGCAGCAAACTGCTCGTTCAGCTCGTCATAACGCTTTGAGATATCGCCGAGATAGTTCTCAAAATCCTCCGCCGTTTCGCAGTCCACCTGCGAAAAATCCGCGTCCTTAACGGGAATTTTCAGATTTATCGCCATATCGCGCACCCTCGCAAGAATGCCCTTGTAGGGGTTCTGCTCGCCGAGATTTCGCACAACCGCGCCGTTTGACACGATGTGGAACACCCCGCTCTCGCAGCACGCCATAAGCGCACTGTCCAGCGACTTTGACGGTCCGTCAACCGCAATCAGCGACATTTTTTCTATTCCCAAATATATCACCGCCTTAACAGGTTTTTTCCTTATTTTATATCAGTTGCAAAGCTCGCTCGTTGAACAAAATTTCACCGCAGCGGTTCACAATACCATCATTTTCATTATATCCGTTCCGTCCAACTCGTAGCGCACTCCCTCAACAACCGTTCGGATATTGCGAAGCTCGGTGCAGAGGCTCTCGGTGAGCGCGAAATAGGTCACCGAAGCGTGCGGCGAGAGATGAAGCGTTTTCTCGTAGAACTTTTGGCTGATTTGCTCGGTGAGCTGCTCGACGGTCGCGCTTTCGATATCGCTGTGATAACCGATTTTCTCCAGCCGCCCTCGCAGCGCGTCGATATCCTTCTCCGCGACAAGCTCCTCGATAACATCATCGCGAAGCTTGTATTTAAACGGTATCAGCGTCTTTTTCAGGTTCTCGGGAGTCGCGCCCGAAAACTGCGCTCTGCGGTACAGCGTGACCACATTCTCCATATCAATCGACCGCAAAATCGCACGCTTGAACTCCTTTTTCTCGGAGCCGCGGAAGTTCTCCTCGGCGTGCTTCAGCAAGCGGAAATAGTAGTCGTTCACAAGCCTGCGCTCAACCTCGCCGATATCGAGTTTACCGCTCTGCGCGGCGTTTATCAGCGGCTCGCGCAGCACCTTGATGTAAGACGTGCCCTCAAGCTGCTCGATAACCTCGGTAAGATTTTTCGCCTGTCCGAGCTCGGGGAGATTTGTTTTCGTGTAGCGGTTCAGGTACATCGGCACTGCCGCGATGTAAGCGTCAGAGCCGCCCGCGTTAACCGCCGCGATTGCCGACACAATCTGCCCGATTTCCAGCCGCTCCACGATGAACGAGAAGTAGCCGCGGCTTTTTGTGAAGTCGAATTTGCGGAAATTCTCGTAGATATCGAACGCGGCTTTCGCGAGGAGCGCCTCGAGCTGACCGCGGTGAATTGCGCCCGAATTGACCGAGGAGAGCGCCTTTTCGTATCTCGGCACGGTTTTCAGGTAGTCGCAAATCTGCGGGACGTTTTCCTTTGCGGCAAGCTGCGCGTAGTCGAGCGGGGTGAGCCGCTGCCCGAAAACCGCTCGGCACTTTGCCGTAACGCCGTTTGACGCGTACATATTATTCCTCCGTAATCCGCTTTAAAATCTCCGCGCGCCAACGCTCGCCGTTCTCGGCAAACCGCTTGTCAAGCGCCGCCACGCGTGTTTTCAGAGCAAGCTCGGCGTTCTTTTGCTTTTCGTCAAGCAGCTTTTCCTGCTCGTCTTTAAAGGCAGCGTTTTGGTCGCGTTCCGAAGCGAGCTTTTGTTCACGCTCGCGGGCGCTGTTCTCGCCGAACTCGTCGGTGCGCTGCTTTTGCTTGGCAACCGCCTTTTCAACGCGCGCTCCCGCCGCTTTATCCATTGTGATTATCTCGCGTAAAAAATCCATCTCAATCACCATTTACCTATTTAATATGGACTGTCTTTAAGAGCATTTTTGCAACAAGCCCAATTCCTACTTATTTTAACTCTTTTCGTCTAAAAAAACAATAGATAATTTGCACAAAAAATTCCACAAAAACCAAATAATTCCTCGGTAATTTTATTTGTTGAACGAGAATTTCTGCGATGTTGTACAATTTGTGCAACTTTAACATATTCAAAAACGCGAAGCCCTTGACAGCGGTACGGAATAGGGTGTATAATAAAAGAAGAATTTGGTTGAAAAGCGGATTTTCCGCTGAAAGGAGAATTTTATGAATTTTGATGAAATCAAGGGCTGGCTTATTCCCGTAATCATCGTGGTGGCGGTGTTGATTTTGATTTTCCTCACCGGCTACCGCAAGGCGCGCCCCGACCAAGCGCTTATCATAAGCGGTCTGCGCAGAAAAGCAAAGGTTGTTATAGGAAAAGCTGCGGTGAAGCTGCCGTTTTTGGAGCGCTGCGACGTGCTCGACCTCGCGCTGATGAGCGTTGACGTGAGAACGCAGACCTCAATCCCCTCGGGCGACTACATTAACGTCAAGGTTGACTCGGTTGTCAACGTCAAAATTTCTCCCGAGAAGGAAATTATCGAAAAGGCACAGCAAAACTTCCTCAACAAGGACAAAAACTATGTGACAGCGGTTGCCAGAGAGGTTCTCGAGGGTAATATCCGTGAAATTGTCGGACAGATGCGCCTCGAAGAGATGATTTCCAACCGTCAGGTTTTCGCGGAAAAAGTTCGCCAGAACGCTGACCCCGACCTCAAGGCTATGGGACTTGAAATCGTTTCGTTCAACGTTCAGAACTTCGTTGACGAAAACGGCGTGATAAACGATATGGGTATCGACAACACAATGCAAATCCGCAAGAAGGCTGCCATTTCCAAAGCCGAAGCGGAGCGCGATATCAAGATTGCCCAAGCCGAAGCAAACCGCAAGGCAAACGACGCGAGAGTTGACTCCGAGACCGCTATCGCCGAGCGCCAAAACGAGCTCGCTATCAAGCAGGCTGAACTGAAGCGCGTTGCCGATATCAAGCAGGCGGAGGCGGACGCTGCCTATACAATTCAACAAGAAGAGCAGCGCAAGACTATCGAAATTACCACGGCAAACGCAAACCTCGCTAAACAAGAAAAAGAGGTTGAAATCAAGGCGAAAGAGGCCGAAATCAAGGAGCGCGCGCTCGAAGCCGAGGTTAAAAAGACCGCCGAGGCGCAGAAGTACGCTGCTCAACAGAACGCCGACGCGAAGCTTTACGCAACCCAGCAGAACGCCGAGGCGCAAAAATATGAGGAAATCCGCCGCTCCGAGGCTGAACTTCAAATCAAGAAAAACGAAGCAGCCGCTATTTTGGTGACCGCGGAGAACGAGGCTGCCGCGGCAAAAGCAAAGGCGGAAGCCGCGAGATTTGCTGCCGAGCAGGAGGCGGAGGGTATCAGAGCAAAGGGTGTCGCGGAAGCGGACGCTGTTCGCGCGAAGGCACTCGCGGAGGCTGAAGGTCTCGACAAGAAGGCTGAAGCGATGAAGAAAATGGAAGAGGCAGCCGTTTTGCAGATGTATTTCGAGAAGATGCCCGAGATTGCCGCGGCGATTGCGAAGCCGCTGGAGAACATCGACAAAATCACAATGTACGGCGACGGGAACACCGCGAAGCTCGTCAAGGACATCACCGAGGCGACCACGCAGGCGTCGTCGGGACTGCTTGATGGCTTGGGGATTGACCTGAAGCAGATGGTGAATTCGTTTGTTCAGGGCAAGGCGATTGCAAGCGGTCTGAATTCGGAGAAGCCGACGATTGAGGAGCAGCCCGAGCAGACGGTGTAACTCGCACTCGTGCACCGCGAAGCGAAAAAAGTCTTTTTGAAAATCCAAAAAACTTTTTCTTCAGAAAAAGTTTTTTGGCCGCCGGAGGCACTGGAGCAAAGCGACCACTGAAGGCGAAGCCGTCAAATCCAAAAAGGACGATTAAAGGAATTTTTCTTAACCAACTATCTTGGAATTCAGGTTCGCGACCATTGCCAAATTTTTTTGCGGACGCAAAAAAATTCGCAAATCCCATCTCACAAACTTATCTTAACAGGCGGGTTCCTTCGCGCGCACGGTCTGCGCGTGAAGG
>CAZKBF010000013.1:0-73652 GCA_964551225.1 uncultured Ruminococcus sp.
AGGGTGTACAATGGCGTACAGAGTACAAGGCTGGTACGCTGCCGTACATCTGCGGCAAGTCTGTTAAAGCGCTTTGTTATGCGGAATGTACGCCTGTACGCCAAAAGCGGCTCAATTTTCCTTATAATTCTTTTCAGCTTTGCCTTGAATTTAGTTGGACGGCGAATTATCTTGCAAGGCTGAAAAGAAGAAAACGGGGTCACTGCTTGCCGCAACACCCTGCCTCTATCCGAGCGCCTTTCTGCCAAATCGCCACATTTTCTTTTTTCAGATTTGGAGTTGGAGCCGTTGGTGGTATATGAAAGCGAGCGGAGGATAACAGCAAAGCCGCACTCGGTGTCGGGTGCGGCTGAATGTGAACTGCTCGATAATTTGGAATTTTCAAAGCAGTTGATTAAGAATTCTTTTATAGATAATGATATTTAGTCTTTTTTAATACAATAAATACTACCGTTACTGCAACGGAAATAACCTCTGCAGCAACAATGGAAATCCAGATACCGTCGATACCGAATATCAGCGGAAGAATAATGACCGCCGCACATTGGAATACCAGCGTTCGCAAAAACGAGATAAGCGCCGAGATAAGTCCGTTGTTAAGAGCGGTGAAAAATGACGACCCGAATATTGAAAAGCCTGCAAACAAGAATGAGAACGAGAATATTTTGAACGCTTGCAGAGTAAGTTCCATAAGCTCATCGTCATAACCTACGAAAATCTTCGCAAGAGGATACGCCAACACCTCTGCAAGAATAAGCATACATACCGCAAATACGCTAATAATAACTGTGCTTTTTTTCAGCAGGCTTTTAAGTTCGCTAGTATTTAATGCACCGAAATGATAACCTATTATTGGAGCTGTTCCTACTGCATATCCGATAAATGCGGCAAGGAATATCATATTGACATACATAAGTACGCCATAAGCCGCAACACCGTTTTCTCCGGCATATTTCATCAGCTGAATGTTGTACAACATACTAACTATTGACATTGAGATATTTGTCATAAGCTCCGAAGAGCCGTTGGTGCAGGTTTTCAGTATTGCCTTGCCGTCAAGAGTTGTTTTCGTAAGGCGAAGCAGACTGTCGTTTTTCCTTCCGAAATATAACAGCGGTACTATTCCGCCTACAAGCTGACTTGCCGCAGTTGCTGTAGCTGCTCCTACCAGTCCAAAGGGGAACACCGCTACAAACAATGCGTCAAGTATCATATTTGTGACACCCGACGCTATGGTTACTGCAAGTCCTATCTGCGGTTTTCCTGCTGTGGCAAAGAAACTCTGAAATTCGAACTGGAGTATATATGCCGGCAGAGCAAGGAGAATTATCCTGCTGTATAAAACGCAGTTATCAAGCATTTCACCCTCTGCTCCGAGAAGAGCGGCTATCGGTCTGATATAGGCGATACCCAAAACGGCGATTAATATGCCGCACGCAAGTGAAACATATACGAGCAAAGAGAAAATGCGGTTTGCCTTTTCGGAATTTCCCTCACCCATAGTTTTTGCGATAAGTGCACTGCCGCCTGTTCCGAACATAAAGCCTATCGCTCCCAGTATCATCAGAACGGGCATGATGAAATTAACCGCCGCAAAAGGCGTCTTTCCCACAAAATTTGATACGAAAAACCCATCAACAACGCCGTATATTGACGTGAATATCATCATAATTATGGACGGGGAGGTGTATCGAAGCAGCTTTTTGTATGAAAAGTGTTCAGAAAGTTGTATATTCATTGTTTATCCTCCGATAGATTAAGCTGTTCGGTTTCTTTTAGGAACACATCAAGATATTCCTGCGTAAGTGAGAGATAAATATCCCTTTCTTTTTTCGTCCAACTGTCAAAAATTCTGTTTTCAATTTCGATTATTTTTACTACAGTATGCTCCGCCAGTGCTTTACCTTTTTCGGTAAGTAATATCAACTTATTTCTTCCGCCGCCTTGTTCAAGACGGATAATGTTATCTTGTTCAAGCTTGCGCAAAGCAGAGTTTATGGTCTGCTTGCTGATGCCTGTCAGATGACAGACGTCGCTTATCGGGCAGGGATTTCCGCAGCTGCACAGGGTATAGAGTATCTGCATTGCGCTGTCGGATATGCCGAACTTTACCGCAGTTTTGTGAAAAGCAGCATTTATCTCCGAGGTCAGATGATTAAACCGCTTTATTTCATTATTCATTTTTATCATAAATATCTCTCCTTCAAGTACGAAATCGGACATCAATATTACTATTATAGTACGATTTCATACAAATGTCAAGTAGTTTTTGAATAATATTGCCGGCAGATTACAATACAAAGGAAATCTGCGGTGATACCCATCGCAGCTAATTTAGCGTTTATATAATTCTGTTCATATTCCGATTGTCGTTGAGATTTTTTCCATAATCAATCAAGGATTTCAACCTTTTTTCAGCTCTGCCCGAATTTCGGGTGAAAGCAAATATTCTTGCAAAGCTTAAAAAAGGAAAAAGGGTCACTGCTCGCCGCAGCACCCTGCTCCCGTACGAGCGCCTTTCCGCTTTACCCACACTTTTCTTTTTCAGTTATGAAAAAAGCACCGATGTCGGTGCGTGAAAGCAAGGCGAGCAGAGAGCGAGAAAGGGGTTTGCAAAGGGTGCTCCCTTTGCCCCTCGGAGAGCGCCATACCCTTGATGTTGATGAAGCCTGCGAAATCAATGTCAAGGGTATTATGGCGTTACTGTTGGCACAACAGTAAAAATACCGCAACGAAAGGAGATTATTCTTATGAGCGAAAAACGCATTTCCCATTGTCAAGGCAAGGGAAGCCTTACTCACAACAACCGAAAGTTCAACGCCAAGAACGTTGACGATACCCGAACGAAGGACAACATTGTTTTCGTGCAACAGCCTATTGAAGAAGCATACGAACATCTGTTCGGCGCTGCCGTTGAGCGTTATAACGCAAGGCAGAAACGAGCCGACAGGAAAATAACCACAAGCTACTACGAACATACTTTCAAGAGAAAGATTTCGCAAACTGTTGTTACCTCTGCCGACAAGCGAAAGAGCTTCTATGAAGATGTGGTGCAGATTGGAGATATGAAGAATACGGGTGTCGGCACTCCCGACGCTGAAATCGCTACCGCTTGCTTGACGGAGTATATGCAGGGTTTCCAAGAACGCAACCCGAATTTCTATGTGTTCAATGCTGTTCTGCACCTTGATGAAGCCACTCCGCACCTACATATCGACTACATACCTTTCGGGCATTACAAAATGGGCGTTGATACCCAAAACGGTATAGCACAGGCTCTGAAAGAAATGGGCTACGGCAGTGGCATGGACACCATAAGCCGCTGGAGAGAAGCTGAATGTAAGGTATTGACCGAGATTTGCACACGGCACGGAATACAAATCGCTGCTCCCGAAAAGTCCCGTGGCAGTCTGACCGTTGAACAGTACAAGGAGTATGCCAAGATAACGGAACAGGTTGAGGAGAAGAAAGAGGAGGCTGCTCGGCTCAATGAAGAAGCCGAGAGCGCAGACAGACTCTTGAAACACCGTGAGGAGCTGCGAACGCAGGTAGAAGCCGTTATCGATGAGCTGGACGAACAGTATCAAGAAAAGAACGCTGCGGTTGTTCATCTGGACGAGGAGATAGCGGAAAAGTCCACTGCTCTCACGCAGACCGCAGCTGCACTTGCAGATAATCAGACCTTGCTTGAAACGAGCGCCCGAAAGGCAACGAAGCTCAAATCTATCAGCGAGATTGAAACAGGCAAGACTATGTTCGGCGGCAAGGTTACGCTCTCCAAAAAGGACTACGGCGAACTTACCGACCTAGCCAAGAAGCAGATTGCCGCCGAGAACAGAGAGAGCGAGCTGACCGCCGAGATTACAAGGCTGAAAAAGGAGAACGAGGAAGCTGCCGAGAGGAACGCTTCTCTTGAACAGAAGGTACAGGAGATATACCCACTCCGTGAGGAACTCCGCAAAACCCAAAACGAACTTGGTAGCCTGAAAGCAATGTACCAAAAGGTGCTGGACTTTATTGAGAGCCTGAAGCTCACACAGAAGCTGCAAGAGTTTCTTAAGCAGAGGGTTAAAGGGGTGAAGAGGTGACGATAATTTAGCAGCATACATGTTGTTATTGCATAAAAATACGCTTGAAATATGTGATAATCTGTGCTATAATATAACAGGAGGGATAAGCAAGTTCAAATAGTCTGAACTGTGATAGCAAACCCCCGATAGAAATTTGATAGCATAAGTCTGTATAGCTTATAGACTTTGGATAATTCCTATCATTTTAAATCAAATCGTATCAAATCGTCTAAACAAAATTGTTTAGTTTAGCCTTTCATTTGGCGAGTGGGAATAAACCACAAAATCCCCTTAACACCGCACAAACAGCAGTGAACTGCCCCATTTTGTACAGACAGTACAAAAATCCCCCTATGGTATGAATTAAGCAACAAACTGGTGCCGAGTAGCAAGCGGTGCCAGTTTTGTTTTGAGCTGAATACGTTCGTTGTTGTAAAACCAGATGTAGTCATCAATCAGTTTTTGCGCCTGCTTGTAGGTGTCAATCTTCTGACGGTAAATGCATTCGGTTTTGAGAATTGAGAAGAAGTTTTCGGCTAAAGCGTTGTCATATGGGTTGCCGCGTCTTGACATTGACGGCGTAATGTTGTATAATTGTGTTAGGCGATAATATTCATGAGAGACATATTGTGTGCCTTGGTCACTGTGCAGCTGCAACTGCCCGGTGACCTTTTCCTTTTTCATCGCAGCTTTGATGGTATTAATGACGAGGTTGACCGTTTGCTCCGTCCCTGTTTTGTACGCAACAATGCTGTTGTCATAAAGGTCACGAATAATCGAAAGATACAACACACCCTGCTTTGTGAATATGTAGGATATGTCCGTCACCCATTTTTCGTTCGGACGTGTGGCGCTGAAATCTCTGTTCAGAAGATTAGGATACCTGTACAGCTGCTGGCTCATCATGCGGTATTTGCGCCTGCGGCGTATCTCCGAAAGAAGATTGTATTTGTTCATAAGGCGCAGAACGGTCTTGCTGTTAAGTTTTATGCCCTTGGTCAACAGGTATTCATGTACTCTGCGATAACCGTAGGTTTTGTTTGTTTTCTTCTGGCATTCGGCTATTTTTTCAACTGCTTGTTGATGTTTTTCCGGCTTGTCCATTCTCTTGACAAAGCAGTAATATCCGCTACGCGATACGCCAAAAAACTCGCACATCACGCTGATGGAATACTTGTGTTTGTGGCTGTATATTGCCTCGTATTTGAGTTGTGGCCTCACTTCCTTCCAGTAAGGTGAAGAAAATCCCGCAGCAGCTCCACTTCCATTTCAAGCTGTGCTATTCGTCTGTCCTTTTCTTCCTCGACTGTCATTGGTCGCTTGCGTGGGCGTCCCTTCGTCTTTGGCGGATTTCCTTGTCTGACATTTCGTTCATTTCGATTGTGCCGCTTTACTAGCTCCCTTATCTGCTCCCGTGTCACTCCGAAATGCTCTGCTATTTCCCGGTTCGTCTTTCCCTCTGATTTCATCCGGAACACTTCAGGCTCCAATTCCTTTATCTTTGTGTACTTCCTTGGCATAAAAAATCCCTCCTATGGTTTCTATTATACCATAGAAGGGTCTTTTTGTCATTGTCTATTTTTACTGGTTCAGTCCAGCAGTGTTAAGGGGTTTTTCTTATTCGATTGAGTACATTTTGAGTACAAATCGCAATTATGTTACGAGAACATTTTTCAATCCATAGCCGCTCAAAAGCTTTTCGTGCGAGTTGTTCGCGGTCAAAACAACGCTCTTATTCAATCCCAAACTTTTCGCGGAGATAAGCGTTATATCTTTCCGACTGTTTCTTTTTCAGCTCGTCACTTAATTCAAATTCGCCCGACGTGACAACTTCCAACACATTTTCCGGTTTCTGAATAGACTGAAGCTCTGCGTATAATTCCTCGAATTTTTCGTTAGTGATTTTTTCATCGTTGAGGTAAGCCTGTCCGTAAATAAAAATATCGGTGCGTGTAACTCCATCGGCTTCGCGTTCGTAATAACCCGGTTTTCTTTCAAGGTGCATAGTCAGAACATAATCTTCATCGTTCCAGTCGTAAATGTAAAACTCATAACCTCCCGCCGTACCCTCTGTATGACCGTGATAATACTCGTTTATAATGCGATTTTTGACTTTATCATACCATGTGCCACCCCACATTGACATTACCTCACAATTTATTACCTTTGGTTCGCCGTTCTTCACATAAACAATTTCCATATAACCGTAAGGATTTATCTGTAAAACCATTTCGTCCTGACCGTCGCCGTTTATATCTTCAATGAGAATGCCGTGGGGAGGAAAATTATTGGGGTGTTCTTGTATGTAGTTAGCATAAAAATTTGCGAGCGGATTTTCAATAGCCTTCAAATCTTCCGGTTTAAGTTCTTCATCACCGCTTGTTTGAGCAGGCTCGATAGACGAATTACTATTCTGATTATCGTTCTGCAATATTGGGAATGAGTCTGTTGAATCAAAGTCTGATACAGTTGCAGAATGTTCCGAATTGTTTGCTGACGTTTTGGTTGAAGCGTTCTCGGTTAAATCGGAAACAGATGATTGTTTTTGATTACAGTTTTCGCCCGCTGTGTGAACCAAATCTTGACAGATGCTTATTTCTATGATATAATACAATAAATTATACAAATTATGAAAAGGGGTTGGAGTTATGGCGGTGTTATTGTGCCGGTGCTGTGGGGCGCGGCTTGAGATAAAGCCGGGCATTTCCGTGTGCAAATGCGAATACTGCGGTGTTTCGCAGACCGTTCCCATTCTTGATTTCGACGAGAAGGCGCTTCTTTGGGAACGTGCCGACAGTATGCGCCGCTCGGGTGAATATGACCGAGCAATGTCGCTTTATAAGCAGATTGCCGTGCTTTGTCCCGATGAACCCGATGTTTATTGGGCAACAGTACTTTGCCGTTATGGAGTGGAGTACGTTGAGGAGCCGCTCTCTCACAAAAGAGTTCCCACGCTGAACAGAATTCAGTACACCTCGGTTATCGATGACGAGGATTACCGCAAAGCCGTGAGCCTTGCTTCAAACGGTGACCAGCGGCGAATTTACATATTGGAAGCGCAGAAGCTCGATGAGTTAAGGGACAGAATTCTCGCGGTTTCGCTGAAGGAAAAGCCCTACGACATTTTTATATGCTACAAGGAAACCGACAAAGACGACAGACGAACCGAGGACTCCGTTCTTGCCGCAAAGCTGTACAGAGCGCTCTCCGCGGAGGGCTGGAGGGTGTTCTTTTCGCGCGTTACTCTCGAGAGCAAAGCCGGCACGGAGTATGAACCGTACATTTTCGCTGCGTTAAATTCCGCAAAGCTGATGCTTGTTGTGGGAACGTCTCCCGAGAATATAAACGCGGTTTGGGTTAAAAACGAATGGAGCAGATATCTTGCGCGAATGACCGAAAACGGCGAGGGTATGCTTATTCCGCTTTACAAGGGAATGCTGAAGGAGCACCTTCCCGATGAATTCAGCCACCTCCAAGCCTTTGATATGGCGGCGCCTGATTTTGAGGAGGAGCTTATCCGCGGCATCAGAAAAATTCTTGCCAAAGCTCCCGTCAAAGCTGCCGAGCCGCAGAGCAGTCTGCCTGCCGATACCTCGGGCTTGCTTCGCAGAGCGGAGCTGTTTTTGGAGGACGGCGATTTTGCGAGAGCAGATGAGCTTTGTGAAAACGTCCTCAACGCCGAGCCCGAAAACGCGCGTGCCTATCTCATAAAACTTCTCGCAGAATACCACGTTTCTTCGGAGGAAAAACTCCACGAGTGCCGACAGGATTTTTCGGCTTCGGGGAACTTTTCAAAGGCGATGCGTTTCGGTGACGAAAATCTGAAAATTTGGCTTGAAGACGAGCTTGCGTTGTGCCGCTATGAAACATTTTCGCGTGAGCTCGAAAACGCCTACAACGAGTCGCAGTTTCTCGCGATTGCCAAGCGCTTCGACAGCATCGCGAACTATGCGGACAGTGTGGACAAGGCGGCGTTTGCCCGCAAAAAAGCAGCCGAAATTTCCGCGAAAAAAGCTGCGGAAGAAAATGAGAGCCGGTATAATCAAGCGCTTAAGCTGCTCGAAAAAAGCGGCGACAAATCGGTGTGTCAGCAAGCGCTGGCGCTGTTGGAGCGGCTTGTGGGTTATAAGGACAGCGATGAGCTTGCAAAACGCTGCAATTCGATAATCGCAGAAATTGACGATAAGGAGAAACAGGCGGCTGCTCAAAAAGAAGCGGCAGAAGCGGCAAAGAAGTCTCGCGGCAAAAAGGTCAGAAAAATCACTCTGATTTCGGGTGCGGGAGCGGCTTGCCTTGCCGGAGGAATAATCGCGGCGGTGAATATCTCGGGCAGCGTTTCGCTCTCAAATCGTTACAAGGCAGCCGAGGATTATCTCGCAAACGGCAGCTTTGACCAAGCGATTGTCGAATACACCGAGCTCGGCGATTACTCCGACGCTTCGGAAAAGCTCACTCTCGCGCAGTACAACAAGGCTGTGCAGCTGTACGAAAACGGCGATTTTACTGCGGCGGTGAGCGCGTTTGAGACGCTCGGAGATTACAGCCAAAGCAAGGAGTATCTTCTTCGTTCAAAATACGGTGCTGCCGAGCAGACCGAGAAAAGCGGCGGTTTCGAGCCGGCAGCGGAAATGTTCGCTGCGCTGGGTGAGTTTTCGGACAGCCCAGAGCGCGCAAACGAATGTCGGTATAAACGGGCTTGTCAGCTGAACGAGCGCAAGGATTTCACGACCGCGCTTGAGATTTCCACAAGTCTCGGAAGCTATCGCGACAGCGAAGCAAAGGTTGTCGAAACGAAATATCTTCGCGCGGATTACAGCTTGGAAAGCGGGCAATATGAGGACGCGATAACGTTGTTTTCGCAGATTTCGGGTTATTCAAATTCCGACGAAAAGCTCAAAAAGGCGTATTATGAACAGGGCAGAAAGCTGCTTTCCGAAAAGCAGTTTGAGGACGCGCTGAAGGCTTTCGGGCGCGCGGACGGTTATTCAAACGCGGCTGCTCTTATTGTTGAAACAAAATATCAGTATGCCGAGGAGCTTGCGGCAAAGGAAAAGTACAGCCAAGCGCTTGAATTGTACGAGAAGCTGGGCGGATACAAGGACAGCGAGGGGCTTGCGAAGCAGATGAAATACCGCTTTGCCGAGCAGCTTCGCGAAACGGGTTATTATGATGACGCGATTGTTCAGTTCACGGCACTTGGCGATTACTCCGACGCTGCGGAGCAGATTACGAAAACGCTTGACGCAAAGCGGCGTGATGTCAAACAGGGCGATGTGATAACGTTCGGCGGCTGGGTTCAGGGAAAGAAGGGCGAATATCAGCCGCTGGAGTGGGTTGTCCTCAAAAGAGAGGGCGGGAAAGCGCTTGTTACCACGAAATATCTGGTTGACTTTATGCCCTACGGCGCGTTGACTTGGAAGGACAGCGCTGTTCGGAGCTGGCTCAACAGCACGTTTTACAACGGCGCGTTCACCGCAAACGATAAGAAAGCAATCTCCGAAACTCTCCTCACCGATACCGAAACCACCGACAAAGTGTTTATCCTGAATTACGAGGAAGCGTTTGGTTATCTCACGAAAAGCACCTTGCGGACGGATTACTCGGAGTGGGGTGAGAAAAAGCTGGAGGAAGCCATAAAGCCGACGCTTCCCGCCGGAGCGAGCTATGCAAGAATGTTCGGCGACCCATATTGGTTGAGGGATTTGGGAGACGAAATGCGCGTTTGTATTCTCAACAGCGTGGGGAATTTCTCGAAAAACGAGTTGTACACGGAGCGAAACGGCATTCGTCCGGCGATGTGGATAGAATTGGGTGAATTGTAATGGCGGCATTTATTTGCAGATTTTGCGGGGCGGCGCTTGAGCTTTCGGACAGCCGCGTGTGTGAATGTACGAGCTGCGGCAGACTTCAGAGCGTGCCGCTTCTTGACAGCACGGAAAAAGCCGAGCTTTTCAAAAGAGCCGAGCAGCTCCGCGCCGAGTTTCGCTATGACAAGGCAATCGAGCTTTTCGAGAAAATGCTTCGGCTCTCGCCCACGGACGCGGATTTGTATTGGGCGCTGGCGCTTTGTCGATTTGGAGTTGGCTTCTTTCCCGACGGCGGAATTGCGCTTAACAGAACGCAGGCTCATTCGTTTCTCACGGATAATGATTATCGGCAAGCGCTGAATTTTGCTGATAAAAAGCAGCGCGAGTTTATGGAGCAGACCGCCGAGCGTGTTGATGAAAAACGGCGTGAAATAGCCGAGCTTGCTGCGACGGAAAAGTATGAGGTTTATCTTTGCTGCCGCGAGAACAACCAAAACGGTTACGCAGCGGAGGAGGTTAAACACGCTTCCGAGCTTTACCGCAGGCTTTCCGATGAGAAAATCCGTGTGTTTTACCCGCGCGTTACGCTTGATGACAAGGCGGGAAGCGAGTGGGAGCCGTACATTTTCGGAGCGCTGAATTCCGCGAGGGTGATGCTGATTGTCGGCGTGAACGAGGACAGCTTTGAGGATATCTGGGTTAGAAACGCTTGGAGCAGATTCGTTTCGGGCGATATGAGCGGGAAGGCTGTTATACCGCTGCTTTACGGCGCTTCCGCGAGGGAGTTGCCCGCGGAGCTTTCGCGTTTTCAGGCGATTGATACGTCAATTTTGGGCTTTGAGCAGGACCTGATTTTCAGCATAAAGTCGCTGCTCTCGGGCAGAGCTTTGGAGGAAATTTCGTCCGAGAACAGCCCGCTTGTTCGCCGAGCGTATATTTATCTTGAGGACGGCGAGTGGGAGAATGCGGAAAAAATCTGCAAGCAACTCGAGCAAACGCAGCCCGCGGACGCTGCGCTTGTGCGGCTGCTTGTCGAGTATCGGCTGAAAAGCGAGGACGAGCTTGACGGGCTTTTTGCGGATATAATGAAGTCGGAAAACTATCGCGCGGCAATGCAAACGGGCAGCGAGGCGTTTCGGCTGCGGCTGAAAAAGCACGCGGTTTGCGCGCAGTATAATTACTACACGGCGGTCTTAAACAACGCGTCCGACGCGGAAACCTGCCTGACTGCGGCAAACGGCTTCGCGCAGCTCGGCGATTATAAGGACAGCGCAAAGCTTGCTTCCAAAGCCAACCAAAAAGCTGCTGAATTCAAGCCTACGACCAAAAGCGCAGACGATTTGGATATCTCGGACGAGGTTTTGTCGGTGAACGTGAAGCCGATTAAAAAGCGCTTTTTTACGCCGCTGAAAACGAGCTTGCTTGTCGGAGGAGTGTGCGTGGCGGCGCTTGGCGCGGTGCTTATCTGTAATTTTAGCGGGAGGACTTCTTCGGACGTTATCGCCGCAAATGTTAACGCGGACGAAAACGCACAGAGCTTTGAGCGCGGCAAGACGCTGTTTGACGAGGGAAAATACGCCGAGGCAGAAGCGGTTTTTGTCGCGCTCGGAAACTACGGCAATAGCAAAACTTGGGTGAACGAGTGCAGATATATGCAGGCGGAGCAGCTCTTTTCGGACGGTGATTTTGAAAAAGCACGGGGCATTTTCGAGCGGCTCGGAGGTCACAACAATTCACAAATTCGCGTAAACGACTGCGACTACGCGCTAGCGGACGCTTTGGAAAAACAGGGCGAGCTGGAGGCAGCCGCAGAAGCGTTTGAGGCGCTTGATACCTATTCGGACGCAAAGGATAGGAAAAACAGCTGCCGATATCGGCTTGCGCTGGCGCTTTTTGAAAGCGGCGATGACAAGGCTGCGGAGAAGATTTTCGGCGAGCTGGGCAATTTTTCCGACAGCAAGGAGCAGATTTGCAGGATAAAATATTCTCGCGCCGAAAAGTTGCTCGAGCAGAAGAAGTATAGCGCCGCAAACGAGCTTTTCAGCACGCTTGGCGATTATTCCGACAGCGCGGACAGAGCAAAAGAAGCTAAATATCAGCAGGCGCTGTCGCTGATTGAAAACGACAATTCGCGCGAAGCAATCAGTTTGCTTTCGGAGCTTGGCGATTACAAGGACAGCGAGGAGCTGATGAATGCGGCGTGGCTTGAGTATGCGCTCGGTTTAATCGACGCGCGGGACAAGGGCGGCGCTTACGATATTCTCACGAAAAAATTGTATGATTATGCTCCCGCGCAGCCTTATATCGCGTCTTTACGAAGTGAGATTTTGAGCGGTGCGGGCTGGTCGCAAAGCATCATTTTGGGAGAATATTACCATTATAAATCTAAAGACAAGGTTTCTTGGAAAGTGCTGAAAACAAGCGGAAATATGGCGCTTGTTGTATCGGAAAATGCGCTGGATTATCTGCCGTTTGACGTGAACGGAGGAAGCTCGTGGGCGGGAAGCTCTCTGCGCGCGTGGCTTAACGGAGAGTTCTACAACAGCGTTTTCACCGGCTCGGAAAAATCGCTTATCCTGAACACAACCAACGGCGGCGTGACCGACAAGATTTTTCTGTTGAGCTATAACGAGGCGGTGGAGCTGCGCCGAGATTTGGTATCCCCCAACAGAACATACGGGACATTTTACGCGCAGGATAAAATTCCCAAAGGCGTTTCCGAGGTTTACGCTTGGGGGCGCGACGGGCTTTTAGGTCAGAAAAAGACCGCCACGGGCTATGAGCGATTATCCGCTTCTCCGACCGAACCGCAGTTTGTTTTTCCGGCAATGTGGGTGAAGATAAAGTAAATATAAATTAAATATGATTTCCCCGAAAATCCCTTTGTAATGCGGATTTTCGGGGATTTTTGTTCAAGGCTAAATGTACGCAACAAAGTACATTTCCCGTGGTATACTATGATTGTACAAAGGAAACGCCCTTGTGAAAATTACTTTTAGGAGGTAATTATTATGACAATTTTTCCTTTACGCAAAAGCGCGGTTATGCCGTGGGCTCCGGTCAATATTTCTGTTGACGAGTATGAGCAGGTTGCCGGTCATAAGGCTTGTAAAGACGAGGAGGTTCTTTTGACTTTCCCCGTAAATCCCGATGTTATTGATATTGGTTTCTATAAGCCCTACGCAGTGGTTGGTACAGTGAAGGAGGAAAATCTTCACGGTCTTGTGTGCATCGAAACCGCCGAGCGAGTGCTTATCGATTACGATGACGCCGACGATATTCCCGGCGGAATTCAGTTTTCATACAGCTCTTGCTTTGAGGAAGATGATATCTCCGAAGCCGAACTCAACGCCAGCAAAGCTCGTATCAGCAAGGCTCTTTCCACAGTAAAGGGAATTAACACCAAGTGGGTAAAGGCAATCCTCCCGCTTCTCAATTCTGCCGAGCGTCCCGAGATTATTCTGTCGCTGCCGCCGCTGAACTTTATCGATGTTGATAAGTGCTATGAAATTCTCGCCGAGGACAGCCTGAAAAATCGCACAGCAATGGCAGAAGCATATATAATAGGTGTTATCAATTCGGGAGAGCTCAAGAAAGCGTTTGATGATATTGACGCGGGACGGAATGCGAGCAGCCTTTCCGATTATGAATTGCTTGAACAAAAGGTAGATAATTCGGGAATGTCACCCGAGGCTCTCACCGAGGTCAATCGCTCGCTTAACCGTCTGAAAAAGGAGCCGCCGAATTCGCAGGAATATGCGCTGCATTATGAATATGTAAAGCGCTGCGCGGAGCTTCCGTGGAAGAAGGAAAAGTTCCGCAAGCCCAATCTTGAAAAGGCGAAAAAAATTCTCGATGAAAAGCACTTCGGAATGAATAAGGTCAAGGAGCGTATTATTCAGGCACTTTCGGTTATGGCGCTCAACAAAAAGCACTCCGGCACAATTCTTTGCCTTGTCGGCGCGCCGGGAGTTGGTAAAACAAGTATTTGCAGGAGCATTGCCGAGGCGCTTGGACGCAAGTACGCGAGAGTTAGTCTGGGCGGCGTACACGACGAGGCGGAAATCCGCGGTCACAGAAAAACCTACATAGGCGCGATGTGCGGGCGCATAATCGACGCAATCTCAAAGTGCGGTACAACAAACCCCGTTATTGTTCTCGATGAAATTGACAAGCTAGGTGTTTCGCTGCACGGCGACCCGTCCGCAGCGCTGCTTGAGGTGCTCGACCCCGAGCAAAACTCCACGTTCACGGACCACTACCTCAATTTCCCCTACGACCTCTCCGATGTTATGTTCATCTGCACGGCGAACACGCTTGATACAATTTCCGAGCCGCTTCTAAACCGTATGGAGGTGCTCCGCTTTGAAAATTACACACCGTCGGAAAAGTTCAGCATCGCTGTAAATCACCTTCTCCCGCAGGCTGTTAAGCAGTCGGGCTTGCCGAAGGATTTCCTCACTATTCCCGACGACACGATTAAGGAAATCATCTCGGGCTACACGATGGAGGGCGGCGTGAGAAACCTCAAGAGGTGCTTTGACACGATTTGCGCAAAGTCTGCGGAAAAGCTTCTCCTCCACGAGGCAGACAAAATCGTGCTTGAACCCTCGCAGCTCCGCGAGTTCCTTGATATGAAGCCGGTTCACTCGACAAAGGCTATGGAAAAGGCTGAACCGGGGGTTGTGACGGGGCTTGCTTGGACGCAGCTCGGCGGCAAAATCCTCTACATCGAAACGCTCTTCACGAAGGGCAGCGGCAAGACGATTATTACCGGTCAGCTCGGTGACGTGATGAAGGAATCGGCGCAGATTGCCGTAAGCCTTGTCAAGTCGATGTACCCCGACAAGACCGAGCTGTTCGACCAAAACGACCTTCACATTCACGTTCCCGAAGGCGCTGTCCCGAAGGACGGGCCCTCGGCGGGAATTGCCCTCACAACCGCTCTTGCTTCTCTGGTAACGGGGAAGGCGGTTGACGGAAAAATCGCGATGACGGGCGAAGTTTCGCTCCACGGAAATGTCACGGCAATCGGCGGGCTCCGCGAAAAGCTCTCCGGCGCGAAGGCTGCGGGCATCACCACGATTTTTATTCCCGACGAAAACAAGGACGACCTCGCGGAATTCCCCGCGGAAATCACGTCCGGTCTGAATATTATTCCTGTTTCAAATGCCGCCAAAGTTCTTGAGCTTGCCGGCATCAAACGTGCATAATCGAACTATATCCGCGCGGGGAAACCTACGCGGATTTTGGTTTAGTAAAACTATTGACAACAGTGTGATAATGTGGTAAAATTAACTTACAATAACTGAAAGGATATTGGGAATATGTCGGAAAACGAAGTTGAAAAAGGCAGAAAATATAAGGTTGACGCCGAGCACGAAAAGTCCAAAATTCAACCGCTTGCTATTCTGTATTTGTACAAAATTTTGTACGAGCTTACCGACGAGAACTACGGCTTGACAGCGCAGCAGATTATCGACCAGCTCGACAGCTACGGTATAAAATTGCTCAGACAGGCAGTTGTGCGCTACATAAATCTGCTCCGAGACACGTTCGGTGCGGACATTACATCGGGACAGGGACGCAGAGACGGTTATCATATGGTTTCGCGCACGTTTGACCTTGCTGAAGTGAAAATGCTTGCGGACGCTGTGGCATCGGCGAGGTTTATCGAGGAAGGGACCGCGAAGGAGCTTATGAAAAACCTCGGAAAGCTGGTAAGCCAAAAGCAGCAGTCTGAGCTCAAGCGAAATGTTTTCGTTGAGGGAAGAGTCAAGACTCAAAACAAGGTTGTCACAACCGTCATCGATACTATTCACCACGCCATTGCTTTAAACAAAAAAATCTCTTTTGATTACTTTGATTACGATGTCAACAAGGAGCTGAAGCAGCGCGGTGAAACACGCGTCTGCACGCCCTACGCTCTTTTGTGGTCGGACGACAGATACTATCTTGTTGCAAGTCACCCAAAATATAATCTCGCACATTTTCGTGTTGACCGTATGAGAAGCGTTAAAATTTTGGAGAAGGAAAAAGCCGAGCCGATACCCAAAGAGTTCCTGAAGCACGACTCCTTCGATGTCCCGAAATATCTCAAAACAACGTTCTCTATGTTTAGCGGCGCGGACAGGGAGGTTACGCTGCGATTTGAAAATTCGCTCGTGGGTGTTGTTCTCGACAGGTTTGGCTTTGACACGCGAATTATCAAGGAAGACGACAATCATTTCAAGGTTCACGTCAATGTAAAAATCGAGCATCCCGAGGCATTTTTCGGCTGGATATTTCAGTTTGGAACACGCGCGCAAATCCTTGCTCCCGAGGATATCAAGCAAAAATATGGAGAGATGCTCCAAGGTGTTCTCGACAACAATAAGTTGTCCGGTTAATCAAAAAAGTTTTAACCCCCGAGAAATTTATCTCGGGGGCAATGTTGTATATAAGAGAGTACATTTCGTGTGATATAATCGATTTAGAAAAACATTTTGGAGGTGAAGAAAATCAATGAGCAGTTGTTTTGAGATAAAAAACGGCATTTTGACGTACTGTTCCGGTGTCTTTGAGGAGATGGTTATACCCGACGGAGTTTGCGTAATCAGCGACGGAGTTTTTGGCGGGAATTTTGATATACGCAAAGTAAATTTCCCCGACAGCGTTGTCGTAATCGATGACTTTGCTTTTCGGAATTGCTCGTGTCTAACGCATATCGAGCTCCCGAAAAACCTCAAATATATCGGTTCGGAAGCGTTTGCAAAGTGCGTCAATCTTGTTGAGGTCACCATTCCCGACAGTGTTCTCGCAATCGGCAGTAAGGCTTTCTGTGGCTGCAAAAATCTTCAAACGGTCAGATGTCCGGGAAATCCGGTTATCAGAAAAAAGGCTTTTTACAAAACACCATTTGGTCTTAATAAACAACACGAGGAAATGTTATGGACAAATTATTTGAAATGAATGAAAATAATTCGGTTGTCAAAAAATACACGGGAAACGAGCGCGAGGTTGTTGTTCCCGCAAACGTTCGCGAAATAGGAGAGAGGGCGTTTGAGGACAACGAATTTATCGAAAGCGTCACCTTTGAAGGCGAAGGAATTGTCATAGGTGGATGGGCGTTCAAGGCTTGCAAAAAGCTAGCGCGCGTGAATGTAAAGGGTGGATTTTCCCGCCTTGAGCAATTTGCGTTTGCGGGCTGCGAGGCGCTCGAGGAAATTGATTTAAGCGGGGTTTCCGAAATCGGCAAATTGGCGTTCGGCTATTGTTCAGGGCTCAAGCGCGTGAAAATAACCGACGGCTTGAAATCAATCGGCGATATGGCGTTTGGATTTTGCGTAAGTCTTGAAAGTATTTCTATCCCCGACAGCATTGAGTTTATGGGCTACGGCGCGCTGACGGATTGCCAAAGTTTGACGAGCGTGAGGCTGCCCGAAAAGCTTGCGGAAATCCCGCAGTTGATGTTTTTCAACTGCTGTTCACTCACCGAAATCAAAATCCCCGAAACCGTGAAAATTATCGGAAAGCTCTCGTTCGCTGCGTGCAGCTCGCTTGTGGAAATTGACCTTCCCGAGTCGGTTGAGGAGATTGAAAAAGGCGCGTTTGTGGGCTGTTCAAGTCTCTCCGACATCACAATCCGCGGAAATATAAAAAAGTGTGGCGCGAACATTTTCGACGATATCCGTGAGCTTAATTTTCACCTCACACCAAAAAGCCGCTGCGAGCATCTTGCAATGGAAAATGCCTCGCTGAAACGGGTGACGATAACGGGAGAAGACGCGCAGATAAGCGAGTGTATGTTTCATCATTGCGAGGGCTTGGAAAAGGTGACGATTGCCGACGGAATAACCAAAATCGGCGGAGGAGCTTTTGACTGCTGCTATCAGCTCACCGAGATTTCCATTCCCGACAGCGTGAAAAGCATCGGCAAAATGGCGTTTGCGTTTTGCATTGAGCTTCGCGAGATTACACTTCCGAGCGGCTTGAAAAGCATTGCAGACAGCGCGTTTATGCGGTGCAGCGAGCTTGAGCGTGTTGTTTTGCCGAACACAGTCGAGGTTATCGAAGAAAACGCGTTTTATTGCTGCGAGAAACTTCACGAAATCTCAATTCCCGACAGCGTAAAAATTGTCGAAAAAGACGCTTTCGCGCATTGCCCGCAGCTTGTTTCTCTTCCCGAGAAATTTGTTTCGGACAACGATTTGGACGAGGACGAATTTTTTGGTTTTGAGGAGATTTTGTTTGACAAGAATACTTATTTTGAACCGATAGGAAGCCGTAAAAATAAGGAAGAAAATATTATGGGGAATTATAAAATCAGGGTTATCGGCGTGGGACGCGTGGGTTCGGAAGCCGTGGGTTTGATGGCAAAATCGTTTCGGTCGGACGATGTTGTTTCGGTTGAATTTATGGTTGCCGACAACGTCTCGGATATCCGAAAGTATTCCGCGGATAACGTGAGAGTTCGCTTGCTTCGGAGCTTAAATCAGCTTTCCGACAGCGAGCTTGAGTCAATTCGTGAGTTCTTTGACGATACAAAATTTGCGTACATTTGTACAGGTATGGGAGAAAGCACGGGAATAATTGCTTCCGAGATTTGCCAAATCGCAAAGGAAAGCGGCGCTTTTACAATCTGCGCGTACACTAATCCGCTTGAGTATGAGCCGAGCGAGAATCGTAAATCTGCGGAGGAACAGCGAGAGAGCTTAAAGGACAAAGCAGACGCGCTTGTTGAGGTGAAGCCGGAAATTGTGAGCGGAATGAGCGTAACGCAGGTCTACGAAACGATTGATGAACAGTTCCGCCGACTTGTGCGAGTGACGCCTCTTTTGCACGATGAGAGTTTCGTGGTTTATTCGGATGTGGAGGATTTTCGCGCAGTTCTACGCGGCGCGCGAAACGCTCGTTTCATCACGGAAACCGTTGAGGGTGAAAACAAAATCCGCGAGCTTTCGGAAAAATTCCCCGAGATTATCCCCAAGAACATAAAGCGTGCTGTCGTCCGTTTTGATTGCTTCAACGACATCAATCTTTCCGAGATGAATGACTTGTGCGAGGCACTGTTCGGGGCGCTTGATGAGAACGCGAAGGTCGTGCAGTCGGTATGTTTAGTTCCCGAGGACAAGGTTTCCGTGAGTATAATCGCGGCAGATTGATTTGAACGAAAATTTTTGGCAAAGAAAAAAATCGACGATTTTACCAAATTTTTTGGAAAATTGCCGAAATTTGTATGTTGGTATTGACAATATTTTGTTCATAGTGTATAATATTGTGCAAGGAACTTGCGTTTTTATTAACTTGAATTTTGGAGAGACTTATGGAGAAATTTTTGGCTCATATCAGGGACGACGGCGCGGAGCAGACTATCGAGGAGCATTTGGCTCAAACCGCGGATTTGGCGCGCGGGTTTGCTGTCGAGCCGTTCAAAACGCTCGCGGGGTATGCGGGACAAATTCACGATATCGGCAAGTTTCGCGACGGTTTTCAGCGGCGTATTCTAGGGAAATCAAAGCAGCCGTGTGAACACGCCTGCGTCGGTGCTCAGGAGATACAAAAACGTGCGAACAGCGGCAAGATTTTCGGCTTGTTTTCACTGCTGCTTGAGTACTGCGCCGCCGGACATCACGCGGGCTTGCAAAACGGCTCTCCTACCGAAAGCTCCCCCGACGGCTCGCTTCAGGACGCTCTCGCGAGAATTCCCGATGACCTTGAACCGCATCGCGCTCTTTTTGAACAGTTTTGTGCAGTTCCCGAGGAAAGTACGCTTTTGCAGGCGGCCGGGTTATTGCAAAAAAATCTCCCTGCCAACGACAAGCGCGAACTTATCGAGCGCTATGCGTTTTTCACGCGATATGTTTATTCTTGTTTAACCGACGCGGATTTTCTCGATACCGAGAATTTTTGTTCGGGAGGAATGGAGCGCGGGCTGAAAGGCGATTTTGCTGCTGCGCTGAAACGAGTTGACGAAAAGCTCGAAAAAATGCCGAACGACACGGAGGTTTGCCGCGCGCGAAAGCAGCTTCAGCAGCAGGCGTTTTGTTCAAGCAACGCCGCTCCCGTCAAAATCCTGAATATGCCCACGGGCAGCGGCAAAACCCTTTGCAGCATTAAGCTCGCGTTGCAGAGCGCGGTCAAAAGCGGGAAAAAGCGCGTCATTTATGTTATCCCGTACACGTCGATTATCGAGCAGACCGCGAGCAATTTTGAGCAGCTTTTCGGAGACGTTTTGTCCGTTTTACAGCACCACTCCAACTTTGATTTCGACAACGTGTCCGATGATGAAATGAGCGCGGAGTATCTTTCGCGATGCACCGAAAACTGGGACGCACCGCTGATTATCACAACCAACGTTCAGTTCTTTCAGTCGCTCTACCACAACCGCTCGTCAAAGCTCCGAAAGCTGCACAACATCGCTGACAGCATTATTGTATTCGACGAGGTGCATATGATGCCCACGGAGTTTTTGCAGCCGTGTTTGCGCGGGGTGGGATATCTTGTGAATTATCTGAACTGCGAGGTGCTGTTCCTGTCCGCGACAATGCCCGATTTTTCCGCGATGTTCAAAAAATATGCAATCGGCTGCGATTTCGCGGAGCTGATTTCGGACAAGAGCAGCTTTTTGTGCTTCAGAAACTGCAAGTGCGAGGACATCGGCGCGGTAATCGATGAGAGCCTGCTGATAAACGCCGAGGCGCACGACAGCTCGCTGATTATCGTCAACAGCCGAAAACGTGCTCGTGAGTTGTATCAAAAATGTACCCGCGAAAATCGATTTTGTCTTTCAACCTATATGACGCCCGATGACCGTTCTTCGGCAATCGAGAAAATTCGCTCGTTGATAGGCAAAGAGTCTGTTACGGTGATTTCAACATCGTTGATAGAAGCGGGCGTTGACCTTGATTTTGAGGCGGTTTACCGCGAGCTTTCGGGGCTGGACAGCATCATTCAGTCTGCGGGAAGATGCAACCGCGAGGGCAGACGCAAGGACGGTTTTATGCACGTTTTCACGTTTGACGGCGCGTCAATCCCGAGGGGCTTGAAGATGCGTGCAAACATCACGCAGAGCCTTATGCGCGAATATGACGATATTTTTTCGCCCGAGTGCATTGTCGATTACTACAAACGGCTTTACGGCACGCTCGACAGCTCGGTCGACAGCGGAACGATTTACAAAAACGGTATGAAGCCTGACAGTATCCCGTTTCGCGATTACGCCGACAGCTTTAATATGATTGACAGCGACACCGTAAATGTCATTATCCCGAACAGCGAAAATCAAGCGCTTATCGACAGCCTGAAATACGGTTCTTCGGCATTGAGAAAGCTCGCGAGATATTCTGCGTCGCTTCATTACGGTGAGTTTAAGCAGTTGCTTGAAACGGGGATTGTGCGTCGGATAGGCTTTGCTTATGTCCTCGATGTACCCGAATATTACTCGTCCGAAACGGGACTAAATCCCGATTACAATATGAATACAGTTTTATGAGAGGTGATGAAAATGGGTTATGGCTTTAAGGTTATCGTGGACGGCGATTTCGCGTGTTTCACAAGACCGGAAATGAAGGTTGAACGAGTGTCCTACGATGTCCCAACGCCGGGCGCTCTTGAGGGGCTGTTGAAATGCGTTTATTGGAAACCAGCAATCCGCTATGTAATCGACAAAATTGTGGTGTTCAACCCGATTAGATTTATCAACATTCGCCGCAACGAAACCAAAAACAAGGTGAATTTAGGAGAGGTGAAAAAGGCAATGAACGGCAAGGACGGTTCACCCGAAATCTTCATCAGCGCAGCCGAAGGTACCATAAGTCAGCGCGCGGGAATGTTGCTTCGCGACGTGAGATATGGGATTGAGTTTCACTTTGAAATGACGGGGCTTAAAAGTGAAAACGATGACGATACCGAGAAAAAGCACTACAACATTATCCTGCGCAGATTAAGAAACGGACAGGCTTTTCGGCAGCCGGTGCTTGGTTGTCGGGAGTTTTCGGTCAAGAGTTTGCGGCTGGTTGAGGAGTTCCCGATGAACGAGATTTCTCCCGAGCTTATGGGTGACACCGACCTCGGTTTTATGCTCTACGGACTGAAATTCGCGGACGGCGGTGTTCCCGTGAACGGCGATTGGGACGCGCCTGTATTCTCCGACAGTGCCGAGCCGCTTTTCTATCGCCCGCACATCATTGACGGCGTTATCGATGTTCAGAAGTACAGGAGGGAAATGCGATGCTGATTGGCGCGCTCTGCAAATATTACGACACGCTTGCGGCAAACGGGCTGCTCGACAAAAGCGGTTTTTCGCGCGTTTCCGTGAGGTACAGAATTATGCTCACTCCCGAAGGCAAGCTCGCGGATATCGAGCCTTGCTGTAAATCCGTTACCGTCAAGGACAAGAAAGGAAATCCCACCACAAAAGAGGTTCCCGAGGAATACATAATGCCCAAGCGCTCGGAAAAGCCGGGAATTGACTGCAATATCCCCGAGCATCGACCGCTGTATATCTTTGGTCTTGCCGTTGAAAAGGGACAGCTGGTTGAGAGTGAAAAGTCCCAAAAATCTCACAACGCTTTTGTTGCCAAAACACTTGAATACACCGAGGGAATGACCACCGAGCTTGCGCGGGCGTACAGGGCATTTGCCGAGAGCTGGGTTCCTGCCGAGAATACCGAAAATCCCATTCTGACCGAGATTATCAAGGATTTTGACAAGAGCGGCTATTGCTTTGGCATTATCGGTCACCCCGAAAAGCTCCTTCACGATGACGAGGAAGTTGTTTCAAAGTATACCGAAAGCCTTTCCGATACCGAAGATGACGGCTCTGTCAAGGGAATGTGTGCGGTAACGGGCGCTCCCGAGCAAGCAATCGCGGGCATTCACGGGGTTATCCGAGGTATTCACGGCGGTCAACCGAGCGGCACGAAGCTCGTCTGCTTCAACAATCCCTCCGATGAATCCTACGGCAAGCGTCAGTCCGCAAACAGCAGTATTTCGGCTTCGGCAGCCGAAAAGTACGCTGCCGCGCTTAATTGGCTGCTCCTCACCGAAGGTCACCACACCTATCTCGATGACTTGACGCTTGCTTATTGGGCGGACACCGACAACCTGCAGACGGACAGCGCCGTGTGCGATATCTTCAGCTTTTTCTGCGCCGGCGATAAAGCAGACCGAGAGGAAACCGAAAATCGGCTCTCGAGCGTTATGGCAAAGGTGCGCGTGGGGGAGATTTCTTCGGCTGATTTGTCGGCGGAGGGGATTGACTCGTCGGTGAATTTCTTCATCGCAGGCTTTACCCCAAATTCATCGCGCGTGAGCTTGAAATTCATCTATCGAAACACTATCGCGGGATTCATCAAAAACATTGCTCAACACCAACGCGACCTTATGCACGACGGTCTTGACAAGGACAAGCAAATTCCCGTTTGGATGCTTGTGGGCGCGCTTTTCCCGCCGAAATCAAAAGCGGAGGACAGAAAGCCGTCCTACCCGCTCTACGCTTCTTTTATGCAGAGCATTCTCAACGGCACTCGTTACCCGCAGTCGCTTCTCGGAACGGTGATTCAGCGCTGCAAAACGGACAGGGACGATAACAAGTTTTATTCGGTGAACGGCACAAGAATTGCGTTAATTAAAGCGTGCCTGAACAGAAAGGCGCGTATTTTGAATAAACAGGAGGTTATCTCAATGGCACTTGACACGGAAAACAACAGCACGGCTTATGTCTGCGGGCGGATTTTTGCGCTGCTTGAATACGCGCAGAAATCGGCTCTCGGTGACCTTAACCGCACAATCAAGGACGCGTATTTTTCATCGGCTTGCGCAAGACCTGCGTCTGTGTTCCCGAGGCTGATGATGCTCGCGCAGCACCACCTCGAAAAAGCCTACAACGGCGGTTATATCAACAAGCTCATTTCCGAGGCAGTGGACAAGCTCAACGGCAAGTTCCCGTCAACTCTTTCACTCGATGAACAGGGCGAGTTTATCATCGGTTACTATCAGCAAAACAAGAGCCTTTACACAAAGGCTGAAAAGTGATAAGAAAGGATTTTTACTATGGACGCTATTAAAAACAGATATGAATTTGTTATGTTCTTCGATGTGGAAAACGGCAACCCGAACGGCGACCCTGACGCGGGAAATATGCCGCGTGTTGACCCTGAAACCTCGCTTGGAATTGTCACGGATGTGTGCCTCAAGCGCAAAATCAGAAACTTTGTTGATATCGCAAAAGCGGGTGAGGAGGGGTACAAGATTTTGATAAACCCCGACTGTTCCCTCAACACCAAATTCACCGACGCTTACAAGGCACTCAATATCGAAACAGGTAAAAAGTCCAAGAAGACGAACGAGGATACCATCAAGGCGATGAATTTTATGTGCGCGAATTATTTTGATGTCCGCACGTTTGGTGCTGTAATGAGCACGGGCGACGACCCTATCGGAATTGTGAGAGGGCCGGTTCAGCTCAACTTCGCGCGCAGCCTTGACCCTGTTTCGGCGCAGGAGGTTACGATAACCCGCCAAGCGCGCACCACTGAGGAGCGCACAGAAACAGGCGCTACCGAAATCGGCAAAAAGAACATAATTCCCTACGGTTTGTACAGGGCGGAGGGCTATGTTTCGGCGATGCTCGCGCAAAAGACCGGCTTTTCGGACGATGACCTCGAGCTGCTTTGGAAGGCGATTATCAATATGTTCGAGCACGACAGAAGTGCTGCCCGCGGCAAAATGTGCTTGAGGAAGCTGTTTGTGTTCAAGCACAGCGACGCTCTCGGAAACTGTCCCGCGCACATTTTGTTGGAGAGCGTTAAGTCGGTTAAAAATGACAATGTTGATTGCCCGAGAAGCTTTGGTGATTACACGATAACCGTTGACAGCGATTTGCCCGAGGGCGTTGAGCTTATCAAAAAGCTGTAATGCAGCCGATTAACATTCGTGCAATTCAGCACTATCTGTACTGTCCGCGGCGTTTCGGGCTGCTTGAAATCAACGACGATTGGCAGGAAAACGCGCTCGTGGTTAAGGGAAATCTCGTCCACGAGCGCGTTCACAGCGGCGAGCACTCGTTTTCCTCAAAAACGGTGAAAGCGGAGAGCTCGGTTCAGCTGTATAACGATGAGCTGGATATTTTCGGCGTTGCGGATTGCATTGAGTTTCGCGCGAGCAGCCGCGCGGATTTTTCCGAGAAGCTTGGCGGAAGATACGCGGTTACCGTTGTTGAGTACAAGCCCACGCGTCCCAAGAACAACGAAATCAGCGTTCCCGACGCAATTCAGGTGTTCGCGCAAAAGCTCTGCGCCGACAGCATTTTCGGCGTGAATTCAAGCGGAGTTTTGTACTATTCGGACGTAAAGCGCAGAGTTCCGTTCCCGTTTGACGAGGAGTATGACAAGTATTTTGCGCTGCTCACAAGGCTGCTTGCGGAAATGCGTGGGGTGCTCGAGAGCGGCATTATCCCGAACAAACCGCCGAAGCAGAATTGTAGCGGCTGTTCGCTGGAAAGCGTTTGTATGCCGAAATGCACGGCGTATTCCGTGCAAAAGGAAATTCTGAAACAGATAAGGGGCGACAAGGATTGAAAAAGCTGCTGAACACACTTTATATAACCGATGAAACCGCTTATCCGTCGCTTGACGGCGAGAATATTGTTGTCAAAATGAGCGATAACAGAACCGCGCGTTTTCCGCTTGTAAATCTCGAAAATATCGTTTGTTTCTCATATCTCGGCTGTTCACCTGCGCTGATGGGGAAGTGCTGCGAGGACGGAGTCGGAATCAGCTTTCTTTCACCCGAGGGCAGATTTTTGGCAAAGGTTTCGGGCAGACCGCGCGGGAATGTATTGCTGCGTGTGGAGCAGATAAAGATGTTCTTGGAGTATCAGCCGAGGTTGGTTAAAAACACAGTTGCGGCAAAGCTCGCTAACACGCGTTTCACCGTTCAGCGTTCCCTACGCGACAGACCTGAAATCAACGAAGACGGCGCAGCAAGCACTCTTATCGGCAAGCTGGAGCGGTCGATTGACGAGGTGTATTCGCTGAACGACAAAAGCGAAATTATGGGTATTGAAGGAAATTGCGCAAAGGCGTATTTCGATATTTTTGACCGAATGATAATTCAGCAAAAGGACGATTTTCGCCTTGTAATGCGCACAAAACGTCCGCCGCTTGACCGCACAAACGCGCTGCTTTCGTTTATGTACACAATCCTTACAAACGAGTTTGCCTCGGCGCTGGAAAGCGTTGGTCTGGACAGCTATGTCGGTTTTTACCACGAATTGCGCTCGGGGAGAAGCTCGCTTGCGTGTGATTTGGTGGAAGAGGTGCGATGTATCGCGGAGCGATTTGTCCTTACGGCAATCAATCTCAAACAGATAAATGCGGGTGATTTTGAACATCAGTCGGGCGGAGCGGTTCTCCTGACAAAAGACGGTCGGAAAAAGCTGCTGACGCTCTGGCAGGAAAAGAAGCGCACGGATATTCTGCACCCGTATCTTAAACAGAAAATTAAGCTGGGGCTGCTGCCGTTTGTGCAGAGCAATTTGCTTGCAAAATTTGTCCGCGGTGAAATTGCCGAATATCCGTCTTATCTTCAGAGGTGACAGAGATGATGGTGCTTGTGAGCTACGATGTTTCCACAACCGATAAGGCGGGAAAAACGCGTCTGCGAAAGGTTGCAAGGGAGTGCCAAAACTACGGTCAGCGCGTTCAGAATTCGGTTTTTGAGGTTGACGTTGACTATGGAACTTTTTTGAAATTGAAGGACAAATTGACCAAATTGATTGACGTAAATCGGGACAGTCTGCGGATTTATTATCTTGGGAACAACTGGAAAAAACGTATCGAACACATCGGCGCAAAGGAAACCTACGACCCCGAGGGCGCGCTGATAATATAGCGCGAACCTTCGGTGATATTTTTTCCCGAGCATCTTCGCGGGATTTATGCACAATTTTTGCAACTTTTCCGAGCAATCGGTAAAGTCTATGTCCACCCCGTGTGGAGCGCGCACACCTGCTGCACAAAATGTAGGGTCGCGCCCCACACGGGGCGTGTGAGTTGAAATTTTTCGCGCGTTCTTCCAGCATTTCGCAGTAAGCCGTCGCGCCCCACACGGGGCGTGTGAGTTGAAATCCGCTATACCTTTGAGTGTCGTTGATTCCCAAGACGTCGCGCCCCACACGGGGCGTGTGAGTTGAAATTTGAAATCTCGGGTTTTAAGAATTTGTTGGTTACGTCGCGCCCCACACGGGGCGTGTGAGTTGAAATTTGTCAACTCGGACGATAAGTTAATTTATACGTCACGTCGCGCCCCACACGGGGCGTGTGAGTTGAAATGGTTTCTGCGGCACTCGAAACACTAACCTCTGTAGTCGCGCCCCACACGGGGCGTGTGAGTTGAAATACTATGACGCGTACAATGCGGCTTACAGTTCAGGTCGCGCCCCACACGGGGCGTGTGAGTTGAAATGAAAAATTGCCTACGGGTTGGAAAAAGTATCCGCGTCGCGCCCCACACGGGGCGTGTGAGTTGAAATCGACAACTTCCGGGAAACAGATGGGAAGCGTCAAGGTCGCGCCCCACACGGGGCGTGTGAGTTGAAATAATCAACAACTGCTCGGGCGCAGCGCAGAGAATGGTCGCGCCCCACACGGGGCGTGTGAGTTGAAATTGCGATGGCGTACAAGGTAACCGCTTCGAGCGGCGGTCGCGCCCCACACGGGGCGTGTGAGTTGAAATTTGCCACCTCGTCAGCACCCGAGCCGCCCGATTGTGTCGCGCCCCACACGGGGCGTGTGAGTTGAAATTGACAATGACAAGTTAACCGCGGAAATGGCGCTTGAAGTCGCGCCCCACACGGGGCGTGTGAGTTGAAATTTTAATAGGAGAGCGAGTAAGAGTTTTTTCCCTTGTCGCGCCCCACACGGGGCGTGTGAGTTGAAATATGAGGAGCGCGGGCATTTTGCGGCGGTTGTTGCGGTCGCGCCCCACACGGGGCGTGTGAGTTGAAATTCTATTTCGCGGTCACTCGGCTCAGGGTTAATTGTCGCGCCCCACACGGGGCGTGTGAGTTGAAATATTTTTATGCTGTATTGACTGCACGCCAAAAACCGTCGCGCCCCACACGGGGCGTGTGAGTTGAAATGTTTCCACAAACGTTCCTGACGGAATGTACTACGGTCGCGCCCCACACGGGGCGTGTGAGTTGAAATCGACGACAAGTTAATCTATACATCACCTTGCACCGTCGCGCCCCACACGGGGCGTGTGAGTTGAAATGAAAAGCATTTCAAGGTTATGCGTTCCGAGGTGGTCGCGCCCCACACGGGGCGTGTGAGTTGAAATGTCAAGGACATCGGCAATACTTGCATTCAGAACGTCGCGCCCCACACGGGGCGTGTGAGTTGAAATTGAGCGTATGTCAACGATGTTTAACGCGGAGCAGGTCGCGCCCCACACGGGGCGTGTGAGTTGAAATGACAATGCGTTTGTATTCCCGCCCGCCGCTGAATGGTCGCGCCCCACACGGGGCGTGTGAGTTGAAATTTGTTTCGGGACTTATTCTCGCGTTCGGCGGAAACGTCGCGCCCCACACGGGGCGTGTGAGTTGAAATCGCGAGAATGTGCTTGTTGTTTTGTATGCCGTCGGTCGCGCCCCACACGGGGCGTGTGAGTTGAAATTAGACAACGCTAAGTAAACCGTCCGCTCTGAAAAAGTCGCGCCCCACACGGGGCGTGTGAGTTGAAATCGAAAACCGCGTAAAACTCGCGCATTATCTGCGAGTCGCGCCCCACACGGGGCGTGTGAGTTGAAATAGACCTCTATTTTTCCGACGCGCCTATCGAGGATGTCGCGCCCCACACGGGGCGTGTGAGTTGAAATGTTGTAGGACACGCGCCCGCTGTCGTGTGCGACGTCGCGCCCCACACGGGGCGTGTGAGTTGAAATTTGTTGTCGCGTTATGCAAAACCGCACGACGAGCGTCGCGCCCCACACGGGGCGTGTGAGTTGAAATCGAAAACGGAAACTGCTCGACGCACATAACAGCGTCGCGCCCCACACGGGGCGTGTGAGTTGAAATTGTTTAATATGAAAAACCATCACTCAAACCCTCCGTCGCGCCCCACACGGGGCGTGTGAGTTGAAATGGACAATGCGCGTACATATCCACACAAAGTAGGGTTGTCGCGCCCCACACGGGGCGTGTGAGTTGAAATGGTATCGAGAGCGTGAAGCCCGCAAAGCCAAAAGTCGCGCCCCACACGGGGCGTGTGAGTTGAAATTTATTTTTTGACGGGGCAGAGCTTGGAGACTGCGTCGCGCCCCACACGGGGCGTGTGAGTTGAAATTCGATTTTTTCGAGGCGCTCCGCGAGGTTGTCGAGTCGCGCCCCACACGGGGCGTGTGAGTTGAAATGCGACGATTGCCTCAATTTCGGCACGCTCCTCGGTCGCGCCCCACACGGGGCGTGTGAGTTGAAATGCGACGATTGCCTCAATTTCGGCACGCTCCTCGGTCGCGCCCCACACGGGGCGTGTGAGTTGAAATGACGCAGACGAGCTTTTTGATTTACCCGAAAAAGTCGCGCCCCACGCGGGGCGTGTGAGTTGAAACCTTGGCAGTCATCAAACTGATGCCGGCGAAAAACAGTCGCGCCCCACGCGGGGCGCGTGAGTTATTCCTTTGAGCAGTCCCGCAGCTTTCTGCACCGCAAACCGAAAGGAGAGAAAATGTCAAAAATTGATACCAGCAAAAGCAGGTTTAAGGACTATCTTCCGCCTTGTGTAAAATGCGTTCATTTCCGACCAAACGCTGCTCTTGACCCGTTTGATACCGACAGCAAGTGCGCATTATTTGGCGATATTCCTCAAAGCTATCTTTTAATGACCGAAATCTGCGAGAAACAGTATGTTGACCTCGACAAAGCGTTTCTTGATGTTGGAAATCGCCCGCCGACAATGCTTGAGCGCTGGGCTTGGGACGATGCTCAATTTAACGTAATCGCAGACGAAGAATAAATGCGATAAAAGCCGTTCCCATATGATATAGGGAAAATGTGAGAAAAAGACCAAAAGAGTGATATAACGAAATCCCGCCTGCTTTTTACAGGCGGGAATATTTATTCATCGTTTGGCGGTGATAGAAAAACGTCCGGCTTCACCCCGAGAACATCGGCTATTTTCAGCACGTTTATCACCTCAATTTTTTTCATATCTTGAGCATATATTTGAGATACCCGAGCTTAATCTTCGGCCACTTAAATCCGAGCTCCTTGAGCTTGTTTACTGTGATATCGCAGCTTGTTTCGATGTTCGCGGAAACGGACGCGATGGCGTTGTAGAACGACAGCACGGCGACGTCCTTATCGGCTCTTTTCTCCATCATACGCTTCTCGAAAATCTGCTTCGGAACAAGCGCGCAGCGGAGTTTTTTGCTGATATTTCTGATGTAAATCATATTCGGGTTGACGAGGTGATAGATTTGGTTTTCGTCTCCGCTCAAAACGAGTTTAACATAAGCCTCGGCGCACAAATCAACCGCCGTGAAATCAATCGGGAAAACATCGAGCTCGCTGTAATACGCGCCGATTTTCATAATTCCGCGGCAGCGGCTCAAAAATCCGTTGTCGTCGGAGTTGCGCTGGAAAACGCCGTCCTTGTCGCGCCAAGTGAGGTTTCCGATGCGGTAGATGTTGGCACGAAGCCCGTTTTTGCGCGCGAGGATAACCTTTTCCTCGGCTCTGTACTTCGAGCGGATATAGACATTTTCGGTGTAGTGCTGCCCGATATCAAGCACCTTCTCGGTTAAAACAGAGTCCGGTTTGTCCTGTTTAACGGTACCCGCGCCGCTTACACTAGCGGTTGACGTGTGGTGAAGGAACGCGCCGCTCTTCTCGCAGAACGCGATGATGTTCTGCGTGCCGACAACGTTTGACCGTTCAAATTCCTCGTAACGTCCCGTGTGGTGAACATTCGCGGCGGTGTGGATAACGGTATCGATTGATGAAACGAGCTTGTCGTAGGTAGCCTTTTCAAGACCGAGATTTTCCGCCTCGATGTTGCCCGTGACAACCTTGAATTTCATCACAGCGTACTCGGCGGGGAAGTAGTATTTCAGCATCGCGGTGAGCTTTTGCGGGCTTCTTACAAGGCACACAACATCGATTTTATTCGCGAGCAGCTCTCTTAAAATATGCGCGCCGAGATAACCCGTAGCTCCCGTCAAAAGCACCTGCTTCGGGCGCTCGGAAACGTTCTCGGAGGAGGTTTCCTCAATCAGCTCGTTGATGTTAGGCACTCTGTCCGCGTCAAATTTTGCCGTGCGGGAAAGGCTGTCGGCGAGCTTCGCGGGCGTCGGATAATCGTAGATATCCTGCGCCTGAATACCAAGCTCTGCTGCGGCTTCGAGCGTGCAAAGGCTGTCGCCGCCGCACTCGAAAAAGTCGTCGGTAATGCCGATTCCCGTCTTTCCGAGAACGCGCTCAAACACATCGCAAATCTGCTTTTCTTCTTCATTGCGCGGCGGTTTGTACTCGTGCTTTTTCTGTTCGCCCGCGATGATTTCCTTCATAACCTCGTTGCGCTTGATTTTGAGCGTGGTGGTTTTGGGGAAATCCTTTGTCCTGAAGGTAATTCCGCTTATCTTCTTGTATGTGGGCATTTTCGCGTTCAGCTCACGGATTGCTTCCTTCGCGGTTTCCTTTTCGGTGGACGAAACGAGCTGAACCATCGCGCAGATTTTGCCCTTGTGCTGATAAACCATCGCTTCTTTTATGCACTCGATTTCGTTGAGGTGCTCCTCAAGCTCCTCGGGATAAATATTCTTGCCGTTATCGAGAATAATGAGGTTTTTCTTGCGTCCCGTGATGAAAATAAATCCATCATCGTCTATGTAACCGAGGTCGCCCGTTTTCAGCCAGCCCTCGTCAAAAGCCTCGGCGGTTGCCTCGGGATTTTTGTAGTAACCGAGCATCACGGACGGGCTTTTTATCTGAATTTCACCGTCCTTGATACGCGCTTCGGTGTTCGGAATAAGTTTTCCGACAGAGCCGATTTTGTTGCCGTAATCGGGGGAATTTGTGCTGATAACAGGCGCAACCTCGGTCATTCCGTAGCCCTGATAAACCTCGAGACCGATTTTCTGCAAAATCTCCGCGGTTTCATCGTGAAGCGGCGCTCCGCCGACAAGCAGCCTTTTCATACGCCCGCCGAATTTCTTATGTATCTGCGCGAAAATCTGATGCTCGGCGTTAATTCCGACTTTTTTCAAACCCTTGCACAAACCGAGTCCCGCTTTGAACTTTTTGCTCTGCACGGGGTCACTCAACGCGTCGCGGATTTTTTTCGCGAACAAATCCGCCATCATCGGTACAACGAGCATCAAAGTCGGTTTGAAAAGCTGCATATTTTTGATAATATTTTCGAGGCTGTCGTTTATGCAGATTGTCGCGCCCGCGTACAGCACGCAGAGGTTGTTTACGGTGAGCTCGTAGGTGTGGTGAATGGGCAAAACCGACATTACAACAGCGGGAGTTTGCTTGTTAAATCCGCACGGGATAATGTTCTGCACATTGCTCGTGAGATTTTTGTGCGAGAGCATAACGCCTTTTCCGGTGCCTGTTGTACCCGAGGTGAAAATCAGCTCGGCGAGCGCGTTCTCGTCAATTTCGGGCAGCTCGGCAAACTCGGTTTTTCTGATTTCCTTGAATTTTTTGCTGTCGAAGGGAATGATTTCGGTGAGCTTTTCGGAGCTTTCCGAGTACTCGTCGATTTTCTCGTCAAACTCGGGCGAAACGAACAGCTTATCGACATCGCCCATACGAATGAGGTTGCAGATTTCCTCGGTCGGGAGCATTTTATCCAGCGGCACGGCGACGTTTCCGCTTATCGTAATGCCGAGATACGCGGTAATCCAGTCGTAGCTTGCCGAGCCGAGGATAGCGATATGCTGCCCGAAAACGCCGTTTTTCGCAAAATGCGAAGCAATTCTCCTGCTGTCGTCGGCGAGGCGGCGGTAGGTTTTTTCGGTGACATTTCCGTAGGTGAGAAACCGGTACGCAATCTTGTCCTCGTACTGCGCGATGTAATCAACATAGTCCTTCAAAGTCATCTTTTCCATTTCAAAAATCCTTTCGTTAATCAGCCTTCAGAGCTCTTAAAATCGCTTCAATTTCGTTTGAGTTAAGCCTTTTCGGGCAGCCCTGCGTTGCTGCCTCGGACAAAATCCGCCGTATCATAACGGGAAAATCGCGCTCGTTGATTTCGGCGAATTTTTCGGGAATTCCGAGCGTTCTTTCAAGCGCGCGGATTTTCTCGATAAACGCTTCCGCGCTCTTTGCCGTACCGCTTTTCACTGCGAGCTTTTTCAGACGTTTTTGTGCATCGGGAAGCGATTTCGCGAGAACGTGCGGCAGCACCGCGGCACACGCAAGCCCGTGCGGAATGTGATAGGTTTCGCCGAGGCGATGAGCAATCGCGTGCACGAAACCAACTCCCGTTCGACGGAAATTCAGCCCCGCTTTATAAGCCGCCTCCGCCATTTTCAGGCGCGCTTCTTCGTTTTGCGGCTCTTTGGCGGCAACGGGCAGATACGCGAAAATATCCCGACAGACCTCGTGCGCGGATTTAATATCCTCGGCAAAGGTTTTCGCGTTTGAGCTGATGTACGCTTCGATACAGTGGGTGAGCGCGTCCAGCCCCGCGTAAACAGTCGGCTTTTGCGGCACGTTTTCCAGCAGCGCGCTGTCGAAAACAATCTTCTCGGGCAAATATCTGTCCGAAAGCAGCGGCAGCTTTTTGTGCTTTTTCGCGTCCGTGATAACCGAGAAAAATGTGATTTCCGAGCCGGTGCCCGAGGTTGTGGGAACAGCGAAAATCGGCACGGATTTTTTGCACGGAACAACGTACAGGCTCATCATTTTCACGGAAACACGCGGGTTTGCCGCCCGCAGCGCGATAACCTTTGCGCAGTCCAAAACCGAACCGCCTCCGACCGCGATTATACACCCGCACTTGTTCTCCCTGTACACCGCAAGCCCGCGCTCGACATTTTCGATAGTGGGGTCGGGCACGATATCCGAGAAGAACACAGGCTTTATCCCGTTTGCCGCAAAATTTTCGGCGAGCTTATCCAGCATACCTTTGTTTCTCACGGTCTTGCTTGTGGCGATGAACACGGCTTTGCAGTTTTTCCGCAAAACGTCCTCGAACAAATTGTCGGCGGTATTTCTCCCGCTTACAACGGGCACGGGCGGCGTTTTCTTTGTTGTCATAAACCACCGCACCACGCTCTGCCTAAATCCCGACATTGATATTTCTCCTTTTGTATCTTACTACACATACTGTTCAATTATATTATAGCATTTATCATCGCTCTTGTCAAATGTTTTCTGAAAAATATGAAAAAAATCCGCGCTTGAAAAAACAAGTGCGGATTTTTAGTTTTTTGATTATGCTCCCGTACCATTGTACTTCATCGCGCCGTGCATCCAAAGCTTGTAGCTCAAAAAGAAGAACACCAGCGCCACAATCGGTGAAAGCCACGACAAAATCGGAACTTCATCGGGGCGCAGAACCACAAGGCTCGGATAGTACGCGATAAATGCGATAGGGATTACGAACGTGAAGATAAAGCGGAAAACGGGGCTGAAAATCGTGACGGGATATTTCGCGTAGTCTTTCATTTTGTTGATGAAATCCAGCACGAAAAACGAGTTCTGTATCCAAAAACAGGTTGATGCCGCGGCGTTTTGCAGGGCAATCATAATCAGCGAAGCCGTTATCAGAAAGACAATCATTTTCAGCAGCATAAGCGGCGAAAAACCAAGCCCCAGCTTGTTCCACGAGTAAATCAGCGTGCCCAGCCCGAATGCGAATTGCCCGAGACCTTTGATGTCGAAAACCTCGGATTGAAAGTAGAAAAACAGGTTTATCGGGCGGAAGCAGTACTTGATGAAATCACCCGAGTACACTTGATTTCGCAGCGCCCAGTTGTTGTCGAAAAAGCACTGCACGGGCGTGAGCGAAACCAGCGAAAAGCCGTAGAGAAACAGCATTTCATAATAGCCCCAGCCGTCTATTGACGGGAAATTTTGGAACAAAATCCAAAAGCTCACAAACCCCGCGATGTTCGTGCAAATCATACCGATTGTCGAGATGATAAAATCCGCGCGATAGCTCATTTTGCTTTTGAGGTCCTGCGCGAGAATTTTGCGGTAAATTCTGAAATAAAAACCAAGACTTTTTCTTTTCATAAATCAGCCTCCGTTCACGGTTATCTGCTTGAGCGAGAGCTTCCAGAAAACCCTGCTTGCGATATTCATCACAACGCACCAAAAAAGCTGAATACCGAGCGTTGTGAGGAGCTTTGCGGGCTCGGGGTTTCCGTCGAGGAGAACGGACAGCGGCGCGTTGTAAATCGACTGAAACGGCAGATAACCGACGATAGTTTTAAGCGGCTCGGGGAAGAAGGCAAGCGGGATTGTCGCGCCCGACAGCAGCAGTACGATGACTTGCTTCATTATGTTTATACCCCAAATTGATTCGGTGTACAAACAGATTGTGCCGGTGAAAAAGTCGATGCTGTAGTTAATGGAAACCGCCATTGCTACGGATATTACAAAATACAGCAAATTCCAACCGAGCGGAATTGCGCCGTTTGTGACGATTGCCACAACGATAAATGTCGGCAAAAACGTGAAGAAAAACTGCGTGACGGCGGTTCCCGAGTACGACCAAAACATATAGCTTCTGTACTTCATAGGCTTGAGGAGCTGGATTGTGATTTCACCCGACTGAATTCCGCGCCCCATTTCCCAAACGACGTACATTTCCATAAAATTGAACAGCGCGGTTGCCAGCACGAGATAAATCAGCGTATCGGAGAACGTCATTCCGTTCACGGTTTCCGTGCCGACGGACGCGAAAATTGCCTGCCACAAGTGGTAGATAACAACAAGGTACAGCAGATTTCCCGCGACAACAACCAGCGCGCTCAACCTGAATTGCAAGCTCTCGATGATACCCGCGCGGGTTAGCGTAAAAAACTTTTTCAGCTTCACTTGACTCCCTCCTCGTAGATTTTTTTGATAACCTCTTCGGTGGAGATTTCTTCGAGCTGCATATCGCGGATTTTGTAGGATTTTTGGAGAAGCGAAAGCACGTCCATAACCTTTGACTTTGCCTCGTCAACAAGAATAGAAATCCACTCATCGTCCGCGGAAACGCTGAATTCGGGCAGCTCGGCACGGATTTTCTCGGCGGTTTGTTTGAGGTCGCCGCCGACGCGGATTTTGAGCGTTCTGTAATAACCGAAAAAGCCCTTGAGGTGCTCGATATCGTTGTCGTAGAGCATCTTTCCTTTATCGATAATAACAATTCTGCGGCAAAGCGCGTCCACGTCACCCATATCGTGCGTTGTGAGGATAACGGTTGTATTTTTCTCTTTGTTGAGCGCGTGAATAAGGGTGCGGATTTTTGACTTCATCGACACGTCGAGACCGATTGTCGGTTCGTCGAGAAAGACAATTTTCGGGTTATGTAAAAATGCCGCGAGAATATCGCTCAAGGTGCGCTGTCCGAGGGACATTTGGCGAACGGGCTTGTGCAGAAGCGGCTCGATATCGACAAGCGACTGATAGAGCTCAATCATATCGTTGTAGTCCTTGTCGGTGACGCCGTAGATATCCTTGAGGATTTTGAACGACTCAACCAGCGGGAGCGCCCACCAAAGCTGGGTTCTCTGCCCGAAAACGACGCCGATATTCTGTGCGTTTCGGGTCCTGTTTTTGTACGGAACGCAGCCGTTGACGATGATTTCACCGGACGTCGGCTCAAGAATACCCGTCATCATCTTGATTGTCGTGGATTTACCCGCGCCGTTCGGACCGAGGTAGCCGACAATCTCGCCCTGTTCGATATTCATACTGATGTTATCGACAGCGCGGACGATTTTGTAATCGCGCGAAAACAGGTCTTTCAGGCTGCCCTTCAAGCCCTCGCGGCGGTTCAAAACCTTAAATTCCTTTGTGATGTTTTTGATTTCGATAATGTTTGACATAAATTACCTCGCTTTCACAAGCTAAAACGGCAGCGGACGAGAGGTTTCCGAGACCGATTTTTATTATACAAAAGTTTCTGCGCTTTTTCAAGCGTTTTCCCGATAAGATGTGAGATTTTCCGATAAGTTTCAAAAAACGCGCATTTTTCGCGTGTTTTCGGGCATTTTTCGACGATTTTGGAATTGGAGTACTCATTATAGCACAAAAAGTTCGCCGTGTCAAGAAGATTTTTCCAAAATGTATTGACAAAATCGGATTTATCGTATATAATGTAAGCACCGAAAGGTAACAGGCTACAGGATAGACCTGTTTGGCTGTGAAGCATACTGCTGGGTCGGGACAGTGGGTGCGGAGCCTCATAATGGGGTTGTATGTTCGTCCACCGCCCGAATAGGCAGAAATGCTGAAAGAAAACATTCCGATATAAAGCCTTGTAGTTTCGCAAGGCTTTTTTGTTTTCAGGAATTTTCAAAAACACTCTGAATAGGTATTGACAAATTCGGATTTATCGTATATAATATAAGTGACGATAAAGGTACGCTGATATCGTTAGTGTGGCTGACACTTGAGGGGCACGTTCGCAAGAACGGGGCGTATCCGAAACTCTGTGGTTCACTGCTGCTTGAAAGTATAGTATGCATTTAAGAGCCTTTTGCTAATACCTATCGTTGTTACTTTAGGTGCTCTTTAGGAGTTGGTCGACCGGAGCGACTATAAAAATCAGCCATTTTAGAAAGAAAAACGCAGGATTTTTGTCCTGCGTTTTTTGGTTATAAGCCGAGAAGCCGGCTTTTCTTTGCTTTGTACAATTTCACGATTTTTCTCAACTGTTACAATTTGTCATTGAAAAAATCGGAAAAAAGTGGTATAATAGAAAAAGGTAATTTATAAACAGCAAACAAATCCAAAAGCCGCGAAATTTTGGCGAAAAGGAAGAGGGCGGGAAATGGTTCAGTTTTCACAAATTGTTGTGTCGGACGCTTCAGCGTTTTTGCTAATGCTGATGCTGAAGCTGCATATGAACAGGCAGGCGAAAATAAGCCCGCTGATTGACGCGCGGCTATTGTCCGCGATGATAAATCTGACGATGTTCCAGTGCGCTTTGGACATATTTGTGTTTTGGGTTGACGGGAAAACGTTCTCTGCGGCGCGGGAGCTTAATATTATCGGGAATGTTGTGTACTACATACTTAACGTGACGATTTCGTATTTGTGGCCGCTGTTCACCGAGTACAAGCTCAACAGCAGCGAAGCAAAGCTGAAAAGGCTTGCGATTTTGTCGGGGATACCGCTTGCGCTAACTGTAATTGCCGTTGCACTCACGCCGTTCTGCGGATTTTTGTTCACGATAACCGAGGACAATCGATACACGAGAACAGAGCTGAATTTTCTGCTCCCGACGGTGCTCATCTGCATTTATCTTCTTATCGGAATAATAAAGGTTTACACTCACCGCCGAAGCAAGGGAAAATATATGATATTTCCCGTGATATATTTTGTGACGCCGATTGTGATTGCGATAACGGTTCAGGCGTTTATTTACGGGATATCGCTTATTTACATCGGCATAGCGATAGGACTTACGGGAATTTATATCAGCACGCAAAGCGAATCGGCGTTTATTGACCAGCTTTGCGGTGTTTACAACAGGCGCTATTACAACGATTATATCCGCGCGTTCTGCGATTCCAAGAACAAAAATTCCTCGATAACGGGCGCGCTGATTGATATGGACAATTTCAAGCCGATAAACGATAATTTCGGACACGATGTCGGCGATGAAGCGCTGATGCGGTTCAGCTCAATTTTGCGGAAGCATATGAGTGAAATTGGCTTTGTGGTGCGCTTTGGCGGCGATGAATTCGTCCTCATCACAAGTCAGCCCGAGAGTGCAGCCGAAAAAGCTGTCGAAAACATACTGAAGGAGCTTGACGAGATAAATTCATCGGGCGAGAGCAGATATAATCTGGAGTTTTCATACGGAATTGCGTCAATAACCGCCGACAGCAGCTCGGACGATTTCCTCAAAACAATGGACAGCCGAATGTATGAAATGAAAAAACAGCGAAAGCTCAAAAATGCCCAAAAATCCCTTGTCGGGACGAAGATTAACTAAACAAATTTTATAAAAGAAACGGAGCAGCCGCGAGGTTGCTCCGTTTTATTTCAAATTTTTCCATTTTTGGTAATTTTCTATTGCATTTTGTCAAATTATGTGATATAATAGAAATGATACTGTTAATAAATGTAAAAAGAGGGAGCAATATGACAATTCAAGAGTGCTATCAGCAGTTTGGCGGCAATTATGACGAGGTTAAAAAGCGTTTGCCGAGCGAAGCGCTGATAAAGAAATTCATCGCGAAATTTTTGGACGACCACAGTTTTTCCGATTTGCAAACGGCAATGAGTGAAAGAAACCGTGAGAATGCGTTCCGCGCGGCGCACACGTTAAAGGGAGTTTGCGGCAATCTCAATTTGGACAGGCTGCTCAATTCCGCGTCAAAGCTCACAGAGTTTCTCCGCCCCGAAACCGAGGCAATCCCCGAGGGAGCGGACGTGCTTTTTGAAGAGGTTCGCGGTGATTATGAGTTGACGGTGAGTGCAATCCGCGCTTATCTTGACTCGGAAAATAAATAATTAAGGAGAATTTGATGAGGCTGAAGAAGATTTTAAGTTTGCTGCTTGCGTGCGTGATGTTCGCGCTGATGATGACAGGCTGCGCTGGACAGAACGGCACAAATGACGGAAGAATATCTATCAGTATGTATATGTGGGACAGGTCTATGTTCAAGGAGCTGTCGCCGTGGCTTGAGGAGAAGTTCCCGAATATTGATTTCACATTTGTTCAGAGCTACAACACAATGGAATACTACAAGGATTTGCTTGCGCGCGGCGAGGAAATGCCCGATATCATCACCTGCCGCCGTTTCTCGCTGAATGACGCTGCGCCTCTTGCCGAGCACCTTGCTGATTTGAGCAAAACCGAGGTTGCGGGCACATTTTACAGCAGCTATCTTGAGGTAAACCGTGAGGAGAGCGGCGCGATACGCTGGCTTCCGATGTGCGCAGAGGTTGACTGCATCGTGGCAAACAAGGACTTGTTCGATAAATACAATTATCCGCTTCCCACAAATTATTCCGAGTTTGTGGCAGCGATTGACTTTTTCGAGGAAAAGGGAATCAAGGGCTTCCAGACCGATTGGTACTACGATTACACCTGCCTTGAAACAATGCAGGGCTGCGCAATCCCCGAGCTTATGAGCCTTGAGGGAACAAAGTGGCGTATGGCGTACGAGAGTGAAACTGCGGATAACCAAGTCGGTCTTGATGACAAGGTTTGGCCCAAGGTTTTTGAAAAGTACGAGCAGTTCCTGAAAGATGTTCACTTCCAGAAGGGCGACGAGGAGCTTCAGTTCAGCAAGACAATGGAGCCTTTCTTTGCCGGACAAACCGCTATGATTCGCAACACCGCGAATATTTGCGACAGCATCAAGGCTGAAAGAGGTATCAACTGCGTAATTCTCCCGTATTTCGGCGAAACCTCCGAGGATAACTGGGTGCTTACATATCCGATGTGCCAGCTTGCCGTTTCAAATCAGGTTGAAAAGGACAGCGCAAAGAAAAAGGCTGTAAACGAGGTTCTTTTGGCAATCTTCAGCGAGGAAGGTCAAAAGCACGTTGCCGCGCAAACCTCCGTTTTGTCCTACAACAAGGAGGTCAAGATTACTCCGACAAACGCGCTTGATTATGTTCAGGACTGCATCAACAGCAACCACCTCTATATGCGTCTTGCCTCAACCGAGGTGTTCGGTATTTCGCAGGACGTTGCACACAAGATGATGACGGGCGAGTATGACGCGAAGAGCGCTTATGAGGCTTTCAACAAGCAGATAACCGACTACAAAAATCCCGAGGCGGAGGAAGTTCTGTTCACGCAGAACACGGCTTATTCCAACGACTTTGGCGTTCACGGAAGTCAGGCTGCTTCTTCGCTTATGAACACACTGCGCTATGTTAACGACGACCAAATTGCAATCGGCTACGCAAGCGTGGCAAGTTCACCGATTTTTGTCGGCGATTACACAATGCAGCAGGTCAAGTGGATTATGACGTTCAGAAACGCGCTTTATCGCGGCGAGTACACGGGCGCGGAAATCCGCAGGATTATGGACTGGCTGGTTAACGTGAAGGAGGACGGTTCTAATCCTATTCATCACCGCAATCAGATGCCCGTAACCAGCGGTTTGGAGTACACCGTCACCGAAACCGAGCGCGGAAAGTTCAAGCTTGGCGATATAACCGTAAACGGACAGCCGCTTGACGACAACGCCGTGTACACGGTTTTGCTTGTCGGCGCGGACACATACATTGAGCACGCGACCTTCTGCAACTGCCCGATGCCCGAGGATTTGAAGGCAAAGAGAGCAGACTATATTGTAAATGATTTCACAAGTCAGGAGTACATTCGCGAGGCTTTGACGCAAACGCAGCAGTTCCTCGCACCGACTGATTATGTAACCGTTGTCAAGGGTTATTAAGACACAAAAATTTCGAGAAAGGAGGGCGGAGCTATGAAAAAAAGGCTGCTTGCAATACTGCTTGCGATTGTAATTGCCGCGGGAGTTGGCTTTGCGGGATTTGCCTATTCGGGATTTGTTTCCGAAACGATTTACGAGGAAAGCACCGCCCACCTTGTCGAAATTTTCCATCAGGCAAATCAGGCGCTTTATAATATGGTTTCGGTCAACTGGAGCCGTATGCGAATGTGGGTGCCTTATATCGAGGAAGCGGACAGCGAACAGGAGATTGTCGAGTATCTAAATCAGGCGAGGGAAGAAAGCAATTTCACCGACTTTTTCTTCATCTCCCGCGACGGTGATTACATCACGCTTGAGGGACAGAAGGGCTATTTGGATTTGCGCAGCAAGCTCGAGGACTTGATTTTAGAGCAGGAGCCGATTGTCGCAAACTCTGTTGTTCCCGACAAGCCCGAGATAATGGTATTTGCGACGCCCGCCGTTCCGAACAGCTACCGCGGTTTTGAATACGAGGCAATCGCTATCACCTACAACAACTCCGACCTTGTCGATACTCTGAAAATTTCCGCTTTTGGCGGAGAAGCGGGAACCTTTGCGGTGCTTCCCGACGGACGCGTTGTCGTTGACAACGGCAGCGATGAGCTTCGGAATATCCACAATTTCTTCGCACTTTTGGAGAAATCCAAAAATGTTTCCGCCGAAAAGAAATCTGCTCTGCAAAGTGATTTTCGCGACGGAAAATCGGGGCAAATGGTTTTCGATGTAAACGGGACAAACTATTATCTCATCTACGAGTCCGCGAATTTCCAAGATTGGATGGTTCTCGGCGTTGTACCCACAGATGTGGTCAATGCAAGTATGAACAAGCTCCAGACCATGACTCTTGCCGTGGTATCTGCAATTATCATTTTGCTTGCATTGGTGCTGCTTTTCCTTGTAATTTGGAATAACCGCCGAAAGCTCAAGCTGAAGGACAACGAGCTGCTTGCGCGAGACGAGCTGTTCTCGAAGCTCTCGGCAAACGTTGACGATGTATTTCTTATGCTTGACGCGGAAAAACTGCGCGTGGATTACGTCAGCCCGAATATCGAGAAGCTGCTCGGTATATCCGAGGACAAGGTCAAGAAGAACGTTTTCGAGCTGGAGAAGCTTATCAAGGAAAATCAGTCCGCGCATATTCTGGGACAGCTTTCGGAAATCGAGCCGGGTTATCAGAAGGAATGGGACAGAGAGTATATCCACAGAGCGAACAACGAGGAGCGCTGGTTCCACGTCATTGCGTTTTGCAGCGATATTCAGGGCGCGAAAAAGTACATTCTCGATATGTCCGACAGAACCGGCGACAAGAAGATAAATCAGCAGCTTGAAAACGCGGTTCGTACTGCGCAGAACGCAAGCCTTGCGAAAACCACGTTCCTGAACAATATGTCCCACGATATCCGCACGCCGATGAACGCGATTATGGGCTTCACGGGAATTGCGCTGAAGCAGGACACAAATCCCGAGGTGAGAAACTGCCTCGAAAAAATCAGCAAGAGCTCCGAGCACTTGCTCACGCTTATCAACGACGTGCTCGATATAAGCCGAATTGAGAGCGGAAAAATCAAGTTTAACCCCGCTCCCGTGGATATCACCGAGATTACGGATATGGTTTTGAGCATCGTCCACGGCTTCCTCACAAACCGCAATATTACGTTTAACTCAAAGCTCGCCGAAATCGATACACCCTACGTTCTTGCCGACGCGGTGAGAATAAGAGAGGTGCTCGTGAATATACTCGGAAATGCCGTGAAATTCACCGACGACGGCGGCACGATTACATTTGAAACAAGCTACCGCAAGGGCGAGGATAACAAGCACATTGTGGTTTGCTATCGAATAGCGGACACGGGCGTTGGAATGACCGAGGAATTTGTCGAGCATATTTTCGACGAGTTCTCTCAAGAAGAAAACGGCGCGAGAACGCAGTATAAAGGCTCGGGACTCGGAATGGCGATATCGAAGCGCTATGTTGACCTTATGGGCGGCAGCATTTCCGTTGAGAGCAAGAAGAACGTCGGCTCGGTGTTCACGGTTGAGTTCCCGCTGGAGCTCACCGACAAGAGCGAGGTTCAGGCGAAAAATCTTCCCACGGACAGCGTTGATTTGAGCGGCGTGAAAATTCTGCTTGCCGAGGACAACGAGTTCAACGCCGAAATCGCCACGGTACAGCTCGAGGAGCTTGGAATTAAGGTAACGAGAGCTTGTGACGGCGATGATACCATCAGGATTTTCTCGGAAAATCCGCCCGATACCTTCGATATAATTTTTATGGACATAATGATGCCGAAAAAGAACGGCTACGAGGCGACAGCGGCGATAAGAGACTTGCCAAATCGCCCCGACGCGCGCACGATACCGATTATCGCGATGACCGCAAACGCGTTTGTCGAGGACGTTCAGGCTTCTCTCGATTCGGGAATGAACGGACATCTCGCAAAGCCGATTGTTATGGAAGAAGTTAAAAAGAGCATCATAATGAATTTGAACAGGTAAGTTTTTTGAGAGCAAAATCCCCCGAAATTTTGAGCTTTTCGGGGGATTTTTTGTACTTGTGCCGAACAGTCAAAAGCGAAGGATTTCCGTTTGTATTGACAGAATTTGGTTTTTATGCTATAATAAACGAAAAGGGAAACGGGCAGAATTTGCCCCGTGAGAGGACAAAAGAGAAACATAAATGAAAAATACATCACACTTGTTTTTTGCAAAACGCGAAAACAATCCAAAGCGGGATTTTATAATACTCAACACGCGTCAGGCAAAGCATTTTCCGTCGGCGCCCGCAAGCTCGCTTGCGCTTATGGAAACGCTCGGGCAAAGGCTTTCCGAGGACGGCAGAGCCGAAAAGCCAACCGTTGTGATAGGCTTTGCGGAAACCGCCGTGGCAATCGGCGCGGTTGCGGCGGGATTTTTCCGCGACTGCTTTTACGTCACAACCACCCGCGAAAATCTTCCCGATTGGGCGAATTCCGTTAACTTTGAGGAAGCCCACAGCCACGCAAGTCACCACACGCTTTGTGTTCGTGACGAGGAAATTTTTCGGCGGGCAAAACAGATAATTCTTGTTGACGACGAGTTCACCACAGGTCGCACGGCAATCAACCTGATAAAAGCGCTGGGCGGCTGTCTTGCGCGGGATTGCCGCGTGTATGCGGGAGCGTTTGCCGCTTCCGAGGAGAGTGTCGAAAATCTGCGCGGCGCGGGAATTACCCCGATAATTCTCTCGCGTCTCGAGGATATTGCAAACCGCAAATTCCCCGAGAATTTCTCCTCGGACAGCGAGTTTCAGCCGCGCGAATACGGCGAGATTTTGCGGCGCAATTCGGTGTTTAACCCGAGACTTGGTGTCCCCGCAGAACGTTATCTTGACGAATGCCGCAGATTTTGCTCGGAAATCGCCGATGAATTTACCGCAGACCTTGCTAAAACGGTTGAGATTGTGGGAACGGAGGAGTTTTGCTATCCGCCGCTGCTGCTGGGGAAGCTGCTTTGCGATAAATTCGGGCGGGTTGTTGTGCACTGCGTCACGCGAAGCCCGATGCTCCCAGCGAACAGTGACCGAGAGCCGTTCGCGCAGCCGCAGCCGCTTGAATACCCGCTGGTAAATCGCGCGGCGCTGAAAAGCCTTTACAATCCCGAAAGAAAGGTGTTCCTCTACAACACCCAGCCTTGCGACATAAGCATAATTTTGACGGACGCGGACTCACCAGATAAGGACGCGCTTCGTGAGCTTTGCGGCGCGGTTGGTGGGAAAGAGGTGCGTGTGGTTAGTTTTCGCGGGAAAAAGCTGCCGACATCGTATCGAGACGAGGACGCAGAGCTTCTGCTTACGGACATCACGGGCGCACTCCCGCCGCTCGCCGCAAAGGAGCGCGAAAAGCTGATACAGAGCGGAGTGCATTACAGCGAGCTTCTTCCCGAGGAATACGAGCCCTCGCCGACATATTTCCGCGAATATGAAAACGGGCTGAAGGTGTGGGCGAAAGCAAACGCCGAGGCGGTGCAGACCGTTGCCGAGGCGATTTGGGCGGAGAAGGGGAAAAACGCCGTGCTGGTTTCGCTGGCAAGAGCGGGAACTCCCGTCGGCGTGCTGATAAAGCGCTATATTCGTCGGAAATACGGCGTTTCGCTGCCGCATTATTCGATATCAATTATCGTTGGCAGAGGAATTGACCGCCGCGCGCTGGAGTACATTTTTGCGCGTCACTCGGCGGACGGAATTCAGTTTATCGATGGCTGGACGGGCAAGGGTATGATAACGAAAACCCTTCGCAGCGCGCTTGAGCAGCTCCCGCCGAACGAGTACGGAATCAACCGAGAACAGTTTGAGCGAATGTGCGAAATTGCCGTGCTCGCCGACCCCGCGGGGCTTTGCAGACTTTGCGGCACGCACGACGATTTGTTTATTCCGTGCGCTTGTTTAAACAGCGTGGTTTCGGGCTTGTTCAGCAGAACCGTGCTGAAAAACGGTATTATTCAGCCCGACGAGTTTCACGGCGCTGTTTATTTCGGTGAGCTTGCAAGCTCCGACAGAACCTATCAATTTATCGAGGCAATCGAGCGCGAGATGACCTATGGCAGCCGCAGCTTGCCCGAAATGAAAAACGGCAGCGGTCTTGTGGAAACCGAGCGGATTGCGGCGGCGTTTGGCGTGACGGACATAAAGCTGGTAAAGCCCGGAATTGGCGAAACAACGCGAGTTCTGCTGCGACGAATTCCCGAGATAATTCTGCTCAAGGACATAAACAGCCCGCTCACTCGTCACATTGTTGAGCTTGCGCGGGAAAAGGGCGTAGAGGTGCGCGAGTACCCGCTGGAGAATTATTGCGCGTGCGGGATAATAAAGGTGATGGACAATGTGTGAGCTGATTTTCTCGGATATTGACGGCACGCTGATTTTTTCCGCAGCGAAAAAGCGCCCCGACGACATTGTCTGCGAGTACAAGGACGGCGTTGAAATAAGCTGCATAACACCGCGCCAAGCCGAGCTTTTCCCGAAACTGAACGGCGTAATTCCCGTCACAACGCGCAGCATTGAGCAGTATCTCCGCATAAATTTCCCGAGCGGATTTTCGCCGAAATACGCGCTTGTTGACAACGGCGGAACTTTGCTGATTGACGGCAAGCCCGAGCGCGAATGGACGAACAATTCTCTCGGTATCGTTGAAAAATGCGCCGACGAGCTTGCGCGCTGCCGCCGCGCAATGGAAAGCGACGCTCACCGCAGCTTTGAGATAAGGCTGGTTGACGGAATGTTTTTGTTTACAAAATCCGACAGTCCCGAGCATTCGCTGGAGCTGCTGAAAGCTGTTGCGGGGGAGCGAGTGGAGTGCTTTGCCGTGGGCGCGAAGCTGTACGCAATTCCCGCCGAGATAAACAAGGGTAGCGCTGCGAAACGGCTAAAGGAGCGGATTTTGCCGAGCGGCACGACGATATGTGCGGGCGACAGCACTATGGATATTTCGCTGCTCGGGATAGCGGACACGGCTGTTTTTCCCGAGGATTTAAGCGAGCTTGTTTCCGCACCGAACCGTGTTGTTTTCCCGCGGGAGCGGTTCACGGAGCAGGTGACGGATTTTTTCGCGAAGCATTGTTCGGTTTGAAATCCGTCTTAATTTGCATTATTAACCGTCTTGAGCAATCGAGGCGGTTTTCTGTTAAACAAAACGATGAGGATATTCAGCAAAATCTGTTGAAAAATTGCCCGAATTATGATATAATAAAATGTAAATAAATGCAAAGTCGGAAGGAGCAAGCAAAATGGTAAACAAGCTGAAAAAGCATATAAGCGAGTATTTTGTGGGCAACGAGGAGATTATCGAAAATGTGATGATATGCCTTTTTGCGGGCGGTCATATACTTCTCGAGGGCGTTCCGGGCGTTGGAAAAACCACGCTTGCGTCAACTGTCGCGAAATCCGTGGACTGCGATTTCGGGAGAATTCAGTTTACTCCAGACACGCTTCCGACCGATGTTATGGGCTCCGAGATTTTCAATATGAAAACGGGTGAGTTTGAATACCGCGAGGGCGCGATAATGCACCAAATTGTTCTCGCGGACGAAATAAACCGTACTTCTCCGAAAACGCAGTCCAGCCTTCTCGAGGCGATGGCAGAGGGGCAAACCACGGTCTGCGGCGTAAAGCACAGGCTTCCCGAGCCGTTTATGGTTATCGCAACGCAAAATCCGATTGAGTTTATGGGTACATATCAGCTTCCCGAAGCGCAGATGGACAGATTTATGATGAAGCTCAACGTTGGATATCCCGAAGAAAACGAGGAGCTGCGAATGGTACGGAATATGCTTGCGGGAAAGTCTGCCGAGACGGTTAAAAGTGTGATTACCTCGCGTGATGTCGTTGAAATCAAGAAAACTGTCGCAAATATTACGATAAAAGACGATGTAATCGGCTACGCGCGCGACATTGCCGATGCGACGCGAAACGAAAAAAGATTTGTTCTGGGAGTAAGTCCGAGAGCGGTTTTGGCGCTTGTGAAGGCGTCACAGGCGAAGGCTTTTCTCGAGGGGCGTGATTTCGTCAAGCCCGATGATGTGAAGGCGGTTGCGCCGCAGGTTCTCGGACATCGGCTCTCGCTGTCGCCCGAGGCGAGAATTGCAAAGGAGAACAAGGATAAAATTCTCGATTATCTGATAAGAAGCACCAAAGTTCCGTATTGAAAAGATTTTGACAAAGGATAATGCGCAATGAGAAGAAACAGGATAATTTGGCTTTGCTTGTGGGTTTTATCGCTTGTGGGAATAAGTTTTCGCGGCGGCGCGGTGAGCTACGGCTTTTTTGCAATGCTAACGCTTGTGCCGATAATATCTTTGCTGTATCTGCTTGCCGTATATATCCTGTTTCACGTCTATCAGAAGGTTGAGCAGAGATACGCGTCGGTGAATGAGCCCGTGCGATATCACTTTTCGCTTGTAAACGAATACCCCTTGCTCTTTTGCGGAATTCGAGTAAACTTCTTTTCGTCCTTTTCAACAATCACCGGTCTTGACAGCGAAACCGAATATGAGCTTCAGCCGCACACTCGGATTGAAAAGGAAACAAATCTGATTTGCCGATACCGAGGGGAATACGAGGTCGGGATAAAGGAAATCGAGATACAGGATTTCTTTCGGCTGTTTCGGATAAGATACAAAAACAAGGAATGTGTACACGCGGTTGTAAAGCCGCAGCTTTTGAAAATCGAGCGGCTCGGCGAAATTGAGCTTTCGGACGCAGCGAGAAATTCCGAGAGAAACCGTTCGGAGCTTGATGTTTTGAGCCGAGAGTATATTGCGGGAGATGACCGAAGACTGATAAATTGGAGTCAGTACGCGCGAACAAATACACTTATGACGCGCAATCAAATCGGCACGGAACACCGAGAAATCGCGATAATAATGGGAACGTACAGGCACAGCACCTCGCAGCACGTTTTTATCCCGACGGAAAACAAAACGCTTGAAACCGCGCTTGCCGTTTCGTATTATTTCAGCCGAAACAATATAAGCGCTGCGGAATATCATTATCATCAAGAGCTTGTGCGGTTGTCGGTCGGAAAGCTGTCGGAATTCGAGGAATTTTATGACAAGCTGTCGGAGGTTACCTTTTCGCAGATGAACACGCACGAGCTTTTGTGCGAAGAAATTCTGCGGAGAATGGATATACTTGAAAGCTCGATGATTTTTCTTGTCGTGTCGCTTTGGGACAGCGATTTGGAGAGACTGCTGAACGTTTTTGAGGAAAACAATCTGCGCACAATCATCTGCTTTATTTCCGATGACCGAAAATCCGTGCCCGATTTATCACGTCACACGGGAACGGATTTGATTTGCCTTTCACCTCATACCGATTTATTGGAGGTGATGGGATAATGAACATTCTGTACGATATCATACATATTTTGCCGCTGTCGGTGCTTTTAGTCAACTTTTTCGGCAGATTTACGGGTATGCCCGAAAGCGATTTTATCGGATATATCGTATGTCTTGCGCTTCCCTTGTGGATAATTATTCTGCGGCATATAAGCAAAAAGAACCGACTTCGCAGCATAGGAATTGTCGCAGTTCTTTTGATTGTGTTGGTTATTATCGCGGGCGACGAGGGCAGACGCGTCCTGATTACCGAATATTCCTGGCTTGGCTGGATAATTCTTATTTCGGTGTTTGCCGTTGCCGCGGGAATTTTCACGGAGAAAAATATTTGGGTAAAACGAGCGGTTTCGGCGGGGCTGCTTGGTTACTGTATAGCGGGAATTATAGCCGAATGGGATATCGCCAAAACAACCTTTGCGCTAACTTGTTTTGTGGTTTTGGTTCACCTTGCCGAAGAAATTCAGCGCAAATGGAAAAAAGACGGAAACGCGGCTAAAAAAGAGCACTTAACAAGAATTTCACCTATTATACTTGCGTTATGTTTGGGAGTGCTTGCGCTGCCCGCGCCGAAAGAGCCGTATCAGTGGAATTTTGTGAAAAGCGTTTGCAGCAATGTTGCGTTATATGCGCAGAAGCTGGTTGGATTTTTGTCTCACCCGTCCGAGCAGTACGGCGACGTTGGCTTTTCGGACGACGGGAGCTTCCTCGCGGGACTTAACAGCAGTGATACAGAGGTGCTCGACATCAACGTCGGCAGCAACAGCAGCATTGTTAGCAGTCTGAAGCTGATAGGCTGTATAGGCGAAGATTTCGCGGGAAAGCGGTGGATTTTTGACACGGAAACCGAAAGTCACGACAGAATGATGGATACAATCGAAACGGTCTGCGCGGTTAACAAGTTTGACGAAAGCTGCTGGGGCGATTATTACAGAGAAATAAAATTAAGCTATACAAACCTTCTGTATAATACGAGCTATATGTTCACTCCGTCAAAAATGCGTGTCGAGAGCTCCGTTCGAGACAACCGCGAATTCAAGGACAAAAACGGCAGCATTATTTCCGAGCAAAGAATGACCTACGGCGATACCTACGCGGCTTCTTTTTACACGCTAAACTACGGCAATCCGAAATTGTACACCTTGCTTGACAGCGCGGGTGAGATTGATGAAAATGAATGGGAGCAGGCTGTTAAATCGGAAGGCTTGGGGTTAAAAGAGGGCTATTCTTTTGAGAATTATCGGAATTACGTCAGCGAAATTTATCGCAAATACACCAAAACCGACGGCGTTTCCGAGGAAGTTCGCGAAATTCTGAATAAGCTCACGGAAAACTCCTCGGGCAGATATGAAACGATGAAGCGGCTTGAGACTTATCTCGGCTCAATGGAGTACACCACAAAAGATGTTGCGCTTCCCGTCGATGTTTCCGACGGAAAAAGTTATCTTGACTATTTTTTGTTGACGTCGCGCAAGGGATTTTGTATGCACTATGCAACGGCGTTTGTGCTTATGGTGCGCGAGCTGGGAGTGCCTTGCAGATATGTTCACGGTTATTCTGTCGGGACAAACGGCGCGGAAAACGTGACGGTGACGCAGAACAACGCACACGCGTGGGCTGAAGTATATTTTGACAATGTCGGCTGGATTGCTTTTGAGCCGACGCCGGGTTATTCCAACGGCAGCAGCTGGAAACCGTGGGGAAACACCGGCAGCTTGCCGCAGTATGACGGAAGCAACTATATGCCCGTTATCGACCACAAACCCGATACGCCCGTCATCGTTCCCGAACAAAAACCCGCGCAGATTGATATCAAATTCATTCTGATACCGATACTGTCGGTTGTGGGATTTCTGATATTGTTTTACATAATCAGCATTTTTGCATCTCGGAAACGGTTTGCAAAAATGGATTTTGACGACAAATTCAGATATCTGTCAAAGGAAAATTTCCGCTTTTTGAACTATCTTGGATTTCATATTGAAACGGGAGAAACGCTTGCGGAATTCAAGAACAGAGTGAGCAAATCCGAGAAATACGAGTTGACCGAACATCTTGAATTTATCACAGACCGTGAGGAAATGCTGTACTCCGACGAGACGATATGCGAAAAGCAAGTCAGCGACGCTCAAAACACATATCAGGCGCTTCGGGAAATTATAAAGAAAAGCAAGCTGCGATACAGGATAATGTTTTTGTTCCGCAGATGAGAGTTAAGGCAACGCCGCACGACAAAGGCGATAGCCGTTAATTGTGCGGCGTTACCTTAAGCGCTCTGCACAACGCAGGGCGCTTTTCTATGCCTAAAATCCAAAATCTGCGGGATAAACAAATTTTTGCTGTCGTAAAGTTCAATTTTTTACAAAAAACGGAAAAACTATTGACTTTCTTGTAATAAAATGGTAAAATGATAATAAGACAGAGTGCTGTTAACGCACTATCAAAATGGAAACGAAGGTAATTATGAAAAGCATCAAAACAAAAATTCTTGTGGCAATGATGAGCGTCGGGCTGTTTTCCTCACTTATTATAGGAATAGTGGGTTCGGTTCTGAATTTCTCTTCGGCACAGAGTATTCTCAACAAATCTATGACAGAGACGGTTAAGCTTGCTGCTTCGCGTGTTCAAACCGAAATTGAGCGCTATAAGTCGATTGCCTCCGAGATTGGCTGTATAAGCAGTCTGACAGAGCCGGCAAATGCCGATATAGAATGTAAAGAGCGAATTACGAAGTACAGCCTCGAGGCTTGCGGTGTTATTGACGCATCGGGAAAAGACATTTTAAGCGGTGTGGACTATTCCGCGGACGAGTTCTTCAAAAGCGCGTTCGCGGGGAATGAATACTGCTCGGATTTTATGGTGACAAGCTCCTTCGGCGTCAACAACGCAGTTATAATTTCCGCGCCGCTTTGGGAGGACGGCGTTTACGGGAGCAAGGTTTCGGGCGTTGTTTATATGATACCGAAAAACACCTTCCTTAACGATATCGTGACTAATATTAACGTCGGCGAGGGCGGAACAGCTTATCTTCTCTCGTCAGCAGGACTTACGATTGCGTTTCACGACGCGTCGGTTGTCGGCAAGGAAAACGCGCAGGAATCTGCCAAAACAGATTCGTCCTATCAAAAGCTCGCCGAGGTTGAGGCAAAAATGTGCGCGGGTATGACGGGCTTCGACCAATACGAGTATAACGGAAATCTCGAGCTTGTGGCTTACGCGCCGGTTGCGGGAACGCCCGGCTGGAGCATCGGAGTAAATGTTGTCCGCAACGAATTTTTGGGCGGAACCTACACCTCGCTTGTGATAAGCATTATCATTTTGGTTGTAGCCTGCGTTCTTGCCGCTGTTACGGCAATCATCTTCGCAAACAAAATCGCAAATCCTATCGTTAAATGCTCCAAGCGAATTGTTTCCCTTTCAAACGGCGACCTCACAAGTCCCGTGCCCGAGGTAAATTCGCGTGATGAAACCAAAACGCTCGCTGACGCAACGGCAACTGTCGTAACTGAACTCAACCTGATTTTCAAGGATATCGAGAGAATTCTCGGCGAAATTTCAAGGGGAAATCTCGCGGTCAACGCAGCGGAAAACGAAGAGAGTTATGTTGGTGATTACAAACAGCTTGTCGAGTATATTCATCTTATAAAGGACGGACTTTCGGGCACGATGCATCAGATAAACACTGCCGGCGAACAGGTTTCCGTGGGTGCGGAACAGGTTTCGGTGGGCGCACAGGCACTTTCGCAGGGTGCAACCGAACAGGCTGCTTCTGTTGAGGAGCTTGCTGCTACTATTGAAGTGATTGCGGCTCAAATCAAGGAGAACGCTGTTCAGGCAGAGAACGCGAGCCAAAAGACAAATTCGGCTGGCGGCGAAATGCAAAATGCAATTTCCTATATGGACGAGCTTGTTTCAGCGATGAATGATATCAGCCGTTCCTCCGATGAAATCAAGAACATAATCCAAACAATCGAGGATATCTCGTTCCAGACAAATATTCTTTCTCTTAACGCGGCGATTGAAGCGGCGAGAGCGGGCGAGGCGGGAAAAGGCTTTGCCGTGGTTGCGGACGAGGTGAGAAACCTTGCGGGCAAGTCAGCCGAGGCTGCGCAGAACACAACCGCGCTGATTGAGAGCACCGTCGAAACCATTGAAAAAGGAACGGAGATGGTGAACGAGGTTGCCGAGAAAATGTCTGCTGTTGCACAGGCGGCGGGAGCGGTTGCGGAAATCAACGAAAAGATTTCCACGGCGTCGCGCAGTGCCGCAGATTCCATTTCGCAGATTACAATCGGCGTTGAGCAGATTTCAAATGTTGTTCAGTCCAACTCCGCGACCGCCGAGCAGTCCGCGGCAGCTTCCGAGGAGCTTTCGGGACAGGCAAGTATGCTCAAAGATTTAATTGCGCAGTTCAGCCTTGATTAAAACAGTATAGCAAAAAAAGCAACCGCCCCGAGCAATCGAGGCGGTTTTTCAGTTGGTTAAGGCACGCATTTTATTCTTCACCGAAAAAGCAGATTTTGTTCTTGCCCGAATTTTTGGCAAGGTACATTGCCTTGTCGCTCATTTTCAGCAGTTCTTCAAAATCCTGCGCGTTTCCGTCATAAGCCGTGCCGCAAGCAGCGCCGATGCTTGCTCCGAGGGAGCTGAATTCCGACCTTTCCGAGAAGGAACGATTCAGAGCGGCAAGCAGCTCTTCCGTCTGCTCCTTCAGCTTATCTACGGAACATTCACCGTTGATAAGGATAATAAATTCATCGCCGCCAAGTCTTGCGATAAAATCAATCGGGAAAGATTTCCGCAGAATATCTGCCGTTAAAATCAGCGCTTCGTCGCCCGCCTTATGACCGTATGTATCGTTGACGCTTTTGAAATTGTCGAGGTCAATCATAATTGTGGCGATATTTGGCGTGTATTTTATGCTGTCGAAATACTCAAACAGACGCCTTCTGTTGGAAAGACCCGTGAGGAAATCGGTGTTTGCGTTGTGGGCGGTCTGCTCAAAACGCTTTCTCTCGTTTGTGACATCTGTGAGGATTATCGCTTGTCCTATCATTTCCTCAAAAATGCTGTAAATCGGCTTAATGCTGCACGAAAGGGTGATTAAACCCTGTTTGGTTTCGAGCGTTATTTCGCCGTCCTCAAGCTTTCCGCGCAGAACGTCGTTTTTCCACGAGGAAAGACTTGTTCCCACAATTTCTCTGTAATCGGGGAAGTATTTGAAGAACAGACGGTTTGCTGCAAGAACGTCCTCTTTTTCATCGTCGATTATAACCGCAAAGGGCATACTGTCGAGAATAACCTCAAGCTCGGAGTTGATGTTGTGCTGCGCGGTCACGTCATTTGCGATACCGCAGGTACCGAAAATAGTACCGTCCTCATCAATCAGCGGAGATTTGTAGGTCTTGAACTGCCGCATACCCTTTTTGGTTTTAACCTTCTCGTCAAAAAGGCAGGTTTCGCGCGCGTTTATGACGACCTCCTCCGACTCAAGGCACACATAGTCGCCCTGTTCGTATTCCTCTTTCGGGATATCCCAAATATAATAGTGACCTTGTTTATAAATCTGCTCCTTTGTTTTGGCGACAGCCTCGCAGAAGCCATTGTTCACGATGAGGTGAGCGCCCTTGATATCCTTGAACCAAACGAGGTCGGGGATACTGTCAAAGGCGGTGTTGAAGCAAGCGGTTTGCAAGCGGAAATCAAAGGACTGCTTCATTTGCGCAATAAGCTTTTCCGCATAATAAACAAGCAAGCTGTCATTGTCATTGTTTTCGGCAATCGTCCAAAGGTCATCGGGTTTGTCCGCCATTTCGTTGACTAACGGGAGACGGTCGCTGCTTATCAGCAGAACGCGGAGTGTTTTTTTGCCGACAAGTCCGGCGCTCTGTTTATATGCGTCAATTCCGTTGAAAATTACGACAGAATCCAACTTGTCGTATTTTTCTGTCATTTCGGGAACCGAGCTGACGGTGATTTCGCAATCTTCGGGGAGCGCTGCGGATTTTATAGCCGCTTGAATCGTGATATTACCGCTTGCAACGATTATGTTGAGCTTACACTGATACATTGAAAATTCACCTCATTGATAGTTATTTTGCATAAAAGCTATTATGTTATTATACCATATAACAATATGTTTTGTCAATAACTGTCATAAATTTGTTCTATTCAACGATTGCTTCTGCAAGATAAACGGAAAGCTTTACGAAGAAAATCCTATCAGGAACAAAGTGTTTTTGGTCTGCCTAAAGCTTTTCTCGGGAATCGATACCTAATACTCTTTGTACAGTCTGCTCGATGACGGTCATATCAAGCGGCTTGGCAATATGGGCATTCATTCCCGCTTCCAAACAGTCGTGGATATCTTCAGAAAAAGCGTTGGCTGTCATAGCGATAATCGGAATTGTGACAGCCAGTGGGTGGGCGGAGGCACGGATTGCTCGTGTAGCTTCGAGCCCGTTCATAACCGGCATTTGTACGTCCATCAGAATTGCCGTGTACTGCCCCAAAGAAGATTTCTCAAAGGCGTCAACAACCAGCTTTCCATTTTCATAGATATCCACGGTTGCCCCGCTGATTGTCAGCATTTCCTTTAATATTTCCGCGTTCAGTTCATTGTCCTCTGCGGCAAGAAAATGAAGTCCGTGCAACAGATTTGATTCTTCCGAATTTTCTGCTTTTTCATTGCCGTGGAGTATTTCATCTAACGTCGTGCGTAATTTAGACACAAAGAAAGGCTTTGACAGAATTCCGTCCACGGGAAGCTCTTCGGATTTGGCGATAGTATCGTTCAAGTCATAAGAGGACAGAAGAATAAACGGACATTCCTTCCGTATCAGCTTTTTGAGCTCAATCGCGGTCTGCTTGCCGCTCATACTTGTCATATACCAATCAATAAGCACAGCATCAAAATCGTTATCGTCCCTGACAATGCGTATCGCTTCTTCACCCGAGAGTGCATAGATGACCTCAACGCCATACTTTTTCATAGAAAGCGCGATATCACGGCAAACCTGCTCGCTGTCATCAACAACAAGGATTTTCGCAATATTATTCTGTTCCCAAAAAGCCGCGTTGTCCGTAGCGTCAGCTAGCTGCAATTCCAAATCGACAGTAAAAGTAGAGCCTTTTCCTTTTTGCGTCTGCACGGATATCTGACCGCCCATCAGTTTAACCAAGCTCTTTGTGATTGCCATACCGAGACCTGTACCCTGCACTTTATTTGTGACAGAATTTTCTTCACGGGTAAAGGTATCAAAAATGGTTGCGGCAAATTCCTCGGTCATACCGTAACCGTTGTCCTGAACAGTAAACCGGAAATTTGCGTACTGCGGACGTCTGTGCGGCAGCTCGGTTACGGCGAGCACGATATGTCCTCCGTCCGGTGTATATTTGCAGGCGTTTGACAAAAGGTTCAGCAAAATCTGATTTAAACGCAGCTTGTCCACAACAATATTCTCGTGCCGAATATCGTGGGTTACCACCTCAAAGGTGTGGTTTTTTTCCTGCATTTGAGGACGAATAATTGTTTCCGCTCCATCGATAATATCAGCGATTTTTTCATCGGACAAATTCAGGTTGGTCTTGCCCGATTCGATTTTTGACATATCCAAAACATCGTTGATAAGCCCAAGCAAATGCTGACCGGAGGACTTAATCTTCTTCGTGTATTCACGAACCTTCTGCGGGTCGTCCGCGTCTCTTTGAAGCAAATCCGAAAATCCCACAATGGCGTTCATAGGTGTGCGAATATCGTGGGACATATTGCTCAAAAAGGCGCTTTTTGAGTTGTTCGCTGCTTCGGCAACCTTAAACGCTTCTTCCGCTGCGTGTTTGGACGCTTCCGCCTCCTGACGGGAAATCTCAAGCTTCGCGCTGTTTTCCTGTTCTTTGCGATAGAGCTTCTCCTGCTGCTGCATTCGCATAGAGATGACGAGAATAATGACAAATACAACTGCAAGAGCACAACCGGCAAAAACCAGCGTTTTGACAACGGAATTCACCAAAATCTGCGTGTTCGTCGCAACATATTGTGCGGGTATGGCAAGCAGAAGAACCCAATCTGTATCAATCATACGGTGAAGGCAGAGAAAATACTCTGTTCCGTTCAGCGAAGCGTTTGCGATGGAGTTGCCTGTTTTTTCGAGAGCTTGCATACAGGACGAATAGCTGTTTTCGTGGGTGTAAGTCATATCTTCAAGGATACTGTAAACATTTCTGCCCACAAAGACCTGATTATGGTTCTCCGAGTCTGTTGCGTACAGCTTTGTGCCGCTGTTATTCATAACATACACGATACTCTGCCCGCCAAAAGCGTCCGTATTATAGCGGTCGATGACAATGGAAAAGTTCTTGATATATCCGCAAAACCGAATTGTGGTATCTCCAAGCGGAATCGGTTTATCCAGCTTGTAAATAAACAGGATATCCGTAGAATTTGTACCAAAGATATTTGTAACGCTGCTGATACGTTCTTCGCAGTCTACAAGCTCCTCTATGTTGTAAACAACGCCCTTTTTGCCGGAAGCGGAATAGTATCTGCCGTTATCATCGATTGCGATAGGCGTAAGCGTGTTCTCTCCCGCCTTATAGATATTCTGGAGCTTATTCAGATACTCGGTTAATTGTTCAACTGTTTTGGGTTGTTCGCTGATAACTCCGTCCCTGATGAGCTTTGCTGTTCCCCATTCATTGCTCATGAGCATATCCATACTCGAATACAGCTCTTTTGTAACCTCGGTCATTTGATTCAATCGTTCCTGATAAATCAGCTCGTCGAGATAGTTGCTGTAGGAACGAAACGCAAAGAAAGCTCCAATGCTTATCACGACCATAAGCAGAATCGGAAGCAATATTCTGTTTTTCTTTTGAAAAAACTTCTTCATAAATCCGATTTTGCTCCTTTAATTGAAATTACTTCCTCCAAACAATATCGGCAGGCTTTGAGATATCCACACGGTCAAGATATTCTTCCATTGCCGTAAGACCAACGATTTCGCTGTCTTTCATTGTGCTTTCCGCGGCAACATCTTCGGTAATTCCCGCGAAATAAACGGTATATTCCTTATTATCCTCAAGTTCAAAGCCCTCGGGTGTGACAAGAACATAAGGATATGTATTGCCGTTGCCGTTATAGTCATAGCCGGTTTGAACAAGCTCCTTGATACGAGCACCGGTAAATGAATAGGTCTTAATCGTGCCATACCAGCCTGTCGGCAGCCAGCAGACAATATCCATCTCCGTCATATCAAGCGGCATCATAGCTGCGCCGATACCATTTGCGTTTTCTTTCCTTGCGCCTACGCCTACCTTCCATTCGTTCAGGGAAACCAGCGCGAGGTCTGCGCCGGTTTTCTCGCAGAACACCATACCGGTGAGCTTTGCAAGGTCTTTTGCCTCAAGCGTTTCTTTCACAGAAGCGTAAACGTGGACGCCCGAGGAAAGGTTTTCTGCCTGACGCTTGTCCATTGTGGTTAAAACGTCCATAGCGGTGCAGTCCCCGCGAATATAGTCAAGGAACTTATTCCCCACATCAACCATAATATTTTCCCAGCCCGCATAAATCAAAGGAGCAACGTGACCTTCGGCAATGAAATCCTTGTAATCATAGTAGGGGCTTGATTCGGGCATTTCCCATTCCTTTAAGGAGCAGACGCGTGCGGAGGCGGATTCATAGCGCTCCATAATTCTCATCATACCCTCATCGGTGGAAAGCAGGTCCATTACCTTCAGCGCATCTTCCAGCTTCTGTTCATTGCCGGGCTCTTCCAGCTTTTTGTTCAGACCATAAGCGCGCACAGTCGAGGAGATGAACATATTCTGCGTGCCGTCTTCAGAGAGATAGGGGAGCGGCTTGATAACATCACCTGTTCCATCGTCTTTAGTGTTCCAGCCGTAAATACTGCCGACAAAGAAAGCCGTGTTGCCCTTCTTGAAATGCTCGTGCGGGGCTTCATCGGGGGAGCTGTACTTCAGCATTCCGATATCAACCCATTTCTGTATGTAATCAAAGGTGCTTTTTAGACCGTCCACAGCAGTGGCATTTCCCGAAAGAAAATCCCTCTGCCACTTAATTCCCTCAATGGAACGCAAAAATGCGGTATCACCGATATTGCACATATACTGAAATCCATATCCCGGAAGGTTTGTCGCACAGTCGGCGAGATTATAACCCGCATCTTTGATGACAGGAGCCAGCGCCTCAAGCTCCGCGAAAGACGTGGGAACCTTCCAGCCTTCTCTTTCAAACAAGGAAGCATTGTACACAAGACCGATTACATCATAGTCTGTAGGAAGCAGATATATCTTGCCGTCCAGCTCATACTGCGAAATCCTCACTTCGTTGTATCTGTCGGTAAAGTCATATTTGGAAAGGTCGATTAGGTTTTCTGCGTACTTATCATAGCAAGTAAACATCTGCGTTGCGCTGTAAATATCCGGCATATGACCGGTATAAAGCTGGTCATACATATATTGGGTTGTGTTTGCGCCTCTGTACGGAATGATTTCAATGTTAATCTCCGGATACACGGACTTTACATACTCAATAAATCCCGAATAGTCTTTATTCGCGGACATAATGGTGATAGGCGCGTGTTCACCCTTCGTGCTCTGCGCTCCCTCTTTTTCGGTGACGGTTTTCCCGCAAGCCGTTAATCCTAACGCCATAACTGCTGCCAAGAACAGACCGACTATTTTCTTTACTTTCATTCTTTTCTCCTTTTTATACCTAATCGAATTTGTTTTTGTGCAGCCTATCGATTTGGGTTAACAGATGACTATTTGGAATATAATAGTAATTATAGCATATTTTGTCAAAAAAATCAAGCGCTTTAAATGGTCTTGACAAAAAAAGCTTGCGTTTGGTTGAGTAGGAAATCGTATTTTTAGTGTGATGAAAATCATATTTTTCTTGACAATATTTCGCAACTATGGTATAATAAACGCAGACGTTTATTATATATCAAAATGCCTCGCACATACGCAAATCAAAGATTTGCTTCGTGCGTATCGGCAAATTATACCATAACCTTGAGGTTATGGTATAATAGTGCAAAGAGTTTTTAAAAAGCTCTATAAATAACGGATAGGATATTCAAATTAAAAGGAGAACTTATAATGAGCGAAAAAGCAAATGTTACTGCTTCCGTTACCGAGAAAATGGTAACGATACACTCTGTTGTTATACTGATTTGCGTTATAGGCTTTGGCGTCATCAATATGGTTTCCGGTGCAATTCTGCTTGGTATTATTATGATTGTGCTGGGAGGTTTGGTTTGCCTTACGGTTCGTCTGCTGCGCAACAAAAAAGACAGAGCGTTCCGCGGAATAATTCTTTCACAGGCGCAGTGCATAATAATTCTTGTTATGTCCGTAGTAAAACACGAGCTTCACGCAATGTTTCCGCTGCTTCTGGCGTCAATGGCTGTCGTCGCTATTTATTACCACACGAAAAACCTGATTGCTCATTGGATTGTTATGGATACAGCCTGCATTGCGGGACTGTTTTTCAATGAATTTTTCTATAGCGGGCAAGAGCTGGAGTTCCTTATCAAGGGAATAGCCGGAATAAATGTCGGCGCGTTTCTTATATTTTATCTTGTCAGGTGCTCGCTTGGATTTATAGGCAATGCACAGAGCGCAAAATCCGACGCAGACAGACTGCTTGAACAGGTCAAGAGTCAGATGGACGAAACCGAGGAAATGAATAGGCAGCAGTCGGAAATTGTATCACAAATCGCTGAAATATCAATGGCGGTCAACACCTCCGCAGATAAAATGCTGGATATCGCCCGCGACATCAACACGGCAGCGGATACCCAGCAGAATTCAATTTCGCTTGTTTCGGAAGATATCGCGGCTATTTCTTCTGAAAGCAGCAACGCCCTTGCAGAGGCAGAGCAGGCGGAAAACTCCGCAAAACGTTCCACGGAAATGCTTAACGAAAGTAATGCGGAAATGAAGAATATGCTGACTGCGTATGAGGAGATAGAACAAAGCTCCGAGCAGATAAGAAACATTGTTGCAGCGATAGAGGATATTGCTTTTCAGACGAATATTCTTGCACTCAACGCGTCTATTGAAGCTGCGCGCGCAGGTGAAATGGGAAAGGGATTTTCTGTTGTTGCCGAGGAAGTGAGAAACCTCGCAACCAAGTCACAGGAGGCGGTAAGCAGTACATCGAAACTCATCGATGCTTCGCTTGACGCGGTACGGCGCGGCAAAGAGATTGCCGATAACGTCGCGCAATGTATGGACAAGGTAATTGAAACAGCCGAGGAAAGCGCAGAACATTCGCGCATTATAACCGGAATGACCGAAAAGCAGAACAGGTCTGCTGCGGCAATAAAGGAACGTATTGAGCAGATTTCGACGATTGTCGGTCAGACGACGCAGACTTCCGAGCAATCCAACATTATTGCCGCGGAAGTTGCCGAAAACGCGCGGAAGATGGACGATGTTGTGAGGTCATTCCGCTGATACCGTTGAATACATAATCACAAATAAAGCAAACGCCCTCAAGCCTTTGATTAAGCGGCTTGAGGGCGGTTTTTCGTGTATTGGCGGTCGCGGCGCATATTCCAGCTTGAATTGTACGCATTTTATGATACGTTTCCAAAAATTATCGCTCCACCATTTTTTCCATTCCGCTTCCTATATCGTTTTCCGACATTATCTGAAAACCCAGACTGCGATAAAACGGCTCCTTGCCTTTAGCGGCACGGAGGTCAACGCAGACTTTTTGGTTATCTTTCAGAGTACTCTTGATAAAGTTCTCGGAAAAGCGATAAAGAAGCGTGCCAATCATTTGACCTTGATACTCACGGCGCACAATAAAATCCTTCATAAACCAGTGCATACCGTAATCGCCGAGCCAGCTGATTGTAGCCGCGGCAGTACCTTTGTGGCGCACAACAAAAGACTTTGTGCTGTTTTTGATAGCCAAATCCATCTGTTCTCTCGCGGGCAGATTCCACCCGACAGATTTAAACAGCTCGACGAACTCCTCCACCGTCATATTTTGACTGATTGTAAAATAGTCAATATCCAGCGACCTTAAAATATTCAGCTCTCTGATTCGCCGCTCTTCCAGACATTTGATATAACCGTCATAGCCGGAAAGGTTGTTCTGTTTGCCGTAGCCTTGCGAGACGTGATAATCGATAACCGCGTTCAACCAGTCATTTCCGCGCTCATCAAGCACGCTGTCAATCGCGGATTTAACGTTAGGCTGGTCTATGTAGATGATGATAGGATTCATCGGCTTGATAATTTCCGCGATTTCTGCAATATAGTTCCGCGAAGCTTCCTCCGACATACCGAACCTCATCATAGTTTCGCACATCGGATTTTGCAGAAAAATGCAGTTAAACACATAAATTGCGTCCTTCTCGGCGCTTTGCACAAAGGACTTCCACTTTTCGAGGATTTTCTCCCGCTCCGTTTCAAAATCGGGGAAATCATAATCGGCGTAATCGGCGGGGTGCTCGGGAACGCCCTCGTCAACGCAGACAACCTTTTTGTTTTTCCTGTTCAGCTCATCGGCAATCATAGCCGCAGTCGTGCTCTTTCCGCTTCCCGGAAGTCCTTCTACTATAATCAAATTTGTTTTCATAAGATTCTCCTAAAAAGTTGTATCGGTGAGTTAATTATATCACACCGCTCGAAAAAAGTCAATCCCGACAAGACCGCAGTCTAATCGGGATTTTGTTTATAACGGCATTTTCGCCAATCTAAAACAGCGCCAGAATCTTCTCTTCAGTCCAAAGGTCGTTTGGGAAAATTGAAATATCATCTTTGTGCTTTCTGATGATACGAACCGGCTCTTCCGTGTTGTCGTAAACGTGGAGAATATCGCAGATTTCCAACAGCCTTCTGATATTGCCGAGGGACTTCTCGTAACGGCTTCTGATTTTATCTTCTTCAACATTATGCCCGCCGAGCGCAACTCTTGCGGCAACGCGCGCGACATTAACCGAAGCGTCAATCGTCAGAACAAAAATACACTTAATGAAATAGCCCTCCGATTTTGCTTTTTCAAGAATATCCAGCTTATAGTGAGAAGAAAGCACCGTTTCAAAGGTGAAATCCTCTTTCATCTCGATTGAACGGTATCTCATTTTATCGGCAAGAACAGCGGCGTCTTCGTTGCTCATACCCGTTGCGGAAACCATATCATCTGCGTTTGTGTAAGTCCCGACAATATCAAAATACTGCGTTATGGTACTTTTCCCCGAGCCGTTCGGTCCTGCCAAAACCAACACCATAGGCTTTTTTTCAGACATACTTTTTCTCTCCGTCGGCAGTTTCTATATAAGCTTTTTTGGTTTCTCGGTCATATTTGGCAACAGGTTTTTTGCAAATTTTTGCCTTTTTTATAGCTGATTTTACAGCCGCTTTGGCTCTTTTATCCATTTCGGCGTCGTTCTTTGAAATAACCGTATTTGAGCTGTCTGCCGAAACAACCGTTACCGAGCGATTGTCGTTCAATTTAATTGTTTTGCTCATATCTGTTCCCCCTCTAATGCAGTTAATCCTCGTTAATAAAATTATATCATATTCCTCCGGAATATTCAAGGGGAAATCGATTTATTTATGCTAAAATGTCCGCGTTTTTGTTTTTGTCAACCGCAATCCTCAACAATTTAACAACAGAATTTTCTCCTCAATCGCCCTGATAACCTTAATAAATTCATCGTCGCTTTTGCCGGTGGGGTCGGGCAAGCCCCAATTATCATCAAAATCTCTGCCGATAAAAGGGCAGCCGACGTCGCAGCCCATTGAAATCGCGATATCGGGCGCGGGAATTTTGTCGAAAGTCTTGCTAAATTGCGTCTGTTCCATATCAATCCCGTAAAGCCGCTTCACGAGCCGCACCGCGTCTTGATTTATTTGCGGTTTGGTTTCCGTACCCGCGGAGTAAAACTCGAACTCTGCGCCGCGAAAATGCTTCCCGAGTGCCTCGGCGATTTGGCTTCGGCAAGAGTTGTGAACGCAAATAAACGCAACCTTTTTCATATCACACGCTTTCCTTTTCGAGCAGCTTTTTAACCTCGGCGGCTTTGAGCACCTTGCCCATAGAAACAACCTTTTCGTTGACCACAAGCGCGGGCATACTCATAACGCCGCTCTCCATAATTTTCTGCATATCCGTGATATACTCAACCTCAATGGCAAGCCCCATTTCCGCGACAGCTTTCTTCGCGTTTTCGTACAACTCGTGACACGACTTGCAGCCCGCTCCCAGCACCTTCACGCAGCAAATCCCGTTTACAGCAGTTCCGCAGCAGCTCTTGATATCCATCTCGGCAATATCCTCCGCAGAATAATTGCGATTGCAAGCACATTCGGGCGAATTCTTTTCCTCTTTTTTACCAAAGCTAAACATATTTTTCCTCCTGTTAAATTAAGATATTTTGCAATGCGTTAAACGCATAACCGACAATAATTATACCAATCGTACAAATCGCGATGAAAACGCCGAGCAGCTTCGGTTTAACAGCTTTGCGGAGCATAATCATCGAGGGCAGGGAAAGCGTTGTCACCGCCATCATAAACGACAGCACAACGCCAAGCAGCGCGCCTTTTCCGAGCAGAGCCTCGGCAATCGGGATTGTGCCGAAGATGTCCGCGTACATCGGTACACCCGCGATTGTCGCGAGAACAACTCCAAACGGGTTGTTGTCACCGAGCGCCTTGACGATAAAATCCTCGGGAATCCAGTTGTGAATAACCGCGCCGATTCCCACGCCGATAATAACATACGGGAACACCTTTTTCGCCGTGCCGCAAACCTGTTCCCAAGCGTATTTTAGGCGGTCTTTAACGCGGAGTTCCTCTTGCGGAATATCGATAGATTTGCCGTTTCGAATAAACTCCTCGACTTGATTTTCGAGGTGCATTTTCTCAATCAAAGTGCCGCCGACCACCGCGATAATCAGCCCGACTATCACATAAATGAACGCGACTTTCCAGCCGAAAATGCTCATCAGCAAAACGAGCGAGCCGAGGTCAACCATCGGCGATGAAATCAGAAACGAGAACGTAACCCCAAGCGGCAGCCCCGCGCTTGTGAAGCCGATGAACAGCGGTATCGACGAGCACGAGCAAAACGGCGTGACCGTGCCGAGAAGTGCGGCGATTATGTTCGCGCCGATGCCGTGAAACCGCCCGAGAATTTTTTTCGTGCGTTCGGGCGGGAAAAAACTCTGAATGTAAGAAATGATGAAAATCAAGATGCCGAGAAGCACCATAATTTTTATCAAATCATAGATGAAAAACTGCACGCTCCCGCCGATTTTTTTCGCCACGTCAAGCCCGAGCGAGTTCAGCAGACTGCCGATAAGTCGGTTCAGCCAAGCCATTCCGAGGATTTCGTTTTGAAAGAAATCCCAGATTGATTTAAGTGTATCCATAAAGTTCACCTTAATAATATTCAATAATTGAAATATGTCTATATAACGCGGTTTAAGCAAGCCGTGATTGACACGGCAAGCTGTTATTCAAAGTCCGCGAGAACGCTTTCGAGCACCTCGACCGCGCTTTTTATCATCTTCGGGCAAACGTACCCGAACAGCCCTTTTTCCTTTATACAAGCCATTTCCTCGGGCTTTGTCAAGTCGTAACCGAGCAAGTCGCGGCAAACGATTGAGCCGTTGATTTCCTTGAAACGCTTTGTGTATTCAACAGCGATTTCGTATGCGCGGGATTTTTGTTCGTTGTTTTCGGCTTGATAATGTCCGTATTTCAAGCCCAGCACAAGCAGCGCCCCCGAAACCGCGCCGCAGATTTCACCGTTTCTCGCGCCGCCTCCGAAAGATGTCCCGAGCTTAAGCGCGAGCGTTTCGTCAAGGTCAAAATTGGGCGCAAACGCGGTCAGTACGGCTTGCGAGCAGTTGAAATTGTTTGAGAAAAGCTCAAGAGCCTTTTCGGATTTAGTCATCTTTTTCCTCTCTTTCATTTGCGCTTGAGCAAGTTTTGAGTAAGGCGAGATATCTTTGCGCACATTCAATTCCTTCCTCCGAGAGCGAATAGTGAATCCACTTTCCCTCTTTTCGCCCGACAACAATCCCGCTGTCGCAGAGAATTTTCATATGGTGAGAAAGGGTTGGCTGGGTGATATTCATTTCCTCAAGCAGCCGACAGGCGCATTTTTCCCCGTCAAGCAAAAGCTGCAAAATCCTAATCCTGTTCTCATCGCAGAACGCCTTGAATATCGTGGCAATGTCCTTCTCGTTCAACCTTTTCACCTCACATTGAATTTTATCTATTTATCATTATACAACATAGATTGAGATTTGTCAATATGTTTTTCGCGAGTACATAAACTTTTTTCGCAGTAAACGACATCAAGCAGCTTGTTTATCTTTCCCATAATGATGATTTTAAAGATTGGTTATTGGAATTATTTGTTGAGCATCTTACGGGCTTCAAGTACGACTGTTTTTAATGAAGCCATAACTCTATCGTTATTTTCCTTGATGAAGGCAATCTTTTCTTCGGTATTCTTTCCCGCTGTGATATCCTTGCCTGCATATTCAAGCTCCCTTGCATCGGCAGACAGGGATTCCGCTCCGATTGTAAATGCGGAGGATTTTAGTCCGTGAACATATATTGTATAGTTTTCCCAGTCCTCACAAGCAAGTAATTCATTTATATTGATAACTTTTTCATCATAGATTTCGATGAACAGCTCCAGCGTCTCCCGATATAAATTCTCATCATCTCCGCAGTGCTCCAATCCCAACTTACGGTTGATGCAGGAACTTGTTTCTTCCTTTTCCGTTCTGACTTCGGGAGAGGGTGCGGAGTTCTCGGTTGTCTCGCTTTTCAGCTTGCTTTTTGGGATATACCTGAACAGCATCTTTTCAAGCGCTCCACCTTCGATGGGCTTGGAAAGATAATCCGAAAAGCCTGCATTTATGTACTCTGCCTTTGCTCCGACAATAGCATTTGCGGTCAGCGCAATTACAGGCACATCGCTGCATTTGTTCTCGCCGGACTTTAATCTGTGGAGGGTTTCGATTCCGTCCATTTCGGGCATCATATGGTCAAGAAGGATAATGTCAAAGGACTCTTTCGCGGCAATTTCAAGACAATCTTTGCCGCTCATACATACGGTAACCTGAACTTGAGTCTTTTTCAGAAGTGCCTTAACGACCGCCAAATTCATTTCATTATCGTCAACAACAAGCACCTTTACATCGGGAGCGATAAAGCTTTCCTTGTATTCGGTCTGATTTTTCGCCACAGCCTCAAGATGCTGCCTGAAATCACCAACCGACTTTTCATCGCGTATTTTCTGGGGAAGATATACCGTAAATACGGAACCCTGACCGTATATACTTGAAACTTCCATACGTCCGTTCATCTGCTCCACAAGTCTATGGGTTATGGCAAGACCAAGTCCTGTGCCCTCTATGTTGCGGTTCTTCTCCAAATCAAGTCGCTGGAAGCCTTCAAACAGCTTGTTCAGGTCTTCTTCCTTTATGCCGATTCCGCTGTCGGAAACCTGCATTTTCAGAGTGACGCCGTCTGCTTCGCGGATAGCGGATACGCTGAGCTTTATATAGCCCTGTTTTGTGTATTTTACCGCATTGTTCAGCAGATTTACAATTACCTGACGGTTTCTGACCTCGTCGCCGTATAGCATAGAAGGAATAGAGTTGTCGATATCAACACGGAAATCAAGCTGCTTTTGCTTTGCCTTGATGTCTATCATATTTATAACATCATTCAGTAAAAGCGCCGTATCATAGGTCACGGGGATTATCTCCATTTTTCCGGCTTCTATCTTGGAAAAGTCGAGAATATCATTTATAAGTGACAGCAGTGTCTTGCTTGCACTCTGAATATTGACCGCATAATCTCTTATCGTTTGGTCTTTGCTCTCGCGCAGAACCATTTCGTTCATACCCATGATAGCATTGATAGGCGTGCGTATCTCGTGAGACATATTTGCAAGGAAATCGCTCTTGGCGCGGTTTGCTTGCTCGGCGAGGTTTTTTGCCTCACGAAGCTCGTTGCTCTCACGCACTTTTTCTTCAGCACCGAGGAGATATATCATACCGATGACAAACAGCAGTATAAGCAGACCGAACACCCACAATATCAGCGTCGTGATGTTGGAAATACCCTCCATCAGAACGTCATCGGGCACTGTTCCCACAAGATAGATACCCAGCTGCTTTACCTCCGAAATAAAGAGGCAGTTCATACCGTCGGTATCATTATAGCATATTGCAGCGGCAGTATCCACATTCATCTGTTTATATAATTCCTGCATTGATGCTGCAACATTTTCCTTGCGCAGATAATCTTCCGTTACGATTTCCGTATCGGAGAAGGGTACAACTATCCTGCTCTTCCGGTCGAGAATTGCTACTTGTCCTTTTCCTTTGTAGCATGAAATGCCGAATTTTTCAAGCAGCACACTTTCATCATACAGCTTGTATAAGGTATAAATAACATTCTCCTCATCATATACGGGAGTTGTGAACAGTATTCCCTGACCTTCCTTATAGCAAATGGAGGAGTTACCGTGGAATGCGTCTTGTATGCCGGAAAAATCGGAGAAATTCAGTGTGTTGCCCTTGAGTGCCGTTCCGTCCAAACAAAGCAGACCCATTGTAATACTCTCGCTGTCATTTAACACAATGTCCAGAAGAGTATCATTTTTTTCAACGGTTGCGGGTATCTTTGCCGCCAAATTCTCAAGCTCATATATCTCAAGTTCAAACTGTTCGGCAGAAAGTTTAGCCAGAGTTCGTGCCTGCTCTGTGACCTGTTGTTCAACATATCCCTTAAGCAGACTGTTCAGTCTGAAGGTCATCAGCAGACCGACGCCAATCATAATTACAATGACTGCTGAAAGGAATGCGATTATTCTTTTTCTGTCTTTGAGTTTCTTAATCATAGAAATTGACTCCTTCAACATACCAGTCAAACTGCTCAAGAATTATTTCGTCACGAATGGTCTGATTTTCCTTGCAGCGAATATTGCCTTTGTTATCGTATATAACGCCCGAGAAAACGTCCAGACCTGCAAGAATTTCATTCCGTGCCTTTGTTATTTCAGCCTTTGTCTCCTCGCTTACAAGAGGGGAGAGGTCGGACAGCCTGACTGCATTTTCCTCCATTCCGACCCAGTACATCTTTATATCAGAAGATTTACCTTGCAGATACTGTTTGATTATTGCCTCATAGGTCAGTTCCCAGTCGCAGATGACTGCGCCGAGAAATTTGTCCGAATGCTGTTCGAGGCTCTGGTGATAGCCGATGGAGTATACTCCGTATTTTTCTGCTTCTTCAGCGGTATATGTCTTGTTCTGATGATATGTAAGAACATCGGCTCCGACTTTTTCGATAAGAGCGTCGGCAAGCTTGCGTTCTGCTTCCTCGTTGTCCCACGAATTGCTCCATGCAACGGTAACAGTCGCGTCGGGATTTACTCTGCGCACACCCAGAGTAAACGCATTTATTCCGCGGTTGACCTCGCTTGTGGGCATAGCGGCAACATAGCCGATATTGCCTGTTTTTGTCTGCATACCCGCCACAATACCCGCAAGATATCTCGCCTGATACATACGGGCGAAATAAGATGTAATATTATCCGCGTGAAAATTAAAACTGCTGCTGTAAAATGAAATGTCGGGATATTTCTGTATTATATCCTTAATCTCCTCTGAATAGCCGAAGCTTGTGAGGATTATCATTTTGCAGCCCTTGCTCACAAGGTCCTCTGCCGCAGGACCGCAATCGCCGCAGAATTCCTTGATGTTTTCCTTAACAATCAGTTCAGCGTCAAGCTTTTTGCAGGCTTCTAACGCACCTGTATAGTGCATACCGTTCCAGCCGCCATCATTGATGCTTCCTGTGATGATAAAGCCTATCTTTTCCTTTTTATCAGCGGTTTTGCCCATAAGCAGCAGAATTGCGACAATGACTGCCAGCAGCAGAAAACAAATAACCAATAATACGATTCTTTTATTTTTACTCAGCTTCATCTATGACTACTCCTTCTACATACCAAAACATATCATTGAGCATTGCTTCATCGGTCATGCTCTGTTTTTCCTTTATGCGGATATTGCCTTCATTGTCCGTTATGGGACCGTAGAAAACATCAAATGTACCGTTCATCAGCCGCTCACGTTCCTCATCGACCTTTTCTGCGATACCCGACTTAACATTTTTCGTGAATGGCGCAAGGTCAACGATACCTGTTTCAACACCCTCCCAATAATGAATGCCCCTGAACTTGCCTTGTAAGCATTCAAGTATTCTCGGCTCATAGAAATGTTCCCAGTTCCATATAGGTGCTGTCAGATATGTATCGGGGAAAAGAGCGCTGTTGTCAACATTGTAGCCGATTATCCATACCTTGTTTTCGTTTGCAATCTCCATGGGGGAGTGTGCGTCGGAGTGCATAGCCAAAACATCAATATTATGTTCAGCGAGAAGCGACTTTGTAGCATTGCCGTTTTCTTCCTCGCCTATCCAGGAATTGCTCCATTTCACATATACCTTGGCATCGGGATTTACCGCACGCACACCCAGAGTAAAGGCATTTATTCCGCGGTTAACTTCCGCAATGGGCATTGCGGCAACATAGCCTATCTCGTTGGTTTGTGTCTGCAAGCCTGCCACAATGCCGCTCAAATATCTCATCTGATATATCCGCCCGAAATATGTAGCAAGATTATCTGCCTGTTCAACTCCTGTGGCATGGAAGAAGGAGATATCGGGATGTTTTTGTGCACATTCAAGCTCCCAAGTACCGAAACCGAAGGAGTTGCAGAAAATTATCTTGCAGCCGTCGGAAATAAGCTCCTCAATCACATCAACGCATCGCTCATCTTCAGGGACGTTCTCCTTGTAAATCACGTTGAGATTCAGCTTCTCCGCGCTTTTTTCCATGCGGTTGAAATGAGATTCTCCCCAGCTGTGGTCGTCGATTTGTCCGTTAAGAATGAAGCCAACCTTCGTCTGATTTTTGGTGATATCGGTGTCTTGGTGGCTAACCCTTATCCATAATAATCCGGCAACTATAGCACAGACAAAGATAAGTATTGTTATCAGAATTTTTTTCATGGGACCTCCTAAAATATGAATTGTGTCTGTATAATTAAATGGCAGTTTTATGTCTGAAATATTGGAAATGCATTCCGAGGACTATTATACCATATTTATTGAATAAACACAATAGAAAAATTGAATTTTTCATTTCGGTGATTGTATTTTGCTTGCATTTCCCCAAAACCCATGTTATAATAAAAGCTGATAACAAGTACAGCATTCAAAATATAATAACTTGAAGAAGGGAGAATTTCAATATGAAAAAACTAATTTCATTCCTTTTTTCTGCTGCTGTCGCAGTATGTATGACTGCTTTTACGGCAGCGGCGCAGGAAGAAAACAAGGGCGTTGCAATACTTTATACAAACGACGTTCACTGCGGCTTCAGCGCGGACGAAAGCACCCTCGGAATTGCCCAGCTTGCTGCATACAAGGCTAGGCTTGAGAGCGAAAATTATCAGGTAATTCTGGTGGACGCGGGGGATTTTATTCAGGGTGAAACAATCGGCACTCTGTCCGAAGGCGGTTATCCGCTTGATGTTATGAATAAGCTGGGATATGATATTGCAGTCCCGGGAAACCACGAGTTTGATTACGGTATGGACATTTTTTTCAAGCTTGCGGGAAAGGCGGAGTTCCCATATATTTCCTGCAATTTTACCGAACTTGAAAGCGGCGAAAAGACATTTGCCGGATATAAGATAATTGAAACGGACAAGTATAAGATAGGTTTTGTTGGTATTACTACTCCCCTTACTCTGACCACAAGCAATCCCGACCACTTTTTTGACGAAAAAGGCGGGCAGCTTTACGGCTTCTGCGGCGGCGACGAGGGCGAAAGCCTTTATAATGCTGTACAGGAGGCAGTGGACGGTGCTATTGACGACGGAGCTGATTTAATAGTTGCAGTAGGACATCTGGGCGAATATGATTATGATTATAAATGGAGCAGCGAGTCGGTTATAAATAACGTAAGCGGTATAAACCTGTTTATAGACGGTCATGCCCACAAGGTTACGCCCAAAAAGCTCTTAACAAACGAGAAGGGGGAAGAAACCATTCTCACCTCTTCAGGCAGTAAGCTTGCAAATTTCGGTACAATTATAATTGAAGAAGACAATTTAACCGTAAACCTTATAAGCAAAGAGGACTTTGCCCTTACAACAGACGAAACTTCCGCAGAATACAAGGCTTATACCGAAACGGCAGAATTTCTCGGGAGTATTGAGGAGCAGTACGATAAGCTTGCGGGAACGGTGGTTGCAAACACGCAGGAGGAGCTTACAATCAACAATCCCGAAACGGGAGAGCGGGCTGTAAGAAATTCAGAAACCAATATGGCAGACCTTTGCACTGACGCTTATCGTATCAGGACCGGCGCGGAAATAGGTCTTATCAACGGCGGCGGAGTAAGAAGCAGTATCCCCGCAGGTGACATTACATACGGCAGTATAATCAACGTTCAGCCCTTCGGCAATTCAATCTGCGTTGCAGAAATAAGCGGTCAGCAGCTGCTTGACGCACTTGAAATGGGCGCTTGTTTCTACCCGAAGGAAAACGGCTCCTTTATGCAGGTTTCAGGGCTTACCTACGAAATACATTCCTATGTTCCCTCTTCGGTAACGCTTGACGAAAACGGTAATTTCACAGGAGTTACAGGAGAATACAGGGTAAAGAACGTGCTTGTAGGCGGAGAGCCGCTGGAGCTTTCAAAGACCTATACCGTAGCTTCTATTGATTTTCTGCTTATATCCTGCGGAGGCGGCATGACAATGTTCGAGGAATGTAATGTAACAGAAAAAGAGATAATGCTTGATTATCAGGCAGTTATTGATTACATTAAGGAAGACCTTGGCGGAATGGTAGGTGAGAAGTATTCGGCTCCTTCGGGCTGCGGAAGAATTAAGGTAGTTTCGCAAGCCGGCTTGGACGAAGAGAAACCCGATTCCAACGATACCGAAAATCCCTCCACAGGCGCAGCAATCAGCCTCATTCCCTTGATAGCTGCTGCGGTTATGCTTGTTGTATGCCGTAAAAGAAATTGTTCGAGGTGAGGGCTGATGCTGAATATGGATTTCCGATCACAAATCCGTATAATTTTTAGTTCAGAAATCAAAGGTACTACAAAAAAACGTCCCGATAAACAAAAAACCACCCTCGAAATGATATGCACCCCAAAAGTTAGACACTTTTGGAGGTGCATATTTTTATGGG
>CAZKBF010000014.1:0-12111 GCA_964551225.1 uncultured Ruminococcus sp.
AAAACGAGATTTTGAAGGACATTTCCGTGCACTTTGAGCGCGGGAAAATTCACGGTTTAATCGGCAGAAACGGCTCGGGAAAAACTATGCTGATGAAGTGTATTTGCGGCTTCGTTAAGCCAACTTCGGGCGAAATCACCGTTGACGGAAAGCGCATCGGCAAGGATTGCGATTTCCCCGAAAATGCGGGAATTATCATCGAAACTCCGGGGTTTATTCCGTATTATTCGGGTTACAAAAATCTGAAGCTGCTCGCGGATTTGCGCGGAAAAATTTCCAAAGATGATATCCGAAAAACAATGGAAAAAGTCGGCTTGAACCCTGATTTGAAGCGCCACGTCCGCAAGTATTCGCTCGGTATGCGGCAGCGTTTGGGGCTTGCTCAGGCGATTATGGAGAATCCCGAGCTGTTGATTTTGGATGAGCCGATGAACGGCTTGGATAAAGACGGCGTTTGCGATATGCGGCAGTATCTTCTCGATTTAAAGTCGCAGGGCAAAACGATTTTGATTGCTTCGCATTCCGCTGAAGATATTGGAATTTTGTGCGACACCGTCTGCGAGATGGACAAGGGAAAACTTGAAAAAGTGAGATAAATAAAGAGAACACCTCGATGTTTTTCGGAGTGTTCTCTTTGTGTTTAAATTTGATTATCGGAGCATTATCAATCTTTTTTGACAAACAAAAAAGTCCCTAAAAAGGGAATCAAAAAAATACACTGTCGTAACGCAGCCCGAAGCTAGCGCGTCTGCCAATTCCGCCACACCTGCGTATTAAAGCCAATGGTTTCCCACTGAACATAAAATATTATATCACAATGCTCGCGATTTGTCAAGTAGTTTTTCCAAAAAAGCCGTATAAATTTTGAGACAAGTGTTCATATAGGTTCTTGCATTTTTCTCGATTTGGTGATATAATGAAACAAAACAAGTGAGAAAAGGATGATTGCTATGATATCAGCGGCACTGGCTATTCTGGAAAGTGAAGAACAGAGGAATGAACTATCCGAGTTTTACGAGGAGAACAAAAATCGATTTTTCTTGATAGCTTTTTCAAAATTACACAATCGCGAGGAGGCAGAGGACGCTATTCAAGAGGCTTTTCTGCGAATTGTGAAATATCCCGAAAAATTTTTTTCAATTCCAACTCACAAAAGACTGCCTTATGCGGTTATTATAATTAGAAACGTTATTTTTGATATGCTCAGCCGCAAAAGCAAGCGCGATTTCGACGAGCTGTCGGAGGAATTGCCCGACGAGGGGCTTTCTGTCGAGGATATTGCTGTCGGGAAAATCTCGGGTGAGGAATTGACCAAATTTCTTGAAAAGCTGCCCGAAACCAAATTGCAGACAATTATCTTAAAGAGCGTCTACAACCTGAATTGCCACGAAATCGCGAATGTTCTCGGCACCTCAGAAACTGCTGTACGAAAGAGAATTTCGGACGTACATAAGCTGATAAACGATTATCTCGGAAAGGAGGAAAAATGAGCGAAACCGAGTTTAAAGCAATTCTTGAACAGGTGTGTGCGGCGAAATTTTCTCTTCCCGAGGAAGCGCCCGAGCACCGCTTTTCTTACAGGCACAAAAGGAATATGGAGCGTATTCTTGCAAGCGTAGATTCTGCGCCAAATGAAGTCACTGCACGCAGAACAGTGCAAAAACGCTCGCTCAAACGCTGCATTATAATAGCTGCTGTGCTTGTATTTTTGGCGGCATTTGTCGGCTTCACAATGCCTTATTTCATCTCGCAGAATTTCCGCGGCGACGTTCATCGCGAATATACAAGAATTTACCCGACAAACACGGAAAACTGCCCCGCCACAATTGAAGAAAAATACGCTTTGCCCGAAGTGCCCGAGGGATTTGAGGTTTATGAAACGGATTCAACTCCTTTTGATGAGTATATTTGCTATAAAAACAATCAAACAAGGCAGATAATTGTATTTCAACAAATGGTTAAAAAGGATTTTGGTACAATGCACCTTAATACCGAAGGGTTTCAATTAGAGGAGATTGAAATAAACGGGTACAGTGGTTTGTACATCGATTTCAGCAGAAATGGTCATGTCGCCTCGTGGATGATGTGGGATAACGGCGATTATGTATTTGAAATTTTTGCGAATTTAGATAAAGAAAGCACTTTGGATTTGTGCAAGATTAACAAAATGTAGAATTGGATTTGATATCTAACTTTGGTAAAATATCGTGAAATTTTGGAGGTCTAAAATGAAAAAGCGTCTTGCCGCTGCGATAATGACTATATCGGCAGCCATAATGATTTCGGGGTGTTTCCCAACGGGAGAAAAGAAACCGAATGTATCCGATGCCGTTTCGGAAAGCGAAATTTTTGAGTACAGCAAAGATAATTTCACCGCAAGCTTTATTATTCCGCAATATCAAAACAATTTGCCGACAAGAATTAAACTTAAGGAAAAAGCGTTTGATACCGATGAAATGATTGACCTTTTTTACAGCGGCAAGACAATACTTCAGGATAAGACTTGGAATGGAAACTACTACGCAGATGACGATTCGCTTTTGTGCGTTGATTCAAACGGCATCTTATTTTGTGACGGGAAAACCGCTCCTGTCAAGAAATTCCAAATTGACGCTCCGCTAAACTATCAAGCGGTTTTAACTGTGGCTGATGAGTGTTATCGGGAAATGTTTGATATAGGAACCGAGCTTGACGGATTTTCAAGTCAAAGCGCTGAAAGCCGTGCTAATGAGCTGATTTCAACGCTTGGGATAACAAATCTCGGTGAACCCGAAATCTTTGCTTTTTCCTTGAACACTCTTGAGAAGCTCAAAGAAAATGACCTTGCTTTTGCCTTTAACGAAGAATTCCCGCTAACAAAGGACAGCGAGGTATATATATTGCACTTTCCGCGGCTTGTCGATGAAATTGAGCTTGCCGACGCAAAGCTTTCGATAAAAAACACCACAAACGAAAAATGAAGCTCTTCTGTATCCTCTCCAAAAGTAACTGTCGGAATTTCAAGGGATAATATTTTTTATTTTGACGCCGAAGAGGTATATGAATCCGAGTGTGAGATTATAAACAGCGAACCTGCAAAATACGGTTTAAATTACGCAGTGAGCGAGCTTACAAGCTATTTGGACAAGGCGTTTTTTACATCAAAAATTTCTCTTACTAAAGCAAAACCTGTTTATATTCAGGTTGAACGAAATTCTCCTGAATACACCGAATTCTCGTTGGCTTGGTGTTTTGAGGGAATATCGGATACTGCTGCGGACAATTACCATAAAGACGATTACAAAATATTCTTTCTTGCCGATACGGGGAGAATGATTGAGTACAAGTAGGAGAAACGAGAGATGATAAGGTCATATTTTTGTAAATTATTTCGCTCACCGTTTCTTTATATCGCATTTCTGGCAACGCTTGCGCTTTCACTTTACAGCATTGTCGGCACTCACAACGGCGGTAACGTTTTTGCAAATTTGGATATGCTTATCAGTCTTGAAAGCTATCGAAAGATGTTTGTGTTATTTGCGGCGCTGCCTTTTGCGGCAAATTTTGCCGATGAATGGAACTCGAAAACAATTCTTCATTACATAACTCGAAAAAATGTGTACAGCTATGCTGCGTCAAATGTTTTTATATGCTATATATCGGCGTTTGCGGCAGTTTTTGTCGGAATGATAATCTATGTTTTTGTTCAGTCAATGCGTATGCCGCTGTTTGATATCGCAGACTCAATGCCTCCGCCATACGGTATACTATGCGAAAACAGCGCGCCTATGCTTGCGCTAACGCTGATAGTGTTTGTTTTCGCGTCAAGCTGCGCGATGTGGGCGGTTATGGGGCTTGCCGCGTCGGCTTTTTTCACGAACAAATACATTGCGATTTGTACACCGTTTGTATTCTGCTACATAATCGAGCGTTTTACAAACTTTCTTCCGGGAGAATTTCAGCTTGGTGCGCTGTCAAAATCGTGGTCAGCTTGGCAGCCGTTACCTGCGTTTTTAAAGGCAAATCTCATCTTTTTGGCAATATCAGCGGTTTGCGGGATAATTTTTACAATCAAGGTTAAAAGGAGGATTGAAAATGAACTCGCTTAAAACAATCTTCCGAATAACCGCGCAGAATTTTCGCAAGTGGCAGACGGATTATCGCATTTGGACAATTACGCTTTTTCTAATCATAATGACGCTGATTTATGTGGACGATGTAAAAAAGGTTGCCGATTATACGGGCGGAGGAATGTCCGTGTGGATTTTCCCGTTTTTGTATTCGCAGTTTTACACAAAGGTGCTTTTTACGCTGCCGGTAGTTTTGATGTTCTGCGACGCGCCGTTTGTTGACAAAAATCAGCTGTTTATAATGATGAGAACGACGCGGACAAAATGGCTTTGCGGGCAGCTTTTGTACATAGTTTTGGCAAGCGGAATTTATTACTTGTTCATTTTTGTGGTATCGATTTTATCTACGGTATTTTACGGAGATTTTTCACTCGAATGGGGAAAGACCTTGAATATGCTCGCATATTCTCCCACGGTTGCGTATGACGCGGAGGTTTATTCTTTGACGGTTTCGCGAATAGTTGTGGAGTATTTCACGCCGCTGTTGGCTTGTTTTTACACGTTTATTCTGTCGTGGCTTTCGGCAATTTTTCTCGGGCTTGTCGTGTTTGTGTGCAATTTGTTTACGGGCTCTCGGATATGGGGAATTGCGGCAAGCAGCTTTTTTATCATTTTGTCAATCTCTGCAAGAGGATTAAGAAATCTCGACCGTTTTTCGCCGATTTCGTGGTCAACGCTTGACGGAATTGACGTTGGAGGGCTAACGTTTCGTCCGAGCATCGTGTACTGCTTATGCGCGTTTGCGTTGTTGATTGTGGCGCTCACAGCGGCAGTAATCATTTTCGGAAGAAGGAAAAGTCTTGATACGAAAGGAAATTGAGATGAACGCAATAACGGTGAAAAATCTTACCAAAAAGTTCAAGCAAGCGACTGTTCTTGACGATATAAACGTTGAATTTGAAGCGGGAAAAGTTCACGGTTTAATCGGCAGAAACGGCAGCGGAAAAACAATGCTGATGAAGTGTATATGCGGGATTGTGCCGCCGACTTCGGGGGAAATTTTCGTCAATGAAAAGCGTATCGGAAAAGACGTTGATATTCCCGAGAACGTTGGCGTAATCATCGAAACGCCCGGTTTTCTCCCGAATTATTCGGGGTTCAATAACCTCAAATTTCTCGCGAAAATCAAGAATAAAATCGGTAAAGACGAAATCCACAAGGCAATTTCAAGCGTTGGCTTGAACCCCGACGACAAGAAGCACGTCGGCAAGTTTTCTCTCGGTATGCGGCAGCGATTGGGGCTTGCGCAGGCTATTATGGAGAATCCCGATTTGCTTATTTTGGACGAGCCGATGAACGGTCTTGATAAGGACGGAGTTGCTGATATGCGACAATATTTGCTTGCATTGAAAGAGCAGGGCAAAACGATTTTGATTGCCTCGCATTCTGCCGAGGATATTGATATTTTGTGCGATACTGTTTGCGAGATGGACAAGGGCAGGCTCGAAAAAGTGAGATAAATAAAGAGAACACCTCGATGTTTTCGGGGTGTTTTTTGTGTTGAAATTTGATTTTCGGAACATTATCAACCATTTTTGACAAAATATAAATATTGACTTATAATTCTTAAAAAGCATCGAAATTTTCCGCGAAAAAAGTGTTTGTAATTATAGGAAGCACCGAGGAGGAATTATATGGAGGATTGCGAAATTATCGAGTTGTTCTTTGACCGCAGCGAAACGGCGCTGCGCGAAGTTGCACAAAAATACGGGCTTTACTGCAAAACCATCGCGCGGAATATTCTCAATAATTCAGAGGAAGCGGACGAGTGTGTAAACGATACATATATCCGCGCGTGGGAGTCGATTCCGCCGAAAAAACCGCCGGTACTGCGTGCATTTCTGGGACGGATAACAAAAAATCTCGCGCTGAACAGAATTCGTTCCCTTAAAACAGCCAAACGCGGTGGCGGTGAGTCGTACTTGTCGTTTGACGAGCTTGACGATTTTTTTCGGGTGAATATTCCGTTGAAATTGAGGCGGAGCGCAAGGAATTTATCTCCGCGTTAAACCGGTTTCTGGACAAGCTCACCTCACGCCAACGACAGCTTTTTGTCGGGAGATACTGGGGTTGCTTTAATATCACGGAGCTTGCCGAACGATACGGAATGTCGCCGAGCGGAGTTTCCGAAAACATTGCAAAAACGCGAAAACAGCTCAAAAAATATCTGTCGAAAAGAGGTTTTGAGATATGACAAAGGAGCAATTTCTGAACGTTGTGAATGATATCGACGATAGATTTATCGAAGAGATTGCAGATGTTCCCGAACAGCCGCAGGTTATTTATCAGCGCAGAGAACATTTTTCGTTTCGCAGAATTGCGGTTTCGGCGGCAGCGGTTTGTGCTATTGCAGCGGGAATTTTTGCAGCGGTAAAGCTGAACGGAACGTATCATATTGCACCGGATGACAGCCTGATTTCCGGCAATTCTTCCGAAAGCGAACCCGTATCTACTTCCTCACAAGAACCGGTTTCCACTGATATCGGAAGCAGTTCTCAATCAACCTCGTCGGGCAGCGGCAAAGAACCGCAAAAACAAGGCGCTTATTATGACGATGTGTTTAAAGAAATTATCGAGGAAATTCCCTCTTCAGGCGCGCCGATGACCTATGACGATGTTATGGAAGTTATGACAAATCCGGATAACGGCGGACTTGACTCATATTATCTTGTTGAAGCGATTGAGTTGATGAAATTGTCTGACTGCGAAAAATTACGCGGGTTTGAAGACTGGTATTATAAAGTGAACGGTTCAGAATACGATGGAATTCATTACGGTCTTAACGTCATTTATAAAGTTAAAGCAATCAAAGATTTGATTACGGGGGAAGATTGTAACAAAGAGCTATATATTGCTTTTTCTTCGTGCGAGCCTATGTATCAAAAAGCGGGAAATCCGCCTTACGCTCCCGGAGAAAAATTCACCGTGGCGCTGTTTAACAAGGCTGAAGATTGCGATATAACACAATCCGGAGCGGGTTATTTCTTCAGATTTGATATTGAAGAAAACAGTGACGGATTGACGGCACTTGTTAGAAAGGCAAACTCGGAGATTTGCGCAAACGAAGTTGTTGTAGTGACAAAATCATCAAAAAATGTTATTACAAGCACAACAGAAAATCCTGTTCAATATATCGCGGAATTTGAGCTTTCAAATTTCGTCGATTTCCTGCGCAAAGATTGGGAAGAAAGAAAAGTGGGGCATTTTGAAAAAACATAATTTGAGAGTGTTTTTTGTGTTGATTTTCGGTACATTTTCCGTTATTCAGCACCCGTAAACTTTCCGATAAATCTCGCGGATTTTTTCCGTGAAATCACTCTCGGAAAGCGGCATCGGACGCGACATTATCACAAGCTCCACGGGTTCGCTGCCGGCGCGGTAGGGCGGCTGCTTGTAGGGAAACGGGTTCGTGTGAAAGCCGAGCCGACGGTAAAACTCAATTCTCCGCGCGGAAAACTCGTTCAGCTCGGGTGGTTCTGCTTCGAGCACAATCGTTTTTCCCGTGCAAACCGCGCAGAGCTGCCGAATAAGCTCCGAGCCAAGTCCTTTTCCGCGAATGTTTTTGTCAACGGCAAAGTGCTCGAGATAAACAAAGTCCGAGAGCTCCCAAAAATTCAGAAATCCCAGCAGCTTTCCGTTCTCCGAGAGCGTCATTGTCCTGAATTCGGGACAATTTGACTTTGCAAGCTGGTCGTCAAAATCCCGCCGCTCGTCAAGCGGAAATGAATACTCGATAATCTCAAAAATCTCCGAAAAAAGCTCGCTCGGCAAGGGATTTTCGGGATTGTAAAGCGCTGTTGTGTACATTTTTTCTGCTCCTTTTTGATGAATATTATTCGGGAAAACCTGCATTTTATACAAAATCTCCTTGATATATAACAACAAATTTGTTACATATCAAGGAGAAATTTGTGTTAAAACGGGATTTTATCTTCTCGACGCGCCGAGTTTTTCGGACAGACGCGCGGTGATTTTTTCCATTTCCGCGTCCGCTTGTTCATCGGTAACATCGGCGTTATCCGCGAAGGTTATCGAGAACGACAGGCTCTTCTTGCCGAAGCCGAGCTTCTCGTTTTCGTAGTGGTCGAACAAAACAACCTCGGAAACCTTGTCGCTCGCCGCCTTGATTTCGTCCTCAACCTCAACGCAGAGCGTTTTCTTGTCGAGAGTGAGCGACAAATCGCGCTTGATTTTCGCGAAACCACTCGCGGGTGTGTACTTGATTTCCTGCTTGTAAAGGCTCTGAATTGCGCTGTAATCAAGCTCCGCGAGAATGATGTTCAAGTCGGACTTTTTGCCCTCGGCAACGTTGAGGTTCTCGACAACCTCGTATCTCAATTTGCCGAGAACACCGATATTCACGCCCTCGCAGAATATTTCCGCGGTAATTCCCGGGTGCAGCCAGCATCTTTCACCGCGCTCAAACCGCAGTGTAAGACCGTTTGCCGCAGCAAATGCCTCGATTTCCGCCTTGACGGTGAAGAAGCTCTCGTTTGCTCCGAAAGCGCCCAAACAAAGGATTTTGCGCTCCTCGGGAGCTTCGGTGAGCGGGAGATTTTTCGGGAGATAAATGTTCGCGAGTTCAAAGAAACGTCCCTCGGAGCGGTCGTTTTTGACGTTGTCCGCGATGACGTTTATCATGCACGGGCTCATAACCGTGCGCATAATCGAGAGGTTGTCGGTAATCGGATTGAGCAGCTCGATGACTTTTCTCTCGGGCGCATCCTCGGGGAGCATAATCAGGTCAAGCTCGCGTTTTGAGTACATCGCAAGCGTCTGAATCTCGTAAAATCCGCACGAGCAGAAGAATTTTTTCGCAGCAAGCTCCTTGTTTTGCAGGAAATTCAAGCCGCCGCCCGTAACCTCGGCGGTTTTGAGGAACGTCGGAATAACGTGGTCGTAGCCGTATTCTCTGATAACTTCCTCCGCGATATCCTGATAATTCTCGACATCTTCGCGGTAGCGGGGAACAGTAACGGTGAGCGTTGAGCCGTTCTCGGAAACACCGAACGCAAGCGCCTTCAGAATGCTCACGATTTCGCTCTGCGGCACGTCAATTCCGAGCACCGAGTTCACCTTTTCAACGGTAACGTCAAAGGTTCTCGGAGCGGTGTTTTCGCCCGCGGTAACGTCAAAGTGCGAGGAGCTGATTTTTGCCACGCCGAGCTTTTCGACAAGATTAAGCGCTCTCGCCATACCCATTTCAACGCCGTATTCGTCAACGCCCTTTTCAAAACGCGCCGCAGCGTCCGTGTGCAGACCGAGCGCGCGCGATGTCTTTCGTACATTATCGCGGCGGAATTTCGCGGCTTCGAGGAGAATTTCGCTTGTCGCGGGCTTGATTTCGGAGTTCAGACCGCCCATAATTCCCGCAAGTCCAACGCCCTTTACCTTGTCGCAGATAAGCAGATTTTCACTTGTTAAAGTGCGCTCTTTTTCGTCAAGAGTTGTGATTTTTTCGCCGTTTGCCGCGCGTCTGACAACGATGGATTTGCCGTCAAGGGTGTCCAAATCAAACGCGTGCATAGGCTGACCGATTTCCAAAAGAACATAGTTTGTGATATCAACAATCGCGTCGATTGCCCCGAAACCGCACACGGAAAGTCTGCGCTTGAGCCACTGCGGGCTTTCAAAGTGCTGTACATCATAAATGTAGTGACCGAGATAGCGCGGGCACAAATCCTTGTCGATAACCTCAATCGAGATTTCATTCTGCGTTTTATCGGTGGAGGTGAAGCTGTAATCCGGCTCCTTGAGCGGCTTTTTGAGGAACGCCGCAACCTCGCGCGCGATACCGAGAACCGACTGACAATCGGGGCGGTTTGCGGTAATCGAGATGTCGAAAACGTAGTCGTCCAAGCCGAGATATTTCACGATATCCTCGCCGACGGGAGCGTCCTCGGGGAGAATTAAAATTCCGTTCACGGAAGCGCCCTTAATCCAGTTATCGTCGATGCCGAGCTCGCCGCCCGAGCAGAGCATACCGTAGCTCATCATATCCTTCATCTTGCGCGGCTGAATTTCAAGACCGCCCGGCAATTTTGCTCCGACAACCGCCGCGGGTACCTTTGCACCCTTGAAAACGTTGTCCGCGCCCGTTAAAATAAGGTTGTCCTCGCCAAACGAGCCGCAGTTGACGTGGCATATATAAAGGTGTGTTCCCTCGTATTTTTCAATCGAGGTTACCTCTCCGACAACAATTTTTTCGATATCCTTGCCGAGATAAATAATCTCCTCAACCTCAAAACCCGCGCCGAAGAGCTTTTCCACGAGCTTTTCCGTGGAAACGTCTATGTCAACGTATTCTTTAAGCCAGCTTTGTAAAATCTTCATTGAAATTCCCCCTTACGCCTTGAATTGCTCCAAGAAATCCATTTCGTTGCGGAAAAGCACGCCCATATTCGAGATGCCGTATTTGAGCATTGTGATACGCTCGATGCCTATTCCGAACGCAAGTCCCGAGTAAACCTCGCTGTCGATGCCGCAGTTTTCGAGCACCTTTTTGTTGACAACACCGCCGCCGAGTACCTCAATCCAGCCTGTGCCTTTGCACAACGAGCAGCCCTTTCCGCCGCACTCGAAGCACGATACATCAACCTCAACCGATGGCTCGGTGAACGGGAAATAGGACGGGCGCAAGCGAGTTTTCGTGCCGCTTCCGAAGATTTCCTGTACAAATTTGTCGAGCATACCTTGCAAATCGCAGAGAGTTATACCCTTATCGACAACAAGTCCTTCCATCTGCGAGAACATCGGCGAGTGTGTCGCGTCGCTGTCCGAGCGGAAAACCTTGCCGGGAACAAGCACCTTGATAGGCGGCTTGTGGGTATCCATTGTGCGGATTTGACCGGGGGAGGTGTGCGTTCTCAGAAGCAAATCCTCGGTGAGCCAGAATGTGTCCTGCATATCGCGCGAGGGGTGGTCTTTGAGGACGTTGAGGCGGGTGAAGTTGTGGTCGTCGTCCTCGATTTCGGGACCTTCGTAAATCTCGAAGCCCATTCCCGCGAACACGTCAATCATCTGATGCTTTATAATAGTAATCGGGTGAAGATTGCCGGGAGCGCGCTTGAGCGCGGGCAGCGTAACGTCCACGGTTTCCTTTTCATAGCGCGCGTTGAGCTCGAGCTTTTTGATTTCGTCCTGCTTTTGACGGTAAAGCTCCTGCGCCCACTCGCGAACCTCGTTCACGGCTTTTCCGAAGAGCGGTTTTTCCTCGGGGGAAACGTTCTTCATCTCCTTCATCAGCCCTTGGATAACGCCCGCTTTTCCGAGAAAATTCTGCCAGAACTCGGAAAGGGAAGCGCCGTCCTTGACTTCGCCGATTTTAGCTTTTACTTGTTCCTTGATTTCGCTGAAATCTTTCATAAAACTACTCCTTTGCAAAAAATAAATCCCGACTTTTGCCAAACGATAACGCTTCGCAAACAGTCGGGACGAATAATATCCGCGGTACCACCCGTTTTCGGAGAAAACTCCGCTCTCAAACGCCTTTTCGCGGCGAACGTCCCGCTTAGTTTCTCGCGGGCGGCTCGGGCGCTGAAATTCGGAAGAAAACCGCCAAGACGCTCGCACCAACCGCGCCCTCTCTGATGACGTGAAAAATTCCTACTTACACGCTTTCATAGCCTTATTTTGCATTATAACACATTTTTGGCGATTTGTCAAGAGTTTTCGTCCATTGTTTTCCACAACAGCCGCGAACCCCGATAAACACACGCGATTTCGCCTTTTTTCTTCAGATACGCGAAGCAGCAGTGCGGTGAACGAACGAGTTTCGCGAAATTCTCGGCAGCACGTCAAGCGTTTTCGCTCACCGTTTTCCACAACAGCCGCGAACCCCGATAAACACACGCGATTTCGCCTTTTTTTCAGATAAGAAAGGCAGCTGCGCGGTGAACGAGGGGGCACGGCGCTTCGAGAAAAAATCGGCGACTCGTCAAGAGTTTTCACCCATTGTTTTCCACAACAGCCGCGAACCCCGATAAACACACGCGATTTCGCC
>CAZKBF010000014.1:12211-72143 GCA_964551225.1 uncultured Ruminococcus sp.
CCCATTGTTTTCCACAACAGCCGCGAACCCCGATAAACACACGCGATTTCGCCTTTTTTCTTCAAATATGAAAGGCAGCTGCGCGTTGTGTGACCGATAAGCTCGTACTGCGTTAAATACAGCTTTATGTGAAGCTCCGCGAAGATTTTCTCCAACAGCTCATCGATTGTCAAGCCGTTTTCGCAGAGCCGCTTTATCATCTCCAGCACAAATCGGATATTCGCGATATTCTTGTCGGCAAGCGGCTTTATATCGCTGCACGGGCTGTCGTGCGCGGGAATGAAAAGCGCGCCGTCAAGCGTTTTCAGCTTTTCGAGCGATTTTAGGTGCTCGGCGACGTCGTGCATAAACGCGATTTTGTACTTTTCGAGAATGTGCTCCCCGACAACTCCGTCCGCGCAAAACCACACCCCGTCGCTTGTCCCGAAGGCAACCTGCTCGAAATCGTGACCGTCGATGTGAACGTACTCGAGGCCGCTCGGGAGCACGCTTTCCGTGAGCTTTTGGCACTCGCACGGCGCACTCATAATAACCCGCGCGCGCATTTCATCGGTCGGAAAACCGCCGAAAAGCGTGACGGGAGTGAGCTGCGGGTATTCGACAAGCGCCGCGCAAACGCCCGGCGCGTACACCTCGCAGCCTGTTTTTTCACGAAGATAAGCCGCGCCGCCGATGTGGTCGCAGTGAGAGTGGGTGAGGAACACCTTTTCGAGCGCAAGACCGCGCTGTTGAACGAGAGAAAGCGCTTTTTCCGCAGAACCCCTGTCGCCGCCGCTGTCGATAAAGCAGCATTTCCCGCCGTATTCAAACACGCCGACATTCGCGAAGGAGTCCATATAAAAGGTATGCGCGCCGACTTGATTTAACTCGTACATATCAGATACCGAGCGCCTTTATCAGCTTCCCGAGCATCGGCTCGAATTTCACGCCGTACCAGTGGTCTTTATCATCAATAGTGTTTTCGATGCAGGAAAGTGTGAAATCGGCGGCAATTTTCGCGGCTTCAACAGCGGTTTTCTCGTTAACAAGCGCACCCGTAAACGCCGAAGCGAAAACGTCGCCCGTGCCGTGGCAGCCACCCGCGATTTTCTTGTGTTCATAATAGGTGTACCCGCCGTTTTCGTAAATCGCGACGCCGGTTGAATTTGCGCTGTAGCTCACTCCCGTGAGGACAACGGTTTTTGCGCCGTTCTCGGTGAGCTTCGCGAACAGCTCGTTGATATAATCAACATCGTAGTTCTCGCGGTAATCCATTCCGGTCAAAAGCGCAGCCTCGGTTATATTCGGGAGAATGATGTCCGATTTGAACGCGAGCTGCTTCATAGAATCGACAAATTTGTCGTCAAAACCCGCGTAGAGCTTTCCGTTATCAGCCATCGCGGGGTCGCAGATGAACTTTCCGCCTTTTTTCAAGCGGCTTTTTACGATATCAAGAACGTAGTCAATCTGCTTTGCCGAGCCGAGGTAACCCGTGTAAACCGCGGAAAAACCGAGATTTTCCTTTTCCCACTGCTCGCGGATTTTGGGCATTTCCTCGGTTAAATCCGCGAAAGTCCAGCCCGAAAAACCGCCCGTGTGGTTCGAGAGCACCGCCGAAGGCAGAATTGCCGTTTCAACGCCGCACGCGGACAAAATCGGCAGCGCAACCGTAAGCGAGCACTGCCCGACGCACGAAATATCCTGTATCGTCAAAATTCTTTTATAGCTCATAAAAACTCCTTTCAAAGTCCCGTTTCGCTCCACAAGGCGAATAATTTAAACGCTTTTCGATAATTATAACACAAAATTCAACAAAAATCAAGAATTTAAAAATTTTTTTAAAAACCCCTTGACAAACGGAAAAAAGTGTTGTATAATATCATAGTCAAAGCAGAGTAAACGCTCTCACCCGCCGACGACCGCCGAGCCGCGTCAAAAAGGACGCAAGGTTTGGAAAACGGGAACACAGTCGGGCGCGGTAGTTTAATGTAAATAAACTTTTGGGTTTATTATATGTTAAGCGTGAGTTGCGTGACTCACGCTTTATTTATTTCTTGCTTCGGGTTAAATGATAGGAAAGGGCGGTGCTTTAAAATCGCAACGAAGGAACAGCTCATCAATGAGGATATTCACGAGAAAGAAATTCGCGTAATTTCCGCGGACGGAGAACAGCTCGGGATTATGTCATCGGCAGAGGCTCTTGAAAAGGCTTATGCTGCTGATTTGGATTTGGTTATGATTTCTCCCACGGCAAAGCCGCCGGTGTGCCGTATTATGGATTACGGCAAGTATCGGTTCGAGCAGACCAAGCGTGAGAAAGAGGCAAAGAAGAACCAGAAAACAGCCGATGTCAAGGAAATCAAGATGTCGCTCAATATCGACACGAACGATTTCAACATCAAGGTGAAGAACGCAATCAAGTTTCTTCAGAACGGCGACAAGGTGAAGGTTACAATTCGTTTCAGACGAATGAGAGAGCTCACCCACGTCAATCTCGGCGAGGAATTGATGAAAAAGTTTGTGGACGCGGTTTCGGAGTACGGAGGCTCGGATAAGCCTTCAAAGCTCGAGGGAAGAAATTACGCCGTTGTATTAAGCCCCAAGAAGTAACGGCGCACCGAACAGTAAAAAATGAGTTTGCTTGCTTACGATGAAAGTCGGATATGCGGGGGAACTCCAGAATTAAGGAGGAACATAAATATGCCTAAAATTAAGACACACAGCGGCGCTAAAAAGCGTTTCAAGCTGACGGGAACAGGTAAGGTTAAGATGCAGCACTGCGGCAAACGCCACATTCTCACCAAGAAGACCACCAAGCGTAAAAGAGGTCTGAGAGCAGGCGCATACGCTGACAGCACCAACGTGGCTCAGGCAAAGAGCCTTATTCCGTACAAATAAGAAGAACGCGCTTTTGCGTTTGATAGCTTGAATTTAGGAGGAAAATGAAATGGCAAGAGTTAAAGGCGCGCTCGCCACAAGAAAAAGAAGAAACAAGACACTGAAGCTCGCAAAGGGCTACTGGGGAGGCAAGAGCAGACTGTTCAAGACCGCGAAGGAAGCGGTTATGAAGTCCGGACAGTACGCTTACGTTGGCAGAAGACTTAAGAAAAGAGATTTCAGACGTCTTTGGATTACAAGAATTTCCGCTGCCTGCAAGATGAACGGAATGAATTATTCCACGTTTATGAACGGTCTTAAAAAGGCAAACATCACGCTTAACAGAAAGATGCTTTCCGAAATCGCTGTTAACGATGCGGCTGGTTTCACGGCGCTCACCGAAAAGGCAAAAGCAGCGCTTTAATTAAAAGAATCTTCTCACGTCCGCGCGCGGGCGTGAGATTTTCGCTATGTAGGGCTAGTTTTTAAGGCTTGAAATCAATCGGGATTTGGTGAAAATCACCGATTTTGGAGGTGCTTTTTTGGAGGAAATTTCTTCGAGAAAAAACCAAAATGTTCGCTTTATGCGGGAGCTTTTTTCGAGCAGCGAACGCCGCCGTGAAAGCGGATTTTTTGCGGTTGAGGGCGACCATTTGTGCGGGGAAACAGCAGAGCTTGATTATAAAATCGAGCTGTTTTTGTTCACCGAAAAGGCTCGCGGAAAGTACCCGCAGACGGTTGAAAAAGCGTGCAAAAAAGCCGAGAAAAGCCTTGTCATAACCGAGGAAATTTCGGAATATATTTCCGATACAAAAGCACCGCAGGGGCTGTTTGCGGCGGTTGAGGGACGCGCTTCGGAGATTTCGGAAAGCGCGCGGAAAATTGTTGTTCTTGACGGCGTGCAGGACCCCGGAAATGTCGGTACAATCATCAGAACCGCCGAGGCGCTCGGGATTGAGGGCGTTCTTTTCACGGGAAAATGCGCGGACGTTTTTTCGCCGAAAACGCTGCGTGCTTCTATGGGGAGCGCGCTTCGTATGCCGTTCGGTTACGCCGATGAAAATAATCTTCGCGAAAAACTCAGCGGTTTTTCTATCTTCGCGGCAATGCTCGACGAGAATGCAAAAAAGCTCGGCGAGATAGATTTTCCCGAAAAAACCGCCGTTGTTATCGGAAGCGAGGGGAGCGGCGTGTCTCCGCAAATCGCGGCGTTATGCGATGAAAAGGTGTATATTCCCATAAAGAAAGCGGAAAGCCTCAACGCTGCGGCTGCCGCGGCGATTATACTTTGGGAGCTTTCAAAAATTTGAATTTCTTTGTTTATTTCCCCGCGGTGAAACGAGCTGCGGTGCAATAAACAAGGGATTTTATGCAGAATAAAAGTACCATCTTCGGACTGACGAGAAATCGACAGTTCGGGTTAAGGAGAGTTTAGTTTTGTCAGATTTAGTTATACTCGAGTCGCCGTCGAAGGCGAAAACCGTGAAAAAATATTTGGGCGCGGGCTATGATGTTGTCGCGTCAACGGGACATATAATCGACTTGCCCAAGTCCAAGCTTGGCGTTGACGTTGAGCATAATTTTGAGCCGCAGTACGTCAATATGAAGGACAAGGCGGACATTATCAAGGAGCTCAAAAAGCGCGCTAAAGAAAGCGACACAATCTACCTCGCAACCGACCCGGACCGCGAGGGAGAAGCAATCGCGTGGCATTTGTCGCATTTGCTGAATATTGACGAAAAGCAGGCGGTGCGCGTCACGTTCAACGAAATCACGAAAACCGGCGTGCAGTACGGAATGAGCCACCCGCGCACGATAAACGAGGACGTTGTAAACGCGCAGCAGACGCGCAGAATTCTCGACAGAATTGTCGGCTACAAGCTCTCGCCGTTCTTGTGGAAAAAAGTTCGGCGCGGACTTTCGGCGGGGCGCGTGCAGTCGGTTGCAGTGAGAATTATCGTTGACCGCGAGGAGGAAATCCGCGCGTTTAAATCAACCGAATATTGGACGGTTGACGGAAAATTCCACACGGCAAATTCCAAAAAGCTGTTCTCGGCGAAGCTCTCGGAAGTTGACGGGAAAAAAGCCGAGCTCAAGGATAAAAAGGAAGCGGACGCTGTTCTCGAACGGCTCAACGGTGCGGAATATACGGTTTCAGGCATCAAAAAGTCACAGCGCAAAAAACAGCCCGCGCCGCCTTTCACAACCTCGACACTTCAGCAGGAAGCGTCGAAGAGATTGAGCTTTCAGGCGCGCCGCACAATGAAGGCTGCGCAGGAGCTTTACGAGGGCGTTGAGGTCGCGGGAATGGGTGCGGTCGGTCTGATTACCTATATGAGAACCGACTCGCTGCGAATTTCCGACGAGGCGAAGGCAGCCGCGGCGGAGCTTATCAAGAACGTTTACGGCGCGGAGTACCTCCCCGAGAAACCGCGCGTTTACAAGTCCAAGAGCAACGCGCAGGACGCGCACGAGGCTATTCGTCCGTCAAATGTCGAGCTCACTCCCGACAAGGTGAAAAGCTCGCTCACAAGCGACCAATACAAGCTCTACAAGCTGATTTGGGAGCGCTTTACGGCAAGCCAGATGGCAAACGCGGTTTTGGACACGGTTTCTGTCGATATCGAAGCGAACGGCTGTTTGTTCAAGGCAAGCGGCTATTCGGTTAAATTTGACGGCTTCACAAAGCTCTACGAGGAGCGAAACGACACCGATGAACAGGGCGGTGCGCTCCCGAAGATTGAAAAGGACGAAAAGCTGGTTTGCGCGGAGGTGCTCGGAAATCAGCACTTCACGCAGCCTCCCGCGCGTTACAACGAGGCTTCGCTTATCAAGGCGCTCGAGGAAAACGGCATCGGCAGACCGTCAACCTACGCGCCGACAATTTCCACGATTTTAGACAGGCATTATGTGGAGCGCGAGGCGGGAAATCAGCTTAAACCGACCTCTCTCGGCGAGGTTATCACGACGCTTTTGAAGGACAAATTCAACAACATTGTTGATGTGAAATTCACCGCAAAAATGGAGAGCAGCCTTGATGATATCGAAAACGGAAGCAAGGATTGGGTTGACACGCTGCGGAAATTCTACAAGGACTTCGACAAGAGCCTGACGCAAGCCGAAAAGGAAATGGACGGAAAGCACGTCAAAATCCCCGACGAGCCGACCGATATCGTCTGCGAGGAATGCGGCAAGCCGATGGTTATCAAGATTGGTCCGTACGGCAAATTTTTGGGCTGCTCGGGATTTCCGGAGTGCAAATTTACGAAAAAAATTGTCACGGAAACCAAAGGCAGCTGCCCGAAATGCGGCAAGAAAATGCTGCTCAAAAAGTCCAAAAAGGGCAAGCCTTTCTACGGCTGTGAGAACTACAAGGACTGCAATTTTATGACGTGGGACATTCCGATTGAGGAAAAATGCCCGCAGTGCGGCGCGTCGCTGTTCAAGAAAACCGGAAAGCTTGGTAAAATCTACTGCGCGAAGGACGGCTGCGGCTACGAGCGCCCGCTTGACAAGACAAAGGATAAAGATGAAGGTTAAGGTTATCGGCGCGGGACTTGCGGGCTGCGAGGCGGCTTGGCAGCTTGCCGAGCGCGGTTTTGAGGTCGAGCTTTGCGAGATGAAGCCCGTGAAGTTTTCGCCCGCGCACAAATACGACGGCTTCGCGGAGCTTGTCTGCTCAAACTCGCTCAAAGCGTCGAGAATTGACAGCGCGTGCGGACTTTTGAAAGAGGAAATGCGCAGACTCGGTTCGATAATCGTGCCTGCTGCCGAGAAAACCGCTGTTCCCGCGGGCGGAGCGCTTGCGGTGAACCGAAAGGATTTCTCCGACGAGGTTACACGGATTATCAGAAATCACCCGAAAATCACCGTGGTAAGCGGCGAAATCACCGAGTTTCCCGAGAAAAACGCGGTTATCTGCACGGGCCCGCTCACGAGCGACTTGTTTGCGCAGAAAATCCGCGAGCGGTTCGGCGAGAACGGCAAGTTTATGAGCTTTTTTGACGCTTCCGCGCCGATTGTTACCGCGGAAAGTATTGACCGCTCAATCGCGTTTTCGCAGTCGCGCTACGACAAGGGCGGCGACGATTATCTCAACTGCCCGTTCACGAAAGAGGAGTACGAGCGGTTTTGGAACGAGCTTGTAAACGCGGAGCCTGCCGAGCTTCATGAGTTTGACAAAAATCCGAGCGTGTACGAGGGCTGTATGCCCGTGGAGGTGCTCGCGAAGCGCGGAATTGAGAGCGTGCGCTACGGCTGTATGAAGCCTGTCGGGTTGACCGACCCGCGTACCGGCAGACGTCCGTGGGCGGCGGTTCAGCTGCGAAAGGAAAACGCCGAGGGGACGATGTACAACCTCGTTGGTTTTCAGACGCACCTTAAATTCGGCGAGCAAAAGCGCGTTTTTTCGCTTATTCCGGGGCTTGAGAACGCGGAATTTGTGCGGTACGGCGTGATGCACCGAAACACCTATATCTGCTCGAGAACGCTGCTGGACAAGAGCTTTATGCTCAAGGGTTCGGAAAACGTGTTTTTCGGCGGGCAGATAACGGGCGTGGAAGGTTACGTCGAGAGTGCGGCTTCGGGAATTATCGCGGGAAGAGCGCTCGCGGACAGGCTTTCGGGCAGAGAACCGCTGAAGCTCCCGAACACGACAATGCTCGGTGCGATAATCGATTATGTCTGCGATTGGGTTGACGACGGATACTGCGAGTTCGACCCGATGGGTGCGAATATGGGAATTCTGCCGCCGCTTGATGAAAATATCAGGGATAAACGCGAAAAATACGCGGCGCTTGCAAAACGGGCGCTTGATGATTTGGATAAGGCTATTGCGGAACATTCCGACGGGAATTGACAAAACGCGGAAAGGAGCTTGAAATGAGAATTGTAATTGACGGTTTTGGCGGCGACAACGCCCCTGACGAGATTTTAAAAGGTGCGGCGTGGGCTGTACGCGATTTGGGAATTGAGGTTATTGTAACGGGCGATGTTTCCGTGCTCGAGGCGCGAATGAAGGCGCTTGATATCAACGACAACGGCATTACCTTTGAACCTGCCGAGGGCGTTATCACAACGGAGGATTCACCGAAATCGGTTGTCAAGGAAAAGAGCAACACCTCTATGGGCAGAGCGCTTTATCTGCTCTCCGAGGGCAAGGCTGACGCGGCAATCAGTGCCGGAAGCACCGCGGCAATCGTTGTCGGGGGAACTCTTATTGAAAAGCGCATAAAAGGCGTGAAGAGAACAGCTCTCGTGCCGCTTATGCCGTGCCTTGGCGGGGCAAAATACGCGGTTATCGATGGCGGCGCAAACCTTGACTGCCGCCCCGAAATGCTTTTGCAGTTCGCGATTTTGGGAAGCTGTTTTATGAAAACAACCTACGGTATCGAAAATCCGCGCGTTGGTCTTTTGAACATTGGCTCGGAGGAGGAAAAGGGCAGAGAGCTCGAGCACGAAACCAAAAAGCTCCTCGAAAAAGCGCCGGTTAACTTTGTCGGATATGTCGAGGCGAGAGACGTGCCGCTCGGCGCGGTTGATGTTCTCGTAACAGACGGTTTCACTGGAAACGTGTACTTAAAAGCCTGCGAGGGAATGGGCGCGCTGATGAAGAACGCGCTCAAGGACATTTTCTATGCGAATTTGAAGACAAAAATCGGCGCGCTTTGCGTTAAGTCAAAGCTCGCGGATTTCCTGAAACAGGTTGACTACAAGGAAATCGGCGGCTCACCGCTTCTCGGCACGGCAAAGCCCGTGTTCAAGGCACACGGCTCGTCCGATGCAAAGGCGTTTTTCGGTGCTTTCCGACAGGCAAAGCTGTTTGTGGAGCGAAATGCGGTTGACGAAATGACAAAGGCAATCGCTTCTTTGAGTATCGGAGAGGAGCTTGAAAATGGCTGATTTGGCGGAGCTTGAAGAGAAAATCGGCTATAAATTCAAGAAACGCGAGTATCTCCGCCGCGCGATGACGCACTCAAGCTACTCGGGCGGCAAGAACAATGGCTCAAACGAGCGGCTGGAGTTTTTGGGCGACAGCGTGCTGCAAATCACGGTTTCGCAGTACCTTTTCACCAGTATGACAAGCGTTCCCGAGGGCGGGCTTACGAAGCTGCGCGCGTCCATTGTCTGCGAGAATTCGCTGTACAATTTTGCCAACAGAATTGAGCTCGGAAAGTACATTTTACTCGGCAAGGGCGAGGAAATGACGGGCGGCAGAACGCGCCGTTCAATTCTCGCGGACGCTTTTGAGGCGATGATTGCCGCGGTTTATCTTGACGGCGGAATGGACGCGGCAATGGAGATGATTATGCGCTTCGTGCCGTCAATCGACGCGCTGAAATCGGGTAAAGTAAAGCTCGGAGATTACAAGACCGTGCTTCAGGAAATTATCCAAAAAAATCCCGAGGAGAAGATATCCTACGAGGTTGTCGAAAGCAGCGGCGAACAGCACCGCAAGCATTTTGTGGCGCAGGTTTTGCTTAACGGGCAGGTTATCGGCAAGGGCAGCGGTCTCTCCAAAAAAGAGGCGGAGCAAGAGGCTGCGAAGGAAGCCGTAAGTCTTATGGGGTACGACGTTGAATAAGACGAACATCAGCATTTTTATCCCGCATTTGGGCTGCCCGCACAGATGCTCGTTCTGCGACCAACGGAGTATCTCGGGTACCAAAAAAGCGCCCACTCCCGAGGAAGTTTTTGCGGTTCTCGAAGAACAAGCACCTTATCTTGAGGAACGTGGGCTGTCGGCGCAGATTGCGTTTTTTGGCGGGAGCTTTACGGCAATACCGCGCGATTATATGACGGAGCTGTTGAGTGTCGCGAAGCGTGCTGTGGAGCGGTTTGACGTGTACACGGGAATACGCTGTTCAACGCGCCCCGACTGCATTGACGAGGAAATTTTAGCAATCCTGAAAAGCTGCGGAATGACCGCGATTGAGCTCGGCGCGCAGTCGATGAGCAACGAGGTGCTCGCGGCAAACGAGCGCGGGCACACCGCCGAAGATGTTGAGAAAGCAGCGCGGCTGACACGCGAAAACGGCTTTGAGCTGGGGCTTCAGATGATGACGGGCTTGTACAAAGACACGCCCGAAAAATCGCTTTATACCGCGGAAAAATTCATCGAAATGCACCCCGATACCGTGAGGATTTACCCGACGGTTATCCTGAAAAATACAGGTCTCGGCGAGCTTTTCGAACGCGGTGTTTACACGAGTTTTTCGTTTGATGAAACCGTGGAGCTTTGCGCGGTGCTTTTGCGGAAATTTGAGCAGAACAATATCCGCGTAATCCGAATGGGACTGCACGCAAGCGAGGAAGTTGAACGGGAAATGCTTGGCGGCGTCTATCACCCGAGCTTTCGGGAAATCGTCGAGAGCAGGCTTATGCTGAACGATTTGACGGAGCGTCTGAAACCGCTTCCCGAGCGGGATTACACGGTTTTCACGGATAAGAAAAACATCAGCAAGCTAATCGGGCAAAAGCGCGGAAATCTTGAAAAGCTGACGGAAATGGGCTATAAGATAAAGGTTAAGGAAAAGTCGGGAGCATATCTCGAAATTGAGGAAAGTTAATGTTTTTTAAAACGCTGACAATACAGGGCTTCAAGTCCTTCGCGGACAAAACCGTCTTGCAGTTTGACGCGAAAACCACGGCTGTCGTCGGGAGCAACGGCAACGGAAAAAGCAATATTTCCGACGCGCTGCGGTGGGTTATGGGTGAGCAGGGCGCGAAAACTCTGCGCGGTGAGAAGATGGAGGACGTTATCTTCCACGGTACAACCGAGCGCAAACCGATGGGTTTTGCGAAGGTGACGCTGCTTATCGACAACTCTGACCGCGCGCTTGGGATTGACGAAAACGAGGTTGAAATCTCGCGAAAGCTCTATCGCACGGGCGAGAGCGAGTACCTGATAAACGGCAGAAAATCGCGCTTGAAGGACATTCAGGAGCTGCTGATGGGAACAGGTCTGGGGCGCGACGGATACTCGATTGTCGGACAGGGACGCGTTGCCGAAATCGTTAACGCGCGCGGTTCGGAGCGACGTGAAATCTTCGAGGAAGCGGCGGGAGTTTCACTGTTTTTGCACAAAAAAGCCGACGCCGAAAAGCAGCTTGCTCAAGCCGAGGAGAACATAACTCGTCAAAAGGACTTAATTCGCGTTGACGAGGAGCGCCTGCCGATACTCAAAAAGCAGTCGGAAAAGGCGGCTCTCGCAAGCGAGCTGATGGCGGAAAAAAAGGAGCTTGAAATCTCGGTTTCCGCGGCGCGTTTGAAGGAAAAGCGCGAGAGCTTGATTAAAATTGATGACGATTTGCTGCTTAACAGAGCGGAATGTGACAACTTTGAGCGCGATATCGAAAACGCGAACAATGAAATCGAGAAGCTCGGTGACGACAAGCTTGCCGCAAACGCGCGCCTGTCGAGAATTCGCGCGGGAATTCAGAACGCGAACGACGAGCTTTCCGATAAGAGAGCGGAAATTTCGGTTGCCGAAAACGACCTCAAGCACAACTCCGAGCGCCGTTCCGAGCTCACCGAACAGCTCAAAAAGGCTGAACAGAACAGTCGTGTTTTTGACGAGCGGATTGAAGAAATTACCGCGCAGATTGAGCAGAAAAATGCTCAAACCGCAGATTTTGAAGAGCAGATAAAAGCGCGTGAAAAGGAGCTTCGCGAAATCTCGGAAAAAAGCTCCGAGCGCGGCGAAGAATACTCGGCGCTGGAAAGCGAAATGGCGAAGGTGTACGGCAGAAGAACCGAGCTTTCGCTTATGAAAACGCAGTCCGAGCGCTCTCGCACGGAGGCGGAGGAGCAGAAAAACGAGTTCCTGCAAAGCGTTTCCGAGAGCGAAAAAACAATGGCGGCGTATCAAAATGAACTCGTGCAGTCCGAGAAAAATTTGGCTGAAATCGAGAGCGAAAAGCAGACTGCCGCGAACCGTCTTGCCGGTATGGAGCGGCTTTCCGAGGGCAAAAGAAAGCGTCTTGACGAGGCGAGAACGGCTCACGAGGACGCGCAGAGAGCGCTCGGTGAAAAGCAGCAGCGCCACAAGGTGCTTTCGGATATCGAGCGCAGCAAGGAGGGCTATTCGCGCGCGGTTAAAGAGGTTATCAGCGCGGGCGAACAGGGCAGATTGACGGGTATTCACGGAACGGTCGCGGACGTTTTGACCGTGCCGAAAAAGTACATCACCGCGATTGAAACGGCGCTCGGTGCGGCGATGCAGAACATTATCGTTGACAACGAAGAAACCGCGACGCGATGCATTCGTTTCCTTAAGGAAACAAACGCGGGAAGAACCACGTTTTACCCGCTCACCTCGATGAAAAGCAGAATGCTGAACGAGCCTCGGCTGGCTTCGGAAGCGGGTTTTGAGGGAATTGCCTCGGAACTTGTTTCGTGCGGGAGCGAGTACGCGAATGTTATCGGCAATCTTCTCGGGTTGACGGCGATTGCCGATGATATCGACACGGCAACCGTTATCGGCAAAAAATACGGTTATAAATTCAGGATTGTCACGCTCGACGGACAGGTCGTTAACGCAGGCGGCTCGTTTACGGGCGGTTCGAGGGTTAACGGTTCGGGCATTATTTCGCGTAAACAGGAGCTTGACGCGCTGCTTAAGGACATCGAAAAGCTGCGTGAAACCGAGCGAAATTGTGCCGAGGAATTCGAGCGTTATCGCGCGGAGTACGCGAAATTTTCGATTGAGTCCGAGGGAATGCAGGACAAAATCCGCGAGCTCGAGCAGAACGAAATCCGACAGAGCGCGGAAAAATCCCGCCTCACCGGTCTTATCGAGCAGCTTGTTTCGCAAAGCGCAACGGCTCGACAGACGATGAACCGTTTTGACGCGCAGATTAAGCAGCAGAGCGAGATTATCGAAAATGCCGAGAAGGAAATCGCCGAGCTTGACGAGAAAATTGCCGAGCTTGAGAAAAAGCACGCCGAGCAAACCGGTGAGCGCACCGAGGCTGAAAATAAGCTCAAAGTGCTTTCCGACGGGATAAACGCGCTTAATCTCGAAAAGGTTGCCGCACAAAAGGACGCGGACGCGCTCAAGGCGCAGATTAAGAGCATCGAAGACGACCGCAGAACGCTTCTCGAAAACAGCGGCGGCTATAAATCGGCGATGGAAAATCTCGAAAATTCCGACCGCGAAATCCGCGAGAAAATCGAGCGGTTAAAGCGCGAAATCGAGAAGTCGAGCAGCAGTCTTTCCGAGCAAAACGAGGAAATCGAGAGCGTGTCAAAGCAGATAACCGAGCTTGACGGGAAAATCACCGAGCTTCGCCGCGATATCGACGAGGCGAACAAAAACAAGCAGAAATTTGCCAGCGAGCTTGCGCGTCTGGAAGAACGCCGCGGCACGCTTCAGAAGGAGTACGACAAGATTGTCGCGCTGCTGATGGACAGCTACGAGATGACCGTTTCGCAGGCTGAACAGGAAGCGAAAATTCCCGAAAATCTGCTGATGGCGGAGAACGATTTGAACGAGCTCAACAAGCGGATTTCCGCGCTCGGAATTGTAAATATGGCGTCAATCGAGGAGTACGAAACGGTGTCGAAGCGCTACGAGTTTCAGTCGGCGCAGCTTCGCGATATCGAGGACGCGAAACGCGGTCTGGAGAAGCTTATCGAGCAGCTAACGGCAGACATCAAAACGCGTTTTCTTGCGAGCTTCGAGGACATCAACAAGCACTTCAAGGAGATTTTCGTTCAGATTTTCGGGCCGGGTTCACACGCAGAGCTGGAGCTTACAAATCCCGATGACCTGCTGAATTCTGGCATCGAGATAAAGGCAGCGCCCCCCGGAAAGGTTATCAAAAATCTGATTTCACTGTCGGGCGGTGAGCAGACGATGGTTGCTATCACGATTTATTTCGCGATTTTGATGCACCGTCCGACGCCGTTTTGTATGCTGGACGAGGTTGACGCGGCGCTTGATGACATCAACGTCGAGAAGTACATACGCTACCTCAACCAATTCAGCAAAAGCACGCAGCTTATGGTTATCACCCACCGCCGCGGCACGATTGAGGGCTGTTCGGTGCTTTACGGCGTGTTTATGCAGGAAAAGGGCGTTTCGCGGCTGCTGCGGCAGGAGCTTTCCGAGGAGCTGTCCGACGAGTTGAACGAAATTATTGAATAAGAGGATTTTATGGGACTTTTTAACAGAAAGAAAAAGAACGAAGAAGCCGCAGAGCCTGTTCAGGAGCAACATTCTTCACTTTTGGAGAAGCTTCAGGGCTTTGAGCCGATTTTCACCGACCACGAATCGGATATTCAGTTTCAGGAGGAATATGAGGCGCAGCAGCGCGAGCTTGCCGCAAACAAGCTCCGCGAGGGCTTGAAGAAAACGCGCGAGGGCATCGCAAGCAAGGTTCAGCAGCTGCTTAATTCGTTCACGAAAATCGACGAGGACTTTTTCGACGAGCTTGAGGAGACGCTTATTTTGTCGGATATCGGCGCGGAAACAAGCGCGGATATTTGCGACAAGCTGCGTGCCGAGGTCAAGAAAACAGGCACAACCGAGCCCGCTGATGTCAAGCAGATGCTCAAAAACATCATCTCCGAAATTTTGTCGGGGGACAACGAGCTGAAGCTGGACACAAAGCCGTCCGTGATAATGGTTATCGGCGTGAACGGCGCGGGAAAAACCACGACAATCGGCAAAATGGCGGCGAATTTCAAGAACGCGGGCAAGAAGGTTATCGTGGCGGCTGCGGATACATTCAGAGCGGCGGCGATTGACCAGCTCAATATTTGGACAGACCGCGCGGGAGTTGAGATTATCAAGCACAGCGAGGGTGCTGACCCCGCGGCGGTTGTGTTTGACGCGCTTTCGGCGGCAAAAGCGCGCGGTGCGGATATCGTGCTTTGCGATACCGCGGGGCGGCTTCACAACAAGAAAAATCTTATGGAGGAGCTGAAAAAAATCGCGCGGATTATCTCGAGAGAGTGCCCCGATTGCAGTCTTGAGACGCTGCTTGTACTTGACGCAACAACCGGACAAAACGCGGTTAATCAGGCGCGGCTTTTCAACGAAACCGCCGATATCACGGGAATTGTGCTGACGAAACTTGACGGTACGGCAAAGGGCGGAATTATTATTCCTATTAAAAATGAGCTTGGGTTGCCCGTAAAGCTGGTCGGAGTCGGCGAAAAAATCGACGATTTGCAGCCGTTTATTCCCGAGGAATATGTTAATACACTCTTTGAGTGACAGCCCTTTGATGCGCGGCGTCCGCTGGGGGCAGCTTCTGCCTGCCGCGCTTTTGGGGCTGTCCTTCAAACCTCCTGTTTGAGTGACAGCTTCAAATAGTGATTGACAAACGCAAAATTTTGTGATATAATCATTTTAATCATAGGCTTTGACAACGAAAGGATTTTTTATGAACACGAAAAATACATCAGACGAACACCCGCGAAGTAGGCTAATAATCGCGTCCAACAACAAGGGAAAGCTGCGAGAATTCGGAGAGCTTCTCGAACCGTTTGGCTTCGAGGTTGTATCGATGAGGGACGCGGGCTTTACGGACGAAATTGTCGAGGACGGCGACACCTTCGAGGAAAACGCGCACATAAAGGCGAGAGCGGTTTTTGAGAAACTTGGTGAGCCTGTAATCGCGGACGACAGCGGGCTTGAGATAGATTTTCTCGACGGCGCGCCGGGCGTTTATTCGGCACGCTATGCGGGTGAAAACGCAACCGACAAGGAGCTTTGCCAAAAGGTTCTTGAGGAAATGCACGGCGTTCCCGAGGAGCTGCGGAAGGCGCGTTTTGTCTGCACGATTTACTTCATTTTCGCCGAGGACGACGAGTATTCCGTGCGCGGCGAGGTTGAAGGTTACATCGGCGACAAGCCTCTCGGCAAAAACGGTTTCGGCTACGACCCGATTTTTATGCTCGACGAGGACGAGAGTATGGCGACAATTTCGGCTGATGAGAAGAACAAAATCAGTCATCGTGCCGACGCTTTCAGAAAGCTGTCGGAGATTTTAAAGGAGAAATTCAATGCTAAACAGTAAACAGCGCGCAAATCTGCGTTCGCAGGCAAGCGCACTTGACCCCGTTTTTTATGTGGGTAAATCGGGGATAACCGACGAGCTTGTAAACCAGCTTGAAAACGTGCTGAACGCGCGCGAGCTGATAAAGATAGGCGTGCAGGAGTCCTGCGATTATACAGCGCGCGAGGCTGCCGATGAGATTGCGCCGAGGCTTGGAGCGGAGGTTGTGGCGGTTATCGGGCGGAAATTTGTGCTGTTCAGAGTGAGCAAGGACCCGAAGAAAAGGAAGATTAGCTTTGATTAAAACGGGAATTTTCGGCGGTGCGTTCAACCCGCCGCACAAAGGTCACATAAATCTTGCAAAAGAAGCGATTGAACAGCTCAAGCTGCGGAAATTGCTGATAATACCCACGTTTGAAAGCCCTCACAAGGCAACAAAACTCGCGCCTTTTGACGAGCGTGCCGAGATGTGCAGAAGGGCGTTTTCGGGAATTTCGGACAAGTGCGAGGTTGAAATCTGCGAAATCGAGCGGGAGCTTGGCGGCATCAGCTACACGATAAACACGCTCCGCGCGCTGAAAAAGCGTTACACGGACGCGAGATTTTTCCTGTTAATCGGCGGCGATATGCTGTTCTCGTTCACGGAGTGGTACAAGTACGAGTCAATCCTCAAGGAGTGCGAGGTTTGCGCTGCGGCAAGAGGCGGCGACAGCTTCTCGGAAATGCTGGAATACGCGACCGAGGTTGGTCACATAAAGGTGCTCCCGACGAATGTTGTTGATATCAGCTCAACCGAAATCCGCGAAAAAATCCAAAAAGGTGAGGACACGTCCGAGTGGATAACCGAGGACGTTCGCGGGTATATTGAAGAAAAGGGACTTTACAGATGACGCACAAGGGAACGCGCGTTCTGGAAACGGAGCGGCTTATTCTCCGCAAAATCGAGTTAACGGACGCGGAGTTTATGTACAAGAACTGGTGCGCGGACAGCGAGGTTACGAAGTATCTTATTTGGAGCCCGCACAAAAGCGTTGAGGAAAGCCGCGCGATTGCCGAGGAATGGGTGAAAAGCTACGCGAGAGATGATTTTTATCAGTGGGCGATAGTTTTGAAGAGCAACTTCCCCGAGCCTGTCGGAACAATCGGCGCTATTAAGACGGATTTGGATACCGAGAGCGTGACCATCGGCTACTGCTTGTCGAAAAAGCTCTGGCACAACGGGTATATGACGGAGGCGCTGGCGGCGGTTTTGGAGTACCTTTTCAAGGAAGTCGGCGTAAATCGTGTTGAAAGCTATCACGATGCAAGAAATCCGCATTCGGGCGCGGTTATGAGAAACTGCAAAATGAAATACGAGGGCACTCTGCGGCAGGCTGCAAAAAGCAATGCGGGTGTCGGTGATATTTGTATGTACTCGCTGCTTGCGGAGGATATCGGATTAAGATAAATGATTAGAGGAACAAAAGATTGAGCAGATACGAAGAATTTGACGAATACGAAAGGCTGCTGGAAGCGCGGTTGTCGAAAAAGCGTTTTCGGCACAGTATGAACGTTGCCGAGGAGTGCTGGAAGCTCGCGGAGCGTTTTGGTGCGGACAAGAAGCGGTGTTATCTCGCGGGACTGCTCCACGACATAATGAAAGAGGATTTGCCCGACCGACAGAAGCAGTACACGCTTGAAAGCGGGCTCAATCCCGACCCTGCGGAAATCGCGTCAAAAGCGCTCTGGCACGGCGTTGCGGGCGGGTATTACGTCCGCGAGAAGCTCGGGATTGACGATGATGAAATTATCGGTGCTATTCGTTATCACACGGTTGGCTGCGCGCGAATGACGCTGCTGGAAAAAATAGTCTACCTCGGCGATATGATATCCGAGGAACGCGATTACAAGGGCGTTGAGAAGATGCGCGAGTATTGCTACGATGATATCGATAAAGCAATGTCGATTGCGCTGATTTATCAGATACAGACCGTTGCGGGAAAATGCGCGCTGCTGCCCGTATCAACGTTTGAGGCGTACAATTACTACCTGAAATTCAACAAAAACAAGGAGAGCTTATGAAAGATATTGAAGAGTTGGAGATTGCCGTAAAGGCACTTTCGAGCAAAAAAGCGGAAAAAATCACTGCGCTCAAGGTGAAGGATATAACGGTTCTCGCGAACTATTTCGTGATAGCGTCGGGCACTTCCTCAACGCAGGTTAAAGCGCTTGCCGACGAGGTTGAGTATCAGCTTGCGCAGAAGGGCGTGAAGCCGAAGGGAATTGACGGTTCGCCGAGCAATAATTGGATTGTGCTCGACTACATCGACGTGATTGTTCACGTTTTCCAAGAGGAAGCACGCGATTTTTATCAGCTTGAACACCTTTGGGCTGACGGCGAGCCTGTTGATATCTCGGAGTGGGATAAGTAATCGAATTTGTGCAGATTGTTCTCTTTGCCGAAAATTTTCGGTTGAATTTGTCTGATATTACCAAAAATGAAAAAAGATTAGGTTTTTGAGAAATATATCTTGACAAAGTGAAGAGAATGTTGTATAATGATGAAGTACTGTTATTATACGGAGTATAGCCTGTGCCGTTCGGCAAGGGGAGGGAAATATAGATGGCGGAAATTCGTCTTGGCAAAAATGAATCGCTCGATACCGCGTTAAAGCGTTTCAAGCGTTCGTGCGCAAGGGACGGCGTTCTTGCTGAAGTTCGTAAAAGAGAGCATTACGAAAAGCCTTCGGTAAAACGTAAGAAGAAGTCCGAAGCTGCTCGCAAGCGTAAGTATTGATTAGAACAACTGTTAAAGCGGGCATATTATGTCCGCTTTAATACTGTCACGGGTGATTTAATGCTGTTTAAACCGACGTTCCATTTGAAGAACGTTTTATCTATAAATAAGGAGTTTCTCGAAAAAAACGGCGTAACGGCGCTGGTTCTCGATATGGACAACACGCTTTCGATGCACGGAAACCCCTGTGCGGAGAGCGGCGTCCCCGAGTGGCTTGACGAGATGCGCGCGCTTGGGATAAAGATGCGCGTCGTGTCCAACAACACAAACAAGCGCGTTGCCCCGCTTGCGGCAAAGCTCGGGCTTCCGTTCACGGCAAACGGCGCGAAACCGCTCACGTTTGGGATAACGCGCGCGATGAAGGCGATGAACGCGGAAAAATCCGAAACGCTGGTTGTCGGCGACCAAATTTTCACCGACATTATGGCGGGGAATTTAAAAGGTGTGCGGACGGTGCTCGTAGAGCCGTTTCACCTCGAAAATACTTGGACGTTCAAGCTGAAAAGGCGGCTGGAGAGCCTTGTTTTCAAGAGAGATTACAGTAATTTGGAGTTGAAGTGATGATTACATTCGGTCCCGGAGGTAATTCAATCAGCTGGGGAAAGCGGAAATTTCCCGAGGATTTGCCGGCTTATCTCGGTGAACTCGGGCTTAATGGCTACGAAATCGAGTGCGGGCGCGGCGTGAGGATATCGGAGAGCACGGTGAAAAAGCTCCCCGAAATCGCGCGGGAAAGCGGGATTTATGTGACGCTTCACGCGCCGTATTTCATTTCGCTTTCGTCAACTGAAGAGGAAAAGCGCCTGAACAGCGTGAATTATATTCTAGAGTCGGCAAAGGCTGCGAAGTCTGTCGGAGCGCAGAAAATCGTGGTTCACAGCGGCTCTTGTTCAAAGATGACGAGAGCCGAAGCGACCTATCTCGCGAAGCAAACGCTGAAAAAGGCGCAGGAAACGCTTGATGAAAACGGGCTGTCGGACATCGTAATCTGCCCCGAAACGATGGGAAAAATCAATCAGCTCGGCACGCTCGAAGAGGTTTTGGAGCTGTGCGGGGTGGACGAGCGGTTTTTGCCGACGGTTGATTTCGGGCATCTCAACGCGCGCACTCTCGGCGGGATAACCGAGCGCGCCGATTACGCGAAAATGCTTGATTTAATCGAAAACGCGCTGGGGCACGAAAGATTGTCGAAAATGCACATTCACTTCAGCAAAATCGAGTACACGAGCGGCGGTGAGAAAAAGCACCTCACGTTCGCGGACGAGCATTTCGGTCCCGATTACAAGCCGCTTCTTGAGGAAATTAAGGCGCGCGGGCTGTCGCCGTCGATAATCTGCGAGAGCGACGGAACGCAGGCAGAGGACGCGGCTGAAATGAAGCGGTTTTACGATAATTTGTGAAAAGGTGGAAAATTATGAAAATTTTGGTTATAAACGGGCCGAATCTGAATCTTCTCGGCGAGCGCGAGCCGAATATCTACGGCGACGAGTCGCTCAAGGCGATTAACGACGAGCTTTACGAGGTCGCGCAAAAACTCGGTCACGAGATTTCATTCTTCCAAAGCAACAGCGAGGGAAGCATCATCGACAGCATTCACGCCGCGCGGCTTGAATACGACGGAATTGTGCTGAACGCGGGCGCTTACACGCATTACAGCTATGCAATTCACGACGCGATTGCCGCGATAAAAATTCCCGTTATAGAGGTACATTTGAGCAATATCTCGGGTCGCGACGAGTTCCGCAAAACGAGCGTAATCGCGCCGGTCTGCGCGGGTAGCATCGCGGGATTCGGAAAATACAGCTATATGCTGGCAATTCAGGCGCTCGACTACCTGTTTGAGGAGAAGAAATGACCGCGGCGGAGCAGCTTGCGAGCTTCCTCCCCGACGAGCGCTCGGCAGCATTTGTGACGTCGGCGGAGTCGATTAGATATCTTTGCGGCTCGGAAATCGGCAGCGCGATTGCCCTTGTTTCAAAGGAAGCGCGGTTTTTGTTCGTCGGAAAAGGCGTTTTGGTGAACGCGAACGGGTTTGTGGTGTTCACGCTTTCGAGTTTAAAGCAAATTCTTGACATTCTCGTTAAATTCGGCATAAAACGGCTGTATATTGAGAACGATAAGATGACGGTCGCGGAGCTCGATTTGATGAAAAATATGCTCCACTACGCCGATTTTATCACAACCGGCGAGCTTACGTCGGCTTTGCTCAAAATGCGTTCAATCAAGAGCGAGAGCGAAATCGCGTGTGTGAAAAAAGCGCAAAGCGTCTGCGACAAGGCGTATCAGCGGCTTTTGATGACGGTGCGCAAGGGAATGACCGAGCGGCAGATTGCCGCGTATCTCAACTATTTTCTCGTGGAATTCGGCGCGGACGAGCCGGCTTTTTCCGCTAGGGCACTTTCGGGCGAAAACTCGGCGTTACCACACGCGCGTCCGAGCTCACGGCAAATCCGCGAGGGCGATTTCCTTTTAATGGAATTTGGCGCGAGAGTTGGTGGGTACTGCGCGAAAATGGCGAGAACAGTTGCCGTAGGGAAGATTTCCGCCAAGCAGGAGGACGCTTACAACGCGGTTTCCTGCGCGGTTTTTGACGGGCTGAAAACGCTTCGCTCGGAGATTAGCTCGAACGTTCCCGACAGCGTTGCGCGGGCAACTCTGAACGCGTGGAATGTTGAAAAATACTCGCGCGGCGGCTTTGCGCACGGTATCGGAATTGATGTGTCCGAGCCGCCTTTTCTCGAGGAAAACGGCGGTGCGATGCTCAAAGAGGGAATGACGCTTGCGGTGGGCTGCGATATCAGGCTTCCCGAGCGGTTCGGCGTGAAAATCACCGACACCTGCGTGCTCACGGGTGACGGCTGCGTGAATTTTACCGCGGCAACAAGAGAATTGGTGCACATTTGAGAAAAATGTTGTAAAAATTTTTGTTGTTGAAGAAAATTCGGTTGACAAGAAGTGTAAAATGTGGTATAATAATGCCGTAACATTTTGTTTAAGCGCGAAAAATGCGCTTTATCGGACGATTGCGCCGCGAAAAAGCGCGGTGTAATCACAAAAATGCTCGTTTGAGTGGAATGAAAGATTTGGAGGTTCGCTAGTATGATCACAGCGGGAGATTTCAGGAACGGAATGACTTTTGAGGAAGACGGAAACGTAATGCAGATTATCGAGTTCCAGCACGTTAAACCCGGCAAGGGCGCAGCGTTCGTTCGCACAAAGGTCAAGAATGTAATTACAGGCTCGGTTGTTGAAAAAACCTACAACCCGTCCGCAAAGTTCCCGACAGCTTTTGTCGAGAGAAAGGATATGGAGTTCACCTACGCAGACGGCGAGCTGTATCACTTTATGGATCAGGAAACCTACGAGGACGTTCCCGTAAACGCTTCGGACGTTGGCGACAACTTCAAGTTCGTTAAGGAGAATATGCTCTGCAAGGTGCTCTCTTACAAGGGCAAGGTTTTCGGCGTTGAGCCTCCGAACTTTGTTGAGCTTCAGGTTACCGCGACCGAACCCGGTTTCGCAGGCAACACCGCTACCAACGCAACCAAGCCCGCTACTCTTGAAACGGGTGCGGAAATCCGCGTTCCGCTGTTCATCAACGAGGGCGAAATGATTCGCATTGATACAAGAACCGGCGAGTATATGGAGCGCGTAAAGTAATTTTTGATAAGTAATTTTCGTTTGTTGAAAAGAGGTATTTTTATGACAATCGGAGAAAAGGTAACTTATATAAAAGGGCTCTGCGAGGGGCTTAACAAGGACGACAAGATTATCGACGCGATTTTGGACGTGCTGTCGGATATTGCGGAAAATCTCAAAGAGGTTGACGAGGAGCTTGACGATGTTGCAAGCGTAATGACCGACCTTGAGGAGAGCGTTTGCGACCTCGAGGACGAGCTTTACGGCGAGAGCGACTACGACGAGGATTACTATGACGACGACGATATCGAAGAGGACGTCGGCGAAATGTATGAAACCGTTTGCCCCAACTGCGAGAATACAATCCGCTTCGACTACGATCAGGCACAAAAGGGCGGAATGGACTGCCCGAACTGCGGAAAAAAGCTTGTTTTCGAGCTTGACGACGAGCCTGACGAGCTTTAATGCGGTATTACTGTTTAACGCTCCGCTTTGTCGGGGCGTTAATTTTTGGAGAAAAAAATGAGCTGGAAAGACAATCTGATTAAAATCGAGCCTTATGTTGCGGGTGAACAGCCCAACAAGACGGATTTCATCAAGCTGAACGCGAATGAAAATCCGTACCCGCCGTCACCCGAGGCAGTTAAGGCTATAAACAATTTTGACGGGAAAAATCTCAAAAAATATCCCTCGGCAAACGCTGTGGAGCTTGTGAAAACAATCGCGGAATATCACGGCTTAAAGCCCGAAAACGTGTTCGCGGGAAACGGCACGGACGATGTTTTGTCGCTGTGCTTTCGCGCGTTTTTCAACTCGAAAAAGCCGATTTTGTTCCCCGATATAACCTACTCGTTCAACACGGTCTGGTGCGAAATTCTGGACATTCCGTATGAGCAGATAAGGGTTGACGCGGATTTCAACATCAATCCCGAGGACTACAAGCGCGCAAACGGCGGAGTTGTTCTCGCGAACCCGAACGCGCCCACGTCAATCGGCAGGGATTTGGATTTTCTGCGGATTATTCTCGATAACAACCGCGATTCCGTGGTTATCGTGGACGAGGCGTATGTGGATTTCGGCGGGATTACGGCAATTCCGCTGCTCAAGGAGTACGACAATCTCGTCATAACGCGAACCTTCTCGAAGAGCCGTTCTATGGCGGGAATGCGCATCGGTTACGCGATGGGAAGCGCGGACGCGATTGCCGCGATTTACGCCGCGAAGGACAGCGTGAACAGCTATCCCGTGGACAGCGTCGCGCAGGTTGCGGGAATTGCTTCGATTAAGGACGAGAAATATTTCCGTGAAACGATTGCGAGAGTTATCAAAACGCGCGATAATTTGACGGAAAAAATGCGCGAAATGGGCTTCAAAATCCCCGACAGTTCGACAAATTTCATCTTTGCTTCGCACGAAAAATACCCCGCAAAGGAAATTTTCGAGTACCTGAAATCAAAGGATATCTACGTTCGCTGGTTCAACAAGCCGCGTATTGACAACTGTTTGCGGATTACCATAGGAACGGACGAGGAAACGGCGGCGCTTTTGAACGCGCTGAAAGACTACATAAAATAAGAGGTGGACGAAATGAAAATTGAAACACAATGCCTGCACGAGGGCTATACTCCAAAAAACGGCGAGCCGCGCGTTATGCCGATTGTTCAGAGCACAACTTATGTTTACGAGTCAACCGACGAGGTTGCGGCGGTTTTTGACGACCCCACGAAAAGCCTGATTTACTCGCGCTTCGAGAACCCCACAACCGACTGCGTTGAGAAGAAAATCGCGGCGCTGGAGGGCGGCGTTGCGGCAATGTGCACGTCAAGCGGACAGGCGGCTTCGCTCATTTCAATCCTCAATATCTGCGAGGCGGGCGACAGCTTTATCGCGTCCGCGTCGATTTACGGCGGTACAATCAACCTTTTCGGCACAACGCTGAAGAAAATGGGCATCGAGTGCATTTTCGTTGACCACGACGCTACCGAGGAACAGCTCTCCGCCGCGTTTAAGGAGAACACGAAGGCTGTGTTCGGCGAAACGCTGGCAAATCCCGCGCTCACGGTGCTTGATATCGAGATGTGGGCGAAGGTTGCGCACGCGCACGGCGTCCCGCTTATCATCGACAACACCTTCGCAACGCCGATTTTGTGCAGACCGTTTGAGTGGGGCGCGGACATCGTTATCCACTCCACCTCGAAATATATGGACGGACACGCGGTTCAGGTCGGCGGCGTTATCGTGGACAGCGGCAAATTCGACTGGACAAACGGCAAGTTCCCGTGTATGACCGAGCCGGACGAGAGCTATCACGGCATTGTCTACACCGAAAAATACGCTTTTGCGCCGTACATCGTTAAAGCGAGAATGCAGCTTATGCGCGACTTCGGCTGCTATCCCGCGGCGAACTCGTCGTTCTTGCTCAATCTCGGTCTGGAAACGCTTGCGGTTCGTATGAAGCAGTACTGCGAGAACGCGCTTGCTGTTGCTAAATACATCAAGTCAACGGGAAAAGTCGAGTTTGTGACCTATCCCGCGCTTGAGGGAAGCAAGGGACACGAGCTTGCGAAAAAGTACCTCCCGAACGGCACGAGCGGCGTAATTTCGTTCTCGATAAAGGGTGGCAGAAACGCTGCCGTGAAGTTTATGGACAGCCTGAAGCTCGCGTCAAACGAGGTGCACGTTGCCGATATCAGAACCTGCGTTCTTCACCCCGCGTCCGCTACGCATCGTCAGCTTACCGATGAACAGCTTGTTGCGGCGGGAATTGACGGCGGTCTGATTCGCCTGTCGGTTGGCTTGGAGAACGTTGACGACATCATTGCCGACCTTGAACAGGGCTTTTCGGCAATCTGATGGAAAGAACCTCAAAAATCATCAGAACAATCATCGCGGCAATCGCGGGTGTTCTGCTGGTGTGGGTTAGCATAAATTTTTTTACTGCGGGAACGGTTATCGGCTGGGTGATTTTCGGCTCGATAATCGCTCTTGGCGTTTTTTGGAAAAAATTTTGCGCACTTGTAAAACGGCTTTGGAGCAGGGTTTTCGGGAAAATCGCGCTCTGCGTTGTCGGAGCGACGGCAGCTTTTGCGGCGGGAATTTGCGTGTTTTTCACGGTGAATATGATTTCGTGCACCGAGCAGCCGCTCGAAAAAACCGAAGCCGTGATAATTCTCGGCTGTCAGGTTCGCGGAGAAGAGCCAAGCTTGATGCTGAAGAACAGGCTGGACGCGGCGCTTGATGTGCTTCGGGAAAACCCCGAGGCTGTGTGTATCGCAAGCGGCGGTCAAGGCGGCGGTGAGAACATCTCGGAAGCGGAGTGTATGCGGCGATATTTGATAGAAAACGGGATTGAGGACAAGCGGATTTTCACCGAGGACAAATCCACGTCAACCGAGGAAAATCTTGCCTTTTCGCGTGAAATTCTCGAAAATCTCGGAATTTCGGAAAACATAATGATAGTCACAAGCGAGTTTCATCAATACCGCGCGTCGATTTACGCAAAGAAAAACGGTTTGCAAACGGGCGCACATTCCGCGAAAACACCCGTGTGGAATTTGCTCAATTATTGGGTGCGCGAATGGGCAACGCTTGCGATTGCATATATTAGATAAGGAGAATTGTATTGATAACAGTATCGGATGTCGCCGTATCTTTCGGCGGACAGGTTTTATTCAAGAACGTTGATTTGAAGTTCACGGCGGGAAACTGCTACGGTGTAATCGGCGCAAACGGTGCCGGAAAATCGACCTTTCTGAAGGTGCTCTGCGGTGAGCTTGAGCCGACAAAGGGCAGCGTGACAAAGCCCGAAAATCTTCGTATGTCGGTGTTGAGCCAAGACCACTACGCGTTTGACGAGTACACTGTGCTTGACACCGTGATTATGGGCAACAAGCGGCTTTACGAGGTTATGCAGGAAAAGGACGCGCTCTACGCTAAAGAGGATTTTTCGGACGAGGACGGCGAAAAAGCGTCGGTGCTCGAGGCGGAATTTGCCGAGCTTAACGGCTGGGAGGCAGAATCCGACGCGTCGAAGCTGATACAGGGACTCGGGCTTTCCGAGGAGCTTTTGTATCAGAGTATGTCGAGCCTTTCGGGCAACGAGAGGGTTAAAGTGCTGCTGGCGCGGTGTCTTTTCGGAAATCCCGATATTATCCTGATGGACGAGCCGACAAACCACCTCGATGTGGACGCGGTTTCGTGGCTTGAGGATTTTCTCGCGGATTACTTCGGAACGGTTATCGTGGTTTCGCACGACCGCCACTTCCTCAACAACGTCTGCACGCATATCGTGGACATCGATTACGGAAAAATCAAAATGTACGTCGGAAACTACGAGTTTTGGTACGAGAGCTCGCAGCTTATTCAGCGTATGATTAAACAGCAGAACAAAAAGGCTGAAGAAAAAATCAAGGAACTTCAAAACTTTATCGCGCGCTTCTCCGCGAACAAATCCAAGTCCAAACAGGCAACCTCGCGCAGAAAGCTGCTTGACAAGCTCACTGTTGAGGAAATGCCCGCAAGCTCGCGAAAGTACCCGTATATCGGCTTTGATATGGAGCGCGAGGCGGGCAAGGATATCCTGCAGGTGACGGGTTTGTCCAAGACGGTTGACGGGGTGAAGGTGCTGAACAACGTTTCGTTCACCGTGGGAAAGGGCGATAAAATCGCGTTTGTCGGCGCAAACGAAATCGCCGTGACAACGCTTTTCAAGATTCTCACCGAGGAGCTTGAACCCGACGAAGGCTCGTTCAAATGGGGCGGCACAATCACGGTTTCCTATTTCCCGAACGACAACAGCGCGTATTTCAACGGCTGCGAGCTGTCGATTTTGGACTGGATGCGGCAGTACTCGAAGGACGAAACCGAAAGCTATCTGCGCGGATTTCTCGGGAGAATGCTGTTCTCGGGCGATGACGTTTTCAAGCCGGTTAAGGTGCTTTCGGGCGGCGAAAAGGTGCGCTGTATGTTCTCGAGAATGATGTTGTTCAAGAGCAACGTGCTTATTCTCGACAGACCGACAAACCACCTCGACCTCGAGAGCATAACCGCTGTTAACAACGGACTTTCCGAGTTCAAGGGCAACCTGCTTTTTGCAACGCACGACCTTGAGATACTCGAAACCGCTGCAAACAGAATTATCGAAATCACCGAAGACGGCTGCTTTGACCGTTCGGGAACTTATGAGGAATACGCCGAGTGGCGCCGCGAAAACGTTGGCGGAACGCTTACAATTTGAGAAATTATGAATTATATTATACTTGACCTTGAGTGGAATCAGGCGCTTAACAATGCGATGATTGTCCGCAGTCCCGTTGTTTTGTACGGCGAGATAATCCAAATCGGCGCTGTGAAGACGGACGAGAATTTCAATCTTCTCGACAAAATCAAAATCAACGTCCGACCGAAATTCTACAAAAAGATGAACCCGTATGTCGAGAAAATCACGGGCATAACGCGCGCGGATTTGGCTGACAAGGAAACGTTCCCGCAGGCGTTCAGGCGGTTCGCGGAGTGGTGCGGCGAGGAGTACCGCATTATAACGTGGGGCTTTGACGATATCGGGATTTTGTGCGATAATCTTCGCGCGCACGGCGAGAACGCGGTTTTCGGGCGGGATTATATCAATCTTCAGCTTATCTTCAACCGTCAAACCGCTGCCGAGCACCTTCAATGCGCGCTGTCAGCGGCAGCGGAAAAGCTGGAAATCCCGATTGACGTGCAGGTCCACGACGCGCTGAACGACGCGTACCTTACTTATGAGGTGCTGAAAAAGCTGGATATGGTGAAGGGCATCGCGGAGTATGCCGAGATGTCCTCGACAGCCGCGGCAGTGCCGATTGTCAAGGATTATATTGAAAAGGTTGACGGCGACAATATGATACGCGACAAGCGGCTCGGCGTGATAAACTGCCCGTACTGCGAGGAAAAAATGAGCGTTCGCGAGTGGTTTTTCAGCAACAGGCGGTCGTGCAGAACCATAGCCGAGTGCAAGGAGCACGGAAAATTTCTCGTTAAGCTGAAGGCGGCGCGGATTTCCGACACAAATTACACGGTAATTCGCTCGGTTTTCACGGCAAACGACGAGGACATTTCTTCGTATGAACGAAAGGTTCAGAAGCGCAAGGAATCGCTGGAGCGCAGAAAGCTGGAGAAAAAGAAAAAGGCGGAGGGTAAAGATGAAGAAAAGCACGATAATGTTTGATATGGACGGGACGCTCGTGCCGTTCGTGAGCGAGGATTTTTTGAAGCTGTATTTCGCGGGGCTGACGAAAAAGCTCGCGCCGCTCGGCTATGACGCGAAAATTGTTGTGGACGACCTTTGGGCGGGCACCGCGGCGATGGTGAAAAACGACGGTTCTCGGCTTAACAGCGAGGTTTTCTGGGAAGTTTTCCGCGCGAAAAATCCCGACAAGCCCGACGCGAAGCCGCTTTGCGATGAATTTTATGTGAACGAGTTCGACAAAACGCGCGCGTCGCTGCGTGAAAACCGCGATATGAAGCCGATGATTACAAGGCTGAAAAACGCGGGCTTTGACCTGATTTTATCGACAAACTCGGTGTTCCCGCTGTCGGCGATGATAACGCGCCTGAAGTGGATAAACCTCGACGAGAGCGATTTTACGCTGATTACAAATTACGACAACAGCTCGTTCTGCAAGCCGAATCCGAAGTATTTCGCGGAAATTATGGAAAAAACAGGGAAAACTGTGGACGAGTGCATTGTTGTCGGCAACAGCGTCAAGGAGGACATAATGCCCGCAAAATCGCTTGGTTTAGCGACATTTTGGGTTACGGACTACCCCGAAAACCCCGACAATACCGATACATCAAATTTCGACAAGGGCAGCATAAAACAAGCGGAGGAATTTCTTCTCAACCTTGTCTGAAGCTTGAAAAACCAGTCTTTTTCGGCATTTACAAGCATAAAATGTCGAGAGGTGAGAAAAATGGTTTTTAGCTTCAACGATTTGCGGTGCAAGGAAATCATCAACGTGAAAAACGGCGCGCGGCTGGGTTTTCCCGACGATATTGAGTTCGAGAACTGCACCGCGAAAATCTGCCGTATAATCGTGTTCGGCAAGTCAAAATTCTTCGGGCTTTTCGGCAGAGAAGAGGATTTGTTCATAAAATGGTGCGATATCGAGGTTATCGGCGAGGACACAATTCTTGTTTCCTGCGATGTTCCGTCAAATTGCCGAAAACCGAGGGGTAAAGGGTTTGGAAGTTTGTTTAAATAGACGAACAAAAAACTCTTGTAAAATGAAGGGAAATATGGTATAATAATTCGGTAAATGTGCACGAGGTAAATTCGTGCATAAATACACACTGCGCGACAGTTCCTTTCCGGTGCGTTTCGGCGCTTGAGGAATGTTTCGTGCAGGAGGAAATTAACCAAAATCAGGAGGAAAAATCAATGGCAGTAGTATCTATGAAACAGCTTCTGGAGGCAGGCGTTCACTTCGGACACCTCACCAAGAGATGGAACCCGAAGATGGCTCCGTATATCTTCACCGAGAGAAACGGAATCTACATCATCGACCTTCAGAAAACAGTAAGAAAGCTCGATGAGGCTTACAACTTCATTCACGAGACCGCAGCAAACGGCGGCGAAATCCTTTTCGTCGGCACCAAGAAGCAGGCTGCCGATTCCATCAAGGAAGAGGCTGTTCGCGCAGGCGCACACTATGTAAACGCTCGCTGGCTCGGCGGTATGATGACCAACTTCAAGACCATTCAGAGAAGAATTAACCGTCTTGAACAGCTCCACACAATGGAAACAGACGGCACCTTCGACCTGCTCCCCAAGAAGGAAGTTATCAAGCTCAACCTCGAAATTGAGAAGCTCGAGAAGTTCCTCGGCGGTATCAAGAATATGAAGAAGCTCCCCGGCGCACTCTTTGTTGTTGACCCGCGCAAGGAGAAGATTGCGGTTTCCGAGGCTAGAAAGCTCGGTATCCCCGTTGTCGCAATCGTTGACACCAACTGCGACCCCGATGAAATCGACTACGTTATCCCCGGCAACGACGACGCTATCCGCGCTGTAAAGCTGATTGCCGGCGCAATGGCAGACGCTATCATCTCCGCTAATCAGGGCAGAACCGAAACCGAGGCTGCTGAAGCGGAAGAGGCTCAGACTGAGGAATAATTATTATAAGGAGAAAGAAAATGGCTAATATAACTGCACAGGACGTTAAAGAGCTGCGCGATATGACCGGCTGCGGCATGATGGACTGCAAGAGAGCGCTCCAGGAAGCAGACGGCAACCGCGATGAAGCTGTTAAAATTCTTCGTGAAAAGGGCCTTGCAAAGGCTGCTAAAAAGGCAGGCAGAATTGCTGCCGAGGGCGTTGTTAAGGCAATGACCAGAGGCAACATCGGCGTAGTTGCTGAAATCAACTGCGAAACCGACTTCTGCGCAAAGTCCGACAAGTTCCTCGCAATGGTTGAGGAAATCGCAAACACAATTCTCGACAACGATGTTGCTGACCCCGACGCTCTTATGGAGTGCACGGTTTCCGGCACTAACGAGAAGATGTCCGACTACCTCACCAACAAGATTGCTACTATCGGTGAGAACATCAAAATTCGCCGTTTCGCAAAGATGGAAGGCACTCTCATCGCTTATATGCACGACGGCGGCAGACTCGGTACTCTTGTTAAGCTCGTTACCGACAAGGCTGACGACGCAGAGGTTCTCGCTTGCGGCAAGAACGTTGCTCTTCAGGTAACCGCTCTCGGCGCGCAGTATGTCAGCAAGGACACCGTTCCCGCTGATGTTCTCGCAAACGAGAAAGAGGTTCAGACCAAGCTCGTTGAGCAGGAGGGCAAGCCCGCTAATGTTGCCGAGAAGATTGTTGAAGGCCGTATGAGAAAGTTCTTCGAGGAGGTTTGCCTGCTCGACCAGAAGTACTTCAAGGACGACACCATGAGCGTTGGCAAGTATATCCAGTCCGTTGAGAAGGCACAGGGCTGCTCCATCAAGGTTGACAGCTTTGTTCGCTACGAGCGCGGCGAGGGTATTGAAAAGAAGCAGGACGACTTTGCTGCCGAAGTTGAGGCAATGGTAAAGAAGTAATCTTAACTTAAATAAAAGTGCGGCTCCGAAAAGAGCCGCATTTTTCATTTTTGCCCGACGGTGAGCTTTTTGTTTTTGAGCGCCTGATATTTTTGTTTAGTCGCCTCGCCGCCGCGGATATGTCGCTCCTGTTTGTTTTTGTCCAAAACGGTTTTAACCTCGTCGTAAAGGCGTTTGTTCGCTTTTTCGAGCTTTGTGGTTATATCCTGATGAACCGTGCTTTTGCTGATTCCGAACTGTTTTGCGGTACTTCTTACGGTAGCGTTGTTCTGCACGATATAATTTCCGAGAATGACGCATCTTTCTTCATTTCCTTCGCCGTACTGCTTCAATGAAATACCCCCTTAAGATGTTTTGCGGAACAGTAAATATTATGTTTGGAATGTACGGTTTATGATTGCGGACAAATTGGCTATTGACATTTGACCGGAAAAAAGTTATAATTATAATGAGAAATATTTTGGCAAAATGATTTGTTGCTTGCGGGCAAAAAATTTATCCAAAGATGATATTTGGTGCAAAATAGGGTGCAGCGTCACGCTGCCCGGCAAGGAGCTTGAAATGGATTTTTTTGAATTTTCACCCGAGGTTGAACGGGCGGCGGAAAATGCGATGAAAAAGTGCGCGGAACGTTTCGCGGAGCTTGACGAGCTTTGTGATTACAACGGCAGGCGTGTGCTGAAAGCGTTTATCGATAACAGAGTGAGCGAAATGCACCTCAAAGGCACGACGGGCTACGGCTACGGCGACGAGGGGCGCGACAAGCTGGACGCGGTTTTCGCGCAGGTTTTGGGTGCGGAGGACGCGCTTGTGCGGCACAATTTCGTGAACGGTACTCACGCGATTGTAACGGCGCTTTTCGGTATTCTCCGAAACCGCGACAACATTCTGTTCACCACGGGAATGCCTTACGATACTATTCAGGAGGCGGTTTTCGGGGAGAACGTCGGCTCTCTGCTCGATTACGGGGTAACGAGCACCGTGGTAAAGCTCGACGAGAACGGCTTGCCCGATTACGAGAAAATATCGGAGAACGCAAAGGGCTGCAAAGCGGCTTATATCCAGCGTTCGCGCGGTTATTCGCTCCGACCGTCTTTTGATATCGATACGATTGAGAAGATTATCAAAGCAGTGAAATCGGTAAATCCCGAGTGCATTGTGCTTGTGGACAACTGTTACGGTGAGCTTGTTGAAAAGCGTGAGCCGACAGCGGTTGGCGCGGATTTGATTGTCGGCAGTTTAATCAAGAATTTGGGCGGCGGAATTGCCGAAACGGGCGGTTACATAGCAGGACGCGCGGATTTAATCGAGCAGTGCGCGTACCGTTTGACAACACCCGGCGCGGGCAAAGAAGTCGGCTGCTCGCTGAACCAGCTTCGTGGAATGTATCTCGGCTTGTTCCATGCACCCGAGGCGGTTTGCGCGGCGCTGAAAACGTCGGTGTTCGCGGCAGCGCTTTTCGAGGAGTTCGGGTACGAGGTGTTCCCGAGGTACAACGAAAAGCGCACGGACATTATCGCGGCGATAAAGCTGAACGGTGCAGAGGAGCTGATACGGTTCTGCGAGGGCATTCAGAGCGGCTCGCCCGTGGACAGCTCGGCGATGCCCGAACCGTGGGATATGCCCGGCTACGACAGCAAGGTGATTATGGCGGCGGGCGCGTTTACGATGGGCGCGTCGATTGAGCTTTCTGCGGACGCACCGCTTCGCGAGCCTTTTGCGGCTTGGGTTCAGGGCGGACTGACGTTCTCCACGGGCAAAACGGGCATAATGCTTGCTGCTGACAGAATTTTGAAAGGCAGAACAAATGGTTAAGAAATTGTTTGCGGTTTCGGGAGTTTCACTTGTGTTTTTTTTCGCGTTTTGGGGAATTTTCCTCGGCACGAAAAAGCCCGTGTACTTCACGCTGGGAATTGTCGCGATGACGGTTTGCTATCACTTCACGGTGCGGCTGGTTATCGGCGGATTGTTCGACTTTTTCTTGAAGAACGATGTGAATTACAGGAGAAAATGGTTTGCGCCGCGTGCCTTTGAGGAAAATTTGTACAAAAAGCTGCGCGTGAAAAAGTGGAAAAACTTCCTGCCGACAGCAGACGAGGATTTGTTCTCGCTTGAAAAGAAAACGCCCGAGCAAGTTGTAAAGGCTGGCTGTCAAGCGGAGATTGTGCACGAATGCTGCGCGGCGGCAGGGCTTTTGTCGATGTTCTTGGCTATTCCGTTCGGATATTTTTGGGTGTTCTTCGGGACATCGGTTGCGGCGGCGCTCTGCGATTTGGCGTTCGTGGCAATTCAGCGCTTCAACCGACCGAGACTGCTGAAATACATCGAGAGGAAAGCGCAGTATGTTTGAAATCCGGCTTGCCGAGCCCGAAAATTCTGCGGAGATAATGCGCCTTTACCGCTCGCTTGTGGGAACAAAAGGGCTGACTTGGGACGAGAATTACCCGCTTCTTGACGATGTTGAACGCGATATCGCGCAGAAATCGCTTTATATCGCGGTTTCGGACGGTGAGATTATTGCTGCGGCGGGCGCGGGAGTTGACGAAGATGTCGCGGAATTGTCGTCAATCGAAAACGCTTGCAATCTGTACCGCGTTGGTGTAAGACGCGATTTTCAGCGCAAGGGAATTGCCGGAAAGCTGCTCGAATTTATCAAAAACGATGTGCAAAATCGCGGCTTCGGCGGTATGTTTTTCCTTGTCGCAAAGGGAAATGAGCCCGCGTTCAGGTTGTACGAAAATCACGGTTTTAAGCGCGTCGGCGAGACTTTTATGTTCGGGTTTGATTTTTGGTGCTATGAAATAAATTTTAAGGAGAAAACAAATGATTAAAAGTATGACAGGCTTCGGGAGAGCCGAGGCGGTTTTGAACGGGCGCGATATTACGGTTGAAATTCGCTCGGTAAATCATCGTTATTACGAGTTTTCCTGCCGTTTGCCCAGGAGTATGAATTTCGCGGAGGAGCGCATAAAATCGTTCCTTTACGGCAAAATCTCGCGCGGTAAGGTTGAGGTGTCGGTACTTGTGCAGAACGTCGCGGCGGTTTCCGAGAAGATTACCGTGAACAAGGAGGTTATCTCGGAGTACATAGCGGCGCTGCGCGAAATCAAGGACGAGTTCAACCTCACCGATGACCTCGCGCTGTCAAACGTTATGAGAATACCCGACGCGTTCACCGTCGTCAAAGCCGAAACCGATGAGGAACAGCTCTGGGAAGACCTCAAAAGCGTGCTCGAACAGGCACTCGGCAACTTCCTGAAAATGCGTGAAACCGAGGGTGAAAAGATGCGCGCTGATATTCTCGAGCGGGCTGCGGTTATCGAGAAAAATGTTGATTTTATCGAGGAACGCTCGCCGAAAATTGTCGAGGATTATCGCAAGCGCCTGTACGACAGAATGTGCGAGGTGCTTGACGGGAAGAACGTGGACGAGGGCAGAATTTTGCTCGAAGCGGGAATTTTCTCCGAAAAAACCGCCGTTGACGAGGAAACTGTGCGTCTGCGCTCGCATATTTCGCAGCTTCGCGGAATGCTCGAGAGCAACGAGCCGATAGGCAGAAAGCTGGATTTTCTCGTTCAGGAGATGAACCGCGAAACCAACACGATAGGCTCAAAGGTTCAGGATATCGAGGTAACGAAGGTTGTTGTTGACCAAAAGAGCGAGATTGAAAAAATTCGCGAGCAAATTCAGAATATTGAATAAATATTGAATAAAACCCCTTGACAAATTCCGGCAGATGTAATATAATGTAGTAGTGAGGTAACTCACAAATACATTATTATCTGTTTCGGGGCGGGGTGAAAGTCCCCACCGGCGGTTAAAGTCCGCGAGCGGCAGAACGGGCGGTTTGGCTCGAGAAGCTGTTGAATCGGTGAAATTCCGATACCGACGGTATAGTCCGGATGAAAGAACAGAACACAAATAGTCTATATTTGCGCCCCCGATTTTTGGATTTTTGTCTGAAAATCGGGATTTTTGTTCGAGTAAGAAAAACCCTGAGGAAAGGGAATTTCAATGGAAAACACGGTTAAACAAGGGAGAAGAGTAGACGTAAGGTGGCTGGTGTTCACGGCGCTGATGGCGGCGCTGTCGTATGTGCTGGCGGAATTTGAGATAAAAATTCCGATTATGCCGTTCTTCATCAGCTTCGATTTCTCGGACGCACCCGCGATGCTGGCGTCGCTGACAATGGGGCCTGTTTCGGGCGTTTTCGTCTGCCTTATCAAGAACGCAATCGGCTGCATTACATCAAGCACGGGCTGCGTGGGCGAGCTGTCCAACTTTATTTTGGGCGTTGCGCTGGTACTGCCCGCGGGAATTATCGCCCACAAGAAGAAAAAGCTGTCGCGCGCGGTAATCGGCTGCGCGGTCGGCGCGGTTACGATGGCGCTTTTTGGCTTTGTGTCAAACTTTTTCCTCATCTATCCGCTCTTCGACAAGATGATTCTCCCGATGGAAGCAATCATCGGCGCTTATCAGAAAATTAACCCGAATGTAAACAATCTCGCGGAGTGTCTGCTGGTGTTCAACGTGCCGTTCACGTTTGTGAAAGGCTTGATAGCGGCACTGTTCTCGTTGTTCCTCTACAAGCACCTCCGACCGATATTCAGCAACATTTATCGGGAGAAATAAAATGGAGAAAATATGTCGTTCAAACAAGCTGTAAAGCATTTTCGGACAATTACAAAGCACCGTCACAAGGTTATTGCGCACTGCGCGAGGGTTGGGATACTCTGGCAGGGGCTTCGGCACGATTTGTCGAAATACACGCCGACGGAGTTCTGGCAGGGAGCGCGGTTTTATCAGGGAAACCGTTCACCGAATGAGGGTGAGCGCGAGGCTTACGGTTATTCAAAAGCGTGGCTTCACCACAAGGGCAGAAACCGTCATCACTTCGAGTATTGGCTTGATTACAACCCGAAGGTGAAGCGAAACGAGCCGGTGAAAATGCCGCTGCGGTTTGTCGCGGAGATGTTCTGCGACAGGGTTGCCGCGAGCAAGATTTATCAGGGCAAAAATTACACCGACCAAAGCGCGCTGGATTATTTCGAGCGTGGAAAAGCGCAGAGAGTTATTCACGGGGAAACCTCGGATTTGCTGGAAAAGTGGCTTAAAATGCTTGCCGAAAAAGGCGAAAAGGAAACTTTCGCGTATATCAAGGCGTTTGTGCGGCAGAACAAGGATTATTGACAAAAAATACAAATCCGCTCTCGGGAATATGCACGGGAGCGGATTTTTTATGTTGACTTTGTGCCGGAATTGTGGTATAATTAAAATAATGGTGATTTTTGATTTATCTTACGAACGGAATTTTTTGCAAAAATACAAAATCCCGAAAGAAAACTTGCATTTTTTGAGGAGGATTTTTGCAAAAAATACGATTTTTCGAGGTTTTTCAGGAATTATCTTGACATTTTCTGCAATATGGTGTATAATGTAATTGCAAAATTATTTTAAGGAGAATGAAAGATGGGACTTACTTTAACCGAAAAAATAATCAAGGCGCACATTGTTGACGGCGAGATGAAAAAGGGTACGGAAATCGGTTTGAAAATCGACCAGACGCTCACCCAGGACGCGACCGGAACAATGGCTTACTTGCAGTTTGAGGCGATGGGCGTTGACCGCGTAAAGACCGAGCGCTCGGTTGCCTATATCGACCACAACACGCTTCAGAGCGGCTTCGAGAACGCCGATGACCACCGCTTTATCGGTTCGATTGCCAAAAAGCACGGAATTTGGTTTTCGCGCCCCGGCAACGGTATCTGCCATCAGGTTCACCTCGAGCGCTTCGGCAAGCCCGGCAAGACCTTAATCGGCTCCGACAGCCACACCCCCACGGGCGGCGGTATCGGAATGCTCGCGATGGGTGCGGGCGGACTTGACGTTGCCGTGGCAATGGGCGGCGGCGCTTATTACATAACAATGCCGAAGGTTGTCAAAATCAACCTCACCGGCAAGCTCAACGACTGGGTTTCCGCAAAGGACGTTATCCTGAAGGTGCTCGAAATTTTGTCCGTTAAGGGCGGCGTCGGCAAGGTTATGGAGTACTGTGGCGAGGGCGTGAAGTACCTCTCCGTTCCCGAGCGCGCTACAATCACGAATATGGGCGCGGAGCTCGGTGCAACAACCTCGATTTTCCCGTCCGATGAAACAACTCTCGAGTTCCTGAAAGCGCAGGGCAGAGCGGAGGATTATGTTGAGCTTTCCGCAGACCCCGACGCGGTTTATGATGAGGTTGTTGACATCGATTTGTCGCAGCTCAAGCCGCTTGCAGCTTGTCCGCACTCTCCCGATAACATCAAGAGCGTTGAGGAACTCGCGGGAATGAAGATTGACCAAGTTTGCATAGGCTCTTGCACAAACTCGTCGCTTCAGGATATGAGAAAGGTTGCGCACATCTTGAAGGGCAAGACCGTTCACCCCGACGTTTCGCTTGCGATTGCACCCGGCTCGAAGCAGGTGTTCAACCAAATTGCTGCCGAGGGCACGCTTGCAATTCTCATCGAAGCGGGCGCGAGAATACTTGAGAGCGCTTGCGGTCCTTGTATCGGAATGGGACAGTCGCCGAACAGCAAGGGCGTTTCGCTTCGCACGTTCAATCGAAACTTCCTCGGAAGAAGCGGCACAAAGGACGCAGAGATTTACCTCGTTTCTCCCGAAACCGCGGCTATTTCCGCGATTACGGGCGTGTTCACCGACCCGAGAACTGTCGGCGAGATGCCGCCTTATGTGATGCCCGAAAAGTTCCTCATCAACGATAATATGGTTGTCGCACCGGCAAGCGTTGAGGAAGCACCGAGCGTTGAAATCCTGCGCGGTCCGAACATCAAGCCGTTCCCTGTAAACAAGCCGCTTGCCGAGAATATCGAAAGCGCGGTAACTCTCAAAGTCGGCGACAATATCACAACCGACCACATTATGCCTGCGGGCGCTAAAATTCTCCCGCTGCGTTCAAATATCCCCGCGATTTCGGAGTATTGCTTCACCGTTTGCGATGAAACTTTCCCGAAGCGCGCAAAGGAAGCGGGCACGTCGATTATTGTCGGCGGCACAAACTACGGTCAGGGCTCTTCGAGAGAGCACGCGGCGCTTGCTCCGCTGTACCTCGGCGTTAAGGCGATAATCTGCAAGAGCTTCGCGAGAATTCACCGTCAGAACCTTATCAACAACGGTATTCTCCCGCTTGAATTTGTCAACGAAGCGGATTATGATAAAATTGAGCAGGGCGACAAGCTGTTGATTGCAAATATCCGCGATATTGTCGCAAATGACGGCAAGATTGTTGTCGAGAACAAGACCAAGGGCGAGAGCTACGAGGTTAAGTGCGAGCTGTCCGAGCGCGGCAAGGGAATGATGCTTGCGGGCGGTTTGCTGAACTACACGAAGGGTTAAAGGTGAAAATATGAACAAAGCTGCGGTTTTTGGAATAGCGTGTGCTGCGTTTTTTGCGGGACTTTTTATCGGCAGCAAATTTATGCCCTCGGACGGAGCTATCGGCTGCGGAAACAATATAAATTGGTACATTACAAGTTCATCTAAAATAAAGAAAAAGTGAGAGGAGAACAACTATGGCAAAAATTCAGATGACCACACCGCTTGTCGAGATGGACGGCGACGAGATGACGAGAATTATCTGGAAGATGATTAAGGATATTCTCATCAACCCGTACATCGACCTCAAGACCGATTACTACGACCTCGGTCTCGTTCACCGAAACGAAACCGACGACCAAGTGACAATCGACAGCGCGAATGCCACGAAAAAGTACGGTGTAGCGGTAAAGTGCGCGACGATTACTCCGAATGCGCAGCGCGTTGAGGAGTACAAGCTCAAGGAGATGTGGAAATCCCCGAACGGCACAATTCGTGCGATTTTGGACGGAACGGTGTTCAGAAAGCCGATTTTGGTAAAGGGCATCACGCCGTACATTCCCACTTGGACAAAGCCGATTACCATCGCGCGTCACGCTTACGGCGATATTTACAAGAACACCGAGCTGCGTGTTCCCAAGGGAAGCAAGGCGGAGCTTGTCCTCACAGATGAAAACGGCAAGGAAACCCGCGCTCTTATCCACGATTTCAAGAACTCCGACGGCATTGTACAAGGTGTTCACAACCTCGATAATTCAATCGCAAGCTTTGCGAGAGCGTGCTTCAACTACGCGCTTGACTCGAAGGAAACGCTTTGGTTTGCGTCAAAGGACACGATTTCCAAGACCTACGACCACCGTTTCAAGGATATTTTCGCGGAGATTTACGAAAACGAGTACAAGGCGAAGTTTGAGGCGGCGGGAATTGAGTATTTCTACACGCTCATCGACGACGTTGTGGCGAGAGTTGTACGCTCCGAGGGCGGATTTATCTGGGCTTGCAAGAACTATGACGGCGATGTTATGAGCGATATGCTGGCGACCGCGTTCGGTTCGCTGGGACTTATGACGAGCGTTCTTGTTTCGCCCGACGGAAAGTACGAGTACGAGGCGGCTCACGGCACGGTTACGCGCCACTATTACAACTATCTCAAAGGCGAGAAGACATCAACAAATCCCATCGCGACAATTTTCGCGTGGAGCGGCGCGCTGAGAAAGCGCGGAGAGCTTGACAACATTCCCGAGCTTTGCGATTATGCAGACAAGCTTGAAAAAGCGTCCGTTCAGACGATGGAAGAGGGCGTTATGGACAAGAATTTGGCAGCTATGTCGAAGCTCGAAAACAAGCGTGTTGTCGATACCGAAACATTCTTGGTTGAAATCAACAACAGACTTTCGGCTCTTATGAAGTAAACGTAAATTTTACGATTTGTCATTAAACAAGCTGCTCCCGAAAACTTGGGGGCAGTTTCGCTTATCGGGCAATTTTCCCCGAGAAAACGGCGGCGTTTACGCATTTTCGAGCTTTGCGCTGTAGAAAACGGCGAGAATTTCATCGGCGGTTTTTCCGTCGCGCGACATCGTATCAGCGGCGGCAAGGCTCATACCCGTGTTGTTGCCCCAGCCCTTGCAGATAAACACAAAGCAGTCGTCCTCGAAGCCGATTTCGATTGCGGCGCTGCGCAGACCGAGTGTGTTTTTGATGAACTCGCCGGTGATTGTCTGACCGCAGATTTTTACGGAAACGAGTGTTCCGTATTCGTCGTAAACCGGCTCGGTGAACCACTCCTCGGGCGGTTCGCGAAGCCGCTTTATCTCGGAGAGCGCGCGGACTTCGTTCACGGTGTAAGCGTTTTTGCTTAAATAACCTTTGCAGAGCGCGTCCGAGGGCAGATTTACCGACGGCATAACGGGCAGCTTCGGGATAGTTTTCCCGCTTGAAATGCGGCAGAAATCGAGCTGCACGGGCTTTCCGTCAAGCGCGAGGCACTTTGTCGCGGCACCTTCGGCGGCTGTTTTTACACGAGCGCGCGCCGTGGAATTTACGGCTTTGTCGGTGTAGGGGAACATCTCGCCTGTTGAAAAATCCGCGCCGTAATTCTCGAAATTATCGCGGTTTTCGAGCGCGTAGAGCGCGTTTGTGTTGACGACAACGGCGAGCGCCTCGAGCGTTTGCGGCTCATACAAATCCTTGTTTTCGGGGAGAAAACCGCGCAGACAGCCCTCGAGAAACTCGCTGTAATCAAGGCTTACGATTTCGGAGCGCTCTTTCAGATAAACGGTGACCTTCTGCGGGAACGGCGATTTTTTGGCGGTAACGTTGACCAAAACAATAATCAGGATTACAAACAAAACCAGCGCGCCCGCCGAAACCAAAGTTATTTTTTTAGGCATTTTCAAGTTCCTTTCAGACGAAAATGTGAGCATATTTTGCCGCGCTTACTAATTTTCGGCTCACTCTTGACTTTACGGCGAAAATATGCTATAATTTAAGTTGGATTATTATATGAGGTGAAAAATATGGACAATCTGGAAAAATTGAAGTCAACGGACAAGTTTAAAGCGATGTGCGAGGAATTCTGCAAAAACAGCGTGATAAGCCAGTCCTTGTACAATAAATTCGGCGTGAAAAGAGGTCTGCGCAACTCCGACGGTTCGGGCGTTGTCGCGGGTATCACGAACGTCTGCTGCGTTCACGGTTACGTCATAAGCGAGGGTGACAAGCAGCCTATCGAGGGCGAGCTGATTTACCGCGGCTATAATGTTCGCGATATTGTTCGCGGCGTTCTGAATGACCGTCGTTACGGCTATGAGGAGGTTGTGTATCTGCTGCTTTTGGGCTCTCTGCCGAACGAAAAGGAGCTTCAGGAGTTCTCGCAGCTTTTGGCTGAATACCGCGAGCTTCCGCGTTATTTTGACGAGGACGTTATTATGCGCAATCCCTCGCCGAATATTATGAACAAAATGCAGCAAGCGGTTCTCACACTTTACAGCTACGACCACGACGCTGAAAACAACTCGCCCGAAAACGAGATGCTTCAGGCGCTTTCGGTTATCTCGAAGCTGCCCGCGATAATGGTTTCGTCGTATCAGGCGGTGCGCCGTTTCTACCACAACGACAGTATGGTTATGCACCAGATAAACAAGGACGAGAGCCTTGCCGAGAGTATTCTCTCAACGCTGCGCGACGACCGTGCTTATACACCCGAGGAAGCGAAGCTGCTTGACCTTTGCCTTATGCTTCACGCGGAGCACGGCGGCGGTAACAACTCGACTTTCACTTGCCGCACGGTTTCTTCGTCGGGCACGGACGCTTATTCGGCTTACGCGGCGGCAATCGGCTCGCTGAAAGGTCCGCGTCACGGCGGCGCGAACATCAAGGTTATGCAGATGCTTGATTTCGTGAAGGAAGGCGTTCACGACTGGAAGGACGACGAGGAGGTTGCTGCGTTCCTGCACAAGATTATGCGTAAAGAAGCGGGCGACGGCTCGGGACTTGTCTACGGTATGGGACACGCGGTTTACACTTTGTCCGACCCGAGAGCTGTTATCCTGAAAGAAAACGCGATGAAGCTCGCGAAGGGCACGGATTTCGAGGCTGAATTCAAGCTCCTCGACAGCATTGAGCGCCTCACTCCCAAGGTTTTCGCGGAGGAGCGCGGCGATATTAAGAATATATGCGCAAATGTCGATATGTATTCGGGACTTGTCTATAAAATGCTGAAAATTCCCGTTGAGATGTACACGGCGCTGTTTGCGTGCGCGAGAATGGCGGGCTGGTGCGCTCATCGAATGGAAGAGATGATTAACGGCAAGAGAATTATTCGTCCCGCTTACAAGGCGATTAACCTCAACAAGAAATATATTCCGCTCAAAGACAGAGTATAATATAAGCGGATTTCGGACAGAGATGGGAGCAACTATGAGCAAAAACGGGAAAACAGCGCTGATTGTGGCGGGAGCGGGATTTGTTTTGTGCTTTGCCGCAAGGCTTGTGACGATTTTATTCTTCACGGATATGAACACGGGCTTTTTAAATCACGGAAACGAGATTTTGTGCAATTTGCTGATTTACGGCGTTTTGGCAGCAGCGGCGATTGTCGCGGGAGTGCTTTTGCGAAAAGAACCCGCGGGCGTTAACGTATCGGGAAACGGCTGCCTTGCAATCGGCTTTGTGACGCTGCTGGCGGCGCTCTGCGCGGGATACGAGGGAATTACGGAAACAAGCGCGCTCACGCCGTCGCTTTTCCTGATAATCACGGACTTTGTCGGCGCGGTTTATATGGCAGTGCTGGCGTTCGTGACGCTGTACAAAAAGGCGTTCACACCGGCGCTTGGCTTTTGCTATTCGATAATCGGAGTTTACTGCGTTTTCCGCGGAATTTATGTGTTTATGAACCGAATGGTTATCGCGGCGGTGCCCGAGTATCTTGCCGAGGTGTTGGAGATAGTTTTCCTCGCGCTGTTTTTTGCGATGTTCGCGAGAATGTTTTCGGGCAACGAGGAAAAGCTCACCAAGCCGTTTATGTTTATAAGCGGCGTCGGCGCGGCAATTCTGACGCTTTCGTCATCGCTCGGAGTAATTTTCTCCAAGCTGTTTGCACCCGCGGAAATTGCCGAAAGAATATCTGCGTCAACCAAATATGCGGAGGTTTTTTATCAGAACAATCACGGCAGGGACGGCTATATAATGACGTTCACGCCGTATGTTAATATCGCTTTGGGACTGCTTGCGGCAGTCGGGGTTGTGGTTGCGCTGAAATCCGCAAAGGCTGAAACAGAGGTTCAACCCGAGGAGCAGCTTGAAAAAGAACAGACCGATAATCAGTAATCGAGGTTTTTGTGAAAAGAAAAATTGCAGCGCTTTTGGCACTATGTCTGATGTTGTGCGGGTGCAGCGCGGGGGTATCGATTGAGAATATGCTAACTCCGCCGCGGCTGCTCGCGGAACAGAATGAAATCTACGACGAGCTAAAAAAAAGCGTCGGACAGAACGTAAAGCTGAAATATCCGAGGAGCGGAGACTATCGCTCCGCGTTTGTTATGTACGACATTGACGACGAGGAGGGCGACGAGGCGCTTGTGTTTTACGAGAGCAAAAACGCTTCTGCGGGTGAAAGCGCGCTGCGGTTGAAGTTTCTCGACAAAAACAACGGCAAGTGGGAAGCGGTTTACGATTTGGCGTGCGCGGGCAGCGAGGTTGACAGCATCAGCTTTGCGCAGCTCGGAACAGGCGAAGCGGTTGATATAATCATACGCTACACGCTGCTGAACCAGTCGGAGAAAGCGTTTTCGGTAATCCGCTATTCAAACAGAGTTCCGACAACACTGTATTCGTCGGCATACTCCTGTCTTGAGGTGTTCGACATCAACGGTGACGGAATGGACGAGCTTGTGACGGTGGCAACCGACAAGACCTTGAACACGTCCACGGCGATGATGTTCACCAACAGCGAAAACGGCTTTGAGAAGCTCTCCGAAACGGCGCTTTACGGCGGCGCAGTGGAGTATCTGCGTGTTACGAAGGGCAATTTGAACGAGAATACGCAGGCGTTGTTCTTTGACTATTCAAAGGGCGGCGGACAGTCGGGAACGGACGTTTTGTACTGCTACGGAAACCGGCTTTTCTGCCCCGACAGCATCGGACAAAACCCGCAGAGCAGCATTATTTCAAGGCTCGTGAACGACTATATGTCGGAGATTTACTGCTACGACATCGACGGTGACGGGTTTATCGAAATCCCGTCAACAACGCCGCTTCCGGGATACGAGGTGCTCACGCTCCCCGAGCAGCTTTGCGCGGTTACTTGGTACACGGTTTCGGACGACAATTTTACGGCAAAATATTACAGCTATTTCTCGGGAAAATATCGCTTTGCGCTGATGTTCCCGAGCCGCTGGCAGGGTGTTGTGACAGCGGTTCCCGATTTCGCGAACAACGAGATTGTGTTTGTTTCGTATGACGAGGGAAAAGGGCTGGTTGTTGACAACACAACCGAGCTTATGCGAATACGCGCGGTTGACAAGGACGATGAAAAAGCGCTCGCGGCGTCGAAGAAGATGAATTTCCTCGGCGAGACGGAGGAAACGTATTTCTGCTACAGCGTGACGAAGGGCTATATGACGGGAAAACTCGCGCTCACGGAGAGCGAGTTAAACAAGAATTTCTTTATGCTTTGATTTTGGGGAACTTTTGGCGCGGGAAAGGATAGCTTATGAAACGAATCTTGGTTTGCGAGGACGAGGACTCAATCCGCGATTTTGTGGTGATAAATCTCCGAAGAGCGGGCTATGACGTGGTTGATGTGGCGTCGGGCGAAGAGGCTGTCGAGGAGTACAAAAAGCAAAACGGCAACTTTGACGTGGCGCTTTTGGACATTATGATGCCGGGAATGGACGGCTTTGCGCTTTGCCGCTGGATAAGGGAGCAGAGCGCGGAAATCGGCATAATTATGCTTTCGGCGAAAAGTCAGGAGATGGACAAAATCAACTGCCTGATGACAGGCGCGGACGATTATGTGACAAAGCCGTTTTCACCGTCGGAGCTTGTCGCGCGAATTGACGCGATTTACCGCCGTGTTTCGCAGAGCCGTTCACCGAAGGAGGACTCCAAAACCATCAAGGCGGGTCCGTTCACGCTGGACTGCGAGAGCCGAATGGTGTGGAAAAACGGCGAGCTGATTGAGCTGACGCAGGTTGAGTTTCATATGCTCGAGTACCTTATGAAGCACAAGAACACCGCGCTTGACCGCAAGTCGATTTTGCGGCACATTTGGGGCGATTCTTATGTGGGCGAGGACAAGGTTATCGACGTGAATATGCGGCGGCTGCGTATGAAAATCGAGGACGACCCGTCGTCGCCGAAGTACATTATAACGGTCTGGGGCTTTGGGTACAAGTGGAAAGATGAATAAGCCGTTTACGATGAACACCAAATCAAGGAAAATCACCAAGCTCGGAAGGCACTCGATAGCCACGCGCTGGATGGTGAACACGCTTTTGGTTGTGGCGATTTTGCTGATTGTGGCGAACGTCTGCGTATACTATTTCACGCGGCAGTATTACTACGGTTCAGCGGAAAGCTATGTTGTTTCCGAGGCAAACGCCGCGCAGATGGTTTTGACGAGGCTCTACGAGGATATGGCGGTGAACTATTCCTCGGAAGTGCGCGAGATGATTGTAAATTTCGACAAAAAAGACCGAATGGAGCTTATGTCGATAAACAAAAACGGTCAGGTTTCGCTCTCGTCGAGCGGCTTTTCGCCCGACACGACCTACTATATGCCCGATTACGAGGCGGCGCTTGAGAGCGAGGACAAAACGGGCGTTTTTCTTGGGTTTAACAACGGAGAGAACATTCTCGCGGTAACGAAAATCATCGAAAAGCCGAGCAGCAACTATCAGGCTTTGCGGTTTGTGACATCGCTTTCGCTGATTGACGCGCAGCTTGCGGGGATAATGTTTGTGTGCGTGATGATAAGCATTTTCGTCATTCTCGTGGTTGTGATGACGGGACTTTACTTCGTGAAATCGATTTGCGTGCCGCTGGTTCAGATAAGCGCAACCGCGAAAAAGCTCGCGACGGGCGATTTTTCCGAGCGTATTCCGGTCACGACAAACGATGAAATCGGGCAGCTTTCCACCTCGTTCAACGAAATGGCAAACGAGCTCGAGAACTCCGAGCAGATAAAGAACGATTTTATTTCAAGCGTTTCGCACGAGCTGCGGACACCGCTCACGGCAATCAAGGGCTGGGCGGAAACGCTCCAAAGCGGTTACGAGCCGGAGACTTTTAATAAGGGAATGAAAGTCATCAGCGGCGAAACAAACCGACTTGAGCAAATGGTTGAGGAGCTGCTGGACTTTTCGAGGATACAGAGCGGGCGGTTTACGATGCAGATGCAGACGATTGACGTCATCGCGGAGCTTGAGGACGCGCTTTTGCTGTACATTGACCGCGCGAAAAAGGAGAACATCACGCTTTCCTACAACGAGCCGCAGTTTATGTGCGCGGTTGTGGGCGACAAGAGCCGTTTAAGGCAGGTTTTCATCAACGTTATCGACAACGCCTTCAAGTACACGGAGGCGGGAAATATCGACATTCTTGCGGAGAAGAACGAAAGCTCCGTGGTGATATCGGTCGCGGACACGGGCTGCGGAATTGCTCCCGAGGACTTGCCGAAGGTCAAACAAAAGTTCTACAAGGCAAACCGCACGAAACGCGGCTCAGGGATAGGTCTTGCGGTTGCCGATGAAATTATCGGAATGCACGGCGGAATGATGGAGATTGAGAGCACGCTCGGCGTTGGGACAACGGTTACGATTGTACTGCCGCTGGCGGTTAAGGAAGAGTAAAATGAGCAAAAAAACAAAATGCTGCGAAAAAAAGACAAAGGTCGGCGGACAGGCGCTGATTGAAGGGATAATGATGAAGGGCGTTTCCGTGGGAGCGATGGCTGTCCGCAAAAAGGACGGCTCGATTCACACGGAACAGTGGGAGTTGCCCGAGAAAAAGTGGTACAACAAAGCGCCTTTCGTGCGTGGCTGTGTGAATTTCGTGCAGCAGCTCCGCGAGGGCTGGTCTTGTATGAACAAATCCTCGGAAATCAGCGGCGCTTTTGACGATGAAAGCGAGCAGACAAAGTTCGACAAGTGGCTTGAAAAGCACTTCGGTGAAAAGGGCTTTGAGGTTATCACGGGCATTTTCTCGTTTTTGATGATTGTGGCAATGCTCGCGATTTTTCTGTTTGTGCCGTCGTATTTGTTCAAGCTAATCGAGAGCGCGGTCGGCGAAGGCACGGACATTTCGATGTGGAAATCAGCGTTCGAGGGCGTGCTGAAGCTGATTTTGTTCGTGATTTATATGGCGATTGTGGCGCAGATGAAGAGCATCAAGCGCACCTACGAGTATCACGGCGCGGAGCACAAAACGATTGCGTGCTACGAGGCGGGAAAAGAGCTGACGGTCGAGAACATCAGACCGATGCGCCGCTTTCACCCACGCTGCGGAACGAGCTTTATCATCATCACGCTTTTGGTGAGTATTCTTGTGTACTCGCTTGTGCCGCTTGAACCCGCGCAGTGGCTGGGGATTGACAATAAAGTGCTGGCAACGCTGCTTCGCGTGCTGATAAAGCTGCCGCTTTTGCCGGTGGTTGTAGGAATTTCGTATGAAATAATCAGGCTTGCGGGGCGTTACACAAACATTCTCACGAAAATAATTTCAGCACCGGGACTTTGGATGCAGCGCCTTACCACAAAAGAGCCCGACGACAGCCAGATTGAGATAGCGATTGCCGCGGTTCTGCCTTGCTTACCCAAAGAGGGCGAGGACGATAATTGGTGATGGAAATCAGGGATTTGTTGAGGGAAACGCTTTGCGCGCTTGCTGATAACGGCGTGGAAAACGCGGGCTTTGAGGCGCGGCAAATTCTCGAAAAAGCGGGAATTTCACCGATGAAAATTCTCGCCGAGCCGTGTGAAAAAATCGCGCCCGAGGTTTGCGAAAAGGCACGCGAAATGACGGAAAAACGCGTTTCGGGGTATCCGCTGCAATACATTCTCGGTGAGTGGGAATTTTTCGGGCTGCCGTTTGAGGTTGGCGAGGGAGTTTTAATTCCGCGGCAGGACACCGAAACTTTGGTTGAAATCGCGGCGGATTTTCTGCAAACGCTGCCCGAAAACGAGCGCAAAACGCTGGATTTATGCGCGGGGAGCGGCTGCATTGGGATAACGCTCGCAAAGCAGTTCGGCGCGGACGTAACTCTTGTGGAAAAGTCCCGCGAGGCTTTTGCGTATCTTGAAAAAAATATTGAGCTTAACGGTGTGAAGGCGCAGTGTAATGCGGTTCTCGGGGACTGCTTTGACGAGGAAAAAGTTGACGGAGAATACAACCTGATAATCTCGAACCCGCCGTATCTCACCGAAAAAGATATGGAAAATCTGCAAAAAGAGGTATCGTTTGAGCCAAAAACGGCTTTGTACGGCGGCGTGGACGGCTTGGATTTTTACCGCGCCTTACTTTCAAAATACCCGAAAATGCTGAAGGAAAACGGACTTTTTGCGGTTGAAATCGGAATGGGCGAGGAAAACGAAGTTGCGGAAATATTCCGCGAAAACGGTTTGGAAGCGCGGTTTGCCGAGGATTATCGGGGAATAATCCGCGTGGTTTACGGTGTTAAATATTGAAAATAAAAATATACGGAGGGCAAAAATATGGCAATGGAAAAGAAAAAGGCTGCGGGAAAAACTGCCGAAAAGGTTGAAAAAACTGTTGACGCTGCCGACAAAAAGCGTGCGATTGAGATTGCGATGGCGCAGATTGACAAGCAGTTCGGCGAGGGCACGATTATGTTTATGGGCGAGAACAAGCACATGGACCTCGAGCATATCTCGACCGGCTCGCTGATGCTGGATTTGGCGCTCGGAATAGGCGGACTGCCGAAGGGCAGAATTATCGAGGTTTACGGCGCAGAGTCGTCGGGTAAGACAACGCTTTGCTTGCACGCTGTTGCCGAGGCGCAGAAAGCTGGCGGAATGGCGGCGTTCATCGACGTTGAGCACGCGCTTGACCCTGTTTACGCGAAGGCGCTGGGTGTTGACGTGGACAACCTGCTGGTTTCGCAGCCCGACACGGGTGAACAGGCACTTGAAATTATCGAGACGCTGGTTCGTTCGGGGGCAATCGATATTGTTGTTCTCGACTCGGTTGCGGCGATGGCGACAAAGGCGGAAATCGACGGAGATATGGGTGACGCGCACGTCGGCGTACAAGCGCGCTTGATGTCGCAGGCGATGAGAAAGCTCACCGCGATTATCGGCAAAACCAACTGCGTTGCGATTTTCATCAACCAAATCCGCGAGAAAATCGGCGTCCTTTACGGCAACCCCGAAACCACACCCGGCGGACGTGCGCTTAAATTTTACTCGTCGGTTAGAATTGACGTGAGAAAAGGCGAGCCGCTCAAAAACGGTTCGGATATTATCGGAAACCGCGTCAAGTGCAAGGTCGTGAAAAACAAGGTTGCGCCGCCCTTCAAGACCGCGGAATTTGATATGATTTTCGGCGAGGGAATTTCCAAAATCGGTGAGATTATCGACTGCGCGGTTGAGTTTAACATAATCAAAAAGAGCGGTTCTTGGTTCTCGTATGACGATGTGAAAATCGGTCAGGGCAAGGACAAGGTCAAGGATTTCCTGAAAGAGAACACCCAGATTTGCGAGGAAATCGAGAAAAAGGTTCGCGATGAGTTTGCAAAGCGCGCTAATGACGGTGAGGAAATCCTTCCCACAGATGAGGAGAAAAAGCCCGAGGAAAAGGCGGAGGACGATTTTTCCGAGTTTGACACCGATGGCGCTGAATAATGAAAATCACGTCTTTAGCGGAGTATAAGGGCGACACTTGGGAAATTGTTCTCGACAGCGGAAAGAAAATCTTCGTCAACGAGCTTGTGGTGAGCGATTGTCGGCTTTTCGAGGGCAAGGAGATAAGCTCTGCGGATTTGTCCGCGATAACCTCCGCCGACCTTGTGAGAAAAGCGAAAAAACGTGCGCTGTACCTTCTCGGCGAGCGTGCTTATTGCAGGGGAGAACTGTTCTCGAAGCTCGAGAAAACGTATAATTCGGAGATTGCCGAGGAAGCGGTTTCGTACGTCGAGGAGCTTGGTTATATCAACGATGAGGATTACGCGGCAAAGCTCGCGGAGTACCTGATAAAACACAAGAAGCACGGAGTTTACCGAGCAAAACAGGAAATGCTGCACAAGGGGCTGCCGCGCGAGCTTTGTGAAAACGCGCTTGCGGAGTACACCGAGGAAGAGCTGGACGAGGAATTGACCGAGCTTATCGGGAAAAAATATATTGATAAAATAGCGGATTTTGACGGACGTCGAAGAACTGTCGCGGCGCTTGTGCGCAGGGGATATGATTTCACTTCGGTGAAGCGCTGCATAGCAAAATGCTTGGAGGACTTCGACGACGAGGAGTTTTACGAAAATGAGTGAGAAAAAATTAACAAAGGTTGCGATGGTTTCGCTTGGCTGCGCGAAAAATCAGGTTGACGCGGAGATGATGATGGCGCGGCTTGCCCACGCGGGCTACGCTTTTGTCGAGGAGCCGGGCGTTTCGGACATCGTTTTGCTCAACACCTGCGGCTTTATCACAGCGGCAAAGGAAGAAGCAATCGAGTGGCTGAACGAGCTGATTGAGCTGAAAAAAGAGGGCACAATAAAGTACATCTGCGTGACGGGCTGCCTTACGGAGCGTTATCGCGGGGAATTTGCCGAGCTTTATCCCGAGGTTGACGCGGTTGTGGGAATTTCGGAGTACGAGCGGATTGCCGAGGTTTTCGAGGAAATGCAGAAAGGCGAGAAAATCCTGACATTCGGCGACAAGGAAAAGCATACAATGGAAGGAAAGCGGATTTTGTCCACCGCGCCGCACTACGCTTATATGCGCATCGCGGACGGCTGCGACAACTGCTGCACCTATTGTGCAATTCCGCAAATTCGCGGACATTATCGCTCGAGACCGATGGAGAAAATCGTCGAGGAAGCGCGGCTTCTTGCCGAGGACGGCGTGAAGGAGCTTATTCTGATTGCGCAGGACACCACGCGCTACGGGCTTGATTTGTACGGAAAACTGTCGCTGCCCGAGCTGCTGAACAAGCTCTGCGAGCTGGATTTCAAGTGGATTAGGGTGCTTTACTGCTACCCCGAGAGGATTACGGACGAGCTGATTTCGGTTATCAAAAATCAGCCGAAAATCGTAAAATATCTCGATATACCGATGCAGCACTGCGATGGTGATTTGCTCAAGCGTATGAACCGCAAGGGCGACGAGAACTCACTCCGCGAGCTCGTGGCAAAGCTGCGGCGCGAGATACCGGGAATTACGCTTCGCACGACCTTTATCACGGGTTTCCCGGGCGAAACCGAGGAGCAGTTCAACAAGCTCGGTGAGTTTGCCGAGGAGATGAAGTTCGAGAGAATGGGCTGTTTCGCGTATTCCGAGGAGGAGGGAACGCCCGCTGCCGGTTTCCCCGACCAAGTTGACGAGGAAATTCGCGAGCACCGCAAGGAAATTCTCGAGGAGCAGCAGGACACGCGTGTTGCGGCGCTTTACGAGAGTATGACGGGCGAAGAAGTCGAGGTTGTCGTGGAGGGCTACGACAGATATCTCGAGCATTATTTCGGACGAAGCGCGGCGTTTGCGCCCGAGATTGACGGAATGATTTATTTCACGGCGAAGGGCAAAAAGGTTGCCGCGGGAGATTTCGTGAAAATCCGCTTGCAGCGAGTTGTTGAGAATAACCTTATCGGAGAATTAGTATGAATCTGCCAAATAAACTGACGCTGATACGCATTGCGATTGTGCCGTTTTTCGTGGTATTTATGTGTGTTTCGGAGATACCGCTGCGGTTTGTGTGGGCGCTTTTGCTGTTTGTCGCGGCAAGCGTGACGGACTTGCTTGACGGAAAACTTGCGCGAAAGCACAATCTCGTGACGAATTTCGGAAAATTTCTTGACCCGCTTGCTGACAAAATCTTGGTTGCGGCAGCTTTGGTTTGTTTTGTGGAACAAGGCTGGACGTATTCGTGGGTTGTGATAATCGTACTTCTGCGCGAGTTTACGGTTTCGGGAATACGGCTTGCCGCGGTTTCGGGCGATAAAAAAGCGGTAATTCCCGCGAACATTTGGGGCAAGGTCAAGACCGTGTTCACGATGATTGCGATTATCGCGATACTTTTGATGCACATTTTGATGTCGTTGAACGTGATGTACGACGCGGGAACATTTTCGGCTTTGTCCACAGCGGGCGGATTTTTCGGAATTCCCGTGCAGATAATCAGCGATGTTTTGATGTATTTAACGGCGGCGATTACGTTGATTTCGGGCGTGAAGTACCTTTACGATTACCGCGAGTACGTTGACCCGAAAAAGTGAGGAAACCGATGAGCGACAAAGTTTTAAATCAGGATTTGAGTGAAAAAGCGCCAAATCGCCCGCAGATGCTGATAGCGCAGCTTCTTTTCCGTGAAAAACCGGAGGCGTGCTCGTTTGAAAAGGCGAAAGCGGCGATGGAGAAGTATTGCGGGGAATTGGGAGAAATCGGCGAAAAGCCCGATATTTTGATGTTTCCCGTGCAAAAGTACAAGGTTATGTTCGAGGACAAACCCGAGGGCGTGCCGCCGCTTGCGTGTTTTATGCAGCCGTTTGAGTTCAAAATGGAGCTTGACGAGCTGACGCGCTCGCAGTTGTGGGATATGGAAAACGGCGCGGAGTTTGTGGACGAGGTTAAGTACGAGGTTGTGGTTCACGCGATGCTGTCGGACGCGCTCTCGTACACCGAGCAGGCGGAGCTTTTCATCTCGCAGCTTGACGCGGCGGTTGAGATGTACCCGAACTGCGACGCGATTTATGTGACTGGCTCGGGAAAACTCACGCCGACGGCAAAATTCCTTTCGGACAGGCAGTGGGATACGGGCGCACGCTTCCTGAAAGCGGCGGTAAACGTGCGATTTTTCAACATTCAGGGCACGGGCGATATGCTGATAGACAGTCTCGGAATGTACACGCTCGCGCTGCCCGATGTGCAGATGCATTTTCGCGGACTTGACCCGAACGATGTCGTAAGCTACGTTTACAACATTTTAAGCTATCAGTACGAGAACGATTTCCCGATTGACAACAACGACAGCCTTGACGGAATAGGCGCGGACGGAAATATCAGCATTGATGTTCAGTGGCGCGCGCGTTACGAGGACTCGCTTGTGCAGCCGCTGCGACCGGTTCTCGATATCAACTGCGGAGAATTTGCCGCGGGAACTAGAGAATAAAGAAATCCCGAGTTTTTCAGCTCGGGATTATTTTTATTCGGAAATAATTTTGTACATCTCGGGACGGCGGTCGCGGAAAACGCCCCAGCTCATACGAAAATCGCGGATTTCATCGAGGTCGTATTCGCGCAGAAGAACCGCGTCCTCATCAGCACCCGCGCAGGTTTCGATTTTGCCGGTTTCGTCGGTGAGGAAGCTGCCGCCGTAGAATTTCAGCTCGCTTTCCTGAAACGCGTTGTTTTCGTCGGGCTTGACTTCTTCGATACCGACGCGATTTGCCGAGATAACGGGAACAAGGTTAGCCGCGGCGTGACCTTGCATACAGCGCTGCCAGTGACCTTTGCTGTCGCAGTCGAGGATAGGCTCGCTGCCGATTGCGGTAGGGTAGAGGAGCAGCTCCGCGCCCATCAGCGCCATAGACCGCGCCGCCTCGGGAAACCACTGGTCCCAGCAAATTCCAACTCCGATTGTCCCGCAAGACGTGTTCCACACCTTAAAACCGGTGTTCCCGGGGGTAAAATAGAACTTTTCCTGATAAAAATGGTCGTCGGGAATGTGCGTTTTTCGGTAAACGCCGAGCAATTTCCCGCAGTCAAGAACGGCGATACTGTTGTACAAAACGTTCACATCGCGCTCGTAGAAGCTAATCGGAATAACCGCCGAAAGCTCCTCGGAAACCGCGAGAAATCGCTTTACAGCGGGATTTTCGTCAACCGGAGCAGCAAGGTCATAGTAATCGTAGCGCCGCTCTTGGCAGAAATATTTCGTCTCAAAAAGCTCGGGGAGGAGGATAATTTTCGCGCCCTCCGCAGCCGCTTTTCGCACAAGCGCTTCGGCTTTATCGAGAGCCTGTTCACGGGTATCGGGAACGCTCATTTGGATTGCCGCAGCAGTAACTTTTCTCATAAAATCACCTTTTCAAATTCACAAACATTTCTCGAAAACCATATCGAAAATCCTGAAATAGTGCATATCCTCAAGATTCCAGGTAATTCTGTCGGTGACCGCCTCATAGCTGATAACATAGGTTTTCCCGTTCTTGTCGGTGATGACGCGGTGAATGAAAGACAGCGTGCCCTGTTCAACGAGCTTCTCGTAAACAGAGGGGTCTTTCTCGGAAAAACGCTTGCTGTTATTGATAATCATCGTGCCGTTTTGATAGCGTTTTTCAAGCTCCTTGCTGTATAAGTAGTCGATTGTGTTGTTGATTTTCTTTGTGTTGAGCAGCTTTTTACCGCACTGCGCGACAACCTCTCTGTCGGTTTTGTTGTACACGATAATTCGCTCGACGCCGAAATAAGTGACGATATCGTTCAAGATATTGTCGAGCGGGTAGTCCTTGTTCTCGAGAACCATACTTGTAATTTTGCAGACAACCTCGCTCTTTTCGATACCTCTGCAGCCGAGAAGCCCCGCGGTTTTGATGCCCGACTGCAAAATGCTTTCAACCGAGCCGTGCTTTTCTCTGTCGTAAAGGACGTAGCGGTTTTTGCCCTTGCTTTTGGCGCGGTAGAGAAGGCAGTCCGCAAGCTTGAACATATCGTCATAGGACGCGTCGCAGTCATCGGGATAAACGGAAAGACCGATTGAAGTGGTGACGTGGAAGCCGTCTTTTTCGTCCTTGTAGGACGCAGCGATAGAGTTTTTGATAGCTCGGAGAACGTTTCGGATATGCTCCTTGTTTATAAAATTGTCGAAAATCAGCAAAAATTCATCTCCGCCGATTCTGCCCGCTTTTCCGAAACCGTCGGACTGCGCCTCGATAATTGACGCGCACTTTTTGAGCACCTCGTCGCCCTTTGAGTGACCGAAGTTGTCGTTGACGTTCTTGAAATCGTCCACGTCAATGATAGCGATTGCGGTGGGAAGGTTAAGCTCGTTAATTCTGCGTTTTGCGAAATTCGTGATGTTATCCTTGAGGAAAAGACCGGTGAGCTGGTCGCGGCGGACAAACTCGTGGTTTGAGGACCTGTAGGGGTCGCCGATTCTGCCGACGGTCATTATATGAACATCATCGAAATAAATCGCGGTACCCGTGAGATGAAGGCTGGACTTGCCCTGTTTGCTTTCAATCATATATTCGATGCTGCGGGTGCCGTTTTTGAGCTCCGTGCAGAATTTATCGACAACCTCGCGGCAGTCCTCGGAAACACGCGCAACAAGCGAGTTTGCCCATTCATCGATAGGCTGGTTTCCGATAATTTCCTTGCCGACATCGTAGCGATAGCAGACAACGTAATTTTTCTGCGGGTCAAAGGTGTAGTAAACGTTTTCGTATTGAGCGAGAAGAGCGATGGTTTCTTTTTCGCGGAGGAGCTGTCCGCAGTAGCCGTTGAAAAGGCGCTCGATTTCGAGCATTCTCACCTCAACGTTGTCGCCGGTATTTTTCTGCATCAAACGGCAAGCCATAGGAACAAGATTTCCGTTTTCAGCAAAAACATTCAGCACAAAAACGCTCCCGAATCGTTTTTCATCGACCGTTTCCTTCAGTCTAACGCGCGATTCCTCCGAAAGAATTCTGTCGAAGGTGCTGTAAAGGCGCGCGCCGAGAAACGTGTAAAACGCCGCGTTTATTTCTCTGAATTCGTAATTTGTGGGGTTAAACTTGAATTCGTACATCATTCCCGTTTGATTGTCCATCACAAAGCCTCGCTGATAAAGTATTTGTCTAAAAAACGATATTTAATTCATTTTATCACATTTTGCGGTTTTTGTCAAGTGCAATCCGATATAATTCGTCATTTTTCGTTGGTAAAAATAAACCAATTTTTTTGTGCAATTTGGCAAAGGAAGGTAATTTCTGCATAAAAAAAGGCGCGTGATGTGTCGGAATATGATAAAAATATATAAAAATGAAAGAAAAAACCGTAAAAAATTCAAAAATTGTTGACAAGGGAGAGAAACTGTGTTATATTATATAAGTAAAGATACGGATTGAATTATCCGAAATAAAAGAGAGGAGTTTTATCAGATGAAGAAAATTTTAGCAGTACTTGCAGCGGCAGTAATGGCACTTTCGTGCGCAGGCTGTAATTCCGCGGGCAGCGAGAAGAAAAAGCTGAAGGTTGGTTCGGACGTTGCTTACCCGCCCTTCGAGTATATGGACACCGACGGACAGACGCCTATCGGAGTTGATATGGAGCTCGCAAAGGCACTTGCGGACAAGATGGGACGCGAGGTTGAGATTTGCAACGTTGGTTGGGACGGCATTTTCGCGGGACTTGAAAAGGGCGATTACGACGTGGTTATCTCTGCGGTAACAATCACCCCCGACAGACTTGAGAAGTTTATTTTCTCCGACCCGTACATTGAGAATTGGCAGTCCATCGTGGTAATGGCAGACGCAGCGAAAAAGCCCGCTTCTCCCGCAGAGCTTGACGGTTTGAGAGTCGGCTATCAGGAGGAGACAACCTCGGATATTTACCTCACCGATTTCATTGCCAAGAACGGTATTTCGGTTCAGACCTCCGAGTATGCGACTGTTATGAACGCTTACGAGGACCTTGCGGCAGGCAGACTTGACGCGGTTATTTCCGACAGCACGGTTGCTGCGCGTTACATTGCTGATACCAAGTACGTTCAGTCTTGGCTCCAGAGCGAGGGTGAGCCCGAGCTGTTCGGCGTTTGCATTCCGAAGGACAACACCGCTCTCCGCGATGAAATCAACAAGGCTATGGCTGAACTCAAGAAGGACGGCACGCTCGACAAGATTATCGACACTTATTTCTGATTAACAAAAAAACAGGGCAGGCGCAACAGTCTGCCTTGTTTAAATAAAGGAAGGTAAAATATGAAGGAAAATCCCGCTGTTGAAGAGAAAAAATCAAATCCTTTTCTTCGGTTCGTAAAAAAGCACAAAATTCTCGTGATTGTGGTTATTGCGCTTATCGCGATAATCGTGCCGCTTGTGTGCACGGTTCCCTCGAAGGAAGCGCTTGTGAGCGCAGTTCCGCAGGATTTTATCGAGCTTGAAGCGAAGAAGGATTCCGAGTCGTATCAGAATATCGGCATTATGTCGGCTCTTAAAATGCAAAAGCAGATTAACTCCGCCGATGTAAGACAATACTTGATTCTCGGAGTAGCGGGACAGGTTATCGATACCACGGACAACGGCTTTGCGGAATTTTGGGCGAATTTCGTAAACTGGCTTCCGTCGCTGCTGAACGGCGCAAAGCTGACGATTTTGCTCACAATTTCATCGGTTGCCGCGGGCTTAATTTTGTCGGTATTTCTGGCGCTTGGCAAGATGTCCAAAATCAAGCCTATCCAGTGGTTTTGCAGAGGCTACATCTTCTTTTTCAGAGGAACACCGCTGCTGATGCAGCTGTACTTCCTTTGGTTCGGTTTGCCGAAGCTGATACCCGCGATGACGATACCAGACAGATTTTTGGCAGCGTTCATCGCGTTTACGCTAAATTCGGGAGCATACTGCGCCGAAAATATCCGCGCGGCAATTCAGTCTATCGACAAAGGACAGTCGGAGGCGGCGAAGGCTCTCGGTCTTTCCTACGCGCAGACGATGTGGAAAATCATTATTCCGCAGACCTACCGCAGACTTATTCCGCCGACCGCAAACGAGTTTATAATGGTACTTAAGGACGCGGCGCTGACGTCAATTATCGCGCTTGACGACCTGTCGAGAGTGACGAACTCCATAATGACGTCCACGAACAACGTTTCGGTGTATATAGTTTCGATGATAATTTATCTTGTGATAACCGCGGTGTTCTCGAAGATTTTCGGAACGCTCGAAAAGCGGTTCTCGTATGAGTAAGGGGGCGATTTTATGTCAATGATAAAAACCGAAAAGCTCTGCAAGGATTTCGGCGATTTGAAGGTACTGAAGGATTGCTCGCTTACTGTTGAACAAGGCGAGGTTGTGTGCTTGATTGGACCTTCGGGCGCGGGAAAATCCACCTATCTGCGCTCTTTGAACCATCTTGAAACGATAACTAACGGCAAGCTTTGGGTTGAGGACAAGCTGCTTGACGACCGCGTAAACGGCGTAAATCAGATAAAAATCACCCCGCAGGAGCGTCAGCAGGCGCTGCTTGAAATGGGAATGGTTTTCCAGCGTTTCAACCTTTTCCCGCATTTGACGGTGCTGGAGAACATAATGCTTGCGCCCGTTACCGTGAGGAAGCGCGACAAAGCCGAAACCGAGGAGCTTGCGCGCGAGCTTTTGAACAAGGTTGGGCTTATCGACAAGGCGGACGTTTACCCGACGAAGCTCTCCGGCGGACAGCAGCAGCGTGTGGCGATTGCGCGCGCACTTTGTATGCAGCCGAAGATGATGTTGTTCGATGAACCGACTTCGGCGCTTGACCCGGAGCTTGTCGGCGAGGTTTTGCAGGTAATGAAGAACCTTGCCGCAGACGGAATGACGATGATTGTCGTAACGCACGAAATGGGTTTTGCGAAGGAGGTTTCCGACCGCGTGGTGTTTATGTACGAGGGGGCAATTTTGGAGGTAAATTCGCCGGACGTGCTGTTTACAAACCCCGAAAACGAGCGCACCAAACAGTTTTTGCAGTCGGTACTTAACGTATAATGAGTTTTGCAAAATTACGGAGCAGCCTGCTTTTGCTGCTCACCGCAGTAGTCTGGGGAATGGGCTTTGTGTCGCAGTCCGCGGGCTCGGACAGTATGGGCGCGTTTACGTTCACATCTGCGCGGAGCATTTTGGGCTGCGTGGCGCTGATACCGGTGATTGCGGTAATCAGAGCGCGCACACCCGCCGAAAAGAAAAAGCCGATAGACAAAAAAGTCACGATAACCGCGGGCGTTTGCTGCGGCTTGGCGCTGACAACAGCGAGCCTTTTCCAGCAGTTTGGCGTTTCGATGACCACGGTTGGAAAAAGTGGATTTATAACCGCGCTTTACATAATTTTCACGCCGATACTCGGAATTTTCATCAAGAAAAAATGCCCGAAAATCGTGTGGTTTGGGGCAATTCTCGCGGCATTCGGAATGTACCTGCTTTGTATGACCGAGGAGAATTTCTCGCTGCAAACGGGCGATTTGCTGGTGTTGATTTGCGCGGTATTTTTCGCGGTGCATATTTTGGTTATCGACCATTTTTCCCCGAAAACGGACGGCGTGATAATCTCGTGCATACAGTTTTTCGTATGCTTTTTGGTGAGCGGAATTTTGGCGCTGATTTTCGAGCACCCGACCTGGAAACAGCTCACGGACGGCGCGATACCTCTGCTTTACGCGGGACTTATGTCGAGCGGCGTGGGCTACACATTGCAGATTGTCGGGCAAAAGGGGTTGAATCCGACTGTTGCCGCGCTGATTTTGTCGCTCGAGAGCGTAACCTCGGCAATCGCGGGTTTTATCGCGTACAAAATCGGCTTCCTCGGCACCG
>CAZKBF010000015.1:0-20103 GCA_964551225.1 uncultured Ruminococcus sp.
GAACAGTCGGTGAGCTTGAACACACCACGTCTGTCATAATCGAAACCAACTCGTCCACCTGCTGACTGTCGCCGATACTGTGAGCGTATTTGTCCTCATAGCAGATATTCTCGCGGATAATCTCGCTGTATAACTCCCGTTCGGCAACAGACGAAAACGAAATTTTTTTGCCTTTGTCAATCAATTCAGTCCTATCAGCAGGCGAGAATGAGTGGATTGATTTGTCTGTATTTGATATATTTTTATTTAATTTTATAATAGTTCCCGCTCGTGTGTTATCCGCTGTCGGAGTAACCGTTGACGGATTTTCCGCTGACGGAGATACAGAAAAACTGCTTCTTTTCCTCGATGAAGAACGGCTCGGCTTTTCATCGGGAGAGTCCTGTTCAGGTGATACCTGTTCGGGCGGAACAAAATCGGGATTATCGGCGGGATTTTCGTACACCCTGTACTCATTCTGTGCCATTCGTCCACGCTCGTCACGAAGCTGTGCTCGGGTAATATAACCGTACTGCTCAAGCTCCTTGATAGCAGTCTTTACGCTGTCAACACCGTCTGCTGCGATAACAGAAAGTCCTGTGATTGTGTAGTCCCAATCGGGCGGAAGGCTCAAAATAACGGACAGCAGCCCCTTTGATTTGTAGGAAAGCCGCCTGTCTTTTAGATGCGTGTTCGACATAACCGTGAAATTTGCGGTTTTCTCAACTCTGAATACTGTTGACATAAATTTCAACCTCCTTTTTCGTTAAATTATAAAACAACCGCAACTGCAAAAAACTGCACACTTTCGACAGTCGGCTGAAATTCGGCGGCTTTGCTCTACGTTTTGTCTGAACAGATGTATCAATTAACCCGCAAAGAAAAAGGACACCTTTCATTGAAAAGCGTCCTTTAATCGTTGTTTTTTGGCACTACAATTCCTTTTGTAATGCGGTTTTGTGCCCTTATTAAACTCCCGCGAAGCTGCGGGGATTGATTAAACAGGGTGAACCTTGTTTTGCTTGTCCGCGTGGTCTGCGTCGATGCCGAGCTGCTTGTCGCGGCGGTTCTCGAAGAACTTCGGCGCAACCTTCGGGAACATCGCGTAGGTGAGGACGTCCTCGACAGACGAGCCGTCAATCCACTCCTTCGCTTCTTCCTTCATCGTCTCAAACTCGGGCGCGAGCTGGTCTGCGGGACGGCAGGTAATCGGCTCTTCGTCGCCGATAATCTTCTTGCGGAACTCGGGGTCGATTTCAACGGGAGTTCTGCCGTATTCGCCCTTAACCATACCCTTGAATTCCTTCGTAACCGTCTTGTAGCGCTCGCCCATAATTACGTTGAACACAGCCTGCGTGCCGACAATCTGCGAGGTCGGCGTAACGAGCGGCGGGAAACCGCTGTCCTTACGAACGCGCGGTACTTCCTTGAGCACTTCCTCGAGCTGGTCAGCCTTGCCTGCCTGCTTGAGCTGCGAGAGCAGGTTCGAGAGCATTCCGCCCGGTACCTGATAAATCAGCGCCTTTGTGTTCGTAGCAAGCATCGACGGGTCAAGCAAACCGCTGTCGATGTACTTCTTGCGGAGTCCCATAAAGTACTCGCGGATTTCGTTGAGCTTAATCAAATCAAGTCCCGTGTCGTATTCGGTGCCCATAAATGTTGCGACAACCGACTCCGTGGGTGCATGAGATGTGCCGAGTGCGAGCGGCGACAAAGCTGTATCAACCGCGTCAACTCCCGCCTCAACCGCCTTGATTATGCACATCGAAGCAAGTCCCGAGGTGTAGTGTGTATGAAGCTGAACGGGGATTTTAACCGCAGCCTTGAGGTCCTTGACAAGGCTCTCCGCCTCGTAAGGAGTGAGCAGCGCCGCCATATCCTTGATGCAGAGCGAATCCGCGCCCGCGCTCTCAATCTGCTTTGCGTAATTCACATAATACTCGTGCGTGAAAACCTCGCCGGTGGTGTAGGAAATCGCAACCTGTGCGTGTCCCTGCTCCTTTTTCGCCGCCTTGATAGCGGTTTCGAGGTTTCTGATATCGTTGAGGGCGTCGAAAATTCTGATGATATCGATACCGTTTGCGATAGACTTCTGAACGAAATACTCAACCAAATCGTCCGCATAGTGACGATAACCGAGCATATTCTGTCCTCTGAACAGCATCTGGAGCTTGGTGTTGGGCATTTCCTTTCTGATAATTCTCAAGCGCTCCCACGGGTCCTCGTTGAGGAAGCGAATGCAGGAATCGAAGGTTGCGCCGCCCCAGCACTCCGCGGAGTAGAAGCCAACCTTGTCCATTTCGGACAAAATCGGGCGCATTTCATCGATGGACATTCTCGTTGCGAGCAAGCTCTGGTGCGCGTCGCGGAGAACGGTTTCCGTTATTTTCAATTTAGCCATAATTATCTCCTGTAATAAGTATTTTAGGAAAGAGTAACAACGGGAGCGCCCGTTTCAACGGAATCGCCCTTGTTAACGAGAACAGCTGCAACAACGCCGTCCTTGTCGGAAACGATGTCGTTCTCCATCTTCATTGCCTCGAGAACTGCGACAACCGTGCCGTTGGAAACCTTGTCGCCAACCTTAACCTTAACGTCAACAATCGTGCCTCTCATCGGAGCGTTTATGGGAGTTCCGCCGGAAGCAGCCTTGGGAGCCGCAGCCTTCTTGGGAGCCGCAGCCTTGGGTGCGGGAGCAGCAGCGGGTGCAGAAGCGCCGGCGCCGTTTTCTTCTACGGTTACGTCGTAAGCCGTGCCGTTTACCGTTATCGTGTAATTTTTCATTTTAAATACCTCACTGTATAATTTTCGTTAATTTTATCAGAATGCAATATTCGGGCGCTTTCTCGCGGGAGAAGCAACTCTCTTGTTCGCGCAAATGCCCATAGCCGAAGCGAGCACCTCGCGGGTGTCCTCGGCAGCGATAACGCCGTCAACCATTCCCTCGGAAGCCGCAGCAAACGGGTTTACAACAAGCTCCTCGCCCATAAACACCTTGCCTGCCTCGGGGCTCATCGGAGCAATCTTCGCGCTCTCCCAAGCGTAGGTGAAATCAGCGGAATCAAACGCCGCAAATGCCGCGCCGAAAGCGTTTCCGGTAATCAGGTTAACCTTGAGAGTGGTCGCCGCCGCGTAAACCTGCGCGAGCTTTGCGCACTCACGAACGCTGCCCGAAAATTCAGCCGCGGAGCTTCCCTCAAAGCCGTCCGTGTTGACAACAGTAACGACGGGTATCGAGAAAACATCGGCAAGCTGCACGAAACGAGCAATTTTTGCTGCGTCATCGGCGGTGAGCTTTTCAGCCTTGTCGGTTGCCACGAACGCCGTAGTTGTGCCGTTTACCGCACCGAGAGCGGTGTAAGCGGCAGTGCCGAACTTCTCGCCGAATTCAACAACGCTGCCCTTTTGAGCAACCGCTGCGATAACGTCCGCGCCCTTCATCGAAGCGGAAATCGCCGCGTCGTTTTCGGTTTCGCCGCCAAAATAACCTACATCAAGATTGTTTGCGGGAAGCATCGAAATAAGAGCCTTTGCCTTTGCAACAGCCTCGTCCGCGCTCTTGACAACAATGTCCGCAACGCCCGATTTAGCCGCGCTAGCAGCCTTACCTGCGCCCTCGAGCTTACCGTCGGGGGTGTTGAACGGAGAGGTGAGGAACAGCTCTGCGTCCTCGCTCATAATCGTTACGTCAGCCATTTCGGCAAGCATAGCCGCGCAGCCTGCGCAAACGCCGGTGATAACGGCAATCTGCGGAACAACGCCCGAAACCTCTGCCGAAGCCTTCATAATGTCGCCGTAAGCGGAAAGAACCGCCATACCCTCGTTTATATCGCCGCCCTTTGAGTCGTAGAAGCCGACAACAGGCGCGCCGGATTTTGCCGCAAGCTCGTACACCTTTTTAATCTTGAGAGCCGCGCTCTTGTTAACCGCGCCGCCTTTAACGGAGCTGTCCTGTGCGAAAACGTAAACAGAAGCGCCGTCAACTGTGCCGAAGCCGGTTACAACGGAGCTTGCTTCGCCCTCCGCGGACAAAAACTTGTCAAGCTCGGAATACTCTCCGTCGTCAAAAAACGCTTCGAGCCGTTTTCTCGCGTCGCTTTCGGGAACGCTCTGTTCCATCTCGGCGAGTGTCTTTGAAAATGCCATTTTTTCTCCTCCATATAAAATTAAGTAGGCAAAATTTGCCGCAGCAAATTCTCCCTCAAATTATTCCACCTTAAATTATACTACATTGTTTTGCAAATAACAAGTCACTTTTTCAATAAAAAATATTTTTTACTTTATGCAATACATTCAACACAAAATTCCGCGATTTTTTGGAAATTTTGCACAAAATTATTTGTGACAACCGCAGCAGCCCTTGTCGAAAAACTCGGCGATGCTGTCCATTTTCGGTTCATCGGCGAAGAAACCGAGCTTTTTGAGCCGGTCAAATTTGTGCGGGAGCTCAAAGCGCGCCTTGTCGATACCGTGAAGCGTCATCAAATTCAAAATCGCGCGCACCAGCCCGTCCGTGAAGAAATCGTCGCACTCCAGCTCGTCGATGACGAAAACCTCGCCCTCGAGCACGCCCGCGATTTTCCCGAGAACCTCTTCCCCGTCGCGCGCGTTGAACTCGATTTTCGCGGTGTTCTCTTTGTTCTGTAAAATCTCAACCATATTTTCACCTCATTCAAAGCGGCTTGCAGAGCCGGTTCACAAGTTTTCGTTCAGCAAAACCGCGTTTAACGCTAACCGCCGCTGTTGCCCGAAATCAACTCGTCAAACAGCTTGCAGAGCCGGTTCACAAGTTTTCGTTCAGCAAAACCGCGTTTCCCGAGAACCGTAAAAGTTGCCAAAAAATCAGCTCGTCAAGCGGCTCGGGAAGCGCTCTCGCACACTTTTTGTCGAGAAGCACCACGTTTACCGAGAGCCGCAAAAGTTGCCAAAAATCAGCTCGTCAAGCAGCTCGGGAAGCGCTCTCGCACATTTTTGTCGAGCAAACCAAAGTTCCCCGAGAGCCGCAAAAGTTGCCAAAAATCAGCTCGTCAAGCGGCTCGGGAAGCGCTCTCGCACATTTTTGTCGAGAGGTACCGCGTTTACCGAGAACCGCAAAAGCTGCCCAAAATCAGCTCGTCAAGCGGCTTGGGAAGCGCTCTTGCACATTTTTGTCGAGAAGTACCGCGTTCCCCGAGAACCGCAAAAGTTGCCCAAAATCAGCTCGCCAAGCGGCTTGGGAAGCGCTCTCACACACTTTTGTCGAGAAGTACCGCGTTCCCCGAGAGCCGCAAAAGTTGCCAAAAATCAGCTCGCCAAGCAGCTCGGGAGGCGCTCTCGCACATTTTTGTCGAGAAGCACCACGTTTCACGAGAACCAAAAGTTGCCAAAAATCAGCTCGTCAAGCGCTCTCGCACATTTTTGTCGAGAGGTACCACGCTTACCGAGAACCGAAAAAGTTGCCCAAAATCAGCTCGGTAAGCGGCACGGGAGGCGCTCTCGCACACTTTTGTCGAGAAGTACCGCGTTTAACGAGAGCCGCAAAAGTTGCCCAAAATCAGCTCGCCAAGCGGCTCGGGAAGCGCTCTCGAACACTTTTTGTCGAGAAGCACCGCGTTTACCGAGAGCCGCAAAAGTTGCCCAAAATCAGCTCGTCAAGCGGCTCGGGAAGCGCTCTCGCACATTTTTGTCGAGAGGTACCGCGTTTACCGAGAACCGCAAAAGCTGCCCAAAATCAGCTCGTCAAGCGGCTTGGGAAGCGCTCTTGCACATTTTTGTCGAGAAGTACCGCGTTCCCCGAGAACCGCAAAAGTTGCCCAAAATCAGCGTCTCCCGCGGCTTCCCGAGCGCTTTTGCCCGATTTCCGCGCGGAGAATTCGGAGCTCGTCTTTGGTGAGGTCGCGCCACTCGCCGGGCTTCAGCATTCCAAGCTTCACGCCGCCGATTGCCGTTCTGCGAAGCCGCCCGACGGTGAGCCCCAGCGCGTCGCACATTCTTCTGATTTGGCGGTTGAGACCTTGCTTTATGGTAATTCTCAAAACCGTGCGGTCGGGCTCCTCGGACACAACCTCGACCGTGCACGGCAGCGTTTTCTCGCCCCCGTCAAGCTCCACTCCCGACGAGAGCTTTGTGAGCTGCTCCTCGGAAACAGCGCTGTCGATAGTCACGCGGTAGGTTTTCCCGACGTGCTTTGAGGGGTGAGTGATATCGTTTGCGAACTGCCCGTCGTTGGTGAAAAGGAGTAGCCCCTCGGAGTTTCTGTCCAGCCTTCCCACGGAAAAAACGCGCTCGTTCACGCCCTCGAGCAGCTCCACGGCAGTTTTTCTGCCCTTTTCATCGGAGGCTGTCGTGACGTACCCGCGCGGCTTGTTGAGCATTATGTAGCGCTTCTCCACGGGCTCCTGCGAGATTTCCTTTCCGTCAACCGTGATGAAATCGTTGCGCGGGTCAGCCCTGTCGCCGAGCGAGCACTTTCTCCCGTTCACCAGCACCAATCCGTCCGAGATGTACTCCTCGGCTTTTCTGCGGGAACAAAAACCGCTGTCCGCGATAATTTTTTGTATCCTGATTTTTTCCATAATCAATACCTTTTTCTATAAAATCACGCCAAAGCACTGCGCAGAGCCAAATTCCGCGCAGTGCAGACGCGTTAAAACCACACTTTTATTCCGCAAAATGCACGCTTTTTAATTCGGCAAGCAAACCAAATCCCGCGCTGCCAAACTGCTGCAAACGCGTATTAAATCAGCACTTCGCGTGTTTTTTCGTTTGGCGGGAGAACCACTTTCCGCGTGTTATCGAAAAGCCGCAAAACCGCATTATATCGGCACTTCGCGCGGTTTTTCGTTTGGCGGAGAACCGCTTTCCTCGCTGCCAAGCTGCCGCAAACGCGCATTAAATCGGGACTTCGCGTGCTTTTAGTTTTGGCGGAGAATCGCTTTCTGCGTTATCGAAAAGCCGCAAACCCGTGTTATTCCGCGCAAAATCGGCATTTCTTGCAATTTTCCGGCTCGGCAAGCAAACCAAATTCCGCGCTGTCAAGCAGCCGCAAAACCGCGTTATTCCGCGCAAAATCGGCATTTCTTGCAACTTTCCGGCTCGGCAAGCAAACCAAATCCCGCGCTGCCAAGCAGCCGCAAACCCGCATTAAATCAGCACTTCGCGTGCTTTTAGTTTTGGCGGGAGAACCGCTTTCCGCGCTATTGAAAAGCCGAAAAACCGCATTAAATCTGCGCTTCGCGTGTTTTTCGTTTGGCGGGAGAACCGAGAAAAACTCACGCGTAAATCCCAAAGAACCCAAGAATTTTTTGGAAAAAGTTCAGCTCCCTCGCGCCCTCGTCAACCGTTTCCGCGGCGTAAAGCGGGACCGATTTCACGGTTTTTCCGTTAAGGCAGTATGCGATTGAACCCAGCTCGTCGCCCTTTTTCACGCTGCCGTAGACCATTCGCGGCAAGAGCACAAACCGCTCGAGTTTTGCCCGATTTTCAGCCGACAGAGCAAGCGTTGCCTTCTCGGCGTACACACCAACGCTCTTGCCCGTTCCCGCAACCGAAACACGCGCCGTGCAGCTTGTATCCAGCGGGCACGCGCTCACCTGCTCGAAGCCGTAATCCAGCATTTTAATATGGTCGTTCCAGTCGTCGCCGTCGTTCAGCGTCACCGCAATCAGCGTCACGCCGTTCCTCTCGGCAGCCGAAACCAAGCACCGCCGCGCGTTGTCCGTGAAGCCGGTTTTGATGCCGATTGCACCGTCGTATTTTGTGAGCATTTTGTTGGAGTTGTACAGCGTTCTCGAGTAAGGCGGATTGCCGTATTCAAGCTCCTTCGAGCGGCAGGAAACAATCTCCCGAAAAAGCTCGTTTTTCATCGCGTACGCCGCGAGTGCAGCCAAATCGCGCGCTGTCGTGTAGTGACCGTTCGCGTCAAGCCCCGACGGCGTGACAAAATGCGTGTTCTTCAAACCGAGCGCGGCAGCTTTCTCGTTCATCAGCTCAACAAACGCCGAAATGCTCCCCGAAACCGATACCGCAGCCGCATTTGCCGCGTCGTTGCCCGAGGGCAGAAGTATCCCGTAGAGCAAGTCCCGCCGCGATACCCTGTCGCCTTTTTTCAAGCCCATTGACGTGCCCTCAACCATTATCGCAAACTCGTCCACGGTAAATTCCCTGTCAAGGTCGCCCGCCTCAATCGTGAGGATTGCGGTCATTATTTTGGTTGTGGAAGCCATCGCGCGGCGCTCGTCGGCGTTTTCCGCGAACAGCACCTCACCTGTTTCCGCCTCGATAAGACAAGAGCTCACCGCAGACGTGGAAACCGCACCCGCACTTGTTGAAAACGCGGGACACAGTATCGCTGCGGCAAGCAGAACCGAAATCAATTTTTTCATAAGCCAAGCACACTCCGTTAATTTTCGGGCAAGTCGCTTTGCAAAAGCGGATTGCCTGTCCTCAACGGATATTATTGCTTGATTTACGGGAAATTATACCAAATGTACAATCAAATTACTCGGGCTTTTCCTCGGAAAGCTTCTCGCCCTCTGCGGCGGGTTCAGCGTCCTTCTGCGCCTTCTTTTCAGCCTTCGCAGCCTTCTTCTCCGCCATAAAGCCCTTTATCTTCTCGACAACGCCGGGAAGTGCCTCCATAACTCCGTCAAGCGGTGAACCCTTTGCGCCGAGCTCCATCAGACTAACGTTTCCGTCCGCCTTGATTACGATAAACGCAACCGGCTTTACGGTAACGCCCGCGCCCGAGCCGCCCGCGAATTTCTCCGCAGCCTGCGTCGGCAAATCACTTCCGCCCGACGCGAAGCCGAACGATACCTTTGAAACAGGGATAATCGTCACGCCCTCTGCGGTAATCGGGTCGCCGATTATCGTTTCAACGTCCACCATTTCGCGGATTTTTTCCATAGATACACCCATAACGCCTTCAACGGGATGTGCCATTTAAAACAACTCCTTCCAAATGTTTACATTTTAAGGCGGCTCCGCGCAGCTCTCGCCGCCGTGCAGCCTTTAAGCAATTTAACGGGAATCTCCCGTGTTAAACAAGATTTCTGATAGCCGCTCTTGTGCGGTTGTGCGTGAAATAATACTTTATTGCCCTGCCGATAAACGTGAACACAAACGCAAGCGCTGCCGCAAGAGACAAGCTGATTTCGCAGTAACAGTCGATTTTGGTTTCCTCGCTCTGAAAATCCGCGGTAACGTTGATGTCATCGGGCGTTTTCAGCGTGAAAAACGTGTCAAGCCAACCGAGCGCGTTTCCGACAGCCATATTCACCAGCCCAAACTTAATCGCAGTTTTTGCCGCGTCCTCGCCGCCGCAGCTTATCCGGAGTGCAAGGTGCGCGAAAACCGTCCGCTTGAGTATCCTCTTGAGCGGCTTTCCGAGGCTGTCCAGCGCGAGCTTCGCGACCTCCAGAATGTCCGCAAGCGATATCTTTTTCTTCGGCTTTTTCTCCTCGGTTTTTTCGTCCTCGGGCTTTTCCTCCTCGGCGGTTTCCTCGGACTTTTTCTTGGATTTTTTATCCTTCTTCGGTGGCTTTTCCTTTTTTGGTTTGGTCGCGGGGATTGTCACCAGCGGGAAAAACATATATTTTACCTTTAAAATCAAATCCTCTTTGTAATCGAAGATTATCTTCACTCTGCCGAGCGTCAGCAGCAAAATAAACACAAAAATCGAGCCCGCAATTATCCAGCCCAAAGCCACACCCCCTCGGCAAATCGCAAATCCTCACTCCTCGGCGGGTTCGCCCTCCGAGAGCATTTCCTCGTATTCATCAAAATCAATTTGGTCAGCGCTGTTCGGTATCGGCGGCAAACCGTCCAGGCTGTTCAGCCCAAAGCACCGCAGAAAATTCTCGGTTGTGCGGTAGGCGATAGGTCTGCCGGGGACGTCGTTCAAACGCCCGTGCTCCTCGAGCAGATTTCGCTCGGTAAGGCTCTTGACAACGCCGCCGCTGTCTACGCCGCGAACTTGGTCGATAAAACCCCTCGTCACGGGCTGGTTGTACGCGACAATCGCCAGCACCTCCAGCGCCGCCTGCGTAAGCGGAGCCTGCTTTCGCGTTTCCGCCGCAGCCTTTATGTAACGCGCAAACTGCGTTCTCGTCATCATCTGATAGCTCCCGCCGAGCTTTCCTATCTCAAACGCGCTGTCCTGCTCCTTGTAACGGTCGTTCAGGCGCTCTATAATGCGGATTACCTCGTCTTTGTCCATCTCACAGGCAGACGCGATTTTCTCAAGCTCAATCGGTTCTCCCGAGGCAAAAAGCACCGCCTCAACCGCCGCCATTCTTTCGCTGAATTTCATAAATGCACCTGCCTTTTATCGGTTCTCGGAGCGCTTTGTTCCCGCAGCGAAACGCTCTCGCCGTCCTCGGAGATGACAATTCTCCCCGCCTTCGACAGCTCCAGCACCGCGAGAAATATCGATACTCTGTACGAGCGCGGACGCCCTTTGTAAAGCTCTGCGAGCGTTACCGACTGCCGCGTGAGCAGGCTTTTCAGCACAATCACAACTCCCGTGTACACCGTAACGTAACTCTTCGCCACAATCGGTGCCAGCGAACGCGGCGTTTCCGATTTCATCTTCGCACGCTTTGAAACCGCGCTGTAAGCAAACGGGATTTCCTCGGGCTGATGAACTCCGTGATAAGCCGAGTCCACCTCAAGCTCAATCGGCTGCCGAACGTAAACCGCGTCGCCAACCCAGCGCTTTTTCAGCTTTTCCGCCATCGTCTTGCAGAGCGCGTACTCGATAAGCGCGCCCTGAAGCTCCTTTTTCATCTTCTCGGCTTCGTCACGCGGGAGCAGAGCCGCCGATTTTATCAGCACAAGCCGCGCCGCCGCGTCAAGAAATTCCGCAGTAACCTCGATATCCGCCTCGGTCATTCGCTCGAGGTACAGCAAAAATTGGTCGAGAAGCACCGTGATTTCGATGTCCTGAATGTTCAGCTTGTGCTTTTGTATCAGCATAAGCATAAGGTCAAGCGGACCTTCAAATTCAAGGTTTTCAAGCTTAAAATTAAGTTCGGTCATTGTTCTACCTGATAAAGCTTGTGGCGAAACCGAAAAATTCCATAATCTTGTTTGAGAGCCAGCTTATCGGAATTCCCGCGTAGCCCGACATAAGCAAAATCAACAGCACGAGATTGATTATCTGCGCGTTGTGCTCGAAGAAATACAGCGCCTTTGCGGGAAGGAAGCTCGCCAAGATGTGATACCCGTCAAACGGCGGCACGGGGATAAGGTTGAACACCGCAAGAAACGCGTTCAGGTTGGCGATATAATACACGCACAATGCAATCTGCGCCATAACACTGCCGCTGCCGAACATACAAATCAGTCTGAAAATTATCATAAAGATAAACGCCATTATGAGGTTCGACAGCGGTCCCGCCGCCGAAACCAGCACATTTGCCGTTCTCATCTTCACTTTGGTGCAGCGGCGCAGGTCAACGGGCGTGGGTTTTGCCCAGCCGATGCTGCACACGAACATCGCAATCGTTCCGAGAAGGTCGATGTGCGCAAACGGATTGAGCGTAAGTCTGCCCCGCCGCTCCGCCGTGTCATCGCCGAGCCGCTTTGCGACAAACGCGTGCGCGCACTCGTGCACGGGGATACAAATAAACAAAAATGCAAGCACGCCGAAAACCGAGATAATAAACATCTGAATCGGCTGCGCTCCGGTGAAAAAATCGATAAGATAAAATAATGGGCCTCTCAAAACTGCCTCCCGTAAAACTAAACCGTGAGCGAAAACGCTCGTGTATATTTTGATATTCAATGTATATTATAACACAACATCTGTCCTTTTGCAAGTGGTTTGAGGAAAATTTTTTCTTGACAAACACCGACCGTTCTGATATAATATAATAAGTGTGCCCGAGAGGAGAGGTTTTATGAAAATTATGGCAGTTGATTTCGGTGACAGCAGAACAGGTCTTGCGATGTGCGACAAGGGGGAAATTCTCGCTTCGCCGCTTGCAACCGTGTTTGAGAAGAATTTTGATAAGTGCGCGGAAAAAGTCGCGCAGATTGCTTTGGAGAACAAAGCGGAAATGCTGGTTGTCGGCGACCCCGTGAATATGAACGGAACGCGCGGTGAACGCTCCGAGAAGTGCCACACCTTCGCGGAAAAGCTCAAAACGCTTACAAATCTCCCCGTGGAAATGTGGGACGAGCGCTCGACAACCGTTTCCGCTATAAACATTATGAACGAGAACAACCGCCGCGGTAAAAAGCGCAAGGAGGTCCTCGACCAAGCGGCTGCCGCGATTATTTTGGAGAGCTTTCTCGCTTTTCGCAAAAATCACCCGCAAACTACCTCTTGACAATTTAATGCTTTTATGTTATAATAGAGCAAAGCGCTGAAAAATGCGTTAATTTTAACCGACAGCAAAGTCTGTCAAAAGGAGAAAAATTATGTCAATGACGTTCAACAGGAAGCTTCCCATTCCGAAGGAAATAAAGGAAATGTACCCGCTGTCCGATGAAATCAAGGCTGTAAAAGCCGAGCGTGACCGTGAAATCGCCGATGTTCTTTCGGGTAAATCCGACAAGTTTATTTTGATTATCGGTCCGTGTTCCGCTGACAACGAGGACTCCGTTATGGATTACATCAACAGGCTTGCGCGCGTAAACGAGCAGGTCAAGGACAAGCTCGTGATTATCCCGAGAATTTACACCGGTAAACCGCGCACAAACGGTATGGGCTACAAGGGTATGCTCCACCAGCCCGACCCCGCAAAGCCCGAGGATATGCTTGAGGGTATCATTAAAATCCGTGAGCTCCACGCGCGCGCAATCAAGGAAACGCACCTCACTTGCGCAGATGAAATGCTTTACACCGAAAACTATCGCTACCTCTCGGATTTGCTCTCTTATGTGGCAATCGGAGCGCGCTCCGTTGAGGACCAGCAGCACCGCCTTGTCGCTTCGGGTATGGAATGTCCCGTGGGTATGAAAAATCCTACCAGCGGCACGCTTTCGGTTATGTTCAACTCAATTCAGGCTGCACAGGCAAAGCACACGTTTATTTACCGCGGCTGGGAGGTTGTTTCGGACGGAAACCCGCTCGCTCACGCAATCCTCCGCGGTGCTCAAAACAAGCACGGTCAGACTATCCCGAACTATCATTTCGAGGATTTGAAGCTCTGCTGCGATTTGTATCAGGAAAAGGGACTGAAAAATCCCGCAATTATCGTTGACACGAACCACTCCAACTCCGGCAAACTCTATCTTGAACAGGTGAGAATTGCAAAAGAGGTTCTGCACTCGATGAAGCACTCGCCCGAAGTCGGAAAGATGGTCAAGGGCTTGATGATTGAGAGCTACATCGAGGACGGCTGCCAGAAAATCGAGGAAGGCGTTTACGGCAAGTCCATCACCGACCCGTGCCTCGGCTGGGAAAAGAGCGAGAAGCTTATTCTCGAAATCGCCGACTTGCTGTAAAAAGCTCTTGACAAACGCCGAAATGTGTGATATAATGCTGTTAATATCGATAACTCAAAGCGTTGACGGGAACAAAGTAGTCTGCGGAAAATCCTTTTCAGAGAGCTGTTGGCAGGTGTGAAACAGCAGGAACCGAAGATGAATTACCTCCCCGAGCGGCGGTGCAAAAGCAAAGTCAAGTAGTTCCGCACGGGTAAGCCCGTTAAAGCTGTCAAAAGGCGGGAGAAATCCCGTAAATTGAGGTGGTACAGCGGTTTTTCGCCCTCTTGCGTCAGGCAGGAGGGCGATTTTTGTTGAAAGGAGAAGGCAATGAAAGCCCTGAAAATCGGCGTTTTTTTCCTCGCGGGTGCGATAATTCAAACGGCGTTTTACTTTGCGGAATATTTGGGGATTATGGCGGGATATGGCGGCTTGCTTGCCGTGGCTTCTTTCACCTCTGTTATCGCAGTTGTCCTCGGCAATAAGGCACACGAAATAGCCGAAAAAAAGATGAAAATGTCGCCCGTTGTCCTCACAATGTGCTATGTCGCGGGAACGCTCGCGGTGATTGCCGCGCTGTACTTCATTCTCGATACGAAATATCCTTATCACGACCCCGACAGCACCGGTCTTGGAAATCTCCCAAATCTCGGGAGAAATATTTCCCTTGTGGTACTTTTTTTCACAATTCCCTCTGCTGCTATAAATGCAATCGTTCAGGTTGTTTTGTGCGTGAAAAGACGGATTGAACGGAGGTAATTTATGAAAGCCCTGAAAATCGGCGGCTTCTTCCTCGCGGGCGCGATAATTCAAACGGCGTTTTACTTTGCGGAATATTTGGGGATTTTCGCGGGATACGGCGGCTTGCTTGCCGCGGCTTCCTTCATCTCTGTTATCGCAGTTGTGCTCGGAAATATGGCGCGCGATTTAGCCCGAGAAAAGATGAAAATGTCGCCGTTTGTCCTCACTATGTGCTATGTCGCGGGAACGCTTGCGGTGATTGCCGCGCTGTTCATCATTTTCAACAACCAAAACATCACCGGTTTTGGAAATCTCGAGATAATTCCTTATCTTGTGGGATTTTTATATACAATTCCCTCTGCCGCTATAAACGCAGTCGTTCAGATTGTTTTGTGCGTGAGAGAAAAAATAAAACTTAATAAGGAGAAACAAAATGGAACTTTATGACGAACTCGTCCTGCGCGGACTTATCGCGCAGGTAACCGATGAAGACGAAATCCGCAAGATGATTAACGCGGGCAAGGCGACGTTTTATATCGGCTTTGACCCCACGGCGGACTCGCTTCACGTCGGACATTTTATGGCGCTTTGCCTTATGAAGCGCTTGCAGATGGCGGGAAACAAGCCGATTGCGCTTTTGGGCGGCGGCACGGGTATGATAGGCGACCCGTCCGGAAAATCCGATATGCGCAAAATGCTCACGAAAGAGGATATCGACCACAACATCGAGTGCTTCAAAAAGCAGATGAGCCGCTTCATCGACTTTTCCGATGACAAGGCAATTATGGTCAACAACGCGGATTGGCTGATGAACCTCAACTATATCGATGTTCTTCGCGAAGTCGGCGCGTGCTTCTCGGTAAACAAAATGCTCACCTTCGAGTGCTACAAGCAGAGAATGGAGCGCGGACTCACCTTCCTCGAGTTCAACTATATGATAATGCAGAGCTACGATTTCTATATGCTTTATCAGAAATACGGCTGCAATATGCAGTTCGGCGGCGACGACCAGTGGGCAAATATGCTCGGCGGTACGGAGCTTATCCGCAAAAAGCTCGGCAAAGACGCGCACGCGATGACCATTACCCTGCTCCTCAACTCCGAGGGCAAGAAAATGGGTAAAACCGAAAAGGGTGCGGTTTGGCTTGACGCGGAGAAAACCTCGCCGTATGATTTCTTCCAATATTGGAGAAACGTGGACGACGCGGACGTTATCAAGTGCCTGAAAATGCTGACATTCCTGCCGATTGAGGAAATTCAGGAAATGGAAAAGTGGGAAGGCTCGCAGCTCAACAAGGCAAAAGAAATTCTCGCTTTCGAGCTCACGAAGCTGGTTCACGGCGAGGAAGAAGCGAAAAAGGCGCTGGACGGCGCAAAATCGCTTTTCGGCGGCTCGGGCAACACCGAGAATATGCCGACAGCAACGGTTGAAACAGCGGACGGGACAATCGGTATTCTCGACCTGCTTGTGGCAACAAAGCTTGCTCCGTCAAAGCGTGAGGCGAGAAATCTTGTTGCGGGCAAGGGAATTTCGGTTGACGACAAGACGGTTGAGGACGCGAACGCGGTTATCGACTTGACAAACGAAATAATCCTCCGCAAGGGTAAAAAGGTGTTCCTCAAGGTTAAAAAGGCGTAAATAACACAGGCTGTCGAGAAAGGTACAGCTGCTAGGAAACGGCATTTCGGCTAGGCTTTGTGCCTGCCGAAATGCCGTTGACAACGCAGATGTGCCTTTATCGACAGACTGAACGGCGTTCCGTGGTGGAGCGCCGTTTTGTTTTGCTTATCAGAAAAGCTGTTCGCTGGATTTCAGAGTGCCGTCGGGATTGAATGTTTGATGAAAAATTGCACTCTGTTCATATTGCACAAAAATCCCGTTATTTTCGTCAAGATGATATATAAAAGTGGTCATACCGCTCCCGCCGACATAATCGGGGCATTTATGAATCTTGTCAAATTCGGATATTATCGCTTTTATGTCATCGTTTCTTGCGATAATATCCTTCGCCGCTGCCAAATCAAGTCTTGGCGCGTTTGCGTCAAGCTCGCCGGCATCGATTTTTTCTTGGCGAGGGAAACGCGCGGTTGGGTCGCCCTGCACATAAACCGAATTTACGGAACTGCTCTCCGAACCGCTCTCACCCGAGATTTCCGTGGTGTTTGAACAGCCTGTAAGACTTGCGAGAATAAGAGCTGTCGTTAAGATTGCCGAGATATGTATTTTCATAAATTCCCAAATCCTTTCAAAAAAATTGATGAGTTTAGAACCAAATTTAATATTTAGCTTCTATATCATATGACGGGATTTTTGTATATTTAGGTTACATAACTATTGCAAATTCCAAAAGTTTGTACACTTGCACAAATTTGGGATATCTTCTTTATCTAAATTGACAGCTGCTTTAATGCAACAGCGATTGCGATGAACCGCCGAAATTCATTCAAAACGGCGCGGTATCGGGGTCGCGCTCAACTCCCGCGCAGCCCGTAAGCCCCGCAATCAGCTCCACGTCTTCCTCGGACAGCTCGAAATCGAACACTCTTGCATTCTCTTGAATTCGCTCGGGCGTCACCGACTTCGGCAGCGGCAAATAACCGCGCTGCAAGCTCCATCTTATGCAAATCTGCGCGACAGACCGCCCGTATTTCTCCGCGAGCTGCTGCATCTCGGGCACCGCGAAAATCTTCCCCGTACCAAGCGGGCTGTACGCCTCAAGCAAAATCCCGCGCTCGCGGCAATACCCGACAACCTCGTCCTGCGTGTCCCCGGGGCAAAGTCTGATTTGATTCACCATCGGCGGGATTTTCGCCGTTTTCATCAGCTCGTCGATGTGATGCGGACGGAAATTGCTCAAACCGATAGCGCGGATTTTCTTCGCTTCGTACAGCTCCTCGAACGCGCGCCAAGTACCCGCGTTCGCCTCCTGCCAGCAATCGCGGAATTTCAGCGGGTTCGGCCAGTGTATAAGAAACAGGTCGAGATAATCCGTATCCAGCTTCTTAAGCGTTTGTTCAAAAGCAGCGAGCGTGTTTTCGTAGCCGTGCATATCGTTCCACAGCTTTGATGTAATAAACAGCTTCTCGCGCGGGATACCGCTCTTTTTCACCGCCAAGCCGACGCTTTCCTCGTTGTCATAGCCCTCGGCGGTGTCGATGTGCGTGTAGCCCGCACGGAGCGCGCAAAGCACGGAATTTACCCCCTCGTCACCGTTCGGCGTCTGCCACGTTCCAAAGCCGATGCACGGGATTTTCACGCCGTTTTTCAGCGTGTAGCAATCGTTAATCGAATTCATTTTATCCACTCCTTAAACTAGTTTATACTTCATTATAACATAGTTTTCGCGCGTCTGCAAGTGGATTTTTTGAATATTTTTCCGCTCAATAATCAACCCTCGCGGTCGGCTCGTAGGAGCGCTTGCAGAGCGGGCTCACAGTTATCTCTTAAAGTTTTCGCGCAGCCAAAATCCCCGAAAACCGAGCAAATTTTGCTCAACAATCGACACAGCAAACAGCCCGTGAGAGCGCTTGCAGAGCGGTTTCGCGTTTATCGCGCAAAGTTTTCGCGCAGACAAAATCCCCGAAAACCGAGCGAATTTTGCTCAATAATCAACCCTCGCGCTCAACCCGTGAAAGCGCTTGCAGAGCGGGTTTGCGTTTATCACAAAAAGTTTTCACGCAACCAAAATCCCCGAAAGCCGAGCAAATTTTGCTCAATAATCGACTCCCCGCGCAGCCCGTGAGAGCGCTTGCAGAGCGGTTTCACAGTTATCTCTTAAAGTTTTCGCGCAGACAAAATTTCCGAAAACCAAGCGAATTTTGCTCAATAATCAACACCGCGAACTGCCCGTGAGAGTGCTTGTAGAGCGGGTTTGTGCAAAGTTTCCGTTTAATTTTTGCGTAGCAAAATCCCTGAAAAATTGTACGAAAATTGCTCAACAATCGACACAGCAAACAGCCCGTAGGAGCGCTTGCAGAGTGGGTTCACAGTTATCGCGTGAAGTTTTCGCACAGACAAAATTCCCGAAAACCGAGCGAATTTTGCTCAATAATCAACTCTCGCGGTCAGCCCGTGAAAGCGCTTGCAGAACGGGTTCACAGTTATCGCGTAAAGTTTTCACGCAGACAAAATTCCCGAAATTCGAGCGAATTTTGCTCAATAATCAACTCTCGCGGTCAGCCCGCGAAAGCGCTTGCAGAGCGGTTTCGCGCATATCGCGTGAAGTTTTCGCACAGACAAAATTCCCGAAAACTGCGCAAATTTTGCTCAATAACCAACTCTCACGGTCAACCCGTGAAAGTACTTGCAGAGCGGGTTTGCGTTTATCACGAAAAGTTTTCGCGCAGCCAAAATCCCCGAAAGCCGCGCGAATTTTGCTCAATAATCAACTCTCGCGGTCAGCCCGTGAAAGCGCTCGCAGAGCGGGTTCACAATTATCGCGTGAAGTTTTCACGCAGACAAAATTCCCGAAAACTGCGCAAATTTTGCTCAATAATCAACTCCGCGAACCGCCCGTGAGAGCGCTTGCAGAGCGGTTTCATAGTTATCGCTTAAAGTTTTCACACAGCCAAAATCCCCGAAAACTGCGCAAATTTTGCTCAATAACCAACCCTCGCGGTCAGCCCGTGAAAGTGCTTGTAGAGCGGGTTCACAGTTATCGCGTAAATTTTTCACGCAGACAAAATTCCCGAAAAATCGCGCAAAATCTGCTCAATAATCAACTCCGCGAACCGCCCGCGAGAGCGCTTGCAGAGCGGTTTCGCGCTCATCGTCGGGAATTTTGCCGCCGGTACGGTTTCGGAATTTCGCCTGAACGTTCCACGAGCGCCCGAAATCGTCAACCTCGTCAAACACCTTAATCGCGTACGCCTCGCAGGTTTTCTCCTCGCCCTCGAAAACGTAATTCAACGGGATATGGTCGGTCTTATTGCTTTTGAGGAGCAGGCTCACGGTTTGCCGTTGGTCGAAAGTGCTCGTGAGAAAGCCGTTCTCCAGCACCCGACAGCCCGACAGCACCGCCGTTTCTCCGTCATCAGCCGAGGTCATACCGCGGCCGTTTTCGCTCGGCTTGAACAGCGGTATCAGCGTGGTGCGTTTCGCGGACGCGTCGGCAAAAATGTCGAGCAGCGTGGTTTTCGGAGAGACGCCGAGCTCGTGCGCGTTCTCAATCATCGAAAGCGGCTTTTCGGCGGACGTTATGCCCTCGGTGAACTGCAAATCCGTGAGAAACTCGGCGTTCTCCGCGCAGCACACGGGCATATTCAGACTGCACCGAAGGTCGTAATAAAGCGTGTTCAGCGCGTCCGCCACGCTCTCCTCGGAGAAGCCGTCACCGAGCACGAGCAGCTTTGTTTCACTCATATAAATCCGCTTCCCGTCAACGAGAGAGAGGTTGTCAACAGCCTCGGAAAGCGTTTTCCCCGTGCCCACAACCTTAATCACATTCTCCTGCGACGCGTCGATTAAATCGGAGCCCGCCGCGCTCGAAAAAAGCAGTGCCGAAACGCGGTAGCCGCCGTCGTAATCAATCGCGCAAGCCTGTATTATAGCGCGGTTTCCGAGGTCTGTCGCGTCGGCGCAGCCCGTGAAAAGAAGCGCTGCGGTTATCGCCAAAATCGCAAATTTTTTCATATTTTCTCCTTAAAAACAACTTTCGGATAAGCCGGTTTCTTGCCAAACGGTCGCCGTTGTTATATGCACGAAATTGTTCGGTTCAACCAATTTGGTTCGCTCGTTCATCGGCACTTTTCGGTAACTCGGCAAGCGAATTTATCCAAAGTAAACCCGCTCGGGCAACAGGTTTCTTCGTTCTCGAACAAAGGTGCTCCGCTGCGAGCGTGTCTTTGAAATATGCACAAAATTATTTAGTTCAACCAATTTGGTTCGCTCGTTCATCGGCACTTTTCGGTAACTCTACAAGCGGGTTTATCTCAAGTCAATCCGCTCGGGCAACAGGTTTCTTCGTTCTC
>CAZKBF010000015.1:20203-70874 GCA_964551225.1 uncultured Ruminococcus sp.
TTTATCTCAAGTCAATCCGCTCGGGCAACAGGTTTCTTCGTTCTCAAACAAAGGTGCTCCGCTGCGAGCGCGTTCTTGATATATGCACAAAATCGAACTCGTTACCTCGCGCAAGCCTGTTTCCTCTTGCCGAGAAAGTTTACAAAAAGCTTTGGACTTCACGCGCAACTCCGAGAGTTGCCCAAAACAAAAGGTACTCCCGCGAGTAATTTTCCGCCGTTCACAGCCCCGTTTCGCAATATGCACAAAATTATACAAAGTCAGCTCTTGCTCTAGCTTGCGACAGCGCGGGAAAGCGTTGTCGGCACTCTCGCCGCGTTGTTTGCCCAAGTTAAAAGCTGCCCAAAATCAGCCCGCAGATTTGCTCTGATTTTTCTTTGTGCAACGCCAAAAGTTACCCGAAATTGACCGCAAGTCAACTCTCGCTCTTGCTCTGCTTTTGCTCGCGAGCGGCGCGGACAACCGTTGTCATCACGCAGACCGCCGCCAGCAGCATAAGTCCCGTCCGAAACGCCGCGCACAGCTCCCAGACTGCCGCGGTCAGCCCGTCAAGCCGCTTGAACAGCGCGATATCGGCGAGCGACGCGGACGCGATAAACGGGTACTCGGCGAGCGGGTACATCTCGCGCAAAATCAGATAATTCACCGCGCACATTCCCGCCGAAACTACCGTCGAGCACAGCGCAAACCACAGCACCGAGTTCCCCGCGGCGCTCGATTTTTCGCGGTTCACATAAGGCAAAAGTGCCGCGAAAACAAGGTACTCGCCGCCGTTTGAAAAGCAGCGCAAAACGTCCTTGAAAAACGTGCCGAAGCCGCTCCCGCGCCACATCGGCGAGATTTGCATATACGGAATGTCCGCGAGGAACACCGCCGCCGTGATTATCGCCGCGGCAATCAAAAACAGCACTCCCGCGCGCGCCACAGCCTCAACTCCCATATAAACCGCGTACAGCGCGAACGCTGCTGCCGCTGCCATTACAACCCAAGCTGTCCCGCTGACAAGCAGGTTCTTGTACGCGAAATCGGTGCCGTGGAACAGCGTTTTTGCCGCCGCGCCGACCAGCAAAATGCTCGCGAACAGCGCCGAGAGCCAGCCGAGAAACTTGTTTTTGAGGTAAATCGAGCGGTGCACGTTGTCCTTGCGAAACGAGTAAAAAATCAGCGGCGAGGCAATCGCAAGCCGCACCATCTCCGTCACCACAATCACCGCGAGCGCCTCAACCGGCGACTCGGGCACGGGCGGCGGCGCGATAACGTCCATCGTCAGCCGCGACAAAAGCATTATGCAAAACAGCTGCGCCGCGCTGATTTTAGGAAAATCTCGCGTCATTTCTCCTCACCCTTTCTGACGAGTGCCTCCGGCGGCTTAAAACCTTTTTCTGAAGAAAAAGGTTGGGGAAACCGAAGGTTTCTCGTGGATATTCCAAAAAGACTTTTGGCGCTTCGCGGTGCTTATTTACAACAGGGTGCAGCGTCACGCTGCCTTCGCGGTGCTTGAAACAAACTTTGCTGAAAAGTCCGCTTATTCTTGGAAAATCCCGCGTCATATTTGCTCACCCTTCTCGAATTTATCGTGAATTTGTATCTCGGTTATAACCGCAAACGGCAGCGCAAGCTCACTCAAATACGCTTCCTGCGGGAGCGCAGCGCGGTTCGGGATTATGGTTTCGGCGTAGTTTTCCATAGGTTCACCTCGTTGCTGATTAACATTATTCTCGTTCATCTTTTAATATTTGCGCCGTTGAGCGACTGCACGGTGACGTCAGTTTCAGCCATCTTCTTCCAATTTGCCCGCACAAACATATCCCGCGAAGCCTTTGGTGAAAACGGCGAAATCGGCGCCATATAGGGCACTCCGTAGGTCGAGAGCGAACACATTTTTATTATAACCGCGCCCGCTGCCAAAAGCAGACCGTACAGCCCGAACACGCCGCCCGCGATGATATACACAAACCGCAGAATAACAACTTTCTCGTACATCTTCGGCACGACAAAGCTGCACAATCCCGACAGTGCCACGATTAACACCATCGGTGCGCCGACAAGTCCCGCGGATACCGTTATATCGCCGATTACAAGTCCCCCGACAACGCCGATTGCGTGACCGATAGGGCGCGGCAGACGTATCCCCGCCTCGCGTAGAATTTCGTACATAAAGTGTATGAAAAGGCACTCCACCATAAGCGAAAACGGCGCGGTCTGCTCCGCGGCAGCAAGGTTCAGGATAAGCGACGACGGCAGCATTTCCGGATTGTACGAGGCAACCGCTACATAAAATCCCGGCAGGAAAAGCGTTATCAGATAAGCCGCAAGCCGCACTATTCTGATGAAAAACGCGTAAAACGGTCTTTGCGTGTAGTCGTCGAGCGTTTGGAAATTCTCGATAAACAGGTGCGGGACAACCAGCGCAAACGGCGTTCCGTCCACGAGTATGCCGACGCGCCCCTCGTACAGCTTCGCCGCGAAAACATCAGGTCTCTCGCACGTCCCGCACTCCGAGAAAAACCAGCCGCCGCGCCCTTCAAAATACGGCTGTATATAGCCGCTTTCGAGGATTGTGTTCAGCTTCACCGACTTCAGCCGCTTCTTCACATTTTCGAGCAGCTTCGGCGAAACCTTGTCCGAGATGTAGCAAAGACAGATGTCCGTGTTGCTGCGCTCACCGAACGGCGAGAGCTCGAAAACAAGCGTCGGCGACTTTATTCTGCGGCGGATAAGCGCCATATTTGTTCTGATAACCTCGACAAAGCCCTCGCGTGAACCGCGCACGTTGAGTTCCGAAGAAGGCTCGTCGATACCGCGCGACTTGTACCCCTGAACGCCGATTGCGATTGCTCTCGTGCAGCCGTCCACGAGAATTATCGCGAAGCCCGACTGCAATTTCAGCGTGAGGTCGCCGAGATTTTTGATGTCAAGCTGCTCGGCGGCGATGAGGAACACGTTGAAAAAGCTGTCCATAAGCGCGTCGGGTGAGAGCAGCCTGTTGTCCTCGACAAGGTTCAGCTTCGGGTAAACGAGCTGCGCCAAAGTGTCTGTTGAAGCCATTCCCTCGCAGGTGACAACAGCAATTTTGTTCCCGCAGACAAAACCTTTCTTGATGATAACGTCCGAGGAGTTGTCCGTAAATTTCAGCAAATTGTCCAAATTCTCCTCGAGCGAACGGCTTATCGGCGTGCTTTCGGCGAGACGTGCGTGTTGTTCCATTTGTTCTCCTTTGCACAATAAATTGCTAAACAGGCTGACGAGAAAGGTACAGATGCGAGGAAACGGCGCTTCGGCTAGGCTTTGTGCCTGCCGAAGTACAGCGTTATCTGCAAAGCAGATAATGCGGTGACAAAAGTAGATGTGCCTTTATCGTCAGACTGTTCTTTTTCGGCAATATTTTCTCACTTTTCCCTCGTTTTATGCAATAAACAAGAATTTTCGGTTGACAACAGAGCAAAAATATGGTAAACTGTAAAGTAGGTTAATTTTTGATAAATTAAGGCGGTGAAGCACTTGAAGATAAATTGGAATAAAAAATACACCACGATTGCGATTTACAGCTTGATTGTACTTGCTGTAGGCGTGCTGTTCGTGGTTTTTGTGTTTAAATTTGACTCGATTTCAAACGGGTTTTCTTGGGTTGGCGCAGTTATCGCGCCTGTTATCTGCGGTATAATTATCGCGTATATCCTGAACCCTTTGATGATGCTGCTTGAAAGAAAGCTGTTCGGGAAACTCAAATCGGGTGTTCCTCCGAAAGAAGGAGCGCTCCCGCAGAAATTCCGCAAGGACGCCGCGGCGATAAGTCCCGAAAAGGCTGCCGTTTACGAAAAAAAGCGCGCGAGCCGCAGAAGAGGTTTGGCGCGCGTGCTGTCGATTATTCTCACTTATCTGATACTTCTCGCGATACTTGCGGGAATTGCGATTGCGGTTGTGCCGAGCGTCTCGAGCAGCCTTGTTGACCTCGCGGAAAAGCTCCCCGATTATATGAAGCAGGCGGAAACCTTCCTCAACGACTTCTTCAAGGACAACCCGCAGATTTCCCAAATTCTGTTCAAGGAATTCACCGATATCTCAAACGCGCTCCAAAAATTTGTCTCCAACCTCGACCCGAATATCATCAACAACGTCGGAAGCAGCGTGTGGAATTTTGTACTCTCGCTGATAACGGGGCTGAAAAACGTTCTGCTTGGGCTTATCATCGCGATTTACCTGTTGTTCAGCAAGGAGCGTCTGCTCGCGCAAAGCAAGAAAATCTTCTTCGCGTTCATCAAAAACGAGCGCTGCGAGCGGCTTTTCTCGGGGCTTAACAAGTGCAACCACATCTTCAAAAAATATATCATCTCAAACCTGCTCGACTCGATGATTGTGTTTGTGTTTATGGTGATAGGAATGTTCGCGATGGGTATGCCGTATCAGATGCTCATCTCGGCAATCTGCGCAGTTACAAACCTTATCCCCTTCTTCGGACCGTTTATCGGAGCAATTCCGAGCGGTATCCTGATTTTGCTTGTTGACCCGTCAAAGGTAATCTGGTTTGCGCTGTTCGTGCTGATTTTGCAGCAGTGCGACGGCAACATCATCAAGCCGCACCTCTTCGGCGAAACTATGGGCTTGCCGGCGCTTTGGGTGCTTATTTCGATAATCGTCGGCGGAGGGCTGTTCGGCATCGTGGGAATGCTGCTCGGCGCGCCGGTGTTTGCGGTAATTTACCTGCTCTTCGCGGAATTTGTTTCCGGAAAACTCCGCAAGAAAAATCTCCCGTCCGAAACCGAGCCTTATTTCAAGGGCACGGCAGAGTTCGCCGAGGAATTTATCGACGAACCGCCAAACAAGGTTGTCGAGGATTTCTCGATAAGCGTGGGAGCTGCTCCCAAGGCGGTTTCCGGTGATGAGGAAAATTCGGAAATTACCGAAAAAACCTCGCCGAAAAATCCCGTAAACCCAAAGCCAAAGCCGCGGAAATTTAAGCGGAGATAATCGCTTTTAAATACAAAAAGGACGCTTTAATCGGCGTCCTTTTTTTGTTGGCATTTTTGTTTCAGCAAAAAACAGCTTTCGCGATAACTTTGCTGCGGTGTATTCGTTGTGACAGGGTTTCTGCGAAACCCGAGCGATTTTTCCGGCATCGAACCGGAAAAATCGCTTTCACGATAAAAAGTCTGTTGGTTAAGCTGAATTTGCAAGAGGTGTTTGCATTTTCGGCGGCATCGAACCGCCGAAAATGCGCGGGTTCCTTCACGCGCAATAAGTGCGCGTGAAGGAACCCGCCTGTTGAACCCGATTTGAGAGATGTTCCTGCGGTTTTTCCCGCGGATAATGATGAAAAATTACACTGTAATCAGGATAAATTTAACCTGAATTTTACCGAAATTTGATAGAAAATTTTACACTCGGTGTGCTAAAATAAGGAAAATTGTTGTAAGGAGTAAGGACTTTGAAAATCACACTTACAGGCATAACCAAATCCTTCAAGGAAAAAAATGTTATCCGCACAACCTCTCTGACGGTTGACAGCGGCAGCTTCACAACCCTCTTGGGACCGTCGGGCTGCGGAAAAACCACGCTGCTGCGAATGATTGCGGGACTCGAAACTCCCGATACGGGCGAGATTTGCTTCGGTGACAGATGCGTTTTTTCCTCCGAGAAAAAGATAAATGTTCCGCCCGAAAAACGCGGCTTGGGTTTTGTCTTTCAGGACTTCGCGCTTTGGCCGCATATGAGCGTTTACGAGAATGTCGCGTTTGGCTTGAGGGCGGCGCACAACACAAAAAATCTTGACGAAAAGGTCAAAAATGCGCTTCACGCAGTTCGGCTTGATGATTTCGCAGAGAGATATCCGCACCAGCTTTCCGGCGGTCAACAGCAAAGAGTTGCCTTCGCGCGGGCGATTGTCATTGAACCCGAGTGTATTCTGTTCGATGAGCCGCTTTCGGCGCTGGACGCGCTGCTGCGTGAGGAAATGCGCACGGAGCTGAAAGAGCTGATAACCCGCCTCGGTATAACGGCAATTTTTGTCACTCACGACCAGACCGAAGCTATGAGTATGAGCGACAAAATCGCGGTGCTGAACGGCGGCGTTATCGAGCAGTACAGCACTCCCGAGGAGATTTATTCCAAGCCCGCAACGCCGTTTGTCGCAAAGTTTATAGGTTCATCAAACTGGGTTGACGAGCGCAGAATGTTCCGTCCCGAAAAGGCGCAGCTCACCGCTTTGAACGAAGCGGACGAATTTACCGCAGAAACGGTTTCCGTGCAATTCCTCGGCGGAAATTATCAGGTTCAGATGAAGCACGACGGGAATGTCTGGACGTTTCTGTCACCAAAACGAATGCAGGTGGGAACAAAGGTTTCCATTTACATAAAGCAATCGGATATGATTACATTTTGATTTAAACAAGAAAGGAACAACGTTATGAAAATGAAAAAAATGCTTGCGGCGGTTGCTGCGGGAATTATGTGTATGAGCTTTGCGGGCTGCTCGGGCAGCACAACCTCGGGTTCTTCCACAAGCTCAACAAGCTCCTCGAAATCCTCTTCAACAAGCACATCTTCCTCCAAATCGGAGAGCAGCTCCACGGAGTCTTCAACCTCTACAGAGAGCACCTCTCTCACGGGCAAGGTGACGGTGTATATGCCCTCGCCCGCGGGACTTGCGGACAAGATTGCTGCCGGATTTAAGGAAAAGACCGGCGTTGAGGTTGAGGTTTTTCAGGGTACAACAGGTGAAATTCTCGCCCGCCTTGAGGCTGAAAAAGCAAATCCTGTTGCCGATGTGGTAATCCTTGCCTCGTGGTCGGACGGACTTTCTATGAAAAATGACGGCAAGATTATGTCCTATACACCCGCAAATGCCGACAAGATTGTCAAGGGCTGGATTGACGAGGACAACACTCTGTTCGGTTACAGCGCTTCCGCTGTCGGAGTTATCTACAACACCACGATAATCCCCGAGATGAACGCCGATTGGAGCGAGCTTTCCGACGCGCAGTTCAAGGACACTCTCGCAATCCCCGACCCCGAGAAATCCGGCTCCTGCAAGGATTTTGTGGCGGGCTTTGTGAACAAGTACGGCTGGGACGCTTTTGAGGGTATGGCAGCAAACGGAATGACCGTTCCCGGCGCAAACAAGGCTGCTCTTGAAGCGGTTACAACAGGCGAAGTCGGCGCGCTGGTTGCGGGCGTTGACTACAACGCGTACTCCTCAATCGCAAAGGGCGAGCCGCTCGCAATTTACTATCCCGCGGGCGGAACCGTCGTAAATCCGCGCCCCGCGATGATTATGAACACTGCTCCGAATGTTGAAAACGCGAAGGCTTTCATCGATTATCTGTTCTCCGATGAAGCGCAGCAGCTTGTTACCAAAGCGTATCTTCTTCCCGGCCGCAGCGACGTTAAATGCGAGGGCAGAACAAATCTTGAGGATATCCCGCAGATTGAGTGCGACTGGAGCAAGATGATGGAAATCGCTTCGGAGTCCGCGAAAAAGATTAACGAAATCTGCCGTTAACAGAGGAATTTATGAAGAAAATCGGCTTTAAAAAGCGCCTTCCGCTGATAATTATTGCCGCAGCGCTGCTGTTTCTGATTGTCTGCCCGCTGATAATGATTTTCGCCGAGGCTGTCGTCAGGGACGGCAGCCTTGATTTTGCGGCGGCTTGGCAGACGCTTGCGGAAAGCGAAAATTTGCAGATGATATTAAATTCACTGCTGCTGGGATTGCTTGTGGTAATCGTATCAACGCTTATTGCCGCGCCGCTTGCGTACCTGTTTTCGCGCACTCGTTTTGCGAGATACCGCTGCTTCGATATCATTTTTATGATACCGTTTATGACGCCGCCGTATATCGCGTCAATGGGCTGGATTTTGTTTATGCAAAAACGCGGGCTGCTTCAGCAGCTTGTTCCCGCGGCGGCTGGGAGCGAAAACTGGTTTTTCACGCTCGGCGGGTTGGTTTTGGTGATGAGTCTGCACGTTTTCCCGTTTATGCTGACGATACTCAAAAACGCGATGCTCAACATTCCGTCAAGTCTCGAGGAGTCGGGCGCGGTGTTCGGAGCGGGCTTCGGCAGCCGAATGAGGAAGATTTTTCTCCCGCTTATCAGCGGCAATTACGCAATCGGCGCACTTTTGGTGTTCGTCAAGACAATCGCGGAATACGGCACTCCCGCAACTCTCGGCAAGCGTATCGGTTTTTATGTGTTCACCACGGAAATTCACCGTTATGCAACAGTCGCGCCGATTGATTTCGGGAAATCTGCGGTGCTTGCGTCGGTGCTGGTGGGAGTGTGCCTGATGATGTGGTTTCTCCAAAATTACGTCACCGCGCGCCGCAGCTATAACCTCGTAAGCGGCAAGGGCAGCCGGTTCAACGAGATAAAAATGCGCCTTCCCGCAAAAATCGCAAGCTGGGTGTATATCGCGATTGTGCCTCTGCTGTCGGTTGGCGTGCCGTATTTCTCGGTAATTTCCACATCGCTGATAAAACTGCGCGGATACGGTTTTCAGGCGGGAAACTTCACTTTTCAGCACTACATCGACCTGTTCACCGAGAACGAAAAGGGTATCCGTGCACTCGGAAACAGCCTTATTCTTGCTGTCAGCGCGGCGACAATCTGCGCGGTGCTCGGCACGATTATTGTTATCGCGATAAGAAAAGCGCGCTCAAAGCTGGGAAAAGTTGTCGAGGTAATGGGGCTGCTGCCGGAGATGCTGCCGGGAATTGTTCTCGTTATCGGGATTATGCTGTTCTGGAACCAAATTTACGATGTAATCCCGCTTTACAACACGCTTGGAATAATGATAGTCGCGTATGTGGCGCTGTTTTTGCCGTACACGATTCAGTACGTCACGTCCTCGTTCACGCAGATTTCGGGCAATCTCGAAGCAGCGGGACAGGTGTTCGGAGGAAGCCCGCTGTACATTTTCAGGCGAGTGACGCTGCCGCTGATAATGAAAGGCGTGCTCACGGGCTGGATGATGACGTTCATCATTTCGTTCCGCGAACTCGTCACGGCAAGCCTCATTGCGCCGCCGAATACGCTGGTTGTTTCAACCTACATCGTGCGGGAATTTGAGCAAGGGAGCGTGTCGATAGGAATGGCGATGGCGGTGCTGTGCGTTTTGTTCACGACAACCGCGCTGCTTATCCTCAACCGCTTCATCGACAAGCAGAAAGCGCGCTGATATGGAGCTGAAGATTGCGGGCGGCTGCGGCGAGCACGGCAGAAATTGTTTTCTCGTTGACGCGGAAGAAACCGCTTTTCTCGTTGACTGCGGCATAATGGCGGGCTCGGACAAACCGTTTCCGCGGCTCACCGCCGAGGAAATACGACGCGTGAAATATGTGTTTCTGACGCACTCTCACGCCGACCACACGGGCGCGCTGCCGTGGCTGTACAAGAACGGCTTTTGCGGGGAAATAATTGCCGCGGCGTGCACTCTTGAACAACTTCCGTTTTCGCCGAAAAACGCGGTTTCTCTCGAACAACTTTGCCCGAAAAACACCGGCAAAGTTGGCGATATCGAAATCGAGTACGGCAGAGCGGGGCACTGCGTCGGGAGCGTGTGGTATAATTTTCGCGTGGGCGAAAGCTCGGCGCTGTTTTCGGGCGATTATACGGAGAATTCCGCGGTGTATTTCTGCGATAAAATCCGCGGAAAAAGCGCCGATTTTGCGGTGCTGGACTGCGCTTACGGGAACGATGAGAGGAACTTCAAGCAATGCTGCGGCGAGATAATTTCGGCGGTGCGGGAACTGAAAAAGCGATACGGCACACTGTTTTTCCCCGTCCCGAAATACGGCAGAGGAATTGAGCTTTTGAAGCTGCTGCGAGAGAGCTTTCCCGAATACATTTTCTGCGGCGACGAGCATTTTTTGGAGCAGCTTCAAGCGGCTCAAGACAATCAATATTGGTGCTCGGGCACGGATTTTTCCGCGTGTGAGTACAAGCCGAGCTGTTGTGACATACTGTTTTTGAGCGACGTTCAGCTTCGCTTGGAACGCTCGCGCGAAACCGTCCGCAGAATAACCGCGCAGGGCGGCTTCGGCGTGATGACGGGCACCGTGGAAAGCGGTTCCTTCAGCGAAACGCTTATTCAAAACGGGATAATGACGCTCGCGCGATATCCCGTTCATCAGAATTACAGTGAGTTCAAGCAGCTGTCCGAGCAAAACAATTTTAAGCGCGTTATCCCGTATCATTCGGCGGAGTTTCCGGAAAATTTGTTTGCCTGAATTAAACACAAATTTGTATAATTTTCAAATCCGCCGGTTGCTTTACAGCGGATTTGTTTTGTATACAAACTTTTTGCGAAAAAAGCAGTGCGGTTAGGCACTGCTTTTGAGCAAGATTCAGTTTTATGGTTTACAAGAATTTGGCTTCGCGGCAAATTAAAGCTCCGCGATAACCTCAACCTCAACCAGCGCGCCCTTCGGTATCTGCAAACCGCCAACGCAGGAGCGCGCGGGCTTCTCGGTGAAATACTCCGCGTAAACCGCGTTAAACTGCGCGAAATCCGCGATATCCTTCAGGTAGCAGTTGGTCTTGACAACCTTCGTAAGCGAGCTTCCCGCCGCTTCGAGAACCGCTTTCAGGTTCTCGCATACGCGCTTTGTCTGCTCCTCGATACCGCCCTCAACAAGGTTTCCCGTCGCAGGGTCAATCGGGATTTGCCCCGAGCTGTACACAAGATTTCCCGTGATTTTCGCCTGAACGTAAGGTCCGATAGCCGCAGGCGCGTTGTCCGTGTGAATTGTTTTCATAAAAGTACCTCTTTTCGTTTATTTTATGTAATCAACAAGCTTGTAGCCCGCTTCAACAAGCGCATTGCGGATTTCCTCGAGATGCTCGGAGTTGCGCGTTTCGAGGTGAATACGCAGGAAGCAGCCGTTGATATCGGGGTTCTCGTCCGCGCGCTCGTGACGAACCGCGGTGACATTGCCGCCGTGCTTCGCGATAATCTCGGAAACGCCGAGGAGCTGTCCGGGCTTATCCACAAGCTCGATGTTGAGCATACCCGAGCGACCGCTCTTGACGAGACCTCTCCTGATAACGCGGTTCAGGATAGTTACATCGATGTTACCGCCCGAAACCACGCACACAACCTTCTTTCCCTCAACAGGGATTTTGTTGAACATAACCGCCGCAACCGAAACCGCGCCCGCGCCCTCGGCAATCAGCTTTTGCTGTTCAATCAGCGCGAGAATTGCACCCGAGATTTCGTCCTCGGAAACCGTAACGATTTCATCAACATACTGCTTGCAGAGCTCAAACGTGTTCTTTCCCGGCTCCTTTACGGCAATTCCGTCCGCGAGCGTCGCAACGCTTTCGAGACGCTCGATTTTGTTGTCGAGGATTGAGTTGAACATCGACGGTGCGCCCGCCGCCTGTACGCCGTAAACCTTGATTTTCGGGTTGAGCTGTTTTATCGCGAAGGCAACTCCCGAAATCAGTCCGCCGCCGCCGATAGGCACAACAACCGCGTCCGCGTCGGGCAAATCATCGAGAATTTCAAGTCCGATTGTGCCCTGTCCCGCGATAACATTTTCATCGTCAAACGGGTGAATAAAGGTGTAGCCCTTTTCATCGCGGAGCTGAAGCGCCTTGTTGTAAGCGTCGTCGTAAACTCCCGGCACAAGGCAAACGTCCGCGCCGTAAGCCTTTGTTGCCTCAACCTTTGAAATGGGTGCGCCGTCGGGCAGACAAATCAGCGACTTAATTCCCGCCTTTGTTGCGGCAAGCGCGACACCCTGCGCGTGATTTCCCGCAGAGCAAGCAATAACGCCCTTTTCGCGTTCAGCCTCGGTGAGCTGGGAAATTCTGTAATAAGCGCCGCGAACCTTGAACGAGCCCGTAACCTGTAAATTCTCGGGCTTGAGATAAACCTCTGCCGCGGGGTTTATTTTGGGAGCTTTTATCAGGTCAGTGCGCCTGATAACCTCCTTCAAAACGTGCGACGCCTTGTAAATACTGTCAAGCGTGAGCATTTTTTCATACCTTCTTTGCTAAAAAATAAAAATTTTACCACATTACATTATACAACGCTTTGAGGAATTTGTCAAGTCTTATTGACAAAACGCGAAAAATGTGGTATAATAAATGCAAAACGTTTATTATATAATCGTCCGTACGCGTACGTTTGTCTTATGATGCTATGGACAATTTTACAACAATCTTACGGTTATTGTAAAACTATGTGTAAAAATCGTCGGGTTAATTTGAAATCAGGTTAGATATATGAAGAAATTTTTTACTGCGCCAAATATAATAACGTGCGTGCGCATTTTGGGAACGATTGCTCTTGTGTTTATAGAGCCGTTCTGCGTGCCGTTTTATGTGATTTGGACAATCTGCGGCGTGAGCGATGTGCTTGACGGCACGGTTGCGCGAATGACAAAACAAGAGAGCAAATTCGGCGCGCGTCTCGACAGCATTGCGGATATTATGTTTTACCTGCTGATGCTGTACAGGGTTTTGCCGACGCTTATCGAGGTTTTGCCGAGGTGGATTTGGATAATCGTGTGCGCGATTGCGCTGGCAAGAAGCGCCGCTTATGTCACTGCTCTGATAAAATACAAGCGCTTCGCGTCGCTTCACAGCTACCTCAACAAGCTGTCGGGATTTTTGCTGTTTCTCGTGCCGTATTTCATCTTTATGAGCTGGTTCTGGATTTACTGCGTGGTGCTTTGCGGAATAGGGCTTTTGTCGTCAATCGAGGAGCTGCTCATTCACCTTCTCTCGCGGCATTATCAAGAGGGCAGACAAACTATAATCGGGTTGAAGGTTGGAAAAAAGCGCACCAATTTAAAGAGCAAGGACAGCGGTGAAGCTGCCGAAAAGGACTGAAAAATTTGGCGGCTGCACAAGCGGTTGCCTTAATAAAAGGAGATATTTTTATGTACGTTACTTGTTTGGATTTGGAAGGCGTTTTGGTGCCGGAGATTTGGATTGCGTTCGCCGAGGAAACGGGAATTCCCGAGCTTCGCAGAACAACCCGCGATGAGCCCGATTACGACAAGCTGATGAAATTCCGCATCGGTATTCTGAAGGAGCACGGTCTCGGCCTCAAGGAAATTCAGGCGACAATCGCGAAAATCGACCCGATGCCCGGCGCAAAGGAGTTCCTCGATGAGTTGAGAGAGAACTCGCAGGTGCTGATTTTGAGCGACACGTTCACGCAGTTTGCCGCTCCCCTGATGAAAAAGCTCGGACAGCCGACCATTTTCTGCAACTCGCTTGAGGTTGCTCCCGACGGTGAAATCACGGGCTACAAAATGCGCGTTGATAAGTCCAAGCTCACCACCGTCAAGGCGCTTCAGTCCATCGGTTTTGAGACAATCGCAGGCGGCGACTCCTTCAACGACCTCGGTATGATTACCGCGTCAAAGTTCGGCTTCCTCTTCCGCTCAACCGAGCAGATTAAGAAGGATTACCCCGATATCCCCGCGTTCGAGGAGTACGGAGATTTGCTCAAGTACCTCAAGGAGTGCCTGAATAAGTAAAATTTAAGCAAAAGCCGCTTTTGATATTTCAACAAAGGCGGCTTTTTTGGCTTTATTTTTGAGATTTGGAGGTAAACTTATGGATACATTTGAACAGATTAAAAACGCTTACAACGAAGCAAGAGAAGCCCAAAGAGGTGAATTGATTGAAGCCCTTAATGAAAAGGGATTTCGTAATCTGAAAGGCAAGGAAATTAGCAAATCCGGTGGCAAAGGCAAAAAAGATTACACAAACAAAAACACAATAAATCAGTTTGATTTGAGCAACTGGAAGTGGGTTTCGTGTTCCAAAGACGGCTTCAATTACTTTATTTCACTTCAAGCCTTTGACCAAGATATCAAATCCAAAAACCGCCACGTTCTTTTTGACAGAATCGGGGTTTATAAATACAAAGGCAAGTATAATGCCTATGACGCTTTTTACACAATGGAAAACACAAATATTGATTTACCGCTGAATGAAGAAAAAATTGAGAAATTGGTCAAGTTTATGGAAACCCTTTATGAAGAATAACAAGAAACACCGCTCGGCGAAAAACCGAGCGGTATTTTTACTTAATTTCGTTGACAGTTAAAGCGTAGTCCTTGTCCATGCTCACCTCAAATGTATAGCGCTTTCCGCTCTCGTCCGTGAGCACAAGCTCGCTTTTGCCGGGGAATGTGAAGTGCACCATAACCTGCTCGTCCTGAATATACGCCGTGCCTATTCTGCCGTCGGAAAGCTCCGCGCTTTTCAACTCGCTTACCGAAATGTCCTCGGGGAGCATTATGTTGATGTACGCATTAAAGCCGTTCAAAATGCTCATCACCGCGAAAATTGCCGCTCCCGCGACCGCTATTGCGAAGCCGATTATCCGCTCGCGCTTTTTGTCGAAAATGCACAAAATCAGAACGCAAATTAGTACAACGCAGAAAATTCCGCTCAACAGGTGATTCGGGAAATTGAAAACCGCTGTCTTGAAAAAGCTCACTGCGTGAAGCGAGAGCAAAACCGTCATCGCCGAGAGAATGATAACACTCAAAATGTTGTTTTTCTTGATGTACCAACCCACAAAGCCCATCGGCAAGGTCGCAAGCGTCGGGATTATCCAGTTTTTATAGTACCTGAACACGCCCCAGCCCAAAAACGGCACTTCAACGAGGTAAATCAGCGGCTGGCTGATGACGAAGAACACAAAGACCTTCAGCATCGACTCGAGTGCGGATTTGCTGTTCGTGATGATGATTATTCCAAACAAAATCCACCACTCGTACGAAATCGCGATGTCGCAAAATGACGTGTCCTTGAAGAACGGGACTTGGTTTATGAGCGCCGTGTAGACCGCGACAATAACCGCGAAAATAATCACGTTTCGCCAGCTCATATTCAAGCCGCCGAACAGTTTTTTCAGCTTCTCCATTTGCTAAATCTCACTTCTTTTTACTGCTCGAGGAGGACTCGGGCTCGGGCGGAACGTACTCCGAAATTCTCACGGAGCTGATTATGATGTCCTCAACAGGGCTTGAAACCTCGCCGGTGTTGCTTGTGGTGAGCTTCACGGCGCTGATTTTATCCACAACGTCCAAGCCCTCGTAAACCTGCCCGAAAATCGTGTAATTTCCGTCCCAGAAAGGATAGCCGCCCGTGGTCGCGTACTTCGCGGTAACGTCCTCGGTTGCCTTTTCAAACATCTCCGCCATATTGTTATAATAGCTTTCCATCAATGCCACATTTTCCCTGTCGGGGTCCTCCTCGGACATTGTTTCGAGCTTCGCGGTGTACTCGGCTGCCTTTTCACGCATTTTTGCCGCGTCATAGCCGCTCATATCCTGAACCTTCTTGCAGTTGACGATATAGAACTGCGTGGCGATATTCCCGCTCGTGTCGGGATAACCGAGAGCGCCGTAGAAATTGCGCGCGTTCACGCTGGTTTCCGCGTCAAACGGCTTGCCCTCGTTAACCGCAGGCTTTCCGCCCGTGCCGTCGCCGTTCAGCGAACCGCCCTGAATACAGCAGTCCGCAACAACGCGGTGAATTTTCAGACCGTCGTAATAACCCGCTTTGGCGAGCTTCACAAAGTTCTCGACGCCAACCGGCGCGATATCGGGAAACAGCTTCGCCTTAATAACGCCGTAATCCTCGATTGTGATTTCGGCAATCGTGTCGCCCGCCGAGAGAACCACATCGCCGATATTTCCGGGCTTGCCGCCGTTCGAGCAGCCGCTTATACACACCGCCGCTCCCAGCGCGAGAATAACGCTTGTTATCTTCCTGAAAAGGTTCATAGCTTTGTCCTTTCTGTCAATTTCGATAAATCCGCTTTATTCAACGGTTGAAACCGTGATATTCTTGATGATGATTTCGGTAACAGGCTTCGAGTTTTCGCCCGCGCCGTTGTCCTCGACCTCAACCGCCGCAATCGCGTCAATCACATCAAAGCCCTCGTAAACCTGTCCGAAAACGGTGTAGCTGCCGTCAAGCTGCGGAGAGCCGCCGTTTTTGTTGTAGAGCTCCTTGACGTTTGCGGGGAACGCGTTGTACTTATCCACAAAGCCTTGGAAATAGTCCCTGTACTGCGTGTAATAAGTCACCGCGTCGGCAATTCCCTGCTCCTTTGCCTGCTTGATAAACTCCTTGCACTGCTCGACGTTCGCATTAAAAGAGTTCAACTCGCTGTCAAAAACGCCCTGCGTCTTGTTGTTGACGATATAGAACTGCGTGGAGTTGATGCCTCCCGCGTTCGCGTAGCAGAGCGCGCCGTAAAAGTGCCGCATATTGTCCGCGCTTTCCACACCAAACGAGCCGCCGTTCACCATCGCTTCGCCGCCCGTTCCGTTACTGTTAAGCGCGCCGCCCTGAAACATAAATCCCGAAATAACGCGGTGGATATTCTTTCCCTGATAATAACCGCTTTCTGCGAGCTTTTGGAAATTCTCGACACCAACGGGCGCTGCCTCGGGGAACAGCTTTGCCTTGATTGTCCCGAAATTCTCGATTTCGATTGTGGCAACAAGGTCGCCCGATTTCACGGTCACCTCTTCGCAGTTTCCGCCCTTAACCGATTTGTCCGAGCAGCCCGTGAAGAGCGCTCCCACGGCAACCGCCGCGCTTAAAATCAAACATTTCAGCCTTTTAAACTTCATCTCAAACCTCATTTTTTCTTGACCACAGTACCCTGCTTGGTTTCCTCGACAATATAACCCATCTCGGTTATCTTGTTGCGCAGCTCGTCTGCAAGCGCGAAATTCTTCTCCTTACGAGCCGCCGCGCGCTGTTCAACAAGCGCCTTAACCTCATCGGGAATTTCGTCGTTACCTTTATTATATAACAACCCGAGCACGTTTGTCAATGCCGAAAATTCGTCAAAATAAATTTTCACATCTTCTTTGGTGATTTCGGGCGCGGAAACGGCAGTGTTGATTTTTCTCACCAGCTCGAAAACTGCGGCAATCGCGTCTGCGGTGTTGAAATCATCGTCCATCGCGCGGCAAAACTCCTCGCGAGCCGCCTTGACATCGGCTTTCGTTGCTTCACTGGCAGCGCCGTCTTTGGCAATCGGCAAAGTGCGCTCCATCAAGTCCTTGCAGTTGTACAGCCGCGTGAGCGCCGCCTTGCAGCTCTCGATAACTTCAACCGTGTAGTTGAGCTGGCTTCTGTAGTGCACGGACAGCAGCATAAAGCGGATAGGCTCGTAGCCGAATTCCTTCGCCATATCGCGAACGAGGAAGAAATTTCCCGCGGATTTCGACATCTTTTTGTTGTCAACATTGAGCATTCCGTTGTGCATCCAAATATTGGCAAGAGCGCAGCCCGTCGCGCATTCACTCTGCGCGATTTCGTTCTCGTGGTGCGGGAAAATGAGGTCCGCGCCACCGCCGTGAATATCGATTGTGTCGCCGATATAGTGGCGGCTCATCGCCGAGCACTCGATATGCCAACCCGGTCTGCCCTTGCCGAAAGGCGAATCCCAGTAAGGCTCGCCGGGCTTTGCGGCTTTCCACACGGCAAAATCCATCGGGTCGCGCTTTTTCTCGCCGACCTCGATACGCGCGCCCGCCTGAAGGTCGTCGAGAGGCTGGTGCGAGAGCTTGCCGTACTCGTTGAACTTCGCGGTTTCAAAGTACACGTCCCCGTCAACCTGATACGCGTAACCCTTGTCTACAAGCGTCTTGACGATATCGATGATGATATCCATATTCTCGGTTACCTTCGGGTGAACATCGGCTCTGCGAACGTTCAAGCCCTCGGCGTCGATGAAATATTCCTTGATTGCGTTTTCGGAAACCTCGGTTGCCGTTTTCCCTAACTCGTTCGCCTTTTTAATAATTTTATCGTCAACATCGGTGAAATTCTGCACATAAAACACCTTGTAGCCGCGAAACTCAAGGTAACGGCGAAACGCGTCAAACACGCACAAAGCGCGCGCGTTGCCGATATGAATAAGATTGTAAACCGTGGGACCGCAGCAGTAAATCTTGACGGTGCCCTCGGTAATCGGCTTCAAGTCCTCTTTTTTGCGAGTCATTGTGTTGTAGATTTTCATTTTGTTTCTCCTTTAATCAAGATTTTTTCAATTCATCAACTTGCTTTTGCAGCTCGTCAACCTTTTTCTCGAGCTTTTCGATATACATCAAATGCTTGCACATAATCTCGGAAACGGGGTCGGGAATGTGGATTTGGTCGAGGTCGCTGTTCGATACGCGAACGCCGTTCATCTTGACCACGCGTGCGGGTACACCAACCGCGGTACAGTTCGGCGGAACTTCCTCGAGAACAACTGCGTTCGCGGCGATTTTCGAGTTATCGCCTATCTTGAACGGACCGAGAACGCGCGCTCCCGAGCCAACCATAACGTTGTTTCCGAGCGTCGGGTGGCGCTTTCCGACGTCCTTGCCCGTACCGCCGAGCGTAACGTTCTGATAAAGCGTGCAGTAGTCGCCGATTTCGGTGGTTTCACCAATGACAACGCCCGCTCCGTGGTCGATGAACAACCCCTTGCCGATTTTCGCGCCGGGGTGAATTTCGATGCCCGTTTTGTGCCGCGAGCGCTGGGAAATCCAACGGGCGATGAAAAAATGCCCGCGCTCGTAAAACCAGTGCGCCCGCCGATAGCTGCGAACCGCCTTGTAGGACGGGTAGAGGAAGATGACCTCCCAGCCCGACCGCACCGCGGGGTCGCGCGCCTTTATGGACGCGATTTCATCACGAATTTTGTCAAACATAACTCTCTCCAAACAAAAAAGCCCTCGTACCAACGGCACGAAGGCGTCAACTAACGCGGTTCCACTTCGCTTCGAGCAACAAAAGTCGCTCCTCAAAGCCCTTAACGCGGGAAACGGGTTTGCATTTCCTCAAACCGGCTGCACGACCGCACTTCACCGCCGCCAAGCTCCGCGCTCTCACCAGCCGCGCGGCTCTCTGAATCTCGGAAAACGGTTACTCTTGCCGTGTAAACGCCTTTACACATTTATATTATTATACACCATTTGTGCGAAATTTTCAAGCGTTTTTCCGTAAAATTTGCACGGCAAAACGCCGATTTTTTGTACAATTTAACCTAAAAGCACAATCGCAAGCGCTAAAATCAGCTTCAAATCCGCCTTTTCGTTGAGCAAAACCAAAATCAGTCCCGCGACAAGCAGAAAATCCTTGTCGGAAAAAAGCCTTGAAAAAGTGTCGTTTTTCGGGCAATTTTTGCAGAAATTTTCGGTGAATTTCGGGCATTTTTCGGTGCAATTTTCAGAGCTTTTTTCGCAGAATTTTTTTGTGCAATTTTCACCGATTTTCTGCTCGAAATTCACATCATTTTTCGAGCAATTTTCGCAGCATTTTTCGGGCACTTTTTCGGTGCATTTTTCGAGGTGTTTTTCGGGTATTTTTTCTGTGTAATTTTCGCGGCAATTTTCACCCGAAATTACGCTTGAATTATAATCGTCTACAGCCTTATACAGAGCCGATTGAGTGGAATTCCACACCATTGTTTTTCACCCCCAAAAATTGCCCAAAATTGTACAAAAAATTTGCTCAAAAATCACACAAAAAAACACGTCAAATTTACGCCGAAAAAATGCCAAAAAATATGCTCAAAAATGCGTCTAAAATCAGCCCTAAAATTCGCAAAAAATCACGCCAAAATTCAGTCTGTTTTTTGGTGCTAAATCAGCTTCTCAAAGAGACCGCTTTCCTTCAAAATCGGCAGCAGCGAAAACAGCTTCATTAGCCGCAGCGCCGAGTCTATTTTCGGGCGGTTTTCCTCGCGGAGCAGCGGCTTTAGCGCGAGCAGGAAACGCTCGTTATCGTCGGGCTGATTGAGCGTTTCAAACAGGCTCAACATCTTCAGCAGCATCTCCGGGTCCAGCCCCGAGAACAGCCCCTCCGATTGCCCTGAATCCGCATTGTTATCAGCTTTTTCGTCGTCTCCGTCGTCCGAAAGCGCGCGGAGCAAATCCTCAATCCCGTCCATAAGCGCGCCTCCTCACCCCTCGAAAATCGCTATTTTTTGCCCAAAATCCGCATCACATCGTCCGGCGACGACGCACTTTTCAGCTTTTGCATAAGCTCTTCGTTCTGCAAAACCGCGCGCAGCTTCTCCTTATCCGACTTCGACAGCCCCGCCGCAAGAGCCTTCATATCACCTTTTTCCAGCGTTTGCTTGAGATTCTCGGGCGATGTACCCAGCTTTTTGCTCGCCGCCTCGATTAGCTTGTCGTAATTATTGTTCATAAAAATCTCCCCCTTAATTTAGCCAAAATCACCAAAAAATCCAAAAACTACTTTTATTTTTTCTGTTAAAATGATATAATATTTTTATCGACTTTTATAATGTATACTCACGAAAGGTTAGTTTTATGAAAATTCTTGTCGTTTCGGATACACACAAAAATTTTCAGGCGCTGAAAGCGGTTGTTGACAAAAACTCCGATTTTGATGTCCTCATTCACCTCGGCGACGGCGAGCAGGAGTTTCAGGATATCCAAACGCTTTACCCCGAAAAAGCGATGATTTACGTCGCGGGAAACTGCGATTTCGGGCAGCACGAGCAGGTTCACGTTGCCAAATTCGGCGAGGTGAGGATTTTTTGCTGCCACGGGCACACGCTTTCGGTGAACTATGGGCTCGAAAATTTGGTTGCCACGGCGAAGAAAAATCACTGCAGCATCGCGCTCTACGGCCACACGCATATCCCCCGCACCGAGCTCATCGACGGTGTGATGGTGATGAACCCCGGCAGCCCCGACTCGCCGCGCGGTCACAACAAGCCGTCTTTCGGCGTCATCGAAATTAAGCCGACCGGCGAAATCGGTATGAATATTATCGAATTGGACGAAAACGACGTATGAAAACGATTTTTTTGGACGAGGTTGACTCCACCAACAACTACCTCAAAGCGCATTGCAATCAGCTTTCCGACCAAACCGCCGTTACCGCGCTCCGACAAGTCGCCGGCAAGGGCAGGCTTGGACATTCGTGGGAGGGCTGCGAGGAAATGCTGCCGCTGTCGATTTTGCTGAAGAACCCGCCCGAGCCCGAAAACCTCTCCGCGCGGGCGGGTCTCGCGGTCTGCGAAGCGCTTGAGAAAGCCGTTTCCGGGCAATTTTCCGCGGGTATAAAGTGGCCGAACGACATAATTCTCGATAATCACAAGGTCTGCGGTATTTTATGCGAAAGCGCGCGGGTTGGTGCGTGTCTGAATGTGATTTGCGGTATCGGGATAAATATTGCACAAAGTGAGGATTATTTCAAGCAAGCGGGATTGCCAAACGGCGGCTCAATTTTATCGATAACCGGCTTATCGATTGACCGAAACGAGCTGTTCGAGAGGGTTGCCGAACGTGTGATTTTCCGCTGTACAATGCCGTTTCGCGAGTGTTTTGACGAATACAAAAAGCGCGTCCTGAACATCGGGCGCGAGGTTAGACTTATTAAAAATGGCGCGGAAAAAATTGCCTTTGCCGAGGACGTTTCCGAGCAAGGATTTTTGATTTGCCGCGACGAAAACGGCGTTTTTGAGGTCAACTCGGGCGAGGTTTCCGTGCGCGGGAAAGAGGGTTACATCTGATGATTGAGAACGAATTTAAGGTAATATTAAACAAAAATCAGTACGACATTTTAGCAAAAAGTTACAAATGGGACAAGGAAATCTCGCAGACAAATCATTACTTCGATACCGATGATTTGGAGCTTTCCGCGCAGCATATAACCTGTCGCGTGCGGGAAATTTCGGGCGAGTTTTTTCTTCAGCTCAAGCTGCCGACAGGGGTGAATTTTTCGCGCGTGGAGCTGGAGAAAAAGTTGGATTTTTTGCCCGAAAAAATTGAAGGAAAAGAGCTCGAAAATATTGCCGAAAACGTTGATTTCCCCGACGTGAAAAGGCTCGGTGCATTGTCCACAAAACGGCTTGTGAAGCGGTTTGACGGCGCCGAAATTGACCTTGATGAAAGCCGCTATTTCGACAAAACCGACTATGAAATCGAGATTGAATTTACCGATGAAAATGTCGCGCGAAAATTGCTCGAAAACGTGCGGAATTTAATCGGAGAAAGTGCCTCAACAAGCGAGGTTTGCACGGGAAAAATTCACCGGTTTCTCGATGAATTTCGCCGCCAAAAATAACAAAAATCCCGCCGATTTTACGGAATTTCGGCGGGAAATTTATTTTGTTCAACCAAATAATTCAGCGGGAAAACCCCGACCGCTCCGCATTCTCGCAGAAAACGTTCGGCTAAATCGCCAAGCTCGGCAGGGTTTTTCAAGTTTTCGAGGGGTATGCAGAGGAAAAATTGCCCGCAAAAATCCTCGCCGAAAATCTCGCCCATCACGCGCAAATTCAGCGGCAAATCGCTCACCGAGAGCAAGTGCGCCGAAATCCGCTTGCCGTAAAGGTAGTCGCCCAGCCAGTTGTAAAGAAAATTCAGCGTCGCCGCGGTCGGAGCTTTCGGCAAAATCAGCGTTATCGCTTCGCTCGCGCAAAGGCTGTCAAGGTCGCTCGGCTCGGTGAAATCGAAACGCTTTTCGCCGTGTTCAACCTTGTAAAACCGCATTACAGCGCGCTTTGAGCTTATCGCAACCAGCAGAAACGGGCACGCAAAACCAAGTCCCAAACAGAGCACCCCAAGCGCGATGTGAACGTACTCGCCGAGAATGTACGCGAGAAAAACCGGTCCCAAAATCGACAGCAATGACAAAATTACCGTCAAAGCATTACGAGAATTTCTCGCGTTTCTGACGCTCTCTATCTGCAAAATTCGGCTTTGCAGCAGCCTTTTCTCGTTGTCATCAACGCTGTCCGGCAGCATATTTTTCCGCTTGAGCCACACCAAAATCGGCGTTGTTACCACAAGCGACATTCCCGCGATGAACGTGAAAACCACCACGGGATAAATCCACTCGCCTGCGTCATTCAGCGCGCCGAGAACGAAAATTCCGCCGTCCAGCAAAATCACGCCCCAGCCGATTAGCTGCCAAAACAGATACGGGTGATTTTTCCGAAACATCACTCGCCGAGCTTTTTGCGCAGGTAATCCTGAATTGCCTTCGGCGACGCCGCACCCTTGAGCGCCTTGTTCGCCTGTCCCATAAAGAATCCGAACACCTTCCGGTCGCCGCTCTTATACTGCTCGACGGGCTTCGGGTTGTTCGCGATTATCTCATCGACAACCTTTGCGAGAAGGTCGTTGTCCTCCTTAATCCACAAATCCTGTTCATCGGCAATCTTGTCTGGTGAACCGCCGTTTTCGACAAGCTCACCGAGAATAATTTTCGCGTTGGACTGCGAAACCTTGTCCGTCTGAAGCAGCTCTACAAGCCGCGCGAAGTCCGCTCCCGTGAACTTGAGCGCGTCCATATCAACCTCGCCGAGATTTATACGGCGCGTGAGTTCACCGACAATATAGTTGGCAATCGCCTTCGGGTTGTCGTACGCCTTTGTCGCCTCGTCAAAGAAGTCGCAGACGCGCTTGTCGCCGACAATTATGTCCGCGTCCGCTTTTTTCAGCCCGAGCGAGTTCACATAACGCTCCACGCGCTGCTCGGGAAGCTCGGGAATTGAGTTTTTGATTGCCTCGAGCTCCTCCTCGGTGAAGATAATCGGCGGAATGTCGGGGTCGGGGAAATAGCGGTAATCGTGCGCGTCCTCTTTCGAGCGCATCGCCGTGGTTTCGCCAAGCGCGTCGTTGAAACGGCGCGTTTCCTGTATCACGCGCTCGCCGCTCTCGATAACCTCTTCCTGACGCTCGATTTCAACCTCAATCGCTCTCGCAATCGCTTTCAGCGAGTTCAGGTTTTTCAGCTCGGTTCTTGTACCAAGTTCATCGCTGCCCTTCGGCGCAATCGAGATGTTTACATCGCAGCGAATCGAGCCCTGCTCCATCTTGCAGTCGCAAATTCCCGCGTACTGAAGCAGCAGCTTGATTTTCTCCAAAAACGCGATAACCTCGTCGGAGCTGTGGAAATCGGGCTCCGTGACAATCTCGATAAGCGGTATTCCGCAGCGGTTGTAGTCCGCGAGAGAAATCCTGTTCACCTCGTCGTGAACCAGCTTTCCTGCGTCCTCCTCAAGGTGAATTCGGTTAATTCTGATAACCTTCTCCTCACCCCTGACGTTGATTTTAACCGTTCCCGCAAGGCAAACGGGGCGCGGCATCTGCGAAATCTGATACGCTTTCGGCAGGTCGGGGTAGAAATAGTTCTTTCTGTCCCATTTTGTGAAGCGCGAGATGTCGCAGTTCATCACATAGCCCGCCTTGATGATATACTCAACAGCCTTTTGGTTGAGAACGGGCAGAGTTCCCGGCAAACCGCTGCACACGGGGCAGCAGCGCGAGTTTGGTGTTCCTCCGAATTCGGCGGAGCAGGTGCAGAAAACCTTCGATTTCGTCAGCAATTCTGCGTGAATTTCAAGTCCCATTGTTGGATAAAACGCACTCATTTCTCCACCTCCTTAAAATTTCGGCGCGACAGGCGAAAAGCCCTGCTCAAAAGCGTTCGCGCACTGCAAAATTGTCTGCTCATCAAAGCGTTTTCCGATAACCGACATTCCGATAGGCAAGCCGTTTTCGGTGTAACCACACGTTGTCGAAATACCGGGAAGTCCCGCGATATTCACCGTTACCGTGCAGATATCCGCCGTGTACATCTTTACGGGGTCGTTGTCCTGCGCACCTATTTTATATGCGGGAGTCGGCGCGGTCGGCGTGAGAATTACATCACACTGCTCGAAAATCTCGCTGTACTCCTTGATAATCTCCTGTTTGAGCGCAAGTGCCTTCTTGTAATACGCGTCGTAATAACCGCTCGAAAGCGCGTAGTTTCCGAGAAGAATTCTGCGCTTAACTTCCTCGCCGAAGCCCTTGTTTCGGCTGTCGATAATCAGCTCGCCGAAGGTTCTTCCCTCGCCGCGATAGCCGTACTTTATTCCGTCAAAGCGCGAGAGGTTTGAAGCGGCCTCCGCGCAGGCTATAAGATAATACGCGGGGATTGCGTATTTCAGACCGGGCATCGAGCAGTCAACGAGAATTGCACCCTGCTTTTCGAGCTCGTGCGCCGCGTCCATAACCGATTTTTTCACGCAGTCATCGATTGCGTCCGAGTAAAATTCCTTCGGGAGCGCGATTTTCATTCCCTTAATCGGCTGACCGAGTTTTTCCGTGAAATCGGGCGTTTGAACACGCGCAGATGTCGCGTCGTGACGGTCGTGACCGCAGATTGAGTTGAGGAGAATTGCGCAGTCGTGGGCGTCGTTGGCGATAGGACCGATTTGGTCAAGCGAGCTTGCAAACGCAACCAAGCCATAGCGCGAAACTCTGCCGTAGGTCGGCTTGATGCCCGTAACTCCGCAGAAGGACGAGGGCTGACGGATTGAACCGCCGGTGTCCGAGCCGAGAGCTGCCGGTGCAAGAGAAGCCGCAACCGCTGCCGCAGAACCGCCCGACGAACCGCCCGGAACGCGCTCCAAATCGTAGGGATTTTTGGTTTTGGCAAACGTGGAGGTCTGCGTTGAGCCGCCCATCGCAAACTCGTCCATCGAAGCCTTTCCGAGCAGAACAAAGCCTTCGGCGTTCAGCTTCTCGATAACGGTCGCGTTGTACGGCGGGATAAAATTCTCGAGCATTCGGCTGGAGCAGGTGGTTTTCACGCCGTCCGTGCAGATGTTGTCCTTAATCGCAAGCGGAATTCCCGTCAAAGCGGTTGCCTTTCCCGCGTCAATCAGCTTCTGCGCGTTTTCCGCGTCAGAAAGCGCTTTTTCCTTGGTTACGGTAATGTAAGCGAGCAGATTTTTGTCCTGCTCCTCGATTTTTTTGAGATATTCCCCGCAAAGCTCTGCGGCGCTGATTTTCTTTTCATCGAGAGCGCTGCGCAAATCGCGGATTTTTGCTCTTGTCAAATCCATATTTTTCTCCTTATTCAACAACCTTTGGTACAACGTAACAGCCGTCGGTATTTTCGGCATTCGCAAGCAGCTTTTCCGTCGGGAACGACTCCTCGGGAACGTCCTCGCGGGTATCGGCGAAGCGGATTTCGTTGCCGTCCTTGGTGTCGTCGTATGCGAGGTCAAAGCTCTTGATTTCGTCCATAAGGTCGATTATGCTGCTCATTTCGCCCATAACCTTCTCCATTCCCGCTTCATCGTAAGAGAGCTTCGACAGACTGCACAAGTGCTCGATGGTTTTCATATCAACTGCCATAAAATCAGTCCTTTCTTTTGATGTGAACAGATGAATTTCACCCGAATTTTTTACCATACATTTTATATTATATCCTATTTTCGCACATTTTTCAAGGTGTATTTGATAATTTTGGGAATTTGGAGAAAATAACAAAAATATTTGAATTTTCGCGTCTCGTTTCTTGCACAAAAACAACAAACAAATTTTGCAAGTTTCAGCGGCTGTTTAAATCAGTTTTTAATAATGTATATGATGTAAGATTTTGGAAACAAAGAAGCAAATGAAAGAGAAAATGAAAGTTTTATTTTCATTTCTTGCAAAAAAGCTCTTGACAATCGACAAAAAAGGTGCTATAATTATGTTGTACTTCGGCACACCGCGCAAAAAATTGCAAGAAGGCGCGGCAAAGCATTTATTTGGCGGGAAAATCCGCCGTATTCAAGGAGTGAGGATATGTTACAACGAGAGGGAGAAACGAGAATTCCCGCAGGCTGCGCCATTTCGGGTTTCATAAACAGGAGCGGCAGACGCACCGACGGCAGCGTTATCGTTAATTCAATCGCCTGTATGCACGAGCGCTCAAACGGCTTGGGCGGCGGCTTCGCGGGCTACGGCATCTATCCCGAATACCGCGACCAATACGCGTTCCACGTTTTCTACGACTCAAGCGACGCGAGAGTCAGAACCGAGGCGTTTCTTGACAGGCATTTTGATGTGGTGAATTTGTCGAGAATTCCCACAAGAAAAAATCCGAGAATTACCGACGAGCCGCTTATCTGGCGCTATTTCGTCAATCCGCTGCCCACAAAATTGCAGGACAGCCAGCTCGACGAGAAAACCTATGTCGCGCGCTGCGTTATCAAGATAAACGACCAAATCGACGGCGCGTATGTGTTCTCAAGCGGCAAAAATATGGGCGTTTTCAAGGCTGTCGGCTACCCCGAGGACGTCGGCGATTTCTACCGCCTCGAGGAGTACAGCGGCTGGGCTTGGACGGTTCACGGACGTTACCCGACAAATACCCCCGGCTGGTGGGGCGGCGCGCACCCGTTCTCACTGCTCGATTACACAATCGTTCACAACGGCGAAATTTCCTCCTACGACGCGAACAGGCGCTTTATCGAAATGTTCGGCTATAAGTGCAATCTGCTCACGGATACCGAGGTTATTACATATATTGTGGATTATCTCCACAGACGGCTTGAAATGCCGCTCGAGGACGTCGCAAAGGTTATCGCGTCGCCGTTCTGGAGTGAAATTGAAAGCGGAAAGTTCTCGCCCGAGGAAACCGAGAAAATCAAGCATTTCAGAAATGTTTACTCAAGCCTGCTGATAACAGGTCCGTTCTCGATAATTCTCGGCTACACAAACGGCATTATGGCGCTCAACGACAGGCTGAAGCTGCGCTCGATGGTTGCCGCGGAGAAGGACGACACGATTTACATCTCCTCCGAGGAGTGCTCGATTAGAACAATGTGTCCCGATGTGGACAGAATCTGGAGCCCGCGCGGCGGCGAGCCGATTATCGCGGAGCTTTACGAAAATTGCGCGGAAAGGGTGGGAAAATAAGTGGCTGTAAATTACAAAAATCCTCTCTTTGAGGTTGTCAGAAACCCCGACCGCTGCATCAAGTGCCGCGTGTGCGAAAGGCAGTGCGCGAACGAGGTTCATAAATATGACGCGGATTTGGACAAAATGGTTGCCAACGAGCAAAACTGCGTGGACTGCCAGCGCTGCGTGTGCCTTTGCCCGACAAACGCGCTCAAAATCCGTCCGAACGAAAATCAGTTCCGCCCGAACGGAAACTGGAGTATGCAGCTTATGGACGAGGTCTACAAGCAGGCAGGAAGCGGCGGTGTTCTGCTCTCGGCTATGGGCAACCCGCAGAATTACCCCGTTTATTGGGACAAGATTTTGCTCAACGCTTCGCAGGTAACAAACCCGCCTATCGACCCGCTCCGTGAGCCGATGGAAACCAAAACCTTCCTCGGCAAAAAGTCGCAGAAAATCACCTACGACAAGGACGGAAAGGCGCACTTCGAGAAAACACCGTACCTTGAGCTGGACGTGCCGATTATGTTCTCGGCAATGTCCTTCGGCTCGATAAGCAAGAACGCTCACGAATCCCTTGCAAGAGCCGCAACCGCGCTCGGTACATATTATAATACCGGCGAGGGCGGTCTGCACCGCGATTTCTATCAGTACGGCAAGAACACGATTGTTCAGGTTGCTTCGGGACGTTTCGGCGTGTTCAAGGGTTATCTTGACGCGGGCGCTGCCGTTGAAATCAAAATGGGACAGGGCGCAAAGCCCGGTATCGGCGGTCACCTCCCCGGAATGAAGGTCAACGAGGAAATCTCGCGCACCCGTATGATTCCGATGGGCGCGGACGCGATTTCCCCCGCTCCTCACCACGATATTTATTCGATTGAGGATTTAAGACAGCTTGTAAACTCGCTTAAGGAAGCTACTAACGGCGAGAAGCCGATTATCGTTAAAATCGCGGCTGTTCACAACGTTGCGGCAATCGCTTCGGGTATCGCGCGCTCGGGTGCGGATATCATCGCAATCGACGGTTTCCGCGGCGGTACGGGTGCCGCTCCGACGAGAATTCGCGACAACGTCGGTATCCCGATTGAGCTCGCGCTCGCAAGCGTTGACGCACGTCTGCGCGACGAGGGTATCAGAAACGATGTTTCGATAGTTGCGGCTGGTTCGATGCGCTCGGCTGCCGATGTCGTAAAGGCAATCGCGCTCGGCGCGGACGCGGTTTATATCGCGACCTCAGCGCTTATGGCAATGGGCTGCCATTTGTGCAGAAGCTGTAACACGGGCAAGTGCAACTGGGGTATCGCAACACAGCGCGCTGACCTTGTAAAGCGCCTCAACCCCGATATTGCCGCAGAGCGTCTGATAAATCTCGTGACGGCTTGGAACCACGAAATCAAGGAAATTATGGGCGGTATGGGCATAAACTCCATCGAGGCTCTCCGCGGAAACAGACTTATGCTGCGCGGCGTCGGGCTTAATCAGAAAGAGCTTGACATTCTCGGCATAATGCACGCGGGCGAATAAGGAGGGCTTGAAATGAAAAAAGTTTATGTAAACGAAGATTGGTGTCTTGCCTGCCACTTGTGCGAGTTTTACTGCGCGGCGGCAAATTCGGGCAAGGACCTTATCAAAGCGTTCAAATATTCGGACAAAAAGCCTGTTCCCCGCATCAAGGTCGAGGAAGGCAGCGAAGTGAATTTCGCCGTTCAGTGCCGTCACTGCGAGGGAAAAGCCTGCGTTAAGGGCTGTATCGCGGGCGCGCTGTCCATTGTTGACGGCGTGGTTGTTTGTGATGAAAACAAGTGCGTGGGCTGCTATACCTGCGTGTTGAGCTGTCCGTTCGGGTGCATCGTCATCGACGAGGAAGGTCACAGGATTCAGAAATGCGACCTCTGCACCAAAAATCACAACGGCGAACCCGCCTGCGTTCAGGGCTGCCCGAACAAGGCTATTGTGTTTGAGGAGAGGTGAGAATAGATGAATTACGTTATTATCGGAAATTCCGCGGCGGCTGTCGGAACAATTTCGGGTATCCGCGAAATTGACAGCACCGGCAAAATCACCGTCATCTCGGACGAAAAATATCACACCTATTCCCGCCCGCTCATCTCTTATTGGCTTCAGGGAAAGGTTTCGGACAAGAATATCTACTACCGTCCCGCTGATTTCTACGAGAAAAACGGCGTGGAAACCATTCTCGGCAAGAAGGTAACCAAAATCGATACCGCGAAAAAGTGCGTGGTTCTGGACGACGGTTTGTCCGTTCCCTACGACAAGCTGATGGTTGCCACGGGCTCGAAGCCTTTTGTACCGCCGATGAACGGTCTCGAAAAGACAAATTATCACACCTTTATGAGCTACGACAGCGTAAAAGCTATCCGCTCGGAAATCCGCGAGGGTATGAAGGTGCTGATTATCGGCGCGGGACTTATCGGTCTGAAGGCTGCCGAGGCGCTCTCCGCTTATAAAGCCGACATCACCGTTGTCGATATGGCGGACAGAATTCTCCCGTCAATTCTCGACGAGAGAGCCGGTCTCAAAATGCAAAAGCACATTGAGAGCAAGGGCGTGAAGTTTATCCTCAAAACCTCCGCGGACGAGTTCACCGAGCACAAGGCAAAGCTCAAAAACGGCGACGAGGTTGACTTTGATATGCTGATTGTAGCGGTCGGAGTTCGCCCGAACACCGAGCTTGTCGCGGACGCAGGCGGCAAGGTTGAGCGCGGAATTATCACGGATATGACGCAGAAAACCTCGCTTGACGACGTTTACGCGGCGGGCGACTGCACGGTGAGCTACGACGCTTCTTCCGATACCGAGAAAATTCTCGCGCTCCTCCCGAACGCTTATATGCAGGGCGAGGTTGCGGGAAGAAATATGGCAGGCCGCGAGTTCTACTATGTAAACGCAATCCCGATGAACGCAATCGGTTTCTTCGGTATGCACATTATAAGCGCGGGCAGCTATGACGGCGAGGAATATGTCGCTGAAACAGAGAATACATATAAAAAGCTGGTGTTCCGCGACAATATGCTCAAAGGCTACATTCTTATGGGCGATGTCGCGAGAGCGGGAATTTATACCTCGATGATTAAAGAGCGCATCGATTTGGGTGATGTCGATATCGAAATGCTCAAAGACAAGCCGCAGATGATGATGTTCGGCAAGGCGCGCCGCGAGGAGAAGCTGGGAGGAATTATAAGATGACGATTGACGCGAAAAATCTCGGCTACGACGAGCTTAACAAGATGATTAAGGACAGCGCGGACGAAAAATTTGAGCTGGCAAACGTTCTCGGACAGCGCTATATCGGCGCGGGTATGTCGGGCAAGGAAATCAAAATCACCGGCACTCCCGGAAACGCGCTCGGCGCTTATCTGAACGGCGCGAAGATTATTGTTCACGGAAACGCGCAGGACGCTATCGGCGACACGATGAACGACGGCGCGATTATCGTGCACGGAAACTGCGGCGATACCACGGGCTACGCGATGCGCTCGGGCGAAATCTACGTCAAGGGCAACGCGGGCTATCGCGTGGGAATTCATATGAAGAGCTACAAGGAGCTTTACCCGATTATCGTTATCGGCGGCAAGGTCGGCGATTTTCTCGGCGAATATCAGGCGGGCGGTATTATCGTTGTGCTTGGAATCGGAGTTGAGGGTTGTCCCGTCGGCAGCTTCTGCGGCACGGGAATGCACGGCGGCGAAATGTTCATCAGAAGCGAAAACGCGCCGACAGGTCTCCCCGCGCAGGTTTGCTGCTCCGAAGCAACCGCCGAGGAAAAGGAGCAAATCCGCCGCTATATCGACAGATTTGTCAAGCATTTCGGGAACAACACCGACGAGCTGCTCAAATCGAAATTCTGGAAGCTCGTCCCGAACTCCGCGAACCCCTATAAACAGCTTTATGTAAGCAACTAATGCGCAAAAGAACAAAGCTAATTTTACTGATAATCGCGGCGGTGATTTTGATAATAGCCGCCGTGATTGTCATAATTCCGGCAATTCAAGCGGGTGATTTTGCTTCGCGCGCGGAAAAGGTTGTGCAAGTACCCGATTTGAACAGCGGTTTTGTGCCGCAGGGACTTGAGTTTCTGCCCGAAAGCGGGGTTTATCTCGTCAGCGGTTATCTCGGCGAAACGGCGCAGATTAAGGTTGTCGGCGAGAACACAAGTTTTTCCGTTTTGCTTAACAACGCTGACGGAAGCGATTTTGCAAGTCACGCGGGCGGCGTTTGCAGAATTGGTGATTTCGTCTACATTTCGGGCGAGAAGAGCATTTACGCGTTTAAGCTGAACGACGTTTTAAACGGCTCCGCGGCACTTGTCGGGAAATTCCCCACAAACAATCGCGCATCATTTTGCTTTGCCGATGAAAAATATCTCTATGTGGGTGAGTATTATTTCGGCACGTTTTACCCGACCGCCGAAAGTCACCACATCAAAACTCCCGCCGGTGACGATAACAACGCGCTGGTTTTCGCGTTTCCGATTGACGAAAATCAGCCGCTCGGCGTGAAAACCGAACCCGAGTTTGCCTTTTCGATAACGGGAAGCGTGCAAGGAATGGAAATCGTCGAGAACACCGCGTTTTTGTCGGCGTCGGACAGGATAAGCGGCTCGCGGCTGTTGTCCTACGATATTTCAAGGGCGAAAATCGGACAATTCGGCGAAATCCCGCTCATTTATCTCGACAGCTCAAATTTTGTCGAAAAACAACCGATGCTCCCGCAGTCCGAGGGGATTGTGTACATTGACGGGAAAATGCACATTTTGTTCGAGTCGGCGGCAAACAAGTACCTAATCGGGCGGCTTTTCGGCGCGGATTATATTTATTCTTTGGCAATTTAAAGGGCAATTTAACGCAGGACATTTTGGAGCGGATTTATGAAAATTTTCATCAACGCAAAAACAATCGAGCTTTGCAGCAACATTCTCGCGGCGCTCGAGGATACCGCGGACAGCGCGACGCTTTGCTTCACCGATGAACAGGCGGCAAATACGGATTTCTCCGATTATGACGCGATTATCGTGTCAACGCCGCTGCGAAGCGAGTTCGGGCTGGATTTTGTCGCGAATTTATCGAAAAAGTGCACCGCTCCGATAATTGTTTTGGCGAGAGCGGATATCGCGGGCGATGTGCAGTCAAGGCTGAAGTTCACGGGCGCGTTTGTGCTCGCGAAGCCGTTTCAGAAGAGCGTTCTCCAGCAGACGATAAGAACGGCGGTTGTTGCCAAGGAGAGCATAAACCGACTGATTAGCGAGAAAAGCGAGCTCTCGAAGCAGCTTGACGACGTGCGAGTGATTGACCGCGCGAAATTCTGCCTTATTCAGTACCTCAATATGTCCGAGGAGCAAGCTCACCGGCATATCCAAAAGCTCGCGATGGACACGCGGCGGACGCAGAGGGAGATTGCCGAGGATATTTTGAGAACGTATGCGATATGATTGAACAGCGGGGCGCGAGGGCGCTTCGCTGTTTTTTGCATAGCGCTCGAGAAATTCTTGCGAAGAAGCAATCAAGCGCGCAGAAAGCTCCACACCTCCTTCCATTTAACACCTCATCTTCAAACCTTCCCTGTTAAACCTAAAATCTAATCGCGTTTTTGGAAAACAAAGTTTTTCAAAAACGCGCATTTTCGCCGGTTCGATGCCGGCGAAAATGCCGGGGCTTCGCAGAAGCCCAAGAATTATTGCAATATAGCAGCCGCGGTTCTTGCAAACTCGGTACTGTTCGCGAGCAGCTCCTGTTTCCGAAGAGCTTGTCCCGTGCACAAAACTAAAGGAGCTGCCCGAAATTGTTATATGCAAAAAGCCGCACGCGGTAATATTGCCCAAAACAAACGTGCCGCCTTTGGCAATTCCGCCTCGCCGAAATTTCATCTTTGTAACAGATGATTTGCTCGGCGGAGCGGAAATTGCTTTTTGGGCAGCGCACAAAAAGTGCCCCGCTTTTCGCTACTGTTTGTCCTTAATCCCAAAGAACAGCCGGAGCAAACCCGCGAACATCTTCGGACTTTTCACCACAACAACCTTCATAACGCGCTCCTTTCAACACCTCAAAAGGAATATCCCCAACACGATTAGCAGCACAGCGATTACAAACAGCATAACCTTCAGCGAGAAAAACGAAATGCACATAACAGCGCCCAAAAACGCCGCCAGAGCCAGACACAGCCCCGCCTTTGAGCGATTATGCCGCCGTGGTCTCCTTCGCCGAAACATACCGTTCACCTCGCTTTGCCGCTTTCGGCTTCACCACACGCCGCAGCGAAGCCTTTGTTGCATAATATTCATTTTTCTTAAAATCTGTTACATATTTCTTTGAAAAAATACTTGTTTATTACAAAAATATGTGTTATAATAGAAGTAAGGCTTTTATACAGAACAATATCGGAGGAAAAATATGGAAAATGCCAAAAAACACCCTGCGGGCAGTATCAGAGTGTCCGAGGACGTTATTGTAAAGATAGCGACAACCGCCGCCTGCGAAATCGACGGCGTTAAACTCGCGCAGAATGTTAAGCCAAAGTCAAAGCTCGGCGTGCTGAAAAACGCTCCCATTCACACTCGTTTGAGCGGGGACACCGCCGCGCTGAAGCTGAACATCTTTGTTGACGAGGGCTGCAACGCCGCGTCTATCGCCGAAAATGTTCAGAAGAGCGTGAAGTCGGCTATACAGAATATGACAGGCTTTACCGTGACAAAGGTTGACGTAAATATCGCGGGAATTTGCTTTGCTGATGAAAGCGAAGCTCCCGCCGATGAATAACAGGGGGAATTATGGAAGAAAAGCTGAAACGGCACGAAATCCGTGAGGGCGCGTTTCTGATACTGTATCAGCTCCTTTTCGGTACAACTCTCGAGGAAATCGACGAGCTGAATGCCGAGGCGTTTGATATGGCGAAAAATGAGGAGACAAACGAGATTGTAAACGGTGTGCTCGAGCACGACGCGGAACTTCTCGAGGTTATCGCAAAATACTCGAAAACCCGCGCTGCGTCGAGAATTGCCAAGGTAAATCTCGTGATACTTAAAATCGCGGTTTATGAGATGAAATACTGCGAGAGAGTGCCGAATGCGGTTGCTATAAACGAGGCGGTCGAGCTTGCGAAAAAATACTCGCAGAAATCGGACAGCTCGTTCATAAACGGAATTTTGAGCTCGTATATGAGGGAACTTGATGGAAAATAACCGAATTCCCACGGTAACCGTATCGCAGGTCAACCGCGCAGTTTCTATGACTATCGGCAACGACAAGCGGTTTAAGGATATGTCCGTGAAGGGAGAAATTTCCGATTTCACTCGGCACTACAAAACCGGTCACCTTTATTTCACACTCTGCGATGAAAAATCCAAGCTGAAAGCGGTTATGTGGGCGAGCGACGCAAGCAAGCTGAATTTCTCGCCCGAAAGCGGTGAAAGCGTGGTTTGCCGCGGATTTTTGACGGTGTACGAGCCAAACGGCGTTTATCAGTTAAGCGTTGTTTCAATGGAGCCCGAGGGCAGCGGTAAACAGGCAAAGGAGCTTTTTGAGCTTGTTCAGAAGCTGGATAAAGAAGGACTTTTTAAGCAAAAGCGCGAAATTCCTGCGTTCCCGAAAAAAATCGCCGTGATAACCGCAAAAGGCGGCGCGGCTCTACAAGACATTATAAATATATCCTCGCGGCGCTGCCCGACGGTAAAGCTTGTGGTTATTCCCGCGGCTGTTCAGGGCGTTAACGCGGCAAGTTCGATTGTCGAAGCGTTTGGAATTGCCGAAAAAAGCGGCGCGGATACGATTATCTTCGGGCGCGGCGGCGGTTCATCGGACGACCTTTCCGCGTTCAACGATGAAGCGGTCGCTCGGGCAATCTTCCGCAGCTCAATCCCCACAATCAGCGCTGTCGGTCACGAAACCGATACCACAATCGCTGACCTTGTCGCCGATATGCGCGCGCCAACTCCTTCGGCTGCCGCGGAGCTTGCTACTCCCGATTTGCAGGAGGTTATGCGGAAATTTGAAGCTCTGCTTAACGGTATCGAGTATCGCGTGAAGTCCAAAATTTCGCTTTGCGAAGCGGCTTTAAACGAGAAATCACGGCTGATAAACGCGCTTTCCCCGAAAAACAAAATTGCGGAAAAATCGCGTACCGCCGAGGTGCTCTTTGAAAGAATAACCGAGAGCGTTCACAAAAAAATTACGCTCTGCGAAAGTGGTCTCGATAGGCTTATCGGCGTAATTTCCGCGTTAAGCCCGCTTGAGGTACTCAAAAGAGGTTACTCGATAACCGAAAAGGACGGAAAAGCCGTGCTGAAAAGCTCGGAGTTGAATGTCGGAGATAAGGTTGAAATACGGCTCGGCTGCGGTTTCGCTTCCGCTGAAATTACTGAAACAAGGGAATAATTATGGAATTTGATTTTGAAAAAGGTATGAAAAGGCTTTCGGAAATTTCCGAGCAGATGAACGGCGATATCCCGCTCGAAATGTCCATAAAGCTGTACTCCGAGGCGGCGGAGCTTGTGAAAAAGTGCCGTGAATACATTGACAGCGCAAAGCTCGCCGTTGAACAAACGGAAATGAAGTGATGATGATTAACATTAAGGAAACCCTCGCGGAATACGCCGAAATGACCGAGAAGGCGCTTTTCAAGTACCTTCCCGAAACCGACTGTCTGCAAAAAAATCTAATTCAGGCAATGCGTTACAGCTTGTCGGCGGGCGGGAAAAGGCTTCGCCCCGCGCTGGTTATGGAGTTTTGCAGAGTGTGCGGCGGTACGCCCGAAATGGCTCTGCCGGTTGCCTGCGCGATTGAGATGACGCACACCTTCTCGCTTATCCACGACGATTTGCCCTGTATGGACGACGACGATATGCGCCGCGGAAAGCCCTCCTGCCACAAGGCGTTCGGCGAGGCAGAGGCAGTGCTTGCGGGCGACGCGCTTGCTATTATGCCGTATGAAATTATCGCCGAAGCGGGAATTAAAGGCAGAATTTCCCCCGACGCGTCGCTTCGGATAATCAAGCTGCTGTCGGAGCTCGCGGGTTTTCGCGGTATGACCGGCGGGCAGATTATCGACCTTGAAAGCGAAGGCAAAAAAGTTCCCGAGGCGATTATTCTTGAGATGTACCGTATGAAAACAGGCGCGCTGCTGGAGTTTTGCTGCCGCGCGGGGTGCATAGCAGCGGGAGCGGGTGCCGCCGAACAGCTTGCCGCGGGCAGCTTCGGCGGGCGGCTCGGACTTGCTTTCCAGATAACCGACGATATTCTCGATATCACAGCCGATGAAAAGCTGCTCGGGAAGCCCGTCGGCAGCGACAGCGAGGAAGAAAAATGCACTTATGTTGCGGCGGTTGGTCTTGAAAAAGCAAAGGCACAGGCGCGCGCACTCACAAATCAGGCAGTTGAACAGCTTTCGTGCTTCGAGGACGCGGATTTCCTGCGGGAACTCGCGCTTTCGCTCACGGAAAGACAATTTTAATATACGAGAAAATTTTAAATCATTTGGAGGTTTCTGATAAAAAATGCCAAATATCTTTATGATTAACCCGCCGATTACGGTCGGAGTTATCGCGTTTATTTCAGCTCAAATTGTAAAAACAATAGGCTATGCGATAAAATACAAGACGTTTAACCCCGAGCGTATAACAGGCGCGGGCGGAATGCCCTCGTCACATTCCTCGCTCGTGGCGGCGGTTGTGATTTATTTTGCTAGATACTGCGGAGTTGAAAGCCCCGAGTTTGCCATTGCGGTTCTCATCGCGGGAATTGTTATCTTCGACGCGTTAAGTGTCCGCTATAACGCAGGTCTGCACGCAAAAGAACTGAACAAAATGCGAAAAATCATAGACAATATGGACGACGAAATCTCTAAATTAAGCGGCGAGGACGACGACCCCGATATAAACGAGCTGGCAAATCAGAAGGATTTGAAGGAATTTCTCGGTCACACGCCGATTGAAGTGCTTGCGGGAGCGCTTTTCGGAATAATCATAGGACTGCTGTTCCCTGTTCCCGTGGCAGCGTAAAACGCTTGCTTCAACGGAGGAATCTATGCTTTCAGATAACATAAATCACGATATAATTTCCAATATGACAACTCCGCAGCTGCGTGCGCTTTGCAAGGAACTGCGGGGCTGTATTTTACAGACTGTTATGAAAAACGGCGGGCATCTCGCGTCAAATCTCGGTGCTGTCGAGCTTGCCGTGGCGCTTCACTACGTTTATGACGTGAACGGCGGCGACAAAATCCTTTGGGACGTCGGTCACCAAGCCTACGCGCATAAGCTCCTCACGGGGAGATACTCGCGCTTTTCCACGCTTCGGCAAAAGGACGGTCTTTCCGGCTTCACAAGGCACTCGGAGAGCGACGCCGACGCCTTTATTTCGGGGCACTCGAGCACTTCCCTGTCCGCTGCCTACGGAATTTCCGCGGCAATGCGGCTCAAGGGCGAGGACGGCGCAGTGGCAGCGGTTGTCGGCGACGGCTCGTTTACGGGCGGCTGCGCTTACGAGGCGCTTAACAATGCGGGAAAAACCGCCTCCAATCTCACGCTTGTCCTCAACGACAACGCAATGTCTATCAGCAAAAGTACGGGCGCGCTGGCTCGTTATCTCGCGCAAATTCGTTCAACGAGAAAATATTATGTTGCCAAAGAGCGCGTGAAGAGCGTGCTCTCGGCGGTTCCTGTTGTCGGGAAACCGCTTGAAAAGGCAATCGGCTCGGCGAAAACGCTCGTCAAAGAGGCGCTCTACGACACGAGCAACCTTTTCGAGAATTTCGGTTTCACCTACATCGGTCCCGTCAACGGGCACAATCTCGATGATTTAATCGAAGCGCTGTCGGTTGCCAAGCTGATGAAAAAGCCGTGCGTTGTACACGTTTTCACGACAAAGGGCAAGGGTTATCGTCCCGCCGAGGAAAATCCCGGAAAATATCACTCCGTGGGAAAAGGCGGCGTTGTCGAGGATTTGACCGTCGAGGACAAGGCTCTGGTTTCCGAAAAAACCTTCTCGGAGGTGTTCGGACGGGAGCTCGCGCGGCTCGGTGAAAAGGACAACCGCATTTGCGCGATTACCGCGGCGATGAAGTACGCGGTCGGTCTGAACTATTTCAAAAACCGCTTCCCCGCGAGATTTTTTGACGAGGGAATTGCCGAGCAGCACTGCGTAACCTTTGCGGCGGGACTTTCCGTTGGGGGAATGCTGCCCGTTTTCGCGGTGTACTCAACGTTTTTGCAGCGCGGCTTTGACCAAATAATTCACGATTGTGCAATCGAAAACACGCACATAACTCTCTGCATCGACCGCGCGGGTTTTGTCGGCGAGGACGGCGAAACGCATCAGGGAATTTTCGATGTCCCGATGCTCCGCGCAATCCCGAATACCACAATTTACGCTCCCGCAACGTTTGAGGAGCTGCGGCGCTGCTTGATGAGAGCGATTTACGATACCGAGGGAATTGCCGCGGTGCGTTATCCGAAGGGCGCGGAGCTTTGCGTTTCCGGCGTGAAAATTGCGCCCGCGATTGATTTGTTTTACTCGGGAAAACGCTCGTCAACGCTCGGTATAACCTACGGAAAAATTTCCGCAAACCTCATAAAAGCGGCAAGCGATACCGGCGCGGATTTTGTGCGGCTGGTGGTCATAAACCCGCTTCCGTGGAGCATCTACGAGATTGCTCTCGGCTACGAAAAAATTGTGTTCTTCGAGGAAAGCTCGCTTCAGGGCGGCGTTGCCGAGGGATTTTTCGCGGAGCTTTTGAAGCGCGGTTATCGCGGAAAAGCGGAGGCTGTCGGAGTTTCGGGCGAATTTGTTCCCGCAGCATCGCAAGCCGAGCAGCTTGAAATGTTCGGGCTGGATATCGAGAGTATGAAAGAAAAATTGGTGTAACAATGCGGCTTGACGTTTATCTTTCCGAGAAAAATCTCACAAAAAGCCGTGCCGCCGCAGCCGCTCTGATTAAAGCGGGCGCGGTTTCGGTGAACGGGAAAATTGTCGAAAAAAGCGCGTTTGAGGTCGGCGAAAACGATGATGTGAAAATTATCGGAGAAACGCTGAAATACGTCGGGCGCGGCGGGTTGAAGCTCGAAAAGGCGCTTGAAATCGGGAAAATCGACCTGAACGGCAAAATCTGCCTCGATATCGGCGCGTCAACGGGCGGTTTCACGGACTGTATGCTGCAAAACGGCGCGAAAATGGTGTACGCGGTGGACGTCGGCACAAATCAGCTCGCCGAAAAGCTGCGGAATGACGCGCGCGTGGTGTCCCTCGAGAACACCGATATCCGCGACTTTTTCCTGAATTCCGAGGTCGATTTCATCGGTACTGACGTTTCGTTTATCTCGCTGAAGCTGGTTCTCACGCACATTTTCAGGCTGCTGAAAAGCGACGGCACCGCCGTGGTTCTCGTAAAGCCGCAGTTTGAGGCGGGAACTTCTTCCGTCGGCAGAAAAGCGCTCTCGAAAAAGGGCGTTGTGACCGACGAGAAAGCTCGGCTGAAAATTGTCGGCGAGGTCAAGGATTTCGCGGTGCAATGCGGCTTTGCGGTGCTTTTAACCGAGAAATCGCCGATAATCGGCGGGAGCGGGAATGTTGAATACTTGATGATTTTGAGGAAATCGCTGCCGTGAAATTCCGCTTTGCAATGCGGTTTCCCGGTGATTTTGACCGAGAAATCGCCGATAATCGGCGCAAGCGTGTAAGTTGAATACTTGATGATTTTGAGGAAATCGCTGCCGTGAAATTTCGCTTTGCAATGCGGTTTCCCGGTGCTTTTAACCGAGAAATCGCCGATAATCGGCGCAAGCGTGTACGTTAAATACTTGATGATTTTGAGGAAATCGCTGCCGTGAAATTCCGCTTTGCAATGTGGTTTCCCGGTGATTTTGACCGAGAAATCGCCGATAACCGGCGCAAGCGTGTACGTTGAATACTTGATGATTTTGAGGAAAGCGCTGCTGTGAAATTCCGCTTTGCAATGCGGCTTCGCGGTGATTTTGACCGAGAAATCGCCGATAACCGGCGGCAGCGGGAATATTGAATATCTGATGATTTTGGAGAAACAAAATGAGAGCGTTAATCATTTTTAATTTGAGCAAAACAGGCGCGGCGACGCTGTCCGCGGAAATTGCCAAAATCCTGAAAGCAGCCGGAATCACGCCCTGCGTTTTCGGCGAGAACATAATCTACGCGGAAAAAGTCGGCGCGGAAATTGTCGAGTCGCCGAGCATCTGCAACTACATCATCACGGTCGGCGGCGACGGCACAATTCTGCGCTGGGGCAAGGTTGCCGCGGATTTTGATATCCCGCTGCTCGGCGTGAATCTGGGCAGACTTGGATTTATGGCGTCGGTTGAACGCGAGGAAATCGGCAAAATCCCCGAGCTTCTCGAAGGTGTTCACCACATCAGCCGCCGAATGATGCTCAACGTCGAGCTTATCCGTGACGGGAAAAATGTGTTCTCGGAGCGCGCGCTGAACGATGTAACCGTGTCGCGAAGCAGCCGCTCGAAGCTGCCCGAATTTGTCGTGAGCTGCGGCGAGAGCGAGGTTTCGCGGGTTCGCGCAGACGGCATAATTTTGAGCACCCCCACGGGTTCAACCGCGTACTCGCTCTCGGCGGGCGGACCGATTTTGTCGCCCGATTTGGAGTGCGTGGAGTTCACCGCGCTTTGCCCGCACACGCTGTTCAACCGCCCGATGATTTTCTCGGACAAGCAGACGATAACCGCGCGCGTTTTTCAATACGACAACAGCAAGGCAACCTTCAGCGTGGACGGCGGGAAAGCAAATCCGATTGAGGAAAACGACGTGCTTCGGCTCACGCGCTGCCCGAAGGATTTGCTGCTGATTGAGGCGGGCGAGGGTTTCTTCGGCGCAATTCACAACAAGCTGCTCACGCCGCTTAAATAAACGTTTCGCGAGAATTCAGCGGCAGCGTTGACGGCGGAAAAGCAAATCCGATTGAGGAAAACGACGTACTTAAACTCACGCGCTGCCCGAAAGACCTGTTGCTTATCGAGGCGGGCGAGGGGTTCTTCGGAGCAATTCACAACAAGCTGCTCACGCCGCTTAAATAAACATTTCGCGAAAATTCAGCGGCAGCGTTTACGGCGGAAAAGCAAATCCGATTGAGGAAAACGACGTACTTAAACTCACGCGCTGCCCGAAAGACCTGTTGCTTATCGAGGCGGGCGAGGGGTTCTTCGGAGCAATTCACAACAAGCTGCTCACGCCGCTTAAATAAACATTTCGCGAAAATTCAGCGGCAGCGTTTACGGCGGAAAAGCAAATCCGATTGAGGAAAACGACGTGCTTCGGCTCACGCCGCTGAAATAACATTCCTTATATAAAGGAGCGATTGATTTGGACAAAAAGCGCAGACAAACCGCGATTATTGAAATAATAACCGAAAACGAGGTTGAGACACAAAGCGAGCTGTCGCGGCTGCTGGGCGAGCGCGGAATTATCGCAACGCAGGCGACGCTTTCGCGCGATATAAACGAGCTGCACATCACAAAATGCGAGTCGGAGAGCGGCGTAAACCGCTATTTCTCGGGAATTTCAACCGTTCCCGTTGAATTCAGCGACATCTTCGCGCAGTCGGTTTTGTCGGTGGACTACGCGATGAACACCGTTGTGCTGAAGTGCCACGCGGGGCTTGCCGATGCGGCTTGCAAGGTTGTCGATGAACGGCAGCTCGAGTCGGTTATCGGCACAATCGCCGGCGACGACACGGTTTTTATTCTCACAAAGACGGAAAATCACGCCAAAGCGCTCTGCGTAAGGCTTAAACAGATGATGAAGAGGTAAATCAATGTTAAGGGAGCTATCCATAGAAAATCTCGCGGTAATCGAAAACGCCCGCGCAAGTTTTTGCGGTGGCTTTAACGTGTTTACGGGCGAAACCGGTGCCGGAAAAAGCGTGCTTATCGGCGGTGTGAACGCAATTCTCGGTCAGCGCGCAGCAAGAGATGTCGTCCGCGCGGGAGCTGAAAAAGCTGTCATCACCGCGCTTTTCGACGAGCTTTCGGACGAGGTGCGCAAAAAAATCGAGGAGCTCGGTTTATCCGCCTCGGACGAGCTTGTGCTGTCGCGCGAAATTTTTGCCGACGGGAAAAGCGCCGCGCGGATTAACGGCAGAACCGTGACCGCTTCTATGCTGCGGGATATCGGCGAGCTGCTTGTCGATATCCACGGTCAGCACGACAACCGAATTCTGATGTCCAACGACAATCAGCGCGATATTCTCGACAACTATGCGGGTATTACCGAAAAAATCGACGCGTACCGCGAGCGTTTCCGCGAGTTTTCAAGAGTTTCCCGCGAGCTCAAAAAGCTCTCCGAGGAGAAGGAAATCCGCGATTTGAAAATTGAACGGCTAACGGCAACTGTTGCCGATTTGCAGCCGCTCGAGCTTGAAAAGGGCGAAGCGGAGCAGCTTGAAAAGGAGCTCAAATCGGCTCGGGCAAGCGCGAAAAACGCCGAGCTTCTCGGAAACGCCTATAACTGCCTTACCGCAGAGGAGGGCGAGGCGGCGCTCGAGCTGCTGAAAATCGCCGAGGAAAAGCTCGCGAAGGTTGAGGACAGCGAAAAAGCCGAGGAGCTGCGCGCGAGAATTATCTCGGCTGCGAGCGAACTCTCGGACGTTGCCGACGAGCTGTTCAACCTCTCGGACGAGGCTGCCGAGGAACGCGAGGCGCGGCTCTCCGAGCGAGTTTCCGCGATAAAAACGGCGGCGAGAAAATACAATCTTGTTGCGGACGAGCTGGTTGATTATCTCGAAAAATGCGAGGAAGAGCTGCGCGAGTTATCGGGCGCGGACGACAAAACCGAGGAGCTGAACGCGAAAAGACACGCGCTTGCCGAGGAAATCAAGAAATCGGCGGGCGAGATTTCCGAGCTGCGTAAAAACGCTGCGAAACGGCTCTCCGAGCGTATTCAAGAGGAGCTCGCGTTTCTCGATATGCCGAATGTGAGGATTTTCTTTGAACTGAAGCCCGAGAAAATCACGGTTAACGGTATGGACAGCGTTGAGCTGATGATTTCCGCAAATCTCGGCGAGGAGCCGAAGCCGCTGAATAAAATCGCGTCGGGCGGCGAGCTGTCGCGAATTATGCTGGCGGTAAAGTGCGTTTTGGCGGGAAACGACGGCGTGCCGACGATGATTTTCGACGAGATTGACAGCGGCATAAGCGGCAGAGCGGCGCAGAAGGTTGGGATAAAGCTGCGCGAGCTGTCGGGGAAACGGCAGGTTATGTGCATCACGCACTTGGCGCAAATTGCCGCGAAAGCCGACAACCACTTGGTTCTCGAGAAAAACACCGAGAACGGGCGCACGTTTACGCAGATTTCGCAGCCCGATTTTAACGGGAAAGTTCGCGAGATTGCTAGGATTATCGACGGCAGCGGGAGCGCAGAGAGCCTTGCCGCAGCCGAGGAAATGCTCAAAAACAAGGACAGCTGACGTGCCGATTTTATTCCCTCAATGTACTCTAAAACAGCGCCTGACCGCGCTGTTTTTTCGCGTACGATTGATGAAAGGTGAAAATATGTTGGAAACAAGCAGATTATTTATTCGCAATTTTAAAAAGGACGACGCGCACTCCTGCTTCGAGGGGTGGGGAAAGGACAAAAATCTCGGGAAGTTTATTCTCGGTTATCCGATTGAATTTGAGCAGATGAAAGCGCTGGTGTCGGCGTGGTCGGAAGATGAAAACGCGTGGGTTATTGTCGAGAAGGAAAGCGGGAATTGTATCGGATATGTCACGGTCGATATCCCGTACAAGGAGCTCGAAATCGGTGAAATCGGGTATGTCATCGGCGAGCGTTTTCAAAACAAAGGCTACGCGTATGAGGCGATAAACCGAATTGTTCAGGAATACCTTTTTAACAAGGGACTTTATATGCTTGAGGCAAAGTATAACGCGAGCAATATCGCTTCGGGAAAGCTTTTGAAAAAGCTGGGATTTCGGGTTGACGGTGAGCTGCGAAACAGAAGGATTGATTTTGCGTCGGGTGAACGCAGAAACCTTGTGATTTGCTCTGTCACAAAGGAAGATACAAAGCCGCGGAGTGATTTGCGTTAATTTTCAACAGCGCTCGGGGGAGTTTTCCCCCGATTTTTTTTAAAATGTTTCCTTTTTAACATAAAATTATCACAAAGTACTGCTATAATAGTGACAGAAACGGAAAAAACAAAGGTGGTGAACCAAGTGTCCTACGCCAACACGTTCAAGCGGCACGAGATGAAATTCCTGCTGAACGAGGAACAGTTCAACTTGATTTCCGAGAAAATAAAGCCCTTTATGACCGCTGACAGCTACGGACTCAACACAATCCTTAACATATATCTCGACAACGACAACAACGACGTTATCCGAACGTCTCTCGGCAAGCCCGCGTATAAAGAAAAGCTCCGGCTGCGCGCTTACGGGACGGTTTCGGACAACTCCGAGGCTTTTCTCGAAATCAAGAAAAAGTTCAAGGGTGTTGTGTACAAAAGGCGGCTGGAGCTGCCCTACAAACAGCTTCACGATTATATCACCGACGGAATACCGCCGCAGATTACCGAGCAAAATCGCCAAGTTTTCGAGGAAACCGATTATTTTATAAGGCGGCTCGAGCTCAAGCCCGCGATTGTCCTCTGTTACGACAGGCAGGCGTTCTTCGGGAACGATGACAAGGAGTTTCGACTAACCTTCGACGGAAATATCCGCAGCAGGCGTTCCGAGCTTGACCTTCGCAAGGGCGATTTCGGCGAACAGCTTTCAAATCAGCCGTTTCGCATTATGGAAGTGAAATCGGCGGGCGGTGTTCCGATGTGGCTTGTGAAAATCCTCTCGGAAAACAAAATATACAGCGGCTCTTTTTCCAAATACGGAAATATTTATCTTAACGAAATTCGACAGAACAGGAGTATAAAACAATGTTCTCAAGCATAATTGACAGCGCAGTTGGTCTCACGGGGGAAAGCGCGTTTTTCTGCACGCTGACCTCGGCAGTTCTCGGACTTTTGGCTTCCCTTTTGTATCGGCTCAACAACCCGCGTCCTTCCAAAAATCTTATGGTAACGCTGGTTGTGCTGCCGGTTCTCGTGCAATCGGTAATAATGCTGGTTAACGGCTCGGTCGGCGCGGGACTTGCGGTTATGGGCGCGTTCAACCTCGTTCGCTTCCGTTCCGCACCCGGTACCTCTCGCGAACTCTGCTACGTTTTCTACGCGATGGGAATCGGCTTGGCAACCGGTATGGGTTACATAGGCTACGCGGTTATCATCGCGGTTGCCGTGGGAATAATCCTCGCAGTGCTCAACTTTATCCCCGCGTTCAAAATCAGAAAAACCGCGAAGCTGCTTAAAATCCTCATTCCCGAGGATATGAACTATATGGACTGCTTCAAGGACCTTTTCACCGAGTACCTTTCAAGCTATCGTTTGATAATGTCCAAAACGGTTAGTATGGGAACACTCTACGAGTTGAGATACGAGGTTGTCATAAAAGACGCCGACAAGGAGAAGGAATTTCTCGACAAAATCCGCACACGAAACGGAAATCTTACCATTTCGTGCAGCGTTTTAACCGATAACCACGAGGAAATGTAGTTTTTATGAGGTGATAATATGGATATGAATTTCAAGATGCTCGCGGCACTTTGCGCGGCTGCTTTCACAATCACGGGCTGCTCAAACGACAGCAGCTCCGGCAACCCGACCGACAGCTCAACGTCATCGGGAGCAGTTTCGCAGTCCTCCTCCGAAACAAACGAAATCACAAAGCTCAATTCTGCGGAAATCAAGGACGAGGAGATTACCTGTAGAGTTGCGTTCTCCGACGGTAAAATCAGCGTTGACGGCAAAAACGCAGCCGCTTCGGGAAACACGCTCACGATAAGCGGAGCGGGCGTTTTCTCGCTTAGCGGTACTTGTTCCGATGCGAAAATTTTGGTTGAGGCAACCGACAACGATGAGGTAACCCTGCTGTTGAACGGCGTTAATTTAACCAGCAAAAACGGCGCGGTTATCGACTGCGAGAAGGCAAAATCGCTCGCAATAATCTCGGCTGACAACACCAAGAACACGCTCACCGATACCGAAAACTACACCTTCGCCGAGGGTGAGGACGAACCCGACGCTGCGGTTTTCTCGCGCTGCGATACCGTGTACAACGCGTGCGAGGGCGGCTCGCTCACGATAAACGGCAACTACAAGGACGGTCTGAAATGCAAGGACGGTTTCTCAATCGAGGGCGGAACGCTTGAAATAAACTCCGCCGATGACGGTATCACGGGCAAGGATTTTGTGACAATTTTGGGCGGCAAAATCACGATAAATTCAAGCGGCGACGGAATTAAGTCAACGCACGATACCGACGAAAAGCGCGGCTACGTCACGATTGACGGCGGTGAAATCACGATAAACAGCGCCAATGACGGAATTCAGGCGGAAACCGTGCTCACGGTGAACGGCGGAAAAATTGACATAAAAGCGGGCGGCGACGAAGCCGACAAGGAGATTTCCGGAAACCGCGGCTTCCTCGATTTCGATAACCGCGGCGGCAACAAAACCCGTCCCGACGGATTCGGCGGTATGATGTCTTCCGACGGAAACGGCACGATGACTCCTCCGTCTGATAACGGAACAACTCGTCCCGAGAAACCGAGCGGGTTCAATCCTCCCGACGCGATGACAACAACAACCTCGGCTCAAACAGACGCAGCTTCAGCCGACTCCTCCGACAGTATGAAGGGCTTGAAGGCGGGAAAGAGCGTTGTGATAAACGGCGGCGAGATTAACGTCACGGCTGCCGATGACAGCGTTCACGCAAACGGCGATGTCACCGTGAAAAGCGGCACGCTCAACCTCTCGTCCTGCGACGACGGAATTCACGCAGATGAAACGCTGTTGATAAGCGGCGGCAATATCACGGTTTCCAAGAGCTACGAGGCGCTTGAGGGCAAAAATATCGAGATAAGCGGCGGCGAGATTAACGTCAAGGCAACCGACGACGGAATTAACGCGGCGGGCGGCGACAACGGCAGTATACTCGGATTTAACGCGAATACCGAGGATTATTACATCTCGATTTCGGGCGGAAATATCACGGTTAACGCGGACGGTGACGGTCTCGACAGCAACGGCACGATTGCTTTGAGCGGCGGATATGTTGTAGTGTACGGACCGACGGACAGCGGAAACGGCGCGATTGACTACGAGAAATCCTTTGCGGTGAGCGGCGGCGAGATGATTGCACTCGGAAACTCGGGTATGGCGCAGGCGCCCGGAACGCTCTCGCAGCCTTGTCTGTCAATATACGCGGACGTTTCCGAGAACAGCAAAATCGAGGTTCGCGACAGCTCGGGCAACGTTGTGATGAGCACGACTACTCCGAAAAAGTGCAATTCTCTGATTTTCACGAGCGATAAGTTCAAGAGCGGCGAGAGCTACAAGATTTACGCGAATGACACGCTTCTCTCAACCGTAACCGCGGAAATCGGCGTCTCGGGCGGCGGCGCTTCCGCAAACGGCGGAATGGGCGGTCACGGCGGTATGGGCGGACAGCGCCCGGGCGGTTTTACAAAGCCCGATAGAAACACAACTTCTGCTGCATAACAAAAACAAAGCGGGGCTTGATTGTCCCGCTTTTTTTGCAAAGTTAGTTTCAAGCACCGCGAAGCGCTAAAAGTCTTTTTGGAAGTCAAGAAACCTTTTTCTTCAGAAAAAGGTTTCTTGCCGCCGGAGGCACTGAAGCGAAGCGTCAAATCAAAAAAAGAACGCTTATACAAAGTAATCTTTTACAAAAAACTTGAAATTCAGTTCGCGACCATTGCCAAATTTTTTTGCGAACGCAAAAAAATTCGCAAATCCCTTTAATCAAACTTATCTTAACGAAGGCGGGTTCAATCACACGCGTCAGAAGCGTGTGGTTGAACCCGCGCGATTTTTCGGGTTCGATGCCCGAAAAATCGCCCGCTCCTCCCGCGAAGTCGGCTCTGCGATAAAACTTGGCATATTGAAAGCGGTTTCGCAGGAACTCCGCTCACTTCACCTCAACAATGGTGATTTTATCCGAGCTAACCTCAACCTCGGACAGCAGCGCAGACTTGATTTTTGCCGCGCCCGCTGCGTCAAGACCGCTCGTTTTCACGATAATATTAGCGCCTTTATCCGAGATGTAGCACAACGCGTCCTCAAAGCCCTGCGCCTTTAAAATCGTTTCAACCGCGTTCTCGCTCTCGATTGTCGCGCTCAATTCCTTCGCGTTTTGGGCAACGGTTTCCAGCTCACCGCCGGTCATATCGCCGCCCTGATACATAACCGCGAGCACCTGCGCAGCCTCATCGCGAGCCTGCTGCTTTTCAAGACGTGCGCTTGCAAAATACGCGTCCGTGGAGCCGCTCTCGGCTGTTCCCGAGGTCAAGTCCTTGGAAACGAGCTCCGTTTCACCGTAGTTCTTTCCGCTAACCTGCTGCGCGGGCTGAACACCGTCCTTTTTGCCCGTCTGAATGGCAATATTTATCGCTGCCGCAGCTCCCAGAACAACCGCAAGCGACGCAATCACCAGCTGTTTTTTCCCGATAATCATATTCAATCTCTTCATAGCAAAACCTCCAAAAACGGCAAAAGCCGATATTAACCTTAATCAATCCGTGACATAAACCCGTGAAATGCCGATATTAAGCGCTTTTGCGACAGTGTTGGCAACCTTCTCCCTCACAAGAGGATTTGCCGCACCCTCGCACACAACCGCTGCCCCGCGTACCGTCGGCATTATATTCCCCGACAAAAGCGGCTGCTTCGCGCTCCCCGCCAAAACCACCTCCGTTTCCTTCGAGGAGCTTGCCGCTGCGTTCCCCGATGATTCCTCGAGCTTGCTGTCCTTCTCGTAAACAGCGGTGGTGGTTTTGTCCAGCGTCACCATCACGCTCACTTCCCCCACGCCGTCAATCTTCGAGATAAGCTCGCAAAGCCGCCGCTCCAGCTTCTCCTCAATCTCGGCGACATTCTCGGTTTTTGTTGAAACCGATGTTTCCTTTTTGCCGCCGAAAAGCGTGCTCAACAGCAAGAGCGCTAACAGAAAAATCCCGCCGATAAGAAGAATTTTCCGCCCTTTTTCACCCAAAACAAAATCCTTCAGCCGCGTCATCGAAATTTTCATAAGCTCCTCACTTTGTGCCAACCGTTACTTTGATATCTCCCGAAAGCGCGTTTTGGAGAATAGCATTTGCCGTTTCAAGCGCCTCTTCCCCGCCGAACAACACTTTCACTTCGCTAATACTTATGCCGTACAATCCCGAAATATTAACGATTATATGAACTTCTTCCGGAAAAAGTCCGTTTTCAGCCAGCAGCGCGCGGACTTTTTCTTCCATATTCCGACAAACCTGCTGCTTTAATTCACCGTCAACCTGCCCGGAAAAGCGGATATAATCAGCGTTTTCGCCGATTTCAACCGAGTCCTCGAGATTAAACTTGGCACCGCTCACGGCGGTTATCCCCGTCAACAAAAACACGCACGCAATCAGCAAGGAAATCTGCTTCGAGAATTTGTTCTCGGGCACCAGCAGCCGAAAAAGTGCCGTTGCAATCGCCGCTATGCAGATACTTGTCAAAAATTCCATTTCTTCTCCTTTCAACGTCCAAGCCGCTCGGTTTATCGCCGAGAGTTGATTTCGGGCAGCCGTTTTCGGTGTTTGCGAAAACCGAGTTTGTTTCCGAGCGGAAAATCGCCGATAACTCCACCGCGAGTTGATTTCGGGCAGCTTTTCCTCGGTATTTACGCGAGATTGTTGTTCACCGCGAGAAGCGTTTCGCGGGAACCGAGTTTTTTCCGAGCAAAAAATCGCCGATAACTCCACCGCGAGTTGATTTCGCGCGGCTTTTCCTCGGTATTTACGCGAGATTGTTGTTCACCGAGAGCAACGTTTCGCGGGATCGAGTTGTTGCCGAGCGAAAAATCGCCGATAACTCCACCGCGAGTTGATTTCGCGCGGCTTTTCCTCG
>CAZKBF010000016.1:0-67243 GCA_964551225.1 uncultured Ruminococcus sp.
GCATTTTCGCCGGCATCGAGCCGGCGAAAATGCGCGGGTTCCTTCGCGCGCAATATGTGCGCGCGAAGGAACCCGCCTGTTAAGATAAGTTTGTTAAGAGGGATTTGCGATTTTTTTGCGTTCGCAAAAAAATTTGGCAATGGTCGCGAACCGGTGGATAAGTCGGTTTGCTGATTAGAAGAAGGCGAAAGCGTTCTTTTTGGATTTGACGGCTTCGCCTTCAGTGGTCGCTTCGCTCAAGTGCCTCCGGCGGCAAGAAACCTTTTTCTGAAGAAAAAGGTTTCTTGACTTCCAAAAAGACTTTTTCGCTTCGCGTGCTCGAATACAGCAAAGTGCAATCTTACTTGTTCTTCGCCATCTTCAGAATGTCGCCGACCTTCAGTCTGCTGCCATTGTGCAGAATAATCGCCTCGTAAACCTTGCTCACGAGCACCGCCACCAGCACCGTGAACACCGCCAAAATTGCCACCGCAATCGCACTCTGTACCGTGTCAAGCTGCCCGAGTATAACCGCACTCGGCAGCGCAAACGGGCTGCTCACAGGGAAATAATACGAGAACAGCTGCACACTGTTCACCTGTGCACTTCCATCTGCAAGTGACTCCGCATTGAATATAATCGGATAATATGCAAGGAAAAATCCTACTACGCCTATCAGCGAATACGGCTGCAAAGCCGCCTGCAAGTCCTCCATTCTCGAAACTGACGCGCCAACCAGTGCTGCCAAGAGCGAAAAGAACAGGAAGCCGATAAGGAAAGCAAGAACCACAAGAATTATATTCACGGGTGTGAATTTCTCGACAATGCTTCCGATTGCCTGCGCGAGACCGAAGCTGCCGATGTCAACACCCGCCGCAGCTGCTCCGCCCGCAAGCGCCTCGGGGTTGGAGAGAAGCGGCATAATCTTTCCGATTATTCCGAAAGGCGTCGTAACCGCGATGCTCAACGCGCCAACGCCGATTATCAGCAAAAACTGCGCGAAGCTCACAATGCCCATCGCCAAAACCTTGCCGATAACCACCGCAAGCGGTCTTACACTCGTCAAAAGCAGCTCCATAACACGGCTTGTTTTTTCAATCGCAATGGACTGCGCAATGGTGCTTCCGTAAGCGAAAATCAGCATAAACAGCACAAACGCAAGCGCCATCGGGATAACATAGTGGAACATACCCGAGAACGGATTAAGCTCTTCCTGTCCCGCTTCGATTGTTTTTGTTTCAACAGTAATCTGCGTCTGCGCGTAAGCATCGGGGTCAATTCCGAGACGCTTTACATTGCAGGTCTTGAAAAACTCCGTCATTGTCGAGGAAAGCGTGGACGCCATATCATTGCCGTTCGGTGAATAGAACGTCTTTTCGATGTAGCAGTCAATAGTTCCGTCCGCGTTCTTATCAGCCGTGAACACAACCGCCGCCTGCGCGCCCTGCGCCTTTGCAACCTCCGCGACAATATCATCGGCGGACTTGTCGGTGCGCTCCGCCTTTATGCCGCTTTCAACCAGCTTTGCGATATTTTCATCGGTAATAACGCCCGTTTCATCAACGATATATACCTTATCATAATTAAATACAGTGTCAACAGGTCCGGTCGCTCCGCCGTCGTTGTTTTTGGAAAGTGCAACAGGGAGTATGTTCACCAGCGCGAACATTGCCGCTACAAGCACCGCCATTATAATAGTACTCACGATAAACGACTTTGTCTTGACGTACTGCTTGAGGGTGAACACGAAAACCTTCTGCCAGCCTTTAGTTTTCATTCTTCGCACCTGCCTTTTCAATAAAGATTTCGTTCAAATTCGGCTCACGCAGCTCATATTTAATAAGCGGAATATCGCTCGTGATAATCATATTGAGCAGCTTGTGTGCCTGCTCCTCGCTCTGAACGTTGAACGAGCAGCCGTTCGGGGTTTCCTCGGTAATGGTAAGACCGCACTGCTGCGCCATTCCCGTGATATCGCCCTCCGCTTTGACCGTGAGCTTTACTCTGCCGTATCCCTTCTTGATTTTGTTGAGGTTGCCCTGAAGCACAGCCTCGCCCTTGTTAAGTATAACGATATCGTGGCAGAACTCCTCGATTGTGGACATCTGGTGCGATGACATTATAATGTACTTGTTGTTCTTGATTTCCTCGCGGATAACGCTCTTGAAAAGCTCCGCGTTTACGGGGTCAAGTCCCGAGAGCGGCTCGTCGAGAATTATCAGCTCGGGGTTGGGCGCAAGCGCCGCGATAAGCTGAATTTTCTGCTGATTACCTTTGGAGAGCTGCTCGGCTTTCTTGTTGCGGTGCTCGGTGACCTCGAGACGCTCAAACCAATAGTCAATCGCCTTCTTCGCCGCATCGGGAGTCATTCCCTTCAGCGTCATAAAGTACATCAGCTGGTCCATTATCTTGTACTTCGGATAAAGACCGCGCTCCTCCGCGAGATAACCTATCGGCTTATCGCACGCAAGAAAAGGCTTGCCGTCCCAAAGAACCTCGCCCTGGTCCGCAGCAAGCATACCGAGAATTATACGAATTGAGGTTGTCTTTCCCGCGCCGTTTGTTCCGAGCAGCGCAAAAACGCCCGGCTCCTTGAGCTCAAAGGAAAGTCCGTTTACAGCTGTATATTCGCCGTATTTCTTGACAATATTGTTTACGGAAATTGCCATTGTTCTGTTCCTTTCTTTGATTTATTTGATTTGCTAACCGATATTATACCACAAAATTCCTCCCGTTGTCAAGCGCAAACGTACGAATTTGTACGTTTTTCGTGCAACATATCGACATTTGGTGCATTTTATCGAAAAAAACGGGCCGAAAAAATTTTTTTCAAAAAATAGCTTGACAAATTGAAAAAATTGTGGTAAAATATTAAAATGTATCATAATGGAGAATTATCTCGGATAGCAGAAAACGGTGTACGAAAAAGCGCGCGGAAAAGCACGCCGAAAGCCGTGTTTTTTGCGAAACCGAGTGAGCAAAAGCAGGAGGAAAAAAGCCGATGGTGAACACAAAGCCCCTCAAGTTAGGAAAAACCACACGACAGAGTTTTTCAAAGATTAACGAAGTCATCGATATGCCGAATCTTATCGGTATTCAGAAGGACTCGTACGAGTGGTTCTTATCCGACGGCATCAAAGAGGTTTTCAAGGATGTTTCTCCGATTGTGGACTCAAACGGAAAGTTCGAGCTTTCGTTTGTGGATTTCCGACTTGACGAGAACACGAAGTACTCCATTGAGGAGTGCAAGGAGCGCGACGCAACCTATGCCGCACCTTTGCGAGTGACAGCGCGCCTTCTCAACAAGGAAACCGGCGAGCTGATGGACAACGAGATTTATATGGGCGACCTGCCGCTTATGACCGACAGCGGAACCTTTGTTATCAACGGCTCGGAGCGCGTTGTGGTATCGCAGCTCGTTCGTTCGCCGGGCGTTTACTACGGCTTCGACTACGATAAAACGGGAAAGAAGCTGTTCAAGGCGACCGTTATCCCGAACAGAGGCGCTTGGCTGGAGCTCGAAATGGACTCCAACGATGTGTTCTATGTTCGCATCGACAAGAACAGAAAGTTCCCCTGCACCACGTTTTTGAGAGCAATCGGCGTTTCCGGCGACAAGGATTTGACCGATAAATTCGGCAACGACCCGAGAATTACCGTTGCCATCGAAAACGGTAAGGACAACACCAAAAACGAGGAAGAGGCGCTGCTTGAGGTTTACAGAAAGCTCCGTCCGGGCGAGCCCGCGACAATCGAGTCCGCGAGAACCGCTCTCGACAACCTTTTCTTCGATGCAAAGAGATACGATTTGGCGCGTTTCGGACGCTACAAGTACAACAAAAAGCTCGGCATTTCCTCAAGACTTTTCGGGCAGAAGGTTGCCGAAAACGTTTCTTCGCCCTTTACGGGTGAGCTTTTGGCAGTCGAGGGCGACGTGATTACACGCGAAAAGGCTCTCGAAATCCAGAACGCAGGCGTAATTTCCGTTGACATCTACAAGCCCGAGGGCGAGGGCACGATGAAAATCGTCGGCAACGGAATGGTTGACGCTCACCTCTACACCGGCGACCTTGACATCGAGGCGCTCGGCGTAAACGAGCAGGTTTCGTTCGGCGTTCTCACCGAAATTCTCGAAGAAGCAGACGGTGACGAGGAGAAGCTCAAGGAACTCATTTCCGCGAGAATTGAGGAGCTTATCCCCAAGCACATCACCCTCGAAGATATTTTCGCGTCCGTAAGCTATTTCATCAACCTGAACGAAGGTGTCGGCGATATCGACGATATCGACCACCTCGGAAACAGAAGAATTCGCTGCGTAGGCGAGCTGCTCCAGAACCACTTCAGAATGGGCTTCTCCCGTATGGAAAAGACAATCCGCGAGAGAATGGGACTTCAGGCAAACGACAACGAAAAGGTTTCTCCTGCCTCGCTGATTAACGCAAGACAGGTTATCGCGACAATGAAGGAATTCTTCGGTTCTTCGCCGCTGTCGCAGTTTATGGACCAGAACAACCCCCTCGCAGAGCTTACTCACAAGCGCCGTCTTTCCTCACTCGGTCCGGGCGGTTTGTCGAGAGACCGCGCGGGATTTGAGGTTCGTGACGTTCACTACTCGCACTACGGAAGAATGTGCCCGATTGAGACGCCCGAAGGTCCTAACATCGGTCTTATCTCCTATCTCGCTACCTTCGCGAAAATCAACGTTTACGGCTTCATCGAAGCTCCTTACCGCAAGGTTGACAAGCAGACCGGTCGTGTTCTCGACGAGGTTGTTTATATGACCGCGGACGTTGAGGATAACTATGTTGTCGCGCAGGCAAACGAGCCGCTCGATGAAAACGGCTGCTTTGCAAGACCGCGTGTAAACGCGCGCTGCCGTGACGCAATCCTCGAAATCGAGCGCGAAAAGGTTGACTTTATGGACGTTTCGCCGAAGATGGTTGTATCTGTCGCAACGGCGATGATTCCGTTCCTCGAAAACGATGACGCAAACCGTGCTCTGATGGGCGCGAACATGCAGCGTCAGGCAGTTCCGCTTATGGTTACGCAGACTCCGATTGTCGGCACCGGTATGGAATACAAGGCTGCCGTGGACTCGGGAGTTGTTGTGTGCGCGAAAGAGGACGGCACGGTTACCGACGTTTGCGCAGACAGAATTGTCATCACCGACAACGAACGCCGCGAGCACTGCTACCGCCTCATCAAGTTCAAGCGCTCCAACCAGGGCAACTGCGTAAATCAGCGCCCGATTGTCAACAAGGGCGACGAGGTTAAGGCGGGCGAGGTTATCGCAGACGGTCCCGCAACCAAGAACGGTGAAATCGCACTCGGCAAGAACGCTCTCATCGGCTTTATGACTTGGGAGGGCTACAACTACGAGGACGCGGTTCTCATCAACGAAAAACTTGTTTACAACGATGTTTACACATCAATTCATATAGAAGAATACGAGCTTGAGTGCCGTGAAACCAAGCTCGGTCCGGAGGAAATCACCCGCGATATCCCGAACCTTTCCGATGACGCGCTCAAGGACCTTGACGACAAGGGTATCGTGCGCATAGGCGCGGAGGTTCACTCGGGCGATATTCTCGTCGGCAAGGTTTCCCCGAAGGGCGAAACCGAGCTCACCGCCGAAGAAAAGCTGCTTCGAGCAATTTTCGGCGAGAAGGCACGCGAGGTTCGCGATAACTCCTTGCGCGTTGCTCACGGCGAGAGCGGAATTGTGGTTGACGTAAAGGTGTTCAACCGCGAGAACTGCGATGATTTGTCGCCGGGTGTTAACGAAAAGGTTCGCGTTTATATCGCGCAGAAGAGAAAAATCTCCGTCGGCGATAAAATGGCGGGCCGTCACGGAAACAAGGGTGTCGTTTCGCGCATTTTGAAGCAGGAGGATATGCCCTTCCTGCCCGACGGAACACCGCTCGATATCGTCCTCAACCCGCTCGGCGTTCCTTCTCGTATGAACATCGGACAGGTTCTCGAGGTTCACCTCGGTTATGTCGCAAGAGCACTCGGCTGGAAGATTGCTACGCCCGTTTTCGACGGCGCACACGAGCAGGATATCAGAGAGCTTTACGATATCGCCCGCGAGAAGAGAAACGAGCTTGACGGTGAGGATTCCGCAGGTCTTGACTTCACAAAGCTCCCGTGGACAAGCGACTGCAAAACGCAGCTCATCGACGGCAGAACAGGCGAGAAATTCGACAGCCCTGTTACCGTTGGTTATATGTACTACCTCAAGCTGCATCACCTCGTTGACGATAAAATCCACGCGCGTTCAACAGGCCCCTACTCACTCGTTACCCAGCAGCCGCTCGGCGGTAAAGCACAGTTCGGCGGACAGCGTTTCGGTGAGATGGAAGTTTGGGCGCTGGAGGCTTACGGCGCTGCTTATACACTTCAGGAAATCCTGACGGTTAAGTCCGACGACCTTATGGGACGCCAGAAAACCTACGAGGCAATCGTTAAGGGTGACCCCGTGCCGAAGCCGGGTGTTCCCGAATCGTTCAAGGTTATGGTGAACGAGCTTCAGGGCTTGGGTCTCGACATCAAAATTCTCGACGAAAACGGCGCTGAAATCAACCTCACGGAAGACCTTGACGATGACGACAATTCCACCTTCAAGAACGGCTTCGAGAACGATTTCCGCTCGGACGACGCTGATTTCAACGCAGCAGGCTTTGAGGTCGAAGGCGACGACAGCGATTTCGGAATGGTTGCCGGTGAAGATGACGAAGAGTTCGGCGATGACGACGATTTCGACGATGATTTCGACGACGGGCTTGACGATGACGATGATTTCGACGAGTCCAAAGACGATGATGACGATTTCGGTGACGAAGACGACAGATGAGCGGTTCGGTGAGGAGCTTGACGCGCTCCATAAGCGCGTTGAGCTGCGAATCAGATAGAGAGGTATATAATGGGTTTTAGTGTATTCGAGTCTATGAAAATAGGACTTGCTTCCCCCGAGCAGATTAGAGCGTGGTCGCACGGCGAGGTTTCCCGCCCCGAAACTATAAACTACCGCAGCCAAAAGCCCGAGAAAAACGGACTTTTCTGCGAGAGAATTTTCGGCCCGCAGAAAGACTGGGAGTGCAACTGCGGAAAATACAAGAGAATTCGTTTTAAGGGCAAAATCTGCGAAAGATGCGGCGTTGAGGTTACACGCAGCAAGGTTCGCCGCGAGAGAATGGGTCACATCGAGCTTGCGGCTCCCGTTTCGCACATTTGGTACTACAAGGGCACTCCGTCAAGAATCGGTCAAATTCTCGACCTTTCTCCGAAGGTTCTTGAGCAGGTGCTTTATTTCACAAGCTATATCGTAATCGACCCCGGCGAGAACACCGGCTACGTTAAAAAGCAAATTCTCGATGAAAGAGAATATAATCAGGCGGTTATGAAATACTCCGGCAAAGATTTCCATTTCCGTGCGGGAATGGGCGCCGAGGCTATTAAAGAGCTGCTCAAGGAGATTGACCTCGACCAGCTCGCCGATGAGCTCCGCGCAGAGCTTGAAACAACGTCCGCGGGACAGAAGCAGATTAAGCTCCTGCGCCGTCTTGATGTTGTTGAAGCGTTCCGTCAGAGCGGAAACCGCCCCGAGTGGATGATTTTGGACGTAATTCCCGTAATTCCGCCCGACATTCGCCCGATGGTTCAGCTCGACGGCGGACGTTACGCAACCTCCGACCTGAACGAGCTCTACCGCAAGGTTGTTATGAGAAACAACCGTTTGAAAGAGCTTCTCGACAAGAAGTCACCCGATTTGATTATCAGAAACGAAAAGCGTATGCTTCAGGAAGCTGTTGACGCGCTTATCGATAACGGTCGCCACGGCAGAGCTTACACCGGCTCCAACAACCGCGCGCTCAAGTCGCTTTCCGATATGCTTAAAGGTAAGCAGGGACGCTTCCGTCAGAACCTGCTCGGTAAGCGTGTTGACTACTCGGGACGTTCGGTTATCGTTGTCGGACCCGAGCTTAAGATGGACCAGTGCGGTCTGCCGAAGGAAATGGCGCTCGAGCTGTTCAAGCCGTTCGTGCTCAACGACCTCGTAAAGAAGGGCGTTTCCCCGAATATCAAGCAGGCGAAAAAGCTGGTTGAGCGTTCGGACGACAAGGTTTGGGACTCGCTCGAAAATGTAATTCAGAACCACCCTGTTCTGCTTAACCGTGCACCGACGCTGCACAGACTCGGTATTCAGGCGTTCCAGCCCGTGCTCGTTGAGGGCAGAGCAATCAAGCTCCACCCGCTTTGCTGTACCGCATTCAACGCGGACTTCGACGGCGACCAGATGGCTGTTCACCTCCCGCTCTCCGACGAGGCACAGGAAGAAGCAAGAAACCTTATGCTTGCTGCGAAAAACCTTCTCAAGCCCTCCGACGGAAAGCCCGTTACCGTTCCTACACAGGATATGGTTCTCGGTTCGTACTATCTGACAATCGACAAGGCAGGCGAAAAGGGCGAGGGCAAGGTGTTCCGCGACGCTGCCGAGGCGATTATGGCTTATCAGGACGGCGTTATCACAATTCACGCGGCAATCAAGGTTCGCGTTACAAAGGAAATCGGTGACATCACCATTTCAAGAATTGTCCCGACAACCGCGGGCAAAATTATCTTCAACGAGCACATTCCGCAGGATTTGGGCTATGTTGACAGAACAGACCCCGACCACCAGCTCGATTATGAGATTGGTTTCAAGGTTGGCAAAAAACAGCTCGGTCAGATTATCGACCGCTGCCTGAAAATCCACGGCACAAGTACAACCGCACAGGTTCTCGATAAAATCAAGGCAATGGGCTATAAATACTCGACGCGTTCGGGTATAACGGTTGCGGTTTGCGACGCGGAAATTCCTCCGCAGAAGGCGGAAATTCTCGCGGAAGCGGACAAGGCTGTCAGCAAGATTACCAAGCAGTACAGACGCGGCTTCATCTCGAATGCCGAGCGCAAGGAAAGCTTCATCAACATCTGGAACAAGGCAACCGACGACGTTTCTGCGGCTCTTACCAACAACCTCGACCAGTACAACAACATCTTTATGATGGCGGACTCCGGAGCGCGTGGTTCTACGGCGCAGATTAGACAGCTCGCCGGAATGCGCGGACTTATCGCGAACACTTCCGGTGCGACAATCGAGATGCCTATCAGAGCGAATTACCGTGAAGGTCTGAACGTCCTCGAGTACTTCATTTCCTCGCGTGGTGCGCGTAAGGGACTTGCCGATACCGCACTTCGTACAGCCGACTCGGGTTATTTGACAAGACGTCTTGTCGATGTATCGCAGGAGGTTATCATCAGAGGCGACGACTGCGGCACCGAAAACGGTATCGAGGTTTACGAAATCCGCGAGGGCAGCGAGCTTGTCGAAAAGCTCCACGAGCGTCTTGTCGGACGTTTCCTCACAAAGGATTTCACGGCACCCGACGGTTCGTTCACTATCAGCAAAAACAAGCTGCTTGATGACGCGGACGCTGCGAAGATTGTTAAATCGGGCGTTCAGAAGATTGAGGTTCGCTCGGTTCTCACCTGCGAATTGAGAAACGGCGTTTGCGCGAAGTGCTACGGCGCGTCGCTTGCAAACGGTCAGCTTATCAACCGCGGCGAAGCAGTCGGAGTTATCGCGGCGCAGTCCATCGGCGAGCCCGGTACACAGCTCACGATGAGAACGTTCCACACGGGCGGTATCGCGTCCGCTGAAGATATCACGCAAGGTCTTCCGCGTGTTGAAGAGCTTTTCGAGAGCCGTCACCCGAAGAATGCTGCGATTATCACAAGAATTGCGGGTACGGTTCGCTTTGAGGAAATCAAGAAAACCCGCCACGCTATCATCACCGCAGACGACGGTACCGAGGAAATGTACGCAGTGCCTTACGGATATCGTCCGAAGGTACAGACAGGCGACAGAGTTGAGGTTGGCGACGCGCTGACCGAGGGCTCCGTAAACCCGCCCGATATTCTCGCGGTCAAGGGTGAAAAGGAAGTCCAGAACTACATCATCAGCGAGGTTCAGAAGGTGTATCGCCTGCAAGGTGTTGACATCAACGATAAGCACATCGAGGTTATCGTTCGCCAGATGATGAGAAAGGTTCGCATCACCGATTCCGGAAGCACTTATATGCTTGCGGGAACGGTTCTCGGCAAGAACGAGTACGCGCAGCTTATCGACGAGCTGAAACAGCGTGAGGCAAACGGCGAGGCGGTTATTTATCCGAGCTGCGAGCCGGTTCTGCTCGGTATCACGAAGGCGTCTCTCGCAACCGACAGCTTTATGTCGGCGGCTTCGTTCCAAGAGACAACGAGAGTGCTCACCGAAGCGGCAATTCGCGGCAAGGTTGACCCGCTCACCGGTCTTAAGGAGAACATCATCATAGGCAAGCTCATTCCTGCGGGCACGGGACTTATCGCCGCGGAAAAGGCTGCCAAAGAAGCGGAAGAGGAGAAGGAAAAGGCGGCTGCCGAGGCTGCTGCTCAGGAAGCTGCTGCCGCAGAAGGAGCATCTGAAACAACCGAAAATCCCGCTGAATAATGCAAAATTTACAGGCGTTTGCGAAAGGCAAGCGCCTGTTTTTTTGTCAAAAACAATTTTCTGCGTTAAACAACTGAATTTCGTGTAAATGACTTTATATAAACTCTTGCATTTGTGCGAAAAATATGTTATAATGAAATATGTCAAAAAATAACCAAAATTGTATAAAAAAGGAATTTTCCGTTATTTAAAACAGCGCGCTTGACAGAGAAATTACGGAAAACCGATGACGAAAAGCGAGATGGGAGAGTGAATTTATGAAAAAACGACCGGTTGCAATTATCGCTGCGGTTGTCCTTGCAGCAGGGCTTGTGGCAATCGGCGGCTTGCTGGGCTCTTTTTTCTCGCATAAAATTTGCTCCGAAGGCACGGTTATGGTTGTGATAGGAGTTGCGGCGGCGCTGATAGTGGTTTTGGCGACAATTTTGGTGTTGCGTTACCACCGAACACTGTTGAAAAAAGATGCGGAAATTCAGTACCGCGACGAGTTGTTCTCGACGCTCTCCAACAACGTTGACGATATTTTCGCAATGCTTGACGGTAAAACGAACGCGGTTGACTACATCAGCCCAAATGTCGAGCGGCTTATCGGCTTGCCCGAGAGCACGGTTCGCGGGAACATTGGTGTTTTGGACAAGCTGGCGCTCGACGGTGAGGAGAGTTTTATTTCAGACAGGCTTGCTAACCTAAACACCGGCGAGCAGACCGAGTGGGACCGCGAGTACGTTCACAAGAAAACAAACGAGCCGCGCTGGTTCCACACGACCGCGCTCTGCCGCGAAATTCGTGGCGAGAAGAAGTACGTTTTGGTGCTCTCCGACCGCACCGGCGATAAGAAATTCAATCAGGAGCTCGATGACGCCGTGAATATGGCGCGCAGAGCAAATATGGCGAAGAGCACATTTTTGTCGAATATGTCGCACGATATCCGCACGCCGATGAACGCGGTTATCGGCTTTGCGACGCTTGCTCGGGCAAATCTCGACGATACGGATAAGGTCAAGGATTATCTTTCAAAAATCCTGTCGTCGAGCAACCATTTGCTGTCTCTCATCAACGATGTTCTTGATATGAGCCAAATTCAAAGCGGCAAAATTCAGCTTGATGAAACCGAAACCAACCTCTCGGAGATGCTCCGCGAAATCAAGTCCACAATCGCCGAGCAAATCCACGCGAAGCAGCTTGAGCTGTATATAATCACGCGGGACGTAACCGACGAGGACGTTTTCTGCGACAAGAAACGCATCAAGCAGGTTTTGCTCAATTTGTTGTCAAACGCAATCAAATTCACTCCGGCGGGCGGCACGGTTTCCGTTCGCCTCACCCAAATTCAAAACGCGCCCGGGGGCAAGGGTTTGTACGAAATCCGCGTCAAGGACACCGGAATAGGTATGAGCAAAGAGTTCGCACAGCGGATATTTGAGCCGTTTGAGCGCGAGCGCACCTCAACCGCGAGCAAAATTCAAGGCACCGGCTTGGGTATGGCGATTTCCAAAAACATCATCGATATGATGGGCGGCACAATCGAGGTTTTCACCGAAAAAGGCAAGGGCACCGAGTTTGTTATCAAGCTGGCTCTGCGGCTGCAATCGAAGCGACAAAGCCCTGAAAAAGTCAGGGAGCTTGATGGATTGAAGGCGATGGTTGTGGGCAGTGATTTCAACACCTGCGACAGCGTGACAAAAATTCTCGAGCAGTTCGGAATGTGCTCGGAATGGACGATGTTTGGCAAGGAAGCGGTGCTGCTCTCGAAGAAATCAATCGAGGCGAACGACAAATTTCACGCGTACATCATCGACGCGCAGCTGCCCGATATGAACGGAATAGAAATCACACGGCAAATCCGCGCGCTCGGCGACCGGTCACCTATTATAATGCTCACCGCGCTCGACCAAAATGAAATCGCGAATGAAGCGAGGACAGCGGGCGTAAACGAGTTTTGCTCGAAGCCGGTTGTTATGTCAGATTTGCGCGACTCGCTTTTGAGCGCTCTCGGGAAACAAAAGCCTTGCAGAGAAATCAGCACGCTTGATGAGACCGAGTTGTTCAAGGGGAAACGCTTGTTGCTGGTCGAGGACAACGAGCTTAATCTTGAAATCGCGTTCGAGTTGCTCAAGGGCTACGGCTTCAGCTTGGAGGCAGCAGAAAACGGGCAAATCGCCGTGGAAAAAATCGCAAATTCGCAGCCCGATTATTACGATTTGGTGCTGATGGATATCCAAATGCCCGTGATGGACGGCTACGAGGCGACGAAGCAAATCCGAGGGCTGAACAACCCCGAGCTTGCGCAAATCCCGATTGTCGCGATGACCGCGAACGCGTTCGACGAGGACAGAAGAACCGCGTTAGAGTGCGGTATGAACGGATTTATCGTCAAGCCGATAATTATGGACGAGGTTGTTCGGGTGCTGAAAAGCGTATTTGGCGAAATGATATGAACAAAACGAGCAGTATTCACTTTACTGCTCGTTATTTTTGTCGAATTTTATACAATTTGCGTTATTTTTATCATTCCGTTAACTTATTACTTCGTTAAATTTGATGGTCAAATGTGTAAAAAAGGGGTTGAAAAATTCTACAGAATGTAATATAATAGATGCAAGGGGCTGATAAAATGAAACACGAAATCACGAGTATGAACACAAAAACGGCTCTTTCCAACACCCTGAAAAAGCTGATGGAAACAAAGCCGTTTTCAAAAATTACGGTGAGCGAGATTATCGCCGACTGTGGTTTGAACCGCAAAACGTTTTACTATCATTTCGAGGATACGCGCGATTTGCTGCGCTGGACGCTGCGTCACGAGGCGATAAATGTTGTGGAAAGCTTCGATTTTGCGACTGACAATCAGCAGGCAATTCTGTTCGTTGTCGATTATCTTGAGCAAAACCAGCATATGCTCAACTGCGTTTATGACGCGGTCGGAAGCGGTGAGTTGAGGCTGTTTTTGTACGAGGATTTCAAGAAAATTGCCCGAAAAATCATCACAACCGCCGAAAATCAGCTTGGGAAAAGACTTTCCGAGGAATACCGAGATTTGCTCGCGAGTTTTTATACAGACGGTATAGTTGGGATAATCATCGCGTGGCTCAACGGCAAAATCAAGCTCAACAAAACGACGGCGGTGAAATACGTCTCGGAAATCCTCAAGGGCAGCCTCACGGGGCTGATTGAGGGCGCCGAGAGCGTCTAAATCCGCGCGCTCATCACAACCGCGTCGTCGTCGGGGTAATAGTTTCGGCGAAGCGCAATTTGCTCAAATCCCATTTTTTGGTAAAGTGCGAGAGCCGGCGCGTTTTTGCTCCGAACCTCAAGAAAGCACGCAGCAGCGCCGTTTTCGCGCATTTTTTCGAGCAGTGAGCCTAGCAATTTTTCGGCAATTCCCCGCTTTCGCCACTCCGCTAGCACGCAGATTTTCAGCAGCTCCGCCTCGTCCGCGACAACCCGCCCGAGCGCGTAGCCGACAATTTTCCCGTCCCGCTCCTCGGTTTCGAGAATTGAGAGCGGGCTATTTAATTCACATTCGAGCATTTTTTCAGTCCACGGGTTGCCGAAACAGCTTTGCTCAACGTAATAAATTTCGTCAATTATACCCAAAGTTATTCAAATCCCATCACTTTTCAACAGAAATTTTCCGCGCCTCGCAGTAAAAACGCTTGTCGTTCGCGTGACCCATCGAGAAGGTTTTCCGCGGGAGCGCGCCGTCCTTGACAACGGTCGGGAACAGCTCGCTTTTCTGCATCGACGGGAGCAAAAAGCCCATTGCGCCGCCGTTTGCGCAGATTTTCCGCACAACGTCCTCGCCGTGAATGTAATCGACCTCGCCGCCGTTTTTCTCGAGAAAATCGTCGATAAAGCGCTGAAGCGAGCCGACGGTAAGGTTGGAATTTGGCTTTGTTATGCCGAATTTCTCGGTTTTCCCGCCAAAGACAACCGAAAATTCCTGCGCAGCTTTTTCTGTCGTAAGACCGAGATATTCTGTCATTTCTTTATACAATTTGTCAAAATCTGCGTTATATATAACTCTATGTATAGCCTCAAACTCCAGCGCATCACAGTGCAGATTGACCACCTCAACCAAAGCGTAGCGCGCTAAAGCCGCATCAGGACTGCCCTCACGTTTTTTTCGCTCGTAGCACTCCTTCGCGGTTGCAAGCGAGTGGTTGCCGTCGCCCATCGCGTACAGGAGCACTTCCTCGTTATTCAAACCGTAGCGCTCGTTGAACAAAGTCTTGTCGGCGAGCCGGTCAAGCGCGGCAAGAACACCGTCCGCGGCTTCCCCGCTCACCTCGTAGCCCGCGAGATGACCGCCGTTTTGCATCAGCTCGAAGTTGTACAGCTCGGGCAAATCCCGCTCCAGAAGCGGCTCGATGACGGTTTTCTGCGGGTCGTCGATGAGTATCATTATGTGAGGCAGCTCCAGCGGCGCGTTCAGGCGGATTTTCACCCGCGGCGGAATGCGCGCGGCAACCGTCGCCTCGGTCGCGCGAACCTGCGACTTGCTGCCCTTGTTGTAGTCGTACATTTCGAGGTCGATTGCGCCGATAAGCCCGGGGCGCAGCCGCCCGTCAGCCTGCGTTCTCTTGGTGAGGACGAAGCAGTTTTTGTGCAATTCAAACAAATTTGACTGCAAATATTCGTTCATTGTGCCGTTAATTTTGGCAACACGCTGTTCCTCATCGCCGTCACCGAGAAACACCTCGGGCAAAATGAGCTTCAGCGTTGACGGGGAAATTCCGACGATTTCGGCGGTTTGCTGCCAATAGTTGCGTTCACCCGTGTACTGGTCGCACGCGACAACCGACCATTTCGTCATTTCCTCGCTTGTGAGCTTGGGGAGCAGAATATCTGCTGTTGAAAAAGCTGTCATAAAAACCTTCCTTTTATACAATTTGATATATTTACTGAAAATTCTACTAATTGCAACAATACAATCCGCAAAATTTCAACAAAATATTACATTTCATCAATTTATCCAATATCGTAAAGCTTCATAGTTTCGGGATTTCGGAACTCGTGCTTCTCGTAATAGCCGATAAGCTCGCCGTTTTCATCACGCAGCGCGACCATATAAACGTCCTTGTTTTCCCTATCATTGTGGTAGGTGAACACAAGATTGTGTTCGGGACTTTTGGCAAACCACTCAACAACCTCGCGGATTTTCGCGTTGGACTCGGCGTTGTGACAGTTGAAAATGCTTGTTCCGACCAACTCGCCGTGCTTTCGATAACGCTCGCGCGCAGCCGGATTCATATAAATTATCTCGTGGCGCAGGTTGCAGATAACCACCGCGCACCTGTCCTGTTCGACGATGCTTTTAAAATAAGAAGCCAAGCTGTCAATTTCCATAATTTTCCTCTCAATGCACATCAAACCAAGTTTTTCCAATTTTCGCGTCACAAGGCAGCGGAACGCCGAGTTTTACAGCATTTTCCATTTCCTCTCGCAGAATTTTGGCTGCGTCCTCGGCAAGATTTTCGGGCGCTTCGACAATCAGCTCGTCGTGCACCTGCAAAATCAGCCGCGCCTCGGGCAGCTCCTTTTTCAGCCTGTTGTACACACGAATCATCGCGATTTTGATGATATCGGCGGCGGTGCCCTGAATGGGAGTGTTCATCGCGATGCGCTTGCCGAGCGCCTTGACGGTCTTGTTGGTCGCGAGAATTTCGGGGATAAAGCGCCGTCTGCCGAAAAACGTGACCGCGTAGCCCGTCGCCTCGGCGGATTTTACAACATTTTCCATATACTGCTTAACGCCCGAAAAATGCGCCAGATAATCCTCGATGTACTTTTTCGCCTCGGCAACCGATGAACCGATGTCCTTCGCAAGCGAGAACGCTCCGATGCCGTACACGATGCCGAAATTCACGGCTTTTGCCTTGCGGCGCGTGTCTGCGTCAATCCACTCGGGCGGCATTCCGAAGACACTCGCGGCGGTTTCCGTGTGGATATCGCGCCCCTCCTCGAACGTTTTCGTCATCACCTCGTCGTGGGCAAGCGCCGCGAGAACGCGCAGCTCAATTTGGCTGTAATCCGCGTCGCAGAGCAGTTTCCCGTCACCCGCAGTGAAAAACTTGCGGAAATTCCGACCGATTTCCGTGCGCACGGGAATGTTCTGGATGTTCGGCTCGGCGGAACTTATGCGACCGGTGCGGGTTTCGGTCTGCTTGAACGTCGTGTACATCCGCCCGTCCTCGGAAACCGCGCCGAGAAGCCCCTTGACGTAGGTGTTGTAGAGCTTCGAGAGCTTTCGCCAGTCGAGGATTTTGCGGACAATCGGGTGATATTTCTCGATTTCTTCGAGGGTGTCGCTGTCGGTTGACCAACCGGTTTTGCGCTTTTTGCCCGCAGGCAGACCGAGCTCCTCGAAGAGCACCGTGCCGATTTGTTTCGGGCTGCCGACGTTGAATTTATGCCCCGCGAGCTCGAAAATTTCGCTCTCGATTTCGGCGATTTTCGGGAGAATTTCCTCGCCGAAAGCGGTGAGACTGTCGGCGTCAGCGGCAATTCCTACTATTTCCATCGATGAAAGGACCTCGGCAAGCGGTATCTCGATTTCCCGCAGCACTTTCAGCATTCCGTTCGCGCAAATCTCGGTGAAAAGCGCTTTGCAAAGCCGTTCCAGGCGCGTGTTTGGCTCACCGTCAACGCCGTATTTCTCGTAAAGCCGCGCCAGCTCGTAATCCTTCGCGTTCACGTCGAGCAGATAAGCCGCCAAAGTCGCGTCAAAAGTCACGTTTTTCAGCTCGACATTCTGCTTCAGACAGCGATAAAACAGCGCTTTCGCGTTGTCGGTGTGCTTCGGCTCGTCATTTTGGAGAACATCAAGCGGGTTTTCAAGACGCTGATTTCCTCTGTATACAACAATTTCGTCATTTTCCACAAAAACTGCAAGCGCTTCTTCATCGAAAACCGCATCATCGGCAACAATCGGCGGTATATCGAGCTTTTCTGCGGTTTTAGGCGCGGCGATTTCAACCTTTTTCGCGGCTGTTCCGTCAAGACCGAGCTTTTTAACCGCGCTGTTCATCTCAAGTTCCTGTAAAATACCTTTGGCGGTTTCCTTGTCACCCTCACCGATAGCGTAATCGTCCAAATTCTCGGAAATCGGCGCTGTTAAGCAAATCTCTCCGAGTTTTCTCGACAATTCGGCGCTGTCTTTTCCGGCTTCCAGCTTTTTCCTTATACTCGGAGTAATCTCAATTTCGTCAATATGCCGATAGATATAATCAACGGTATGGTACTTTTGCACAAGAGAAAGCGCGGTTTTTTCACCGACGCCGGCAACTCCCGGGATATTGTCCGAGCTGTCGCCCATCAGTGCCTTGACCTCGAGCATCTCTCGCGGTTCAACTCCGTACACCTCGCGGATTTTCTCGGGCGTGTAAAAAACGTCCTCCTTGTTGGCGGCAAGCCGCACTGTTACGCGCTCTCCGACAAGCTGAAAGCTGTCACGGTCGCCCGTGCTGATAAGGCACTCGCCGCCCTTTTCCGAGCAAACGCGCGAAAGCGTGCCGATGATATCGTCCGCCTCGTAGCCCTCGCACTCCACGATTCTCACGCCAAGTGCCCGCAGAATATCCTTTATAAGCGGCATCTGCATCGCCAGCTCGTCGGGCATTTTGTGCCGTCCCGCCTTGTACTCGGTATACATTTTGTGGCGGAATGTCGGCGATTTCAGGTCAAACGCTGCGGCAATCCTGTCGGGATTTTCCTCCTTGACCAGCTTCATATAGATGTTCAAAAAGCCCGTGAGCGCGTTTGTGAACACGCCTTTCTTGTTTGACAGGAGCCTTATCCCGTAAAACGCGCGGTTCATTATGCTGTTGCCGTCAATCAAAAGAAGCTTCATATTTATACTCCTTGTAATCAATTTTGTGCAAAATCACGAAAATCTGATGTTCTTGATAAATTTTCTCGGCAGTTTCTTGAGCAGCAGCATCGTGAGAAACCCTGTAAAAATCCCGCCGATAACCGCCGACGCAAGCAGCACGGGCGTGTACGCGAGCACAAATTTTGAGCCGTAGAAAAGAATTGCGACGAGCAGCTGTCCCGCGATGTGAAAAATCGCGCCGCAAACCGCGGTGAACGGGAGAAACTGCACGTCAAACCGAAACTCGCCTTTGCCTTTCGGGAACAGGCTTCGCGCCGCGAACATCGCCGTGCACGCGAGCACTCCCCCCGCCAGCCCGTAAGCCGCGCTCAAAAGCGAGCCCGTGATAAGCGCCGCCAGAAAACAGCGCAAAACTGCGATTATGTACGCGTCGCAGATGCGCCACGCGCCGCCGATGTACAGCACGAAAAGCGTGACGATGTTGCCGAGCCCGACGCGTATTCCCGCTATCGGAACAATCGGCGGCAAAAGCGTTTCCAGCGCGGAAAGCGCTGCCGCAATGCAGATAAAAAGCGCCTCAACGCAGAGTTTTTTTACGGTCATTTTCACGGGTTAGTCCCTCAAAATATCGGAAAGCCGATTCGCGAGCTCGCGCATTTCGCTTGTGAGCTGCGGCAGCTTCGGCAGCTCCTCGTCACCCGTGAAATTCTCGATAATCGGCGCGTCGGAGGGCTGTTCATCGGCGAGCGTGCGCAAAAGTGTGTAGTCCTCGCGTTTAATCAGCCGCGCCGAATACCCCGACAAAAACTCCTTGCAAAACCAATATCGCAGGCTCACGCACGCCGCCGCAAAGCCAATCAGCATTATCCCGCCGCAGATGCCGTACGCGGGCTCTCGCGTGAGGATACAAGCCACAATTCCCGCCGCGGCGACAAGGAAATTCAGTATGCACGAGAGCGTTTTCACCGCGGTTGTTCCTCCCGCCGCAAAAAACGCGGCGACAATCAGAATTCCCGTGCAAATTGCCACGGGCACGGCTCCCGAAAAGCCCGATATAAAGCCAACCGCCGCGCAAATCACGCAGACTGCGAGTTGAACGTAAAAGCAAGCTCTGATGATTTTGCGGAATTTCGCGAGCTTTCGCTTTTTCGACGCGGCAAAATCCTCGGCAACAGCGCCCGTTGTGTAAAAATGAACGAGCTTTTTCTTCGTTTTATAAGTCATCTGCAACCCTTATCCGTCAATATTTTCCAGCCAAAGCGCCGCCTCCGCGTCACTCGGCATACGCAAATCACCTCTCGGTGAAACCGCCGCAGAACCGATTTTAACGCCATCGGGCAGGCAGCTGCGCTTGAACTGTTGAGCGAAAAAGCGCTTGTAGAAAATCTTTTCCCACTTGAGAATTATTTCATCAGAATAAGCGCCCTTAAACGCGTACTTCGCGAGGCGGTAAACCTTGCTCGGTGTAAAGCCGTACCTGATGCCGTAGTACAGAAAGAAATCGTGCAGCTCGTAAGGTCCAACCAAATCCTCGGTTTTCTGCGAAATCTCGCCGTTTTCCGCGGGCAGCAGCTCGGGGCTTACGGGCGTGTCCAAAATATCGCCGAGAGCCGTTTTCAGGCGCTCGTCCGAGGCGCTGTCCATACAGTACCGCACGATGTGCCGAACCAGCGTTTTCGGCACGGACGAATTCACGCCGTACATACTTATGTGGTCGCCGTTGTAGGTTGCCCAGCCGAGCGCGAGCTCCGACAAATCGCCCGTCCCGACAACCATTCCGTTCAAATCGTTCGCCAAATCCATCAGAACCTGCGTTCTCTCGCGAGCCTGCGCGTTTTCATAGGCAACGTTGTAGTTGTTTTCATCGTGCTCAATATCCTTGAGGTGCGACTTTACGGTAGCGGTTATGTCAATCAGCCGAAAATCCACGCCAAGCGCCGTGCAGAGCAGCTCCGCGTTGGATTTTGTGCGAGTTGTTGTGCCAAAACAGGGCATCGAAACGGCGGTGATATCGGTCATCGGTCTGCCCAAAACTTTCAGCGCCTCGACGCTCGCCAGCAGTGCCAAACAAGAGTCCAACCCGCCCGAAATACCGATGAGCAGCTTTTGGCAGTGCGTGTGTTTAACGCGCTTTGCGAGAGCGTGTGCTTGCATCGCGAGAATTTGCGAGCAGCGCGAGTTGTTTGCGCTTCCCTCGGCGGGTACAAACGGCAGCGGCGCGATTGTTCGGGTGAGCTTGGTCTGCTCGGTGAACAGAACAAACTGCGCGTCACTCTCGGAGCAATGTCCGCGGAAAGTGGTGTTGCGCATTCTCTCGGCAGCGAGCATTGAAACATCGATTTCGGTTATCGTAAGACCGTTTGAGTAGAGCTGTCCCTCGGCGAGGAGCTTTCCGTTCTCGGAGATAATTCTCGCGCCGCCGAAAATAAGGTCTGTCGTGGACTCGCCCTCGCCTGCTCCCGCGAAAATATACCCGCAGATAAGCCGCGCGGACTGCCCTTTTACAAGGCTTTCGCGGTACTCTGCCTTGCCGACAAGCTCGTTTGACGCGGAGAGGTTGAGGATAACCGTTGCCCCGTCGAGCGCAGCCTTAATGGACGGCGGCTCGGGCGACCACAAGTCCTCGCAGACCTCAACGGCAACCGAAAGCTCGGGGATATTCTCACACGAGAAAACCAGCCCCGAGCCGAACGGCACAACCGCGCCAAACAGCTTGATATCGCGCTTTTGGCTGTCGGCGGGCGTGAACCAGCGCATTTCGTAAAACTCGTTGTAATTCGGCAAAAATTTCTTCGGGACAACGCCAAGCACGCGACCGTTCTGCAAAACCACAGCGCAGTTGTAGAGCTCTCCGCCAACGCGAAGCGGTGCTCCGACTGCAACGAGGATATCCTTGCCCATTGTAGCGGCGAGGATTTTTTCGAGAGCGTTTTCCGCGCCGTCGAGGAGAGTTTTCGACAAAAATAAATCCGCGCAGGTGTAGCCCGTGACGCAAAGCTCGGGGAGGGCGAGGATTTTCACGCCGGCGGAACTTGCTTCATTGATAAGCTCGATGATTTTTTGAGCGTTATAATCGCAGTTTGCGACCTTTAAATCGGGCGTTCCCGCCGCGCATTTTATAAAACCGTCTTTCATAAAATCAACCTTCCGAAAATAATTTGCAGTAATCTGTGGTTTTCGCGCGAAGCGAAAAAAGTTTTCGGTCAAGCCTTTTTCAAAAGGCTTGTGGGGCGTGGGGCAAAGCCCCACACTTGAGCGCGAAACGCGACCACTCGCGGCGAAGCCGCGGACTAGAGCGCGAAGCGCGACCAAACGCGTTCAAAAGCGCTAAAGGGGGTCTGGGGGAAAAACAAGAGTTTTTCCCCCAGAGGAAAGGGGCTTGGGGAAAACCCCGAGGGGTTTCCCCCAAGCATTTTCGTTGGCTCGAAGCCAACGAAAATGCAAAGGATTTCCGAAAAACCAGCCAAACCGTAAAGCTGTGGCATATTATTAAACACTATGAATTTATTATACCTCAAAACCGCGATAAAATCAAGGGTTTTTAAAGAAAACGGCTATTTTTTTACAAATCTTATTGCAATTATGAGAAAAAAATTGTATAATAAGTATAATGAGGTTTTATGACGTGAAACGAAAAGGAGATGTTAAGAAATGGAGTTTGTGAGCGAGAGAACCGCGTTTACAATGCTGTCGGAAACCGTCGTAAAGGCGGGGGTTTCGCTGTTCAATGCGGTGAAGTACATCTATATGATTGCGGACAAGGATTTCTACAACATAAACGTCAAGGACATTTTCAAGATATCGCTGAAAAACATCACCGATACAACCTGCCTGTACAACACGGGAATTAAGCTCGACAAGGAGCGATGTAAGGAGATGAACTCGCCCGAATACGAGAGAGTTCTGTCGCTTATGGTGTACTCGTTTGCAGTAAGGCTGCCCGAGCTGAAAAACGTGAAGATAAACAACCAAACCCTGAACGACAAGCAAATCAAGACGATTTTCGATATGGTTGTCGCAAAGGGCGCGGGGAATTATGACAACGTGATTGTCGATGATTTCGAGGAAATTCGGCGAATGGTGAGAACCGGCAGACCTGTGCCCGCTTATGACGCGGAGTGGTTTAAAAGCTACATCTACAGCTACGTTCCCGCGCTCACCGCTATCAACAACAAAAATATGTTCCTCCTCGGAAGCTGCGACATACTTTTCACTTTGTTTTACAGCGGTCTTGAGGAGGAGCTGAAACGGCTGCTGGAAAGCCTCGCTACAGGCTGACCGAATAAATTTCACGAATTTGTTCAAGCTCATAAGAATATCATCTTTTGAGGTGATTTTTTATGAATATGACAAAATTCGCGTTTATCGAACAAGACCGCGCGGTGCTGTACGCGGATATGAACGGCACAAACGGTCACGAGCAAATTAACGGCGGCGTGTTTGTGTTTAATCTGCCCGAGGGGCTGTATTTCGCGCTGGAGCTGTCGGGGCTGCCGAAAAACCAAGCTCTGCCGTTTCACGTTCACGAGGGCACAATTTGCGCGGACGCGGGCGAAAAGGCGATTATCCTCCCCGACGTAAGCTCGGACAGCCGAGGAAACGCGTCGATGCAGTTTTATATCGACAAGACGCGGCTTTCGGATATCTCGGGCAAAGTCATTATGCTGCACGAGAAAATTGACGGCGATGAGCCGAAAATCGCGTGCGGAGTGCTGAAAAGAATATTGTAAAAATTCAAAATTAAGGAGAAAAATATGGGAATTTCTGAAATTAAAAATCCCGACCTTTGGGAGTCGGGTAAACGTAAAATCGACTGGGTTAGAAGAAATATGCCGCTGCTGAACGGCATTGAGCGCGAGTTTAGCGAAACGAAGCCGTTCGCGGGACTGAAAATCGCGCTTTCCGTTCACCTTGAAGCGAAAACGGCGTATCTCTGCGAGGTGCTGGCGGCGGGCGGCGCGGATATGTATGTAACCGGCTCAAATCCGCTCTCCACGCAGGACGACGTTGCCGCGGCACTCGCGCACGAGGGACTTTCCGTGTTCGCGTGGCACGGCACAACCGAGGAGGAGTATTTCTCGCACATCGGCAAGGTTATCGGTGCCGAGCCGAATATCATCATCGACGACGGCGGCGACCTCGTAAACTATATCCACGAAAAGCGCCCCGAGCTTATCCCGAACGTTCTCGGCGGCTGCGAGGAAACAACTACCGGCATTTTGCGCCTGAAAGCAATGGACGCGGCAAAGGAACTGAAATTCCCGATGGCGCTCGTCAATGACGCAGACTGCAAGCACCTTTTCGACAACCGCTACGGCACCGGTCAATCCGTTTGGGACGGCATAAACCGCACAACCAACCTTATCGTTGCGGGAAAGGACGTTGTTGTCGCGGGCTACGGCTGGTGCGGAAAGGGCACGGCGATGCGCGCAAAGGGCTTGGGAGCGCGCGTTATCGTGACCGAGGTTGACCCGATAAAGGCGATGGAAGCGGTTATGGACGGTTTTCGCGTTATGCCGATGAAAGAGGCTGCGAAAATCGGCGACTTTTTCGTCACGGTTACGGGCTGCGCGGACGTTATCGGCGAAGAAGCATTTATGAATATGAAGGACGGCGCGATTTGCTGCAACGCGGGACATTTTGACGTTGAAGTGAATATGAAAAAGCTCCGTGAAATCGCGGTTTCACACTATGAGGCGCGCAACAACATCGAGGGCTACACGCTTCCTAACGGAAACACGATTTTCGTTATCGCCGAGGGCAGACTTGTTAACCTCGCAGCGGGCGACGGTCACCCTGCCGAGATTATGGATATGAGCTTTGCGATACAGGCGCTCTGCGCGGAGTATATCGCGAAGAATAAGGAAAAGCGCGCTGCGGGCGAGATGACGTTCAATGTGCCGCGCGAAATTGACGGAAAGGTTGCAGAGAGAAAGCTCCTGTCGTGGGGGATTTCGATAGACAAGCTCACCGAGGAGCAGAAAAAATATCTCGGCAGCAAATAACGGGAAAGGAAAAATCCGTTTATGTTCAATATACTTGTTGCCGATGATGTGGCAAACATTCGGCGGCTTTATGAATATACGCTCGAAAAAAACGGCTTCAAAGTGTTCACCGCGGAAAACGGTGAGGCGGCGCTCGACATTATCGAAAAGCAGCACATTGATTTGATGATACTTGACGTAATGATGCCGAAAAAGGACGGCTACGAGGTGCTCAAAACGCTGCGCGAGAGCGGCTCAAACCTGCCCGTGCTCATTATCACCGCAAAGGACGCCGCCGAGGATTTGCGGCGCGGATTTATTCTCGGCACGGACGATTATATGACAAAGCCCGTTGACGAAATGGAGATGATTTTGCGGATAAAGGCGCTGCTGCGGCGAAGCAAAATCGCCGAGGAGCAGAAAATTGTCGCGGGAAGCACCGAGCTTGTCTATGACTCGTTTTCGGTGACGGTTGCGGGAGAGCCCGTGGTTTTGCCGAAAAAGGAGTTTCAGATTTTGTTCAAGCTGCTGTCGTTTCCGGGGAAAACCTTCACGCGCGCTGCGCTTATGGAGGAATTCTGGGAGATGGACTCGGACAGCGAAGCGAGAACCGTTGACGTGCACATAAACCGCTTGAGAGAGCGCTTTCGCGACAACAAGGACTTTGAAATTGTTACCGTGAGAGGGCTCGGCTATAAAGCGGAAATAAAGGCTTGATGTATGAAAAAGTTGGGCGATTTTTTTAAAAGGCTGGGAGAGCTGATTGCAAAGCCGTTTTCGCGTGTAAATCGGCTTGGTGTAAAGCTGATGATTTTGACGCTGATTATCATTGTCGCGTCGGAAATTTTGAGCTTCACGGCAACGCTGATAATCGGCTTTGTCACGGGCGGCACAACCAACACAAATGCGATAATCGGACCAATTATCGCGTCGGTTATCGTTGGAGGATTGCTTGCGTTTGTCATCGGAAACTCGGTTCTGAAGCCGCTCTCCAACCTCACGAAAGCCACAAAGCGCGTGACGGGCGGCGATTTCACGGTTAAGCTCGAGATGGATTTTCTCACGCGGCACACGATAAAGGAACTGCGAAACTTAATCGAGGACTTCAACAAAATGACCGAGGAGCTGCGTTCCACGGAGCTTTTCCGAAAGGATTTCATCGGCAACTTTTCCCACGAGTTCAAAACGCCGCTGGTGTCGATAAGAGGCTTTGCGCGGCAGCTCTGCGAGGACGATTTGTCCGAGGAACGCCGCAAGGAATTCGCGCGGATTATTCTCGAGGAAACAGAGTATTTGACCGAGCTTTCCGCCAACACGCAGCTTTTGACCAACCTCGAAAACCGCGACATAATCACCGATAAGACGCGATTTTCGCTGGACGAGCAGCTGCGAAGCTGTATGCTGCGGCTGGAACCGGTTTGGTCTGCGAAAAACATCGAAATCGATATGAGCGGGCTTGAGCCGATTGAGTATTTCTGGAACGAGCAGCTTCTCGCGCACATCTGGAATAACCTCTTCGACAACGCCGTGAAATTTACCGAAAACGGCGGTGAAATCAAGGTCTGCTGTAAGGAACAGGACGGGTTTGTGGTTGTGACGGTAAAGGACAGCGGCTGCGGGATTTCCGAGGACGCGCTCCCGCATATTTTTGAGAAATTCTATCAGGCGGACGTGTCGCACGCGTCGCGCGGAAACGGCTTGGGACTGCCGCTTGCGCTGAAGATTGCCCAGCTGTGCGGCGGCGGAATTACCGCGCAAAGCAGGCTCGGTGAAGGAACGGAATTTACCGTTAAGCTGAAACAGGAGGAACAAAAATGAACGAGATTTATCAAAAGCTGATGAATTGCTACGAGCAGGTTGAGAAGAAGATTTCTTTCAAGCCGGAGCTTGCGCTGGTGCTGGGCTCGGGGCTGGGGGATTTCTGCGACACGCTTGATATAAAGGAAACGCTGGATTACGCGGAAATTGACAGCTTCCCAAAAAGCACGGTTGCGGGGCACAAGGGAAGATTTGTGTTCGGGTACTGCGGGAGCGCGCCGATTGTTTGTATGCAGGGACGCGTGCATTTTTACGAGGGCTATTCGGTAACCGATGTTGTTCTCCCGACGCGGCTTATGAAGCTGATGGGCGCGAAAACGCTGTTCTTGACAAACGCAGCGGGCGGCATAAACCCGACCTTCAAAGCCGGTGATTTAATGCAAATCTGCGACCACATAATCTACAACGTTCCGTCACCGCTTATCGGTGCAAATATCGACGAGCTTGGCGTGCGTTTCCCCGATATGAGCGAGGTTTATTCAAAGAGGCTGCGCAAGCTGGTTGAGGAAGCGGCTGCCGAGGTGAACGTGCCCCTGAAAAGCGGCGTGTACATTCAGACCTCGGGACCGAACTACGAAACTCCCGCTGAAATTCGCGCGTTCGGACGACTTGGCGCGGACGCTGTCGGAATGTCAACAGCGGTTGAGGCGGTCGCGGCTCGGCACTGCGGAATGGAGGTTGTCGGAATTTCCTGCATCTCAAATCTCGCCGCGGGAATTTCCCCCGAAAAGCTCTCGCACAAGGAGGTTCAGGAAACCGCCGACAAGACTGCGCCGATGTTCCGAAAGCTTGTGACAAAGGCGATTGAGAAGATATCGGCGGGCGTGTGATTTGGAAAAATTTTTCCGAAAAAACAAAAGAGATTTGGCTTGACAAAGCGGAAAATTTCTGATAAAATGGTAAATGGAGAGGTTTTTTGACGTTTAACGAGGTGTTTTTATGAAAATTAAACAAAGAATAATCAGCGCGCTTGCTGCGGTGACAATGGCTTTTTCGATGCTGTCAACAGCTTCCTATGCAGCCGATTTGAGGTTCGACTTAAACGGCGACGGCTTCGTCAACGCAAGGGACGCGTATTACGTTTTGACGGAAGCGCTGCTGAATGACAACACCGACCCCAAGCTCGACGCAAACAAAGACGGCTTCGTCAACGCGAAGGACGCATATTATGTACTTCAGGTTGCGATGGAGATAATTGTGCCCGAGCCCGAGGAAACCGAGCCCGAAGCGCCCGCTGCCGAGAGTATTCTTGATGATTACACGAAAAAGTGGGCTTACAACACGCTTTCGGAAAAGCAGCAGGAAGCCTACGCAGCCATATTTAATGGCGCTCTCAAAAATCAGGCTACCATCGATTTGCGCAAGTTTAATTTAACGGTAAACGATTTGAAAAAAGCATTTTGGTCGTGCGATTACGACAACCCGCAGCTGTTTAACATCTACAACGGATATTCCTACTCATATCCATCCAACAACCCAAATTATATTACCTCTATCAGCATTGAATACAGCAAAAACGCGTCGCAGACAGCCCAAACGCTGACAAAGGTTGAGGAAACAATCGCCGATATAATTGCCGAAGCGAAAAAGCTGCCGAGCGATTACGACAGAATAAAGCTCTTCCACGACTGGATAATCAACCGTACGGAATATGTCATCACGGGCAATAAATACATAAGCGAAACAGACGGTCCGATTCTTTACGGAGAAGCGCTTTGCGAGGGCTATTCGAGAGCGTTTGAGTATCTTTGTCAATCCGTTGGAATTGAGTGCGTTTGCATCGCGGGAACAGCTACTTCAAGTGTTGCAAGCGGCGAGCATATGTGGAATATGGTCAAGGTTGACGGCAAGTGGTACCACATAGACGTTACATGGGACGACCCGTTGACAACAAGCGGAAAACCTACTTTGAGATACGATTATTTCCTGATAAGTGACGCGCAGATTAAGAAAGACCACACTATAAACAATGTTTTCACTGTACCGACAGCGCCGTCAAATTACGCGGCATAACGGGAGCAAATTATGGCGAAACGTTTTGACAACAAAAAGAACGATAAAAAGCTCGAGAAGCTGATTATGAGAAACTGGATTATTCTGGGAGTAACGGCAGCGCTGATAATAGTGCTGGTGATTATGTCAAAAACAGCTTGAGCTTGTGATAAACGGCGGCGTTGCGCAAAATTGCCGTGTGATGCTGCTAAAATTCAACAATAAGGAGAAAAATATGGTAGTTGAACCAAAGGTGCGCGGATTTATCTGCACGACAGCACACCCTGTCGGCTGCGAGGAAATCGTAAAGCGCGAGATTGAATACGTTAAGTCAAAGGGCGAGCTTTCGGGCGTGAAAAAAGCGCTGGTTATCGGCTGTTCAATGGGCTACGGGCTTGCTTCGAGAATTTCCCTCGCCTACGGAATGAAGGCGGCAACGCTCGGCGTGATGTTCGATAAACCCGGCTCGGGCAACAAAACCGGCACATCGGGCTGGTACAACACAAAAGCGTTCGAGAAATTTGCCGCAGCGGACGGGCTTTACGCGAAAACAATTAACGGCGACGCTTATTCCGATGAGTGCAAACAGGAGATTATCGAGATAATCAAGCGCGATTTGGGCAAGGTTGACGCGGTTATCTACTCGCTTGCCGCGCCGAGGAGACAAGTCGGCGAGGAAGTGTACAAGAGCGTGCTCAAGACAACCGGCGAGCCTTACACCAACAAGACGATTGACCTGCGCAACAACGCGATTTCCGAGGTGACAATCGAGCCCGCAACTCCCGAGGAGATTGAAGCGACCGTTAAGGTTATGGGCGGCGAGGATTGGGAAGCGTGGATTGACGCGCTGAAGGCGGCTGATGTTCTCGAGGACAACGCGCTCACAATCGCGTACTCCTACATCGGTCCGACGATAACCTACCCCGTTTACTACGAGGGAAGCATCGGCAGAGCAAAAGCGCACCTGTTTGAAACATCGAAAAAGCTCTGCGAAAAGGGACTGCGCGCGTATATATCGGTGAACAAGGCGCTCGTCACGCAGTCAAGCGCGGCAATTCCCGTAGTACCGCTCTATATCTCGATTTTGTACAAGGTGATGAAGGAAAACGGCACGCACGAGGGCTGCATCGAGCAAATGCAGCGGCTGTTCGCGGAGATTTCCTCCGGCAAGCTGAACCTTGACAGCGAGGGCAGAATTCGTATGGACGACCTCGAGATGTCGCCCGAGGTACAGGAAAAGGTTTCGGAGATTTGGAACAGCATAAATCAGGAGAATTTCAAGAGCTGCGCGGATATCGACGGCTATTGGAAGGATTTTTACGAGTTGTTTGGATTTGGCGTGGACGGAGTTGATTATTCGCAAGACGTTGAAGTTTAATAAAAAACGCGGGGCTTGATAACAAGTCCCGCGTTATTTTATGATTTCAGCCATTCTTCAAGTTTCGCAGTATCGGCATTGAACGGGTTTCCGTCAACACAAGTCCGCAAATCCGCTCCCTTGCAGGCGTTTTTGAGTTCAACGTCAACGTGACCGCGTCCGCCACCGCCGTGCGTGATGAACGGGAGAACGGTTTTTCCGCTCAAGTCAAGGCTCTCGAGGAACGTAAGTACCGCCATCGGGCAAGTCGAGCACCAATTCGGGAAACCGAGAATTATCCGGTCAACGTCCGCGAGGTCGGGAAGCGGCTCGGCGAGCTTCGGGCGCGCTTTTGCGGCAACCTCCTTTTTCGCCTCGGCAACAACATCGTTATACTCGGCGGGATAAGGCACGGCGGTCTTGATTTCATACACGGGACAGCCCGCGATTCGCGCCGCGTCCTCGGCAATTTTCTTTGTCACGCCCGAAATCGAAAAATAAGCCACAAGTGATTTTGCCATAAAAATCTCTCCTTTTCAAATTATCCTCTTTTGCCGCTCTGAAAGCGCGTTTTTGAGGAATTGATATCTTTGGAATTTCTCGGCTTTTTGGAAATGCACCTCGCGGAATTGCTCGGGGTTGTTCTCGTAGTTGAGCTTTTCGTCACCGAACTGCTCGCTGGTGAGGTCAAAAACGCGCTCTCCGACAACATTGTAGCAGTGAAAATTCCCGTCGGGGCGCTCTATCCCGAACACCTTGCCGCCGAAGATGTCCTGAACCAAAAACGCGGTAATCGAGCACTGACCGAGGGTTTTGTTCCCGCTCGTCCACTTTTCCCGCAGCCTCGGCGCGCAGGTTTCGGTGCACCAAATATCCGAGAGCGCGTCGTACAAATCGCGCGGATTGCCCGAAAAATCGGCGCAGATTGACTCGCAGTCGGCGTTTTCCCAGCCGTAAAATTTATATCCCATAGTTCACCTCAAAAACTCCGTAAAAGCCTTCGCCAACCCCCGCGGATTATCAACATTAACCTCGTGCCCGGAATTTTCGATTGCACTGAATTTGGCGTTCGGGAGCTTTTCGGCAAGCTTTTTCGCCGCTTTTTTATTAACATTATCCTTTTCACCGCAAAGTACAAGCACGGGGGAGTTAACCTTATCAAGACCGTTTGTAAAATCGATATCCGCCATTGAATTGGTAAGCGTGATAAAATCGGTTTTTTTCAAGCCAATGTCCTTAAACTTGCTTTCCGGCATAAATCTGAACAGCAAATTCTGCACCTTGAGAAGAAATTTTGGCATATCATACTGCGGTGCAATCAGGATAAGCGAGCTTATTTTCTGTGGAAAATCTATAGCATAATTCAGTGCCAGCACCGCGCCAAGCGACAGTCCACAAAGGTTAAGCGGCTCGGAAAAACTGCTGCAATAATCACAGAAAGCGGCGTACATTTTGCTGTAACGGCAATCTCCCTCGGTGAAAAATTCGCTCAATTCGGGGCAAACGGTTTCGGCGTCACTTGGCAGAAACGATACTGTTTTATCCCAGCTTGACGCGCTCTGTCCCATTCCGTGAAGAAGAATGTATTTCATTGAGTTTCTCCGATTTTACGATATTTTGTTTCTTCCAAAAGGGCTGCGGTTGTTCTCCGCAGCCCGAGTTTCTCTTCTAATATCAACGAGAAGCCGCTGTTATGAACTCAACGCAGCCGGTGGCTTCTCGCCGTACTTTTATGCAACAATATTCAGAAACTGCCCGACCTCAACTTCCCTGTCGTACAGCCCCACGCCGAACTTTTTCTGAAGCTCCTCGGCAGCGCTCGTGTTCTCGCCGTTTTTCTTGTCATCAACCGATTTCGCGGCAAGCTCCGCGCTGTCCTTTTGCTCGGCGGGTTCAGGGGTTTCGGGTTTGGTTTTGGTAACTGTTGTGGTTTCACCGCCCGCAACGTAGCTTTCGCCGCACTCGGGGCAAATCGCGGTCTTAATCCGAACGCTTTGATAGACAACCTCTTTGCCCTCGCGCGCCGCCTTTGCCTGATTGCGGTAAACGTGCTCGTATTCGTGACCGCGAACCGCAGCCGCCGCGCCCTCCGGTCCAACCTTCGCCGCAGATTTGAACGAAACACCCGGGTCGTCCGAAGCGTCCTGATACTTGCGGTTTTTGCAGGTTTGGCACTCGCCGTCCTGCGCACCGTTCAGCTTGTCAAGCCGCTCCTGTAAATTCTTCAGGCGGTTGTCAAGCTCGGAGATTTTCTTTTCATCAGCAGAGCTTTCTGCGTTTTTCCGGTAATTTTCGCGTTCGAGTTTAACGCGGTTTATCATATTTTCGAGGTCACTTTTGGTGGTTTTGCCGAAGCTCCCCTGTTCAACCAGCGTTGAACCCGCGCCGATTGCGCCAACTCCCATAGCAGTCACTCCTTTCGCTGTTAATTATCACAAATTCACGCTTTTTTGCCGGAGCCGTTGATAGAAACAAGCCGCTCCTCAAATTCGCTCACGGTAATCGGCTTTGAATAGAAGAAGCCCTGTGCCGCGTCGCAGCCGCAATCGCTGAGGAACTGCGCCTGTTCTTTGGTCTCGACGCCCTCCGCGATGATATCGAGCCCGATATCCTGCGACATCGAGATTGTGTGCTCGATAATTTTTCTGCCGCGTTCGCTGTCCATAAACTCCGACAAGAACTCACGGTCGATTTTGAGCACGTCAAACTGCGTTGTCTTGAGCATATTCAGCGACGAGTAGCCCGAGCCAAAATCGTCCATCAGCATCGTAAAGCCCGCCTGCTTCATCTTCGCGACAACGCCCTGAATGCCGGTTGCGTCGGCGGTTTCGGTTATCTCAAGCTCCAGCAGATTTATCGGGATATCGTACTTTTTGACCAAATTTAAGATATACGAAGCGCAGTCAAAGCTCTGAACATATTCGCGCGAGATGTTGACCGAAATGGGAACAACGTCAAGCCCCTTGTCAATCATCTTTCTGATTTCCTTGCAGGCGCTCTCCCAAATGAACTGGTCGAGCTTGATGATAAAGCCGTTTTTCTCGAAAACGGGGATAAAATCTGCGGGAGAAATCATACCCTTTTGCGGGTGAATCCAGCGCGCAAGCGCCTCTGCACCGATAATTCTGCCGGTGGAAATGCTATGCTTTGGCTGGAGGTACATCACAAATTCTTGGTTGACGAGCGCCTTGTGCATATCGTCCTCGATGCTCTGCATCTTGTGGAGGTCAACCTTCATTTTGCCGTTGAACCAGCCGATGTTGCAAAGCGCGTTTCCGTGGATTGAGCGTCTTGCAATCGCGGCGTTATCGCCGTGTCTGCGGGTGTGAAGGGTTCTGTCCTCGGCGATTGCGATGCCGAAAATCAGGCGGTACTCCATTCCCTTGTAGCCCGTGAGCATACTCTCGATATAGTGAATAAAATCGAGCAAATCGTCCTCGGTGTCAAACTTTGTGACCACCATAAAAACGTCTGCGGTGAGGCGGCAAAACGGCGTGTCCTCGTTGCAGATTAAGCCGAGACCGTCGTTCATAAACTTGAGCAGCTCGTCGCCAACCTCAACGCCGTACTTCTCGTTTATCAGCTTAAAGCGCTCGACATCAAGCTGGATAAAGGCAACCTTGTCGTCGGGGTGACGGTCAAGCATATCCTTGCAGCGCTTTGAGAAGAGCTGCGGAGCCTTGTCGGAGGTGAAAACGTTGAGCACCTGTCTGTCTAATTTCTCGCGCACGGAGAATGGACGTATATGGAAATGCACTGCGTTGATTTTCTTATCCTCATCAAGCAGGAAATGTGCATAAAAATGGTGGGTAACAAACTCTTCCTCCGGTGAAAATTTGATTTTGAGGTCAAGTGACAGACTGTTTTGGTCAATGCCTTTAAGCACGCCCTCCTGAATACGCGAACAGAACACGGTGAAAGCAGCGATATTCTGTTCAGCAACGAGATTGTTCTCACGGATATACTCAAGCGGGTCAGAAACGTTTTCGGGCAAGAAAGTCCTGCCAAGTGAGATACAGCCACCCTCACGGCATTTCCAGATTATGTGATAGGTAAAATCATCACAAGCTAAAATTTCAGTTATTATTTCGCGGAATTTTTCGGGAACAGCCTTATTTTCCATACGAAACAAGCCCCCTTTTCAACAGTTTCAGAGGTATGGTGCGCTTTATAGCATTATAACATATTTTTTCAAATATTGCAAGAGTATTTGTGGAAAATGACGAACAATTTTGGAATTTTCTACAATTTTGGCAAAACCGCAAAAAATGCCCGAAAATTTGACTTTTCGGGCAATATTTCAAAAATTTTCGGCAAATCAGAGCTTTTTCACGGGGAAAAACATATAATTTTTGCCGGTTTGAGGGTTGGTGAAATCGTGCACGGCGCCCGCGAGAGTTATGTTGTTTTGGTTTAGGTAGGCAATCATCTCGGGAAACGTGTCCAAGCCGCTGCTTTCGACGACGAGATACTCGAACGCGGGAACAATCCACTTTGTCCAGCCGTCGGGAGCTTCCGCACCGTCCTCGCACTCAAGTCCAGCGAGATACAGCCCCTCGCTGAAATTGTTCTGCCACGGCTTAAACGAGCGCGAGAGGTCGGTCATCGCACCCCACACGCCGCACAAATTCCCGCTGTCGTCGCGCTTTGCAAGGTGCTCGATTTCACCGAAATGCGCGTTTGCGTTCTCCCACAATTTTTGGATAAACCCGCTTCCCTCGGCGGTTGAGCCCTCTTTTCCGATAACCGTAAAACTCGGCTTCACGCACTTTTCAATCGTCATAAATCCTCCGTTTCCCGTTCACAAAACCCGCTTTCGCCAAAAGCAAAAGCGGGTTCCTGTCAAATATTTTCGAGTGATTTCTCGAGAAAGGCTTTGGTTCTCTCGCTTTTCGGATTTCCGAAAACCTCGTCGGGAGTGCCCTCCTCCTCGATAACGCCGTTCGCCATAAAAATAACCTTGTCCGCAACGCCGCGCGCGAAATTCATCTCGTGCGTCACGACAATCATCGTGCGGTCACTGCTTTTCAGCTCGCGGATAACCCGCAAAACCTCGCCGGTAAGCTCCGGGTCAAGCGCCGAGGTCGGTTCGTCAAAGCAGAGTATGTCGGGACTCAACGCAAGCGCTCTCGCAATCGCAACGCGCTGCTGCTGTCCGCCCGACAAATTGCACGGGTAATCGCCCGCTTTGTCCGCAAGCCCGACTGTCGCCAAAAGCTGCCGCGAGTTGTCCTCGATTTCCTTGAAAATGCGCTTTTTCTCGTCCTTCGCCAGCTTCTTCCCGTCCGTTTCAAGCAGCTCCCGCGCAAGCGAGACGTTTTTCAGCACCGTGTACTGCGGGAACAAATTGAACTGCTGAAAAACCAGCCCGAACCGCAGCCGTTTCTCACGCTTTTCCTTGTCGGTGTACGTCTTCTCCGCGTTGAACAGCTCCTCGCCGTCCACCGAAAAGCTGCCGCTGTCCGCTCTTTCGAGGAAGTTAAGACAGCGCAGAAGCGTTGTCTTGCCGCTGCCCGAAGAGCCGATTATCGCGAGGACCTCGCCCTTTTCCATCGAAAAACCGACGTTCTTCAGAACCTCGTTTTTGCCGAAGCTCTTTTGTATTCCGTTGACCTCAAGAAACGCCAAAGCTCTTCACCTCAACTATGATAATAATTCAGCTTCTTCTCAACGCGGTTGAGCAGTATTGTGAGCAGTCCCGAAAACAGCAGATAGAACGCCCCGATATAGAACATCGGCCAGATAAGCGCTTTCTGCGCGACAATCTGCTGCGCCGCCTGAACCAGCTCCACGACCATTATTACACGCGCAAGCGACGTGTCCTTGACGAGCGTTATGATTTCGTTGCCCATCGGCGGCACAATCCGCTTGATAACCTGAAACAGCACGATTTTGAAGAAAATCTGCTTTTTCGTCATTCCAAGAACCTGTCCCGCTTCGTATTGCCCTTTCGGAATGCTTTCAATTCCGCCGCGGTAAATCTCCGAGAAATAGCACGAATAATTTATCACAAAGGCAATCAGCACCGCAACCAGCCTCGGAAGCGCGTCCCAGCCGAAAATAAGCCCCGGCCCGTAGAACACGATGATTATCTGGAGCATCAGCGGAGTGCCGCGGATAATCCACACAAACGTTTTCACAAGCCACTTTATCGGCGGGATTTTCGACATTGAGCCGAACGTTATCAAAAGTCCGAGCGGCAATGAGCAGACAAGCGTTATTCCAAAAATCAACAGCGTTGTCAAAAAGCCGTCGGCAAGCTGCGCGGTTACTTCCAGAAACGACATATTTTCACCCTTAAATCAATCAGTTGAACGCGTAAACATCGGCAAGGTCGTACTTCTCGCAAAGTGCCTTGAGGCTGCCGTCCTTAACCATCTCGTCAATCGCCGCGTTAATCTTCTTCTGAAGCTCAACATCGGTCTTGCGGATACCGACTGCATACTCCTCGGGAGCAAGGTTTACATTTTCAACAATCATCAAATCGGAATAGTCCGTGCCGTCGCCGACAGAAGCCTTCGCCATTACATAGTCGATAACGCCGATTTCGGTTGTACCCGCCTTGATTTCCATAAGAACGTCCTTCTGCGCTGCGCAGCCGTTGTAGTTCTTCTTCAGGTTCTCGTCGCTCTGAACCGCAGTTTCACCCGCAGAACCGATTTCCGCTGTTACCGAAGCGCCCGCCATCGAAGCCAAATCCTTGTACTTGTCGGCGTTTGTCTTCTTGATAACGGCAACCTGTCTGTTTCTGATGTAGGGAATCGAGAAATTGATTTTCTCGGCGAGGTCAGCCTTTACGGTCATTCCGTTCCAAATAACATCAATCGTCTTTGCGTCAAGCTCGAACACCTTGTTATCCCAGTTGATTTCCTGGAACTTCGGCTTTACGCCCAGCTTGTTGCAGACAGCCGTGGTAAACTCGGTTTCAAAGCCCGTGAGCTCGCCGGTGTTGTCGTCAAAATAGTTCATCGGCTTGAAATATGTAATTCCGACAACAAGCTCGCCCTTGCTCTGAATGTAGTCCCAATCCTTCTTTTCGCCGCTCTTACAGCCGCAAAGCCCGATTGCCGCAGCAGCCGCAAGAATAATCGCCATAATCTTCTTTTTCATTGTCATTTTCCTTTCTTTTTGTCATAGCAGCACTTTATCATACTGCATTGTTTCACAACATCTCTTATTATAACATATTTCTGCAAGTTTGTCAACCGCTGCTTTCAATTTTCGCGTGCTGAAGCAATTATTTGGTTGTTGATGTTGAACAAAATGATTGCCAAATTTTGTCGCAAATGCACATAAATTTCACAAACCCCTTGTCATTTGGCGAAAAATGTAATACAATAGAAGATGTACAATTTAACAATTTAAAGGAGCACAGAAAAATGCCTATAACCGATTTACTCGAACAAAACGCCGAGAAATACGCAACGGAGGTCGCGCTGGTTGAGGTCAACCCGCAGATTGTCGAAAAACCCCGTATGCTTTGGAAGGACTATGACCTTATTCAGCCTACGTCTTCGCTTTGGTACCGCCGCGAAATCACTTGGAGCGTGTTCAACGAAAAAGCAAACCGCTTCGCGCAGCTTCTCATCAGCCGCGGCGTCAAAAAGGGCGATAAAGTGGCTATTCTGCTTATGAACTGCCTTGAGTGGCTGCCGATTTACTTTGGCGTACTCAAAACAGGCGCGCTTGCCGTGCCGATGAACTTCCGATACAGTGCCGAGGAAATCAAGTATTGCCTTGATTTGGCAGACGCGGACGTGCTTGTATTTGGACCTGAATTTATAGGTAGAATTGAAACAATCGCCGAGGAAATCGGCAAAAAACGGATTTTGTTCTATGTCGGCGGCGACTGTCCGTCCTTTGCCGAGGATTACGACAAGCTCTCGTCAAACTGCGCGAGCGTTTCGCCGGGGATTGAGCTCTCCGAGGACGATGACGCGGCGATTTACTTTTCATCGGGCACGACGGGTTTCCCGAAAGCGATTTTACATAATCACAGAGCGCTTATGCACTCCTGCAAGGTTGAACAAAATCACCACAAGCAAACCCACGACGACGTGTTCCTTTGCATTCCGCCGCTCTATCACACGGGCGCGAAAATGCACTGGTTCGGCAGCCTTATCACGGGCAGCAAGGCGGTTTTGCTCAAAGGTGTAACCCCGAACGCGGTACTCAAGACGGTTTCCGAGGAAAAATGCACGATTGTGTGGCTGCTCGTGCCGTGGGCGCTCGATATCCTCGAGGCGCTCGACAACGGCAGCGAGAAGCTCTCCGACTACAATCTGTCGCAGTGGCGGCTGATGCACATCGGCGCGCAGCCCGTCCCGCAAAGCCTTATCCAGCGCTGGCAGAAGTATTTCCCGAACCAGCAGTACGACACGAACTACGGTCTTTCCGAGTCGATAGGTCCCGGCTGCGTTCACCTCGGAATTGAGAACATCAACAAAATCGGTGCTATCGGTATCGCGGGCTACGGCTGGGAAACCAAAATCATCAACGACAAGGGCGAAGAGGTTGCTCAAGGCGAGGTCGGCGAGCTTGCCGTAAAGGGCCCCGGCGTGATGAAGTGCTACTACAAAAACCCCGAGGCAACCGCCGAAACTCTCCACGACGGCTGGCTTTGGACGGGCGATATGGCGCGTATGGACGAGGACGGCTTCATTTTCCTCGTTGACCGAAAGAAAGATGTTGTCATCAGCGGCGGCGAAAACCTGTACCCTGTTGAAATCGAGAACTTTATGGCGAAATTCGACAAAATCAAGGACGTTGCCGTTATCGGTCTGCCCGACAAGCGTTTGGGCGAAATCGCGGCGGCAATCGTTGAACTGAAGGCGGGCGAAACCTGCACGGAGGACGAAATCAACGAGTTCTGCCTCGGAATGCCGCGCTACAAGCGCCCGAAGAAGATTATCTTCGCGGAGGTTCCGAGAAACGCGACCGGTAAAATCGAAAAGCCCAAGCTCCGCAAAATTTACGCGGGCGAAAACATTGTTGATATGGAAAACAAGAGTTGATTTACGCGCTTGAAAATCCCGATTTTCTGAAAATCACCGACAAAAACGACGCTTTTTACGGCGGCGCGCAAGCGTGGTTTTCGGACAAGTTTTCCGTAAACGGCGGGTGCGGTGTGGTTTCGGCGGCAAATATTCTCGCGTATCTCGCGGCTTCCGATGAAAAATACGCGCGGCTTTACCCGCGAAATTCGCTCTCGAAACAGGATTTTACCGCGTTTATGGAGGAACTTTGCGGGTTCGTCAAAATTAGGAATTTCTTCGGGCAGCCGCTCGGCGTGTGGGGGAAAAAGCGCTTTGAAAAGGGCGTGCTCGATTACGCGAAAAGCCGCTCGGTTGAGCTTTCGGCTGTTTCGTTTAACGGGAAAATGAACCTCGCGAGCACTGCTGATTTCATCAAAAACGCGCTCTCCGAGAATTTGCCCGTAGCAATGCTAATCGGTTTCAACAGACGCTTCAAGAACGTGCGGTACGTTTACCCGAGCGGAAACGCGCTGAATTACAGCTTCGAGCGGCACTGGGTGACGATAACCGAGCTTTCTGAAAACGACGGAAAATTCACCGTCAAGGTATCGTCGTGGGGCGCTTTCGCGGAAATCGATTTGGCGGATTTTATCGACGGCGAGAAAATTTACTCGGCACTGGTTTACTTTAAATAACAAAAACGGCGGGCTTTTCACCCGCCGATTTTTTATTTCAGAAGATTTGCGAAGTACTCGGCAACCGCTTTGTTGCGTATCAAAAGCGGTCCGATAATGTGAGTACCGTAGAAATTTCCGTCGATAATGCCCTCGGCGGTGGTTTCGGAAGCGTTGTTGCCGGCACCTTGCTTTACCGTGAAAAACGGCTTTGTTATGCCGAAAATCTCGCTTGCCTTGTTGACGAAGCCGATGATTTCCGAGCCGTTAAACTCGCAAAGGCTGTCGGTCACGGTTCGCTTGTCGCTCTCGTTTGTCGTGAAATCGAAAAAGCCCAAGCCCTCGAACTCCGCACCGTTTTTGTCGGTGATTTTCTTGCCGAACATCTCGAAGGAATTGCCCGTTGCCAGCACCACAGCGCCGCGTTCCATTGCCGCAGAAAGCTCATCGCGAAGCGGCTTCAGTGCCTCGAGAGCAACCTTTTGGTTTTTCTCCGTACCCGAGCCGATGTAGATGAAATCAGCGTCCGAGAAGTCGATTTTGTCGCCTATCGACTGCTTTTCAATCGTCACGGAAACGCCGCGATTTTCAAGCTCGCGCTTGAGCGCAAGCGTGTTCGCGTACTCACCGTACAAATTCATCAGATTGTGGAACAAATGCAGAATTTTCATTTTTGCACCTCCACTTTCGACAGGAATTTCGCCTTGTCCGAAAAGCACGTCACGGTGTACAGCTTCTCGCGGTTTTCCGTCTTGATTTGGTCAATCGCAGCCTCGATGTCGGGGTTTGTGTACAGCTTTTCGGCGGGGATTTCCGTGAACGAAAAGCGCGTTTTCAAGTCCTCGCAGTGCGCGCCGAGAAGGTAGATTTTCTCCACGCACGGCGCGTTCAGAAGCTCGAAATCTATGTCCCAGAGCCAGCTTATTTCGCCCGTTGAGTAACGTCTGCTCACGGCGTCAACGATTATGATTACACCGCAGGGCTGATTTTGTCCAATAATGTACCGAATCGATTGGTCGTAGGAAATCGAATTTTCGTGCTTGGAAACGAGGAAAGTGCCGCTCGAATTGCCGAGCTTGTACTGCACAACTCTGCCGTTTTTCAGCACATAATCGCTCACAGCCGCCGCGATTTTCCCCTCGTCAATCCCCACAAGCGAACACACCGCGAAGCACGCCAAAATGTTGTACACATTATAAATGCTCTTGAACGCGAGCGTGATTTTCTCCTTGCCGTTTATCGTGACAACGCCGTTTTCGAGGTCGGCGCTTGTTATCGTGAAATCGGTTTCGTGCTTTTTGTGACCGCAGCTTTCGCAGAAATAATCGCCGATGTGGTTGTAGTGACGGAAGTTGTACTTCATCGGCTTCTTACAGCACGGGCAAAACGCGCCGTCATCATAGACGGAGTTGTTCTCGGTGAACGAGAAATCCTGCTTGTCCATTCCAAACCAAACGACGTTTTCCCTGTCCTTGCCGAAAAGCGAAACCAGCGGGTCGTCGGCGTTCAGGATAAGCGTGGATTTTTCGGTAACGGACGGCGCAATCGCGTCAAATACCCACTCGGGGTGACCGTTTCGCGTGAGCTGGTCGCGGTAGAGGTTGGTGATGACGTAGTGCGTGGGCGAGAAGTGGCTGAACGTGAATTTTGAGTAGCGCTCGTCGCTCTCCAACAGCAAAACGTCTCCCTTGAGCTTTCCGCCGAGCGTGCAGTTGGACAAAATCAGCGTCGTCACGCCCTCAATCTGATTTGAACCCTCGCGGTTCCAGATAACCTTTTTGCCCTCTTTTTCGAGGATATAGGCAATCATCTCCACGGTTGACGTTTTGCCGTTGCTTCCCGTGACCGCGATAACCTTGTCGGGCAATTTCACCTTCGACAAAATATTCGGCGACAGCTTCAGCGCAATCTGCCCCGGCATACTCGAGCCGCGTCCTATCAGCTTTCCGATAAACCGCAGAATTTTGCATACTAAAATCGTGAAAAACATTTCTTTACCTCGTTAACTCGTCAATAACCGTCGCTGCCATCAGCAGTCCCGCCGCCGACGGAACATACGCGCAGGAAGCCGGCGTGCGCTCGGTTATCACGGGTTCTTCTGTTGAATAGACAACGCGAAGCCGCTCCACGCCTGCTTTCCGCAAGCGCTGACGCATAACTCGTGCCAGCGGACAAACCGATGTTTCGTAGATATCCGCAACCCGAAATCCCATCGGGTTGAGCTTGTTTCCCGCGCCCATTGAGCTGATAATCCGCACGTTTTCACGCGTGCAGGTTTCAGCCAAAAGCACCTTTGCGGCTACATCGTCAATGCAGTCGAGAACGTAATCGTACTCGGTGAAATCGAAGTTTTCTGCGGTGTCCTCGCCGAAAAACAGCGGGAATTTCCGCAGCTTCAGCTCGGGGTTGATGTCGAGAAACCGCTTCTCGCAGACGTCCGTTTTGAGCTGCCCGACCGTACTGTGAAGCGCGACAAGCTGACGGTTGAGGTTCGAGAGCGCAACCGTGTCTCCGTCGATGATATCGAGCGCGCCGACTCCCGTTCGCACAAGCGCCTCCGCCGCGTGACCGCCGACTCCGCCTAATCCGAAAACCGCGATTTTTGCGCCCGCAAGCCGCTCGACAGCGTTTTCGCCGAGCAGCTTCGCGGTTCTCTGCAATTCTTCCCTTACCACGGCTTGACCTGTCCGACAATCTCGGAGAGCGATTTTATGCCGTTTTTGTCCATATACTCCTCGATACCCTCGATGACCTTCAGCGGCGCATACGGGTCGGTGAAAATCGCCGTGCCCATCTGAATTGCGGTCGCGCCCGCAAGCATCATCTCGATAGCGTCCTCCCAAGTGGAAATGCCGCCCATTCCGATTATCGGGATTTTTACCGCGTTAAAGCACTGCCAAACCATTCTCACGGCAACGGGGAAAACAGCGGGACCGCTCATACCGCCCATATTGTTCTTCAAAATCGGGCGGCGGGAGTTGATGTCAATTCGCATTCCGAGAAGCGTGTTTATCAGCGAAATGCAGTCCGCGCCCTCCGCTTCAACCGCTTTCGCGATGCTTGTGATGTCGGTGACATTCGGCGTGAGCTTCACGATAAGCGGCTTTTTGGTCGCTCTCCTGACAGCGGAAGTAACCGCCGCCGCGCCTTCGCAGGAAACTCCCCAAGAAGCGCCGCCCTGCTTTACGTTCGGGCAGGAAATGTTCAGCTCAATCATATCGATATCCGACGCGTCAAGAGCCTCGGCTGCCGCTATATAATCGTCGATTGTCGCACCCGCAACGTTCGCGATGATAACATTGCCCTCTTCCTTCAGCGTGGGAAGATAGTACTCGATAAACCCGTGAACGCCGATGTTCTGAAGTCCAACCGAGTTCAGAATTCCCGAATAGGTTTCGGCGATACGCGGCGGCGGGTTGCCGAGCTTCGGTTCAATCGTCATTCCCTTGCACGAAACACCGCCCAGCTTTGAAAGCGGGTACAAATCGGTGTAGCACTCGCCGTTTCCGTACGTTCCCGAAGCGGCAATCACGGGGTTCGGAAACTCAACTCCCGCTATTCTTACAGACAAATCAACCACCGAACTTCACCTCCTCGGCATTGAAAACAGGACCGTCCTTGCAAACTCTCGAATAAAACTCCTGCCCGTTTCTCACGGTCATACACGAGCACACAACGCACGCGCCCACTCCGCAGCCCATTCGCTGCTCAAGTGAAACCTGACACGGAACGCCGTGCTCCTCGCAGGTCTTAATAACCGCTTTGAGCATCGGCTCGGGACCGCACGCGCACACAAGAGCGTACTCGCCCGTTTTAAGCTCCTCGGCAAGCGGCGTTGTCACAACTCCGTGAACGCCGACGCTGCCGTCATCGGTGCAAATCACCGTCTTTGAGCAAAATTCCTCAAATTCGTCCTTGAGGATAATTCTCGAGTAATCGCGGAAGCCCAAAATCGCCGTGCAAAGCGAAGTGGTTCTGCGAGCGATTTCAAGCAGCGGCGGCGTGCCTATTCCCCCGCCGACAACGATGATTTTCTTGCCCTCGGGTATACGAAAGCCGTTGCCGAGCGGTCCAAGGATATCAAGGCTCTCGCCCTCGACATAACGCGAAAGCTCTGCCGTGCCCTTGCCGCGCACCTCGAAAACAAACCGCAGCGTGCCGTTCTCCTTGTCAATCTCGCAGATTGAAATCGGTCTGCGCAGGGTGAAACCCGCAACACCGATGTTCGCGAACTGTCCCGGCTGCGCTTCATCAGCAAGCTCGGGCGCGTCCGCAACCATTGAATAAATTCCCTTTGCGAGTGTTTTTCGTTCAATTATCGGGTATTTTCCGCAAAAAAAGCTCATTTCTTCTCCCTTTCCTCGTTTTCGTCAACAACTGTCGCGTGAACGTGAACAACGTCCGTGCTTTTTTCCTCGTAGGACAGCGTCTTAATTCGGTGAATTGCCATTCTGATTATTATCGCAATCAGAAAAATATATAGAATAAGCCGAATATTCAGCAGATTAACCGCAATTCCAAGCGAAATTTCCTGAAATGTCAGCATACTCTCAAATATTATCAGCAGCAGCGGCAGTTTTATGAGTGATACCGAAAAAGCGTACCAATCGTAAATATCCTGCGCATTTTTCTTGGTAATATTATACCGTTTGAACGCGTGGCTTTTCAGCGTGAGCACCGCGTAAACTGCCAGAACTCCCAGCGCAAGCACCGGAAAAATCGCCGAAAGCGCTGCTCTTTCACCGCTTAAGCCCTGCGTGCCGTTGATAAACCGCTCGGTCATATAGACGATAACCGCCGCTCCCGCAAGCGATATAACGTCGCAGATTATCCGCGACAATTTGTAGGAGCGGCGGACTGTGATTTTGCCGATTTTCATATCTTCGTTATGTCAACAAGCTCGATATCCGAGATGCTGCGCTTCGCTTCAAGGCAGTCGAGAAGCGCGTTCGCGGTATCTATCGCGGTAAGGCACACAATCGAGCGCTCAACCGCTTTTCTTCTCATACGAACGCTGTCCAGCGACGGCTTTCTGCCCGTTTCCGACGTCGAGATAACGTAGCTTATCTCGCCGCTTTCGAGAAGCGTGATAACGTTCGGCTCTTGCTCCTCGTGAATACGGTAAACGTGGTTCGCGGCAATCATATTTCGATTGAGAACCGAAGCCGTGCCGCCTGTCGCGTAGATTTTGAAGCCAAGCTCCTCGAAGCGCGAAGCAATCTCGATAATCTCGTTTTTGTCGCTGTCGCGAACGGAAATAAGCACACCGTAGCTTCCGTCTTTGGAGTTGGGGTTGGGACCGTCCGCGGGGTGAGTGAACTTGTAGCCCGCCGCCATAAGTCCCTTGTAGAGCGCGTCGCCAAACGTTCTCGCAATGCCGAGGCACTCGCCCGTTGACTTCATCTCGGGACCGAGCTGGTTGTCAACATCGTGGAGCTTCTCAAAGCTGAACACGGGCACTTTCACCGCGATATAATCAGCTTCGCGGTAAAGTCCGCTCTTGTAGCCCATATCCTTGAGCTTTTTGCCGAGAATAATTTTTGTCGCCAAATCAACCATCGGTACGCCCGTAACCTTGCTGATGTAAGGCACGGTTCTCGATGAACGCGGGTTCACCTCGATTACATAAACCTCGTGGTTGTACACAACGTACTGAATGTTGACCAAACCGATGACGTGGAGCGCTTTCGCGAGCTTTTCCGTGTAATCCACGATAACCTTTTTGATGTGCGCCGAAAGGTTTTGACAAGGGTAAATCGAAATCGAGTCGCCCGAGTGAATTCCCGCGCGCTCAACGTGCTCCATAATGCCGGGGATTACAAAATCCTCGCCGTCGCAAATCGCGTCAACCTCGACCTCCGTTCCCATCATATATTTGTCGATAAGAACGGGATTTTCCAGCTCGTGGGAGGTGATTATCTTCATATATTCCGAAACATCAGAGTCGGCGTGCGCGATAATCATATTCTGACCGCCGAGAACGTAAGACGGACGGAGCAAAACGGGATAACCAAGCTCGTTCGCCGCCTTCAGCGCTTCTTCCTCGGTGAAAACGGTTTCGCCCTTCGGACGCGGGATATTGCACTTTTCAAGCAGCTCGTCAAACAGCTCTCTGTCCTCCGCCGCGTCAATATCCGCAGCCTGCGTTCCGAGTATGCGAACACCCATTTCCGTGAGGTATTTCGTGAGCTTAATCGCGGTCTGTCCGCCAAACTGAACCACGCAGCCGTACGGCTTTTCGGTTGCCACAAGCGCCTCGACGTCCTCTTTGGTGAGCGGGTCAAAGTAAAGGCGCGTGCCCGTGTCAAAGTCAGTGGAAACGGTTTCGGGGTTGTTGTTGCAGATAATCGCCTCGCAGCCCTCTTCCTTCAGCGTCCAAACGCAGTGAACCGAGCAATAATCGAACTCAATTCCCTGTCCTATTCTGATAGGACCTGAACCGAAAACGATAACCTTTTTCTTGTCGGACGGGTGCTGCTCGATAAACTCGGCAGCCTCGTTCTCCTCGTCAAAATCGTTGTAGAAATAAGGCGTTTCCGCGGAAAATTCAGCCGCGCAGGTGTCAACCATTTTATAAACCGCGAGCTTTTTCGCGGGGCATTTCTGTCCGGAAATACGCTCAATCGTGCTGTCGAGATAGCAATATTTCTTCGCGGTCTCGTATTTCTCAACCGTGAGCTCGCCCTCGGCAAGCCACTTTTCAAGCTCGACAAGATTGTTCAGCTTCGCGATAAACCACTTGTCAATCTTGGTGATTTCGTGAATTCTGTCAATGGAAATTCCGCGCTTCAGTGCCTCGAAAACGCAGAACGAGCGGTCAACGTCCACATCATAGAGCTTCTTCTCAACCTGTTCATCGGTAAGCTCGGTGAAATCGCGCTTTGTGAGCGTGTCCATTCCAAGCTCAATCGAACGCACCGCTTTCATCATTCCCGCTTCAAAGCTCGGCGCAATCGCCATAATTTCGCCGGTCGCCTTCATCTGCGTGCCGAGCGTTTTCTTCGCGTAAACAAACTTGTCGAACGGCCATTTCGGGAATTTAACAACAAGATAATCGAGCGCGGGCTCAAACGCAGCGTAGGTTTTTCCCGTGACCTGATTTACGATTTCATCAAGCGTGTAGCCGACGGCAATTCTCGCCGCAACCTTTGCTATCGGGTAGCCGGTTGCCTTTGAAGCAAGCGCCGATGAACGCGAAACGCGCGGGTTAACCTCGATTACTGCGTACTCAAAGCTGTCGGGTTTCAGCGCGAACTGACAGTTGCAGCCGCCCTCAACCTTGAGCGCCTGTATGATATCGAGCGCCGCTGTACGCAGCATCTGATATTCCTTGTCGGCAAGCGTTACCGCGGGCGCAACGACAATCGAGTCGCCCGTGTGTACGCCGACAGGGTCGAAGTTCTCCATCGAGCAGACCGTGATGACGTTGTTTTTGCTGTCGCGGATAACCTCAAACTCGATTTCCTTCCAGCCCGAAATGCACTTCTCAACCAAAATCTGCGTTATCGGTGAAAGGCGCAGACCGTTTGTCGCGATTTCGTGCAGCTCCTCGCGGGTTTCCGCGATACCGCCGCCCGTGCCGCCCAAAGTAAACGCGGGACGCACGATAACGGGATAACCGATTTCCTCCGCGAACGCCATAGCGTCCTCGAGATTTTCCACAACCTTTGACGGAATACAGGGCTGTCCGATTGCCTCCATCGTGTCCTTGAACGCCTGTCTGTCCTCGGCTTTGTGGATTGTTTCGGGATTTGAACCGAGCAGCTTAACGCCGTGCTCCGCCAAAAATCCGCTCTCGGCAAGCTGCATCGAAAGCGTAAGCGCCGTCTGTCCGCCGAGATTTGAAACAACGCTGTCGGGCTTTTCAATCTCAATTACACGTTTAACCACATCAAGCGTGAGCGGCTCGATGTAGATTTTGTCCGCCATGTGCTTGTCGGTCATAATTGTCGCAGGGTTCGAGTTTATCAGAACAACCTCGAGTCCCTCCGCCTTGAGCGCGCGGCAAGCCTGCGTTCCCGCATAGTCAAATTCGGCTGCCTGTCCGATTACAATAGGTCCCGAGCCGATTACAAGAACCTTTTTTATATCACTTCTCAACGGCATATTATTTACCCTCCATCAGCTGAATAAACTCATCGAACAAATACGATGTGTCGTGCGGGCCGCCGCACGCTTCGGGGTGAAACTGAACCGTAAAGGCAGGCGCGTTTTTATAGCGGATACCTTCGCAGGTGCCGTCGTTGTTGTTTATGTGGCTGATTTCGCCCGTGCTCTCGGGGAGCGTTTCGCCCACAACCGCATAGCCGTGATTTTGCGATGTGATAAACGTGCGGTCAATCGCCAAATCCTTGACGGGCTGATTTCCGCCGCGGTGACCGTACTTCATCTTCGTTGTTGAAGCGCCGTTTGCGAGCGCCAAAAGCTGGTGTCCCAAACAAATGCCGAACGTGGGAATTTGCGCGGGAATAAGCTCGCGGAGCGTGTTTATCGAAACGGGATTTTGCTGCGGGTCGCCGGGGCCGTTCGAGAGCATAATTCCGTCGGGATTAAGCGCCTTGATTTCCTCGGCAGAGGTGTTGTGCGGAACAACCGTGACGTTGCACCCGCGCTTTATCAGCTCACGTCTGATGTTGAACTTGTAGCCGTAGTCAATCAGAACAACATTGTACTTCGCGTTCTCCGCGGTAAAGGTCTGCTTTTCCTTAACACTAACCTTCGGCACGGGCGGCTCTTCCTTGTAATTTCTGATTTCTTCGAGGAGCGCGTCCTTGTCAAATTCTCCGCAGACAATCGCGCCGTTCATAACGCCGAATTCGCGGATAATTCTCGTCAGTTTTCTTGTATCAATGTCGTAAATTCCGACAATTCCGTGCGATTTTATATAATCGTTCAAATTGCCCTCGCAGCGGAAATTTGACGGAAAATCGCAGTATTCGCGGACAATGTAGCCCGAAACCACACTCCCGTTGCTCTCGGGGTCGATTTTGTTTACGCCGTAGTTTCCAATAAGCGGGAAAGTCTGCGTGATAATCTGCCCGCAGTAGGACGGGTCGGTGAGCGTTTCCTGATAACCCGTCATCGCCGTTGTGAACACGATTTCTCCCAGCACCTTACCCTCGGCGCCGAACGATTTCCCCTCGAAAACCGTTCCGTCCGCCAAAACCAAGCTCGCTTTCTTTTTGTTCTCAAAAATCATTTTTTTGCTCCTTAACCGTTTACAACGATTTTTCCAACCTGCGCCATAATTTCATCGCGCATACGGATTGCTTCTCTGCGCGCTGCTTCAGCGAACTCGTGCTCGCTGACTTTCTGTTTCTGATAAGCGCACATAATTCCTCTCGAGCTGTTTACGATGCCGCCCAAGCCGTTCTTGTCGAACGCGCCCGCGATATCCGCAGCAGTTGCTCCCTGCGCACCGTAACCCGGTATCAGGAAAAACGTTTTCGGCAAAAGCGCGCGCAAGGTCTTAATCTGCTCGGGATATGTAGCGCCGACAACCGCTCCGACGCCGCTGTAGCCGTACACTCCGGGAAGCTCCTCGCCCCACTTTTCGCACATTTTTCCCATAACCTCGTACACGGGCTCGCCGTCAATCAGCCTGTCCTGAAGCTCGCCGCTCGACGGATTTGAGGTCTTTACGAGAACGAAAATTCCCTTGTCATTCTCCGAGCAAATCTTCAAAAGCGGCTTTATTCCGTCACTTCCGAGGTAACCGTTAACCGTGAGCGCGTCACCCAGAAACGGCTCAATCTCGGTGCTTCCAACCTTAACTTTACCAAGATGCGCCGCCGCATACGCTTCCATTGTCGTGCCGATATCGTTGCGCTTGCCGTCCGTTATGACGTACATTCCCTTTGAACGCGCGTATTCCTGCGTTTTGTAGAGCGTTTTCATACCCGCCGCTCCGTACATTTCGTAATAAGCTGCCTGCGGCTTTACCGCGGGAACGATGTCGTAAAGCGCGTCGATAAGCCCTTTGTTGAACTCGAGAAGCGCCTTTGCAGCACCCTTGAGCGTTTCGCCGTACTTTTCAAAGCAGCGCTTTCTGATGTACTCGGGGACGTAATCCAGCTTCGGGTCAAGTCCCGCGACGGTGGGGTTTTGCATCTGTTCAATTTTCTCAATCAATCGGTCAAGTGACATATTTTCTTCTCCTTACTTATCTTCATAGACGATTTTTCCGTCTACAATGGTCTTTTTAACTCTGCCTTTGAGCGTCATTCCTTTAAAGCAGGTGTTGTGGGATTTGCCGTGGAGCTTGTCGGGGTCAACCGTCCACTCCTCGTTCAAATCAACAATCGCGATATCGGCGGGTTCACCCTCGCTGAAATTGCCGCCCGCGATACTCAAGATTTTGCGCGGGTTAACGCACATCATTCTCACTATCTTCGACAGCGAAATCTTGCCTGTGTGATAGAGCTGCGTGAGCGTCACCGCAAGCGAGGTTTCCAGCCCGACAACACCGTTCGGTGCTTTCTCAAAATCGGCTTTTTCCTCGGGAGAATGGGGCGCGTGGTCGGTTACTATGCAGTCAATCGTGCCGTCGCAGACGCCCTCGGTTATCGCCTCGACATCGTCCGGCGTGCGAAGCGGCGGGTTCATTCGGTAATCCGCGTCGCGCGCACGAAGCTTGTCATCGGTTAACGTGAAATAGTGCGGACAGGTTTCCGAGGTCACCATAACTCCATACCGCGCCGCCACTCTCAAAAGCAGCATACTTGTTGCCGTGGAAACGTGCGCGATGTGAATGGGCATCTCCAAGTCACCCGCAAGCACGATTTCACGCGCGGTCGAGATATCCTCGGAAATGCGGTGCATTCCCTTAACGCCGAGCTCCTTCGACACCTTGCCGCTGTTGATAATACCGCCTGCGACAACATCTTGGTCCTCGCAGTGCGAGATAACCTTAAGTCCCGCGTAATGCGCCTTGACAAGCGCCTGCGCCATAATTTTCGCGTTCTTCACGGGCTTTCCGTCGTCCGATACCGCAACGCAGCCCGCTTTCCTCAATTCCTCGAAATCGCAAAGCTCATCGCCCTTCAGACCTTTTGTTATGCAGCCGACGGGATAAACCTTAACCTTTGACTGCTTCGCCTTATCGAGAATATATTTCACGGTTTCCGCGTTATCCACAACCGGAGTTGTATTCGGCATACAAGCAACCGCTGTTACTCCGCCCGCCACGGCAGCATCTCCGCCCGTGATGATGTCCTCCTTGTGAGTTTGACCGGGGTCGCGCAGATGAACGTGCATATCGCAAATTCCCGGTATAACCGCAAGTCCCTCGCAGTCGATAACCTCGTCCGCGTTTTCCGCGATATTCGGCGCACACTTCACGATAACTCCGTCCTCGGCAAGAATATCCGCCGTTCCCTCAAACCCGTTTGCGCTGTCCACAACATATCCGTTTTTCAGCAAAAGCCTCATATTTTCTCCTATCTTCAACCCGAAGCGCCGTCCGCTTCGCATATTACAACCTTGTCCGCTCCGTCAATCTCCTTGACCATAACCCTGACTTTCTCGCTGTGAGATGTCGGCAAGTTTTTCCCGATATAATCGGCTCTTATCGGCAGCTCGCGGTGACCTCTGTCAATCAGCACGGCAAGCTGTATCACCTTCGGTCTGCCCCTCGACACAAGCGCGTCCATTGCCGCTCTCGCCGAGCGCCCCGTGAAAATCACGTCGTCGATTATCACAACGTGCTTCCCCGTTATATCAAAATCAATCTTGCTCGCGTCGTCCGCACCGTGTCTGCGGTCGTCGTCGCGAAACGGCGTTATATCAAGCAGTCCCGTGGGGATTTCCCTGCCCTCGTTTTCGGCAATCTTCGCCGCAATCCTCTTCGCAAGCACAGCGCCCCGCGAATAAATCCCGACCAAACAAAGATTATCCGCGCCCTTACTGCGCTCGATTATCTCAAAGGAAATCCGTGTTATCGCACGCGAAACGGCGTTTTCATCAAGAATTTCCGCTTTAACCGCAAGCTCCTCCACAGTACACTCCTCCCAAATTTTTCCACAAAAAAACCGCGTATAAACGCGGCAATAAGGCTCGATTTACTCTCCAAACGCAGAAAACTGCGCGGAATTACCACAAAATCCAAACCTTGTCGGCGTCGCCGCACCGACTTAAAAGCCGCTGATTTCGTATCTTTATACATTATAATAGATTATCGCCGTTTTGTCAAGGGGGAAACTTGGTTTTCGGCAAATTTTTTATATTCCCCCACTAACCCAACAGCCACTCTTTCGCGTCCTCGAGCCCGCCTAAAAAGTTTATCTCAAGCCCGTTTCCCGCGAACTCTTTCTTGAATTTGCGAACGCTTTTTCTGTCAAGACCAACAAAAGCGATTTTCAAAAAACGTTTCCCGCTCCCGACAATCGAAAGTTTAACAGCGTTTATGATTTCATCGGTAACATCGGTTTCATCAAAGACAAAACAAGCGAAAGCGGGCGATGAAGGTCGCGAGAAAACGCGCGAGTCTTCGGCGAGCTTTTTTAGCACAAGCTCCTCGAAGCCGTACAGCCCATCAAGGTGCTCAAACCAAATCTCACCGCCGTTATACGGGAGCGCGAAGGATTTCTTTTTGTAGCCGGCAAGCTCCTCGCCGTTAACTTTTTCGGACAAAAATTTCACCTCAAAACCGTGAAAAAACCCGAGCGCAAAACTCGGGTTTTCGTGTATTTTACTGCATAAGCTCTTTAACAAGCGCGTCAAGCTGCGCGTCGTTCTCGGGAGCGAGCGCGGATTTCAGCGTAACGGTGGTTTCGGTGAACGTGATGTTCTTGGAGTTCTCAAAGCACTTCTTGATAACCTTTGCCGCGGTCGGTGCCCACGAGCCGTTCTCGATAATTCCGATAAGACGGTTCTGATAGTTTCTCTCAACAAGGTGCGCGATGAACTCACGCATTGTCGGGAAAGCGTCCGCGTTGTAGGTTGTCGTGGCAAGAACGAGCTTTCCATAGCGGAAAGCGTCCTCGACAGCTTCAGCCCAATCGTCGCGCGCCAAATCCGTTACCGCAACCTTCGGGCAGCCAGCCTTCTTCAGCTTCTCCGCGAGCAAGAGGGCAGCTTCCTTCGTGTGACCGTAAACCGATGTATAGGCAACGCAAACGCCCTCGCTCTCAACGCCGTAGCTCGACCAAGTGTTGTAGGTATCGAGATAATAGCCGAGATTTTCGGTCAAAACGGGACCGTGGAGCGGGAGGATTTTCTCGATTTCAAGACCGGCAGCCTTCTTCAGAACCGCCTGAACCTGCGCGCCGTACTTGCCGACGATACCGAAATAATAGCGTCTCGCCTCGCAAGCCCAGCCCTCGGGGTCAACAACATCGTTTGCACCAAACTTGCCGAAGCCGTCCGCCGAGAAAAGCACCTTGTCCGCGCTGTCGTAGGTCATAATAACCTCGGGCCAGTGAACCATCGGCGCGGTGATGAAATTCAGTTCGTGCGCGCCGAGAGAGAGCTTGTCGCCCTCGCCGACAACAATCTGCTTGTCCTTGAAATCATTGCCGAAAAACTGCCCCATCATCACAAACGCTTTCGCGGAAGCCACAATTTTCGCTTCGGGATAACGCTCCGCGAAAACCGCGATATTTGCCGAGTGGTCGGGCTCCATGTGCTGAACAACAAGATAATCGGGCTTTCTGCCGCCGAGCTCCTTGTCGAGATTTCCGAGCCACTCCTCGCCAAAGTGCGCTTCAACCGTGTCCATAACCGCGATTTTTTCGTCAAGTATAACGTAAGAATTGTACGCCATTCCGTTCGGCACGTCGTACATTCCCTCAAACAAATCAACCTCGTGGTCATTTACACCTATGTATTTTATGTCCTTTGTAATTTCCATATTTTTCCTCCAAATGCTTTTGTACAATATTTTTACAAAGAAATTGTACCACATTTTTCGCTCTTTGTCAAGTGTTGTGCAAACAAAAAACCGCGCTCCGTGAAGAACGCGGTTTATGTATCATTTCAACAAATTAAGCTCTCTTGCGGGAGATAACCACAGCAGCGCCCGCAACAGCGATTACGCCAACAACAGCCGCAACGCCCTCAACACCGGTATCTGCGTTGTCGCCGCCGGTTGCTTCGCCGGTTGTTTCACCGGTACCGGGCTTAACGTCTTCACCTGCGCCCGCCTGAGCTGCCTCATAAGCGTCGAGCGCCTCGGAAATCGTCTTAAGAGTTTCCTCGTCATAATTCATAAGAATAGACTCGATAAACGAGCCAAATCCCTCAGGGTCCTGGAAAGAGGTCAGAAGAGCGGTGTACATATCTTTGTACATTTCGGGAGTGAACGAGCCCTCGCCTGCTTCGGAATTGTAGTATTCCATAATTTGGTTAATCTGTTCCTCGGAAACGCCGTTAGCCTGAAGCTGCTCAACAAACGTAGCCTTGAGCTCATCGGGAGTCTTGCCCTCAATCTGCTCCATAGCATTGTCAACGATAGCTTCAACGCCGCCCGCAGCGTCGATGGAAGCCTTAATCTGCTCGGCAAACAAATCAATCTTGTCGCCAAAGAGCTTCTTGAACTGCTCAGCAACCTTAGTCTCAAGCTCTGCTTCGCCGGGTGCAATATAAATATCCTGACCCTCGGGTGCGGAAACCAGCACTACATCATCAGCAAATGCGGTTGCAGATACAGCGCAAAGTGCTCCTGCCGCAACAACGCCTGCAAGAATAGACTTAATCTTCATAAAAAATCCTCCATTACTGTAAAAACGCGGTAAAAACCGCAAGCCTCAAGATTAAAACCGCTATTTGCCCCACGGCTTTAATCCCTATGAAAATAATTATACATTATTTCACAAAGAATTGCAACCGACAGTTTCACCAAATAAAAAAATTTATTGCTATTAAATTTGGTTATTCCTACGAAATTTTTGTCGTTTTTTCAACAAAAAAGGCATTTCTGAATAGAAACGCCTTTCATTTATATTAAATTTTACTTGTCCTTACTCGCCGCGGCGATTTGCCGTTACCACAACGCCGAGTGCGCCGAGCACTGCCGCTGCCGCTGTCAAGCCGAAGGAAACACCCGTCGCGGGCATCTGATTGTTGGTTACATCGTTTGTTGTTCCGAGACCGCTGTTCGCGTTGTCCGTGTCGTTAATGTCAGGGACGTCGCTTACAGTCGGGTTGTTGGTGCCGTTGGTATTGCCGTTGTTAACGCCGTTAGTTCCGTTTGTCGTGCCGTTTGTGTTGTTATCGTTGGTTCTGCCACCGCCGGTGACTCCGTTTACGATGTCCTCACCCGCGTGCGCAACGCCGTTTATCAGATCCTCGCCCGCGTTTATAGCGCCGTTTGCCGCTCTGCCAACAGGATTATTCGTAGCTGCACTCGCAGTCGCCGTCAATGCCGCAAAGCAAGCTGCACAAGCAGCCGCTGCCGATATCTTTTTAATCATCGCTTTTCTCCTATCTTTGCAAAATTGCGCGAAAAATTCACGCAAGATTATTATTCGCAAAGTCGGATTTTTTATCGGCGGTGATTTTTAGCAGCCGCATTTTAACGGAAATTTTTGGAAATCACTCGGTTTTGCGCGGTTTTCTCGGCTTTTTCGCCGTTAACTCAAAGCTCGCAAGCGTCATTCTCTCAATCTCCTCACGCGGCACATCGGAGTCAAGATAAACCGTGTTCCAATGCGTTTTGTTCATATGATACGCGGGAGTTACACCCTCGAACGCTTTGCGCAGAAAATCCGCTTCCATCGGCTCGCATTTCAGGTTGACAATCCACTTTCCGTTATGCTCCATCACAAGCGCAAACCATTTTCGATTTACCGAGTGTCGCGCCACAACCGTTTCAAAGTCCTCGTCAAACGGGCTGTCAAGCTCCGCGCCGCCAAGATTTCTGCAAAAATCCAAAAATTCTTCCTTCGTCATATTTTCACCCGAATTCATCAAGATAAATAAGATAAATGCCGCGGCGCTTTTTCAAGTACCGCGGCAGTAATCACTTTTCCGTCAAGCGCGTTACCCAAGACAAAACTGCGTTTTGCGGCGCTCTACGGTCAATCAGCGCACCCGCTTTTGCAGGCACACGGCAGCCCGAGTTCAGGGAATATAGCTGCATTCCCTTTCCTCTTGCTTTTTATATCGGCAGATTTTCCCAAAAGTTTAGCGTCATTTCGCAATTTTTTCCATTCGCGCGTTGTTCTTCATCACGGGTTTCGTTCCCTTTGTATCGAAATCAATCGTGATAATCGCGTCCTTGCCGACGGGTTTCACGCCGACAACCGTGCCCTCGCCGAAAATCTTGTGCCGAACTCTGTCGCCGACCTCGAAATTCTCGCCGACAGCCGTCTGCACGGGAGCCGCCGTCTTCATCTTCTCGGACTGCTCCTTCAAAAAGCTCTTCTGAACCGGCTTCGAGAAAGTCATTCCGCGCGCAAAGCCGGTCTGCGGCTTGTCGTCCTTGATGTCGCAGAACTCCGCGGGAATTTCCCGCACAAATGTGGACAGCTTGTTCGCGGACGTGTGACCGTAAAGCATACGATAGCCCGTGTGCGTGATGTAGAGCTGCTTTTTCGCGCGCGTTATCGCAACATACGCGAGGCGGCGCTCCTCCTCAAGCTCCGTGGGATTGTTTATGCTCATCATCGACGGGAAAACGTTGTCCTCCGCCGCCGCCAAAAATACCTCGGGAAACTCAAGTCCCTTCGCGGAGTGCATTGTCATAAGTGAAACGCGGTCGGTATCGGTATCATAGTTATCGATATCCGACTGAAGCGCCGCCTGCTCGAGAAAATCGGGCAAAGTCGCGTCGGGCTGTTCCTTGAGCAGCTCCAGCGCGTTTGACTTCAGCTCGTTGATGTTCTCCATACGAGCCGCGCCCTCGTCACCGAGCGCTTTCAGCATCTGCCCGTAACCGGATTTCTCGACAACCGCGTCAATCAGCTCGTCCAGCTGAACGGTATCCGAAAGCTCGTCCAGCTCGTCAAAAATGTTCGCGGCGGCTTTGAGCGCGTTTGTCTTACGGGAGAGCGTTTCAAACCGCGACGCGTCCCTGCACACGTCAAGCGGGCTTATCCCTAGTCCCTCGCTTACTCGGATAATCTCGTCAATCGACGCGTCGCCGATGCCGCGCTTCGGCTCGTTTATCACGCGGCGGAAACGCACAGCGTCATACGGGTTGTTCAAAAGCGCGAGATAGCTCAAGATGTCCTTGACTTCCTTGCGGTCGTAGAAGCGCAGACCGCCCACTATTTTATAAGGTATACCCGCGCGGGTGAGCGACGTTTCAAAGGTTCTCGAAAGCGCGTTGTTGCGGTACAAAATCGCGTAGTCCGAGTATTTCGCGCCGTTTTTCACGCCCTCGGAAATTATATCGGCAACGCCCTTGCCCTCGCCCAGCTCGTTTTGGTATTTCAGAATTTTTATCTTTTCACCCTCGCCAAGCTCGCTCCAAAGGCGTTTTTCTTTGCGGTGGGAATTGTTCTTGATAACAGCGTTTGCGGCGTTGAGGACATTTGTTGTCGAGCGATAATTCTGCTCAAGGCGGATAACCTCGCTGTTCTTATACTGCTTCTCGAAGCTCAAAATATTCTCGATTGTTGCCCCACGGAAACGGTAAATCGACTGGTCGTCGTCGCCGACAACGCAGAGATTTCCGCTGTCGCCCGCCAAGAGCGAAATCAAGCGGTACTGCGCGAAGTTCGTGTCCTGATACTCGTCAACCATTATATATTTGTACAAATTGCGGTAATGCGAGAGCACATCGGGGAAGTTCTCGAACAGCTTTACCGTGAGGTAAATTATATCGTCGAAATCAACCGCGTTCGCTGCGGCGAGCGCTTTCTGATAATCCGCGTAAACCTCGGCGGTTTTCTGTTCGGTGAACTCGCCGCTTTCTTGAGCAGTTTTCGTGTAGTCCTCCGCTGAAATCATTCTGTCCTTCAGCCGCGAAATGTTGTTCCTGAAAACCTTCGGTGCGATGCGCTTTTCGTCAATATTGCGGTTTTTCATAATGTCGCGGATTAAGCGCTTAGAGTCGTCGTCATCGTAAATCGTGAAGCCCGAATGAAAGCCCAGCTTTTCAATCTCGCGGCGCAGAATTTTCACGCAGGCGGAGTGAAACGTTGAGGCATTGATTTTGTCGGCGTCCTCGCCAAGCATTGACGAAAGCCTCTCGCGAAGCTCTCCCGCAGCCTTGTTCGTAAACGTAATCGCGAGAATATTCCACGGATTTATCGGGTCAACCGCGATTATTTCCGCAAGCTTTCCGAGATTTTCGGGAGATTTTTCCATATCGGGAAATTCTGCGAGAAAACGTTCCTCATCGGGTGAAACAGCGCGTACTTCTTCATCGTGAAACGCGTTTCCGAAGCGAATCATATTCGCAATTCTGTTTACGAGCACCGTAGTTTTTCCGCTGCCCGCGCCCGCGATTATCAGCACCGCGCCGCGAACCTTGAAAATCGCCTTTTTCTGCATATTGTTCGCGCGGGAAAAACAGCTGTCGAGCGCGTTTTGCTTTAACGTGTTGTAGTCCAAATCATTACCATCCTTTAAACACGGAAAATGCAGAGCGACAAACAGCCGCCCGGCATTCCCCGAAATATTTGTTTTGTTCACCTCTAAAAACCTCGGTTGAGTGAAAACAGGTTTTTAGAAAATCTCTTGTGAAATTACTCGGCAGCAGCCGGTGCTGTCACGGTATTGTTGGTTGTTTTGTTGCTTGCGGAGCTGTTGTCCAGCGCGAAGAACGGGTTAACCTCGTTTCCGATTGCCTGCGGAAGCTCGCCGTTCCAGTTGTTGATTTTGAGGTAATCAACATAGTTCGGGCTGGTCGCAAGCTGCTCCTGAACCGCCTTAATCGCGTAAGCCTCGGCGTCCGCCTTGATTTTCTGCGAATCAGCCTCCGCCTGCGCCGCGATAACCTTCTGCTTTGCCTCTTCTTCCTTCTCGGCGGTCTTGTTCTGCATCTTCAGAGCGTCCTGCGCCGCGATAACCTTCGCCTGAATGGACTGCTCAAACGCCGCGTCAAAGGAGAGGTTCTCGATTGCAAATGCGGTTACGATAATACCGCTCGGCTCAAGCGTTTCCTTCAGCGACTCGTAAATCGCGTTCTGAACCTCGGAGCGCGACTGAACCAAATCCTCCGCGCGGACCTTACCGATTTCGTTCTTCGCTATCTTCGCCACGTTCGGTACAAGGAGCTTGGTTTCAACGTTGCTGATACCGATTGACCTGATAATATCAGACAGCTTCGTTCCGTCGTAGCAGTAGTTCAGCTTGAGCGAAAGCTGGTCAACCGTCTGCGTATCGCTGGTGTAAGCGTTTGTCTGAACGGAATAAATCTGCTCGCGCGTGTCAACCTCCTGAATTTCCTCTACAAACGGAATGTGCATATTAAGTCCCGCGGAGAGGTCGCTCGAAACAATCTTTCCGAACTGATATTTAACGCCGATGTAACCTTCGTTTACAACCGTAAAGCTGTTGAACAAAACGATAAGTACGAGAATTGTCGCAAGACCGATAAGCACCCAAAAGCTGATTGCTTTCTTGTTTGTGCTGTTTCCACCGCTTGATGAATTGTTGTTAAAAGCCATTTTTATCTCCTTTCGGCAGACGTTATCCTATAAACATCTGCACCCAATAGCTGCCATAATATGAATTGCCTGAATAAATGTAGCCCACGCCTATCTCCGCGAAATCGGGATTGAGTATATTAGAGCGATGTCCGGGGGAATTCATCCAGCTCTCAACCACTTCTGCGGGAGTGGGTTGTCCCGCGGCAATGTTCTCTCCGGCGGTTCGATAGCGTATGTCGGCTTCGTTAAGAGCGGTGTAGCACATTTCTCCGTTCGGACGCTCGTGGTCGAATTTTTCGATAATCTCACCCGCACGAAGCTGCGCTGTATCCATAACCGCCTCGTTTATCGCAAGCTCGGAAAGCCCGTATTTTTCACGCTCGATATTCACAAGCCTTACAACTTCCTTTCTATACTCCTCGGAAATATCAGATGTTTCCGTTGAGGTATCGGAGGAAGTGTCGGAGGTGTCCGAAGATGTTTCCGAGGAATCATCAAAGGCGGACGGGTCTAAATAATACATTAGAATTTCAGCCGCGTCTTTCGGATTAACAATACCGTCGCCATTTACATCATCGCTCATTGTCGCAGTATCGTCAATGAACTTTTCCAGCACGCAAAAAGCGTCCTTCGGGTTTACAAAACCATCGCTGTTGATATCGTATTTTTTATTATACGAGGCAAAAGCTGCGGTTCCCAAACAACCGAAAATCATCGCCGCTGCGAGCAAAACCGACAAAATTCTTTTCTTCATAAGACCTCTTTTCGATAAAATTACTTATAAATCGCGCCGATAAGCTGCGAGTACTTGTCGTCCGTTTCGAGCTTGACAACATTCTTTCTGCTCAAGCCCGCCTCCGCGAACGCTCTCGTCAGCATCAGCTTAATTCTGTTCACTTGGTTAACCTCGGAAGCGCCCGGGTCAAAGTCAACGGCAACGATATTGCTCTCGGGGTGACGGCGGCGAAGCTCACCGATAACGCCCTTGCCCGTGACGTGGTTCGGCAGGCAGGCAAACGGCTGCATACAAACGATATTCGGGACGCCCTCGTGGATAAGCTCGAGCATCTCCGCGCACAAGAACCAGCCCTCGCCCGCGATATTTCCCGGCGAAACAATCGGCTTTACCATTTCGCGCATCTCAAAGATGTCGCCCGGACAGCCGAATTTCGTTCCCGTAACAGCTTTGCGGTACGCCTTTTCCATAAACCGCATCGCCTTGATTGCCGCATTCTCGGCGAATTTCTTCGTCTTTGAGCAGTACAAAAGCTCGGATTTCGTCACGCCGTGCGAGCAGATGTAATAGAAAAATCCCATCAAATCGGGCACGACAACCTCGCAGCCCTCGTTTTCCAGCAGCCCGATAATGTCGTTGTTCGCAACGGGGTGGAATTTAACGAGAATTTCTCCGACAAGTCCAATGCGCGGCTTCTTGATATCGAGAACGGGGAAATTTTTAAACTCCTCGACAATCGCTTCGATGTTGCTGTTAAAAGTCTTCATCGAGAGCGTTTTCATATCATCGCGCAGCTTCAAGCGCCACTTCTGATAAAGCGCGTTCGCCGAGCCTTTTTCGACTTCATACGGACGAACTTTGTACAAGCAGCGCGACAGCACATCGCCGTAAATCATCGCCATAAATGCTCTTATCGCCATTGATATCGAGAGTCGGAAGCCGCTCTGCTTTTCAAGTCCGACAACGTTGAGCGAAATCAGCGGTACATTGTCAAAACCCGCGTCCTTAAGCGCTTTCTTGAGCATACCAACATAGTTTGTCGCACGGCACGCACCGCCCGTTTGGGTTATCAGAACGGAGGTGTTGTTTATATCATACTTGCCGCTCTTGAGCGCGTGGATAAGCTGTCCGACAATCAAAATCGACGGATAGCAAGCGTCGTTGTTGACGTATTTCAAGCCCTCGTCAACAACCGCCTTCGAGCAGTCGCGCAAAACGTCCACGTCATACCCGCTGTACCTGAACGCCATCTCCAGCAAATCGAAGTGAATAGGCGCCATCTGCGGGCAGAGAATTTTGTGGTTTTTGCGCATTTCTTTCGTGAACTCGGGCTGTCTTATGTAACCGACGTGACCGCGAACGGGCTGGTATTTATGCCGCGCGCGCTCGTCTACAACCGATATCAGCGAGCGCAAGCGAATTCTCGCCGCGCCGAGGTTGTTGACCTCGTCGATTTTAAGGCAAGTGTACAGCTTTCCGAAGCTGCGGAGAATTTCCTGAACCTCGTCCGTGGTAATCGCGTCAAGTCCGCAGCCGAACGAGTTGAGCTGCACAAGCTCAAGACAATCATTCTTGCCGACAACGTGTGCCGCCGCGTAAAGACGCGTGTGATACGTCCACTGGTCAACAACGCGTATCGGGCGCACAACCTGCTCGATATGCGCAACGCTGTCCTCGGTCAAAACCGCGAAACCGTATCCCGAAATCATCTCGGGCAGACCGTGGTTTATCTCGGGGTCAATGTGATAAGGACGCCCCGCGAGAACAATTCCGCGCTTGCCGTTGTCCTTGAGGAACTGAAGCGTTTCCTCGCCCTTTTTCCGCATCGTTTCCTTGAACTTCGCGTCCTCGGCGTACGCTTTTTCGAGCGCGTCGGTTATCTCTTTTTTGGTGATATTTTTATCGGGAAGATTTGCCGAAAACTCCTCAAAAAGTCGCTCGCCCATACGCTTTTCGTTGAAAATCGGCAGGAACGGGTTGAGGAATTTCACGCTTTCGCGAAGCTCCGGCACGGAGTTTCTGATAACCTCGCTGTAGGTCGCGACAACAGGGCAGTTGTAGTGGTTATCCGCGCCGATATCGTCGGACATTTCGTACGGCATAGAGGGGTAGAAAATCAGCTTCACACCCTCGTCGATAAGCGCCTGAATGTGCCCGTGAGCCAGCTTTGCGGGATAGCAAACCGATTCGCTCGGCATTGTTTCGATACCCTTGTCGTAAATCGCTCTCGTTGTTTTCGGGGAGAGCTTAACCGAGAAGCCAAGCTCCGTGAACAGCTTGTGCCAGAACGGGAAATTCTCGTACATTCCGAGAACTCTCGGCAAGCCGATTACACCTCGTGGTGCGCTGTCCTCGGGCAGGCACTCGCGGTCAAACAAGAGGTGATATTTATAATCGTATAGGTTCGGGAGCTTTTCGCCCGTCGAAACATTTCCCGCGCCGCGCTCGCAGCGGTTGTTGCTGATATAGCGCGTTCCGTCGGGGAATTTTGTGATTGTGAGCAGGCAGTTGTTCGAGCATTTTCCGCAGCGTGCCGCGGTTTTTTCGGCTTTAAAGCTGTCGAGTTTATCAACGGACGCAATCGTGCTCTTTTCGCCGTCGTCGCGCTCAAGAGCAACGAGAGCCGAGCCGTAAGCGCCCATAAGCCCCGCCTTATCGGGACGGACAACATCTTTTCCGACAATTTTTTCAAACGCGCGCAGAACGCTGTCGTTCATAAACGTGCCGCCCTGAACGATGATTTTATCGCCCATTGAAGCGGTGTCGCGCAGCTTTATAACCTTAAACAGCGCGTTCTTGCAAACGGAATAGGACAGTCCCGCCGAGATATCCGCGACGGTTGCGCCCTCTTTTTGCGCCTGTTTAACGCGTGAGTTCATAAATACCGTACAGCGCGAGCCGAGGTCAACAGGGTGCTCCGCGGAAAGTCCCAGAACGGCAAATTCCGCCGAAGTCATACCAAGAGCGTTCGCGAAGTTCTCGATAAACGAGCCGCAGCCCGATGAACACGCCTCGTTAAGCAAAATGCTCTCGATTTCGCCGTTTTTCACGCGCATACATTTCATATCCTGACCGCCGATGTCGAGGATAAACTCCGCGCCGGGCAGAATTTTGTCGGCAGCCTTGTAGTGCGCCATTGTTTCAATCTCGCCGTAATCCGCGCCGAGAGCTGCCTTTATCAAATGCTCGCCGTAGCCCGTTGTACAAGCCTTCGCGATGTACGCGCCCTCGGGGAGCTTCGAGTAGATGTCTTTCAGTATACCGATAACCGATTTCAGCGGGTCGCCGTGGTTGTTGTCGTAGAACGAATAGAGAATTTCCGCGTCCTTGTTCAGAAGAACAGCCTTTGTTGTCGTTGAACCCGCGTCAATTCCGAGATAACAAGCGCCCTTGTGTGCACTCAAATCGGCTGTCGGGATAACCGATTTCGCGTGTCTTTCGCGGAACGCTTTCAGCTCTTCCTCGCTCTCAAACAGCGGAGCAAGACGCTCAACCTCGCGGAGTTGATTTTCGCCGAGATTTCCCGCCTTTTCGACAAGCGCGTCAATCGACATTTCCTCCGCTTCATCGGACAGCGCGCAGCCCATTGCCACGAACAAATTCGCGTTTTCGGGGATTATGATGTTCTCGGGCTTCAGGTCAAGCGTTTCGATAAAGCGCTGGCGCAGCTCCGACAAATAGTGGAGCGGTCCGCCGAGAAAGGCAACATTGCCGCGGATAGGCTTTCCGCAGGCAAGTCCGCTTATCGTCTGATTTACAACCGATTGGAAAACGGACGCCGCGATATCGCTTCGTTTTGCGCCCTCGTTGAGCAGCGGCTGGATATCGCTCTTCGCGAAAACTCCGCAGCGCGACGCTATCGGGTAAATCGTCGTGTGCTTTTTGGACAGCTCGTTCAAGCCGCCGATATCCGTGTTGAGAAGCGCCGCCATCTGGTCGATAAACGCGCCCGTGCCGCCCGCGCAGGTACCGTTCATACGCTGCTCGAGACCACCCGCGAGGTATGTAATTTTCGCGTCCTCGCCGCCGAGCTCGATTGCAACATCGGTCTGCGGGATAAGCGCCTTTATCGCGTCCGTTCCCGCGGCAACCTCCTGTACAAACGGTATCCCGAGCCACTTTGACACGGAAATTCCGCCCGAGCCCGTTACCGCGACAAGCGCGTTTTCACCCGAAAACTTCTCGCCAACCTCGGAAATTATGTCGGCAACAGTCTTTCTGATATCGGAAAAATGCCGCTGATAACGGCTGTGAAGCAGCTCTCCGTTCTCCCCGAGAACCGCCGCCTTTACGGTTGTCGAACCTATATCAAGTCCCACTCGCCTCATTCTAATCTATCCTCTCCATTTTACACAAAAATTGTTTTATATTTGACAAATGTTGGCTGTTTTCAACAAAAAAGACTTTGTCTATTTTTGCACTATGAATAAATTATAGCACATTCCTATTAAAAAGTCAACCGACAAAAACGGTTTGGAATGTGAAAAGATTGTGAAAAAAGAAGCAAGAAGTTTTCTCCTTGCTTCCTATATTCAAAATTGCGTGAATTAAAGCGGCTTGAAAACAATCTCGCCTTTTTCCACGGTCGCGCGGCAGCGGTTTTCCGTCGTTTTCACCGCGAGCATACACGAATTTATCCTCAACTTTACGCCGGGGTAAATCATTCGCTTTATCGACACCGACAAGTTCTGCGTGAGCTTGAGCGCCTCGTCGATTTCAGCCATACGCACCTTCGCCTTTTTAATCTCCGCTTGGAATTTCAGGCGGTTTCGCAGCGCGTCTGCCTTGAGCTGCTCGCGCTCGGGCGGCAGCTTCGCAACCTTTGAAAGCTCCGTGAGAGTCGTGAGGATTTTCCCGAGCTGGTCGAGCTTATCCTCCATATCCTTAATCTTCTTGTCAAGCGTCTCGCGCTCTTCCATCAGAACCGCGTTGTTGCCGAGCGTAATCTCGGTTTTGACGTACTTATCCGAGCCGATAACCGACGCGTCCACGTTGTTGAGCGCCGTGTATTTTCCGCCCATAATAACGCCCTTGCCCGACGCAATCAAATCGCGTCCCGCGAAAACCTCGCCGCCGACAAACGACGCACTGTCAACATTTCCGTCGCAGCGAACCTTTGAGTTCTCGCAAAAGCCGAGTTTAACGTCCCCGCGGCAGTCAACCTTGCTGTTGATAATGCCGATTTTCACGGAAATGTTTCCGTCGGCGGACAGCTCCGCACCGTTCACAGAGCCGAGCACGCTTATATCCTTTTTTGATGTAACGCGAAATCCCTCGAAAACGCTTCCCTTGACGGTCACGCTTCCGATGAAGTCAATATTTCCCGTCGATACGTCAACATCGCCGTTTATCAACAGCGTTTCATCAACGCAGAACGAGCCGTTTCTGAACACAAGATTGCCGTCAACCGCCGCGATAAGCTCCGTGCCGTCGTTTATGAGAGAAGTGCCGTTGCCGAGATTCAGGTTAACGGGAGTGCCCTTCTTCTGCTGCACAACCATTCCCATAATATCGCGCCCCGGCTCACCGTCCGTAGGCAGAGTTATTTCGGCAATGGGAGTGCCCGCCGTGATGTTGCGCACCAAACCGAGGTTTTTGTAGTCAACAACACCGTGCTCGTTTTCAACAGGGGCAGTGCACTGGTCGGTGCGATAATAGTACTTTATCGTACCGTCAACGCCGTCCACAGGAGGGTCCCAGCGCGCCGCGCAGATATTCTCATCATAACGCTTCTGCTCGACTGCTCTCTCAATTTCTTCTTTCAGCAAGCCGTAGGACACATTTTTGTCCTCAAGCGCCTTCATAACCTTATCCAAGCTCACGTCAATTCCGCCGTTTTCGGGCTTTGAAAACGACACAAACGCTGTTGTTTTGTTTGGATTGACGGAAACGTCTATCGTGGAATGAACTATCTCTTCTGACATAGCTGCTCCCCCTCTCCGAATATTTTCCCAAATGTTGTATAATTCCCCTTTTTACATTATAACACAACCCGAGAATATTTGCAACAAGCGACAGAATTTTTAGCACTTATTACAATTTCTCGGGTGTGGATTTATGCAATTTCACGGCAATTAAATTTTCTTGCTGATATCAAACGGCGTGGTCTGATAAACGTAATAGTTAAGCCAATTCGTGAACAACAGCGTCGAGTGCGCTCTCCAGCGCAGCACGGGCTCGTTTTCGGGGTTGTCGTCGGGATAATAGTGCTTGGGCACATTCGGGTTAAGACCGCGCTCCAAGTCGCGGTGATACTCCGCGTCAAGCGTTCCCGCGTCGTATTCCGAGTGACCGGTGATGAAGAAGCGGCTTCCGCTCTCGTTTCCCGCAGCGTAAACACCCGCCTCGTCCGATACCGCCATAAGCCGCAAATCCGGCACCTTCAGGATATCCTCGGCACGAGTTTCCGTGTGACGAGAATGCGGCGCGTAAAACTCCCCGTCAAAGCCGTGGAAAAGGCGCGCTTTTGGTGTGAGGAGCTTGTGCGCAAACACACCCGAAACCTTTTCGGAGAGCGGATATTTCGGTATACCGTAGTGGTAGTAAAGCCCCGCCTGCGCTCCCCAGCAAATGTGGAGCGTGGAGTGAACGTGAGTTGTCGTCCAATCCATAATCTCGCAAAGCTCTTTCCAATAGTCAACCTCTTCAAACGGCATCTGCTCAACAGGCGCGCCGGTTATGATAAAACCGTCGAAATTCTGATTTTTTATATCGTCAAAGTTCTTGTAAAACTCCAGCAGATGCTCCTGTGAAGTGTTTTTGCTGTTGTGCGAAACCATTCCCACAAGCTCCACTTCGATTTGAAGCGGCGTGTTGGACAGGCAGCGCAAAATCTGCGTTTCCGTGACAATTTTTGTCGGCATCAGATTGAGTATACCGATTTTCAGCGGGCGGATATCCTGATGCAGCGCGCGATACTCCGTCATCACGAAAATATGCTCTTTTTCAAGTATCTCCTGCGCCGGCAGCCCGTCGGCTATTTTTATAGGCATAATTCCCAGACCTTCCTTTTTCTTCTGTCAAATTTAATTATAGTACAAATAATCGGTTTTGTCAACCGCAGATTACAAAGTTTTTGCAAAAAGGTCTTGACAAATGATTTTGAATGTGGTATAATACCATTTGTGATTGAATAATTGTTTCAGCATTTGGAGAAATACTCAAGTGGTGAAGAGGCTCCCCTGCTAAGGGAGTAGGTCGGGCAACCGGCGCGAGGGTTCAAATCCCTCTTTCTCCGCCAAAAACTCAAAGGCACGGTCTTTAGACCGTGCCTTTGAGTTTTCCTCTGCGTTTTTGTAATGAGGTTCGGCTGAAAGCCGAAACTCAAGTGCACAAGCACGAAAATCAAAAAATCCGCGGGTTGTTCGTTAATCATAATTTGCAATCTCCCTTTTCGCCCTAGTTTCATCTAGGGCGATTTTCGTGCCCGCAAGCAATTTTTGTGCCCATTTAGCCCGAGTTTTTTCTGATTTTTTGTACAATATAAAAGCGTTCCGCACGGGAACGCTTTTTGCTTTATTCAAAGAAAGTTCCGTTCATCAAGCCCGACATAACGCAAACTCCCGCCGCGCCCGCTTCGAGCGCGAGGTGCATATTATCGCGGGTTATCCCGCCGATTGCGTAGACGGGGATTTTCACGCTTTTGCAGACATTTTCGAGAAATTCAAGTCCCCGCGGCGGTACACCTTTTTTGCAGTCTGTCGCAAAAATGTGTCCCGCGGTGACGTAAGAAACACCGAGTTTTTCTGCAAGAGCGGCTTCCTCAACCGAATGAACCGACGCGCCCACAACCTCAAATTCCGCGCAGATTTCCCGCGTGAGCTTC